>JBDRNJ010000039.1:0-143419 GCA_043811375.1 bacterium | reverse complement strand
TAACGAATTACAAACTTCATCCGTTGATCCATTGTACAGGTCTCTTTCCACGGCACTGAACACCTCCTTGGGTCGTACCGTAAGTTAACCTGTTACCTATGTTTACGGTCTAGTCTGTTACCTATGTTCCCGGTTTATACCGTCCGGTGGCCCACTATTCATGGTGGGAGACTATGCGTTACTGGTCTGCACCAGAAGAAACCCACCGCCAAGCGGATGGGCCACCCAAGCGTTACACATCATACTGATAGCAAAACGCTGAACTCAAGGAGGTTCGGGAGTGTTGAAAATGAGAGGAGTGTTGGCAGGTGTACTTGTTGCAAGTACAGTCGGGATTTTGTTAAGCGGCTGCCCGCCCTCGATGGAAGTACTTAGGCATGATTTGCTTCTAAGGAATAACAGCAACATAAAACTCATAACGTTATTGAACCTACGATATCCCGACAGTTCTCTGCATCAAGCCATGGTAGGCATCTATCTGAATCCAAAGGATGAAAATTGGGTGGGGTCCGATTTCAATCTAAAGCAACAAATGGGGTTAACACTAATGGTATATGACTACAACTACTTCGTCAGCAGGCATGAGAGGGGACAGCGACCGAGTGCCTACCTGGAAGAGGACAAGATGCTCAAGAGGTGGGTTCTTTCAAAAAAACAGCTTGATAGTCTTAAATGGGTGATCACATACCCTTGACAACTCCTTGGTAACCTTTAGATAAACGCACCTTGATTGTGCGGGCCTGGTGCCATTCGGTGAGTTCCGTGGGTGGCAGATGTCCACATCTGCCCCGGTGCCATCATGCTGAGCATACGTGTGCAGATCGCAATGTCGCTTCGCCTGCGGCTCACTCATCGCGATGGTGCAGGGTGTGACCGGTTTATCCGGATGTAAGGCGCACCGCCTCCTTACTTGATCTCCAGCGGGTGCGCCCGAAGATACTCGGTCGCCTCAATTTTACGCCGGATATTGGTGTAACCCCGCTCGACCTGCTCAACCGACAGGTTCAGCACTTTAGCGGCGTCGGCCGGGGGCACATCGTTTTCGAGACCATACCAGAGCATATCCATATTGTAGAAATCGAGTCCAAAGAAAAACTCGGCCTGCGTTACCTCGGCGCTGTAGGTATCGGTTGTCGGTGTGCGACTGAGGATTTCTTCGGGGACACCCAGCTCTTCGGCTATCTGGTAGACCTGAATCTTAAACAGGTGGGCAATCGGTTTGAGGTCAGCGCCGCCATCGCCGTACTTAACGAAGAACCCCTGTTCGTGCTCGTCCTTGTTGCCGGTACCGACAACCGCCCAGTTTTTCTTTTCGGCATAATAATAAAGCGTGGTCATGCGCAGGCGCTGTTTGAGATTGGAGGCCGCCACCACCTGCAGGTAGACCGACAGAGGCATCCGACTGGTTTTCTCCCGGCCGGCTTCGTCTTCAATTGACAGCGTGAAGAAGTTGAACGAATCTTTCTCGAGGATATTCGACGGGATAGTTATCTTGCACTTGTAGCTGTCGGCGTCGTACTCCGGGAAGACTTTTTTGATAGCTTCGTCGCGGCGGTGGTAACAGTCCATCCCGGCCAGACCGTCGGTTATCGGCTCCATGATAGTTTCAACCCCGAACTTATCGGCCAGCTTGCGCGCCAGAGTCTCACTTTCGGGCGAGGAATCCTTTTCCGGCATCATGACGCCTAAGACCTTTTGCGGCCCCAGTGCCCGGGCGCAAAGACCGAGACATACCGATGAATCGATCCCGCCGGAGATACCGACCACAGCGCCGCGTTTCTTCAGAGTGCCGCCAATCTGGTTGGCTATTGTCCGACAGAGTTCATCGGTGACCCCGGCGGCGTCTATCTTGAGAACGTCCTTGTTAAACTGCAATACCTGTCTCCCTTCCTCGGGCTAAAACTCAGCCGACCGGTTCCACATTGATTGTATTGCCGACCGACGGCTGTCTGTTTCGTCATATCGGTTGGCCGTTGCGGCCGCTTGACGGCTGCCTCAGAATACGTTCTCCCCGGCCAGTGGGCAATAGGCAAAAAACAGTCGCACCCGGCGCCTGTCGCCATCGCCGCTGACACCGAGCACTTTCACCAGCACCCGGGTGTCGTCCGGCGTGACCAGATAGACCCAGTCACCGGTGGATATAACTATCCGGTCGCTGCCGGGGTCGGCTTGCCGGTCGGCCAGTTGACCGGCAACGTGTTCCAGTTCTCCCCGAAACGGCAGCAATTGCATACGATTGGCTTTCAGGAAACCGTCGAGTCGGTCAGGAGCGACCAAATAATCAATGCCGTCACGGGAGTAAAAGTAGAGATCATTATCCAGGTCGTCGGCCGCCACGTAGCTGTTGCGAGTGAAAGCAAAACCGTCGTTGGCGGATTTATAGCGAATCGGCAATTCGATAATCCCCCGCGGGCCACAGACTGCCGTCATTTCGTTGGAGGGAACCGATACAGTCCGGTCGGGAAAGACAATCCGTACCGATACATGGTACTTGACGCCATTGTCCAGACCTTCGGCAATGAACTGTTCGATATCGTCAGGCATAGTATCACCCGGAAAGGGTTCATCATTGAATGGCGTAATAGAGGCTGATAGTTCGGGACCGGGATACCGCCCGACCAATGGTGTCTCACTGATATAGATATTGTACCCGCTGATCAGTCGATCACAGCGCTGTTGCCAACTGACGGTCATCTGGTGATCATCTACACGGACACTCATTTCGTATGGATAACAACCGACGACTTCTTCTTTTCCGGGTTTGGAAGGGCCGCAGCCAATCGATAAAAGCAACATCGCCACTGCCAAAAAGAGAGCCGATTGTTTCATCAGGTTGTCGATTCCTCTCTTTGCTCCGTGGCCGGGTTCCCCCGGCTTTTTCAATAGCTCCGATCCAAAGGTTAAGGATAGGCGGCCGGGTGGACACTGACAAGCATTTACGTGGTGATTGTATCTCCGGTCGAACGGCGCAACCGAGCACGGGAAGCTATCTGGTTGTATGACTACGAGTTGGCTAACTCAATATCGACCTAAAGAATATCTTCCAAACGGACGAAAATAGGAATGACGCCATTTCAACTCTCAGCCCCGCCCCTGTCCGGCGGGACTTACTAAGGAGGTTCGGACATGTACGAAACAACTTACGATGGCGGTGCTATGGCCACCTATATGTGGCTGATCATGGCATTCGTCTATTTCTACTTCGCCTTTGCGCAGTATAAGATTGCGCAGAAAGTCAGTCGCCACGACATCGCCTGGTGGGGTTTCATCCCGATACTGAACTTTTTCCAGATCGTTCAGTTGGCTCAAAAGCCCTGGTACTGGTTCCTGCTGTTCTTGGTGCCCTTCATTAACATCTTTGCCTTCGCCTGGATATGGGCTGAGGTAGCCAGGGTGCGCGAGAAACCGACTATCTGGGGAGTGCTGATGATATTCCCACCGATCAGCTTTGTAGCGGTGTGGATCCTGGCCTCCGGTCCGGAAAAGCGCCCGGTGTTTCCAGTCGATCAGAAGGTCGAGAAAGCCGACTACTCGACCGCCGGTCAGCGGTAGACAATCGTACCCTGACAACAAGTTCGAATTGAACAGGGCAGGAGCATATGCACATGCTCCTGCCTTTATTCGTGCTTTTCTGTCCCTGCCGGCAGAACCTGATGTGGGCTGTCTCAAAAAGTAAGTTTCGGCTATGTCACTTCCCACACCAAACGAAACTGCGATTCTCCAACTCCGCGTAGCGGGTGCCGAGGGCACATTTATTGCGTCCGCCGGTGGCAACGCCAGTACAAGTCAGTGGCCTCGCCACTTCTGTTGGTGGGAGACAAGCCCCTACCCTGCGCGAGCTGAATCATCACCTTTTGAAACAACCAGCCCGCCGCCCCCTCGCCAACCGACTGGTGAAACGACAGCAACATCAGCCCCACCGATCCGGCAGAGCGCGTCCCGATCTTACGTATAAAACAAAAGATCGTCCTGAGGGGGTGGACGATCTTACGGGAAAACGGGAGGTAAAAAAAACAGGGGCAATTACTTCATATTCTGCCGTGATAACTCTTGCCGAAAATCAGTGATGGACTTGGTCCCGGCGGCATCAGGAAAGGAAGCCATCTCCAGCGGGATAGTCGGGTCCACAGCTTCACCGATCATAGCCTGAAGGCTGGTGCGTATCAAATCGGTCAATCGCCGAGCGGCAATTTGCGCACCCTGCCGTGATGTTTCCGGCAGCAGCAGGACCAGATTTTTATCCCCCAACATCGTTACATTATCCATAATACGGACGTTGTCCTGCACCACCTGCAGCAGATCACTCAATGACCCAAACCCCGGGCCATTGCCGGTTTCACGGAGCTGCGAAAGATCCAGTGCCATAAGAGACACAAAAAGGCGATAACGCTTGGCTCTCTTTAATTCGAGATCGACCCGATCAAGAAATTCCACGTCCACATCCGGTTTTTCGTTTATCTTACTCATGCAAAGTCCAATTACATTGTTCAACAATCAAACAGCAACTGGCATTCCATAACTGTAATAAGTGTAAAAAATTTTATCATATTTCTTAAACTTGCTTTCGGCCTGTTGTTTGACTCATGTATCGTGTTGCATTACAACAAGATTGCGAATTGTAAACTTTGTTAGTGCAGCGGCTTTGAATCAATTAAATTAACGTAGATGTGCAATGACCTGCACAAATAATGCACGGTCCCGCATTATGATTCAGTGATCGAAGAGCGAGTCTGCTATTTCGGGGCGTCTAAACGGTAGTCTTTGATCTTATACAGCAGGGAGCGGTAGCTTATTTCCAACAAGTCGGCGGCTTTGCGACGGTTCCAGTTTGTCTTGGTCAGAATCTGGCTGATCAGTTTTTTCTCTTCTTCAGCCACTGTCTTGCCAATACGAGCCTTTAGAGAATAGCCATCGGATGTGTCTGGGGTGGTCATTGCCGGGACGGCAGCATATTGCGCAACAGAAGTCTGTGGTGAGGCAATATAAGCCGAGGCTGATGATATCAGGTCAATCATGATAGAGTCGTCCCCACGCACCACCGCCTGTTTGATCATATTTTCGAGTTGGCGGACGTTGCCTGGCCATGAGAAGTTAATCAGTTGGCCGGTGACATTGGGCGATACCTGAGCGAATTCTCTACCGTAGGCTTTGTTGTATTTGTCGACGAAATGGTTCACCAGCAGTGGTATGTCTTCCGGCCTTTCCCGAAGTGACGGCAGAAACAGCGTTATTTCATTGAGCCGGTAAAACAGATCATCTCGAAATCCCTGCTGCTCGATGGCATTTTCCAGGTTGCGGTTAGTGGCGCAGATGATCCGCACGTCAACGTGGATATTGTGGATCCCGCCCACCCGAACGAACTCCTGTTGTTCGAGTACTTGCAACAATTTGGATTGCAATTCCAGCGGCATATCACCGATTTCGTCGAGGAATATCGTCCCTTTTTCGGCCAGTTCGAACCTGCCCTGCTTGGTCTTGTGAGCTCCCGTAAAAGCACCTTTTTCGTATCCAAACAGCTCCGCTTCCAGCAGATCACGCGGAATGGCGGCACAATTGACCTTGATGAATGCCTTCTTGCGACGACCGGACTGTAGATGCAACAGGTGGGCGGCGATTTCCTTGCCGGTGCCGGATTCTCCTCGAATGAGAACCGTCAACTCCGAATCGGCCACCTGCTCAATGATCTCTTTTACTTTCTGCATAGCCGTTGAGTCACCAACAAAGTTTTCCTGCCCGCCCTTGGCCTGCAACTCACTTTCGAGATGTTTTACCTGTCGCTTGAGCCGACTTCGTTCGAGAACACCGTTGATATGAATCTCCAGTTCCTCGGAATCAAACGGCTTGTTGACGAACTCCGCTGCGCCCAGTTTGACCGATTGCACTACGTACTCTGTCTCACCATGACCGGAGATCATGATCACTTCCGGGCGATCGGGAGCCTTATTGAGCTTTTCGAGTACTTCGATTCCGTTCATTCCGGGCATCTTGATATCCAGCAGGATCAACTCCGGCTTCTCAGTAGAAACCATTTGAAGGCCCTCGATACCGTCACGGGCAGACACAAAATCGAATTTCGATGAGAGCCCTTCGGAAAGGATCCAGGAGACTTTGGGGTCATCGTCAATGACCAGTATCTTTACTTTATTCTTAGCCATCTGTTACACCCGGTTGTCGCATACTCAAAGTATCGGCCTGCAGACCGGCAAATCAAGCCTTTCCGACGGTTTTCTTGCTTATTTTCCGCAATCAGATGCAGGGTAAACCTTGATGTCTGCTCATGTTGAGGGAACAAAGTCGACGCATGGCCCCAACACCCGTTGGCTCGACCGGTATTAAGGGGAAAGACGGTAGCCGGTGCGACGGCGGTACTTGCCGTTGATACGGTCCATCATCTTCTCGGCCACGAATTCCCGCCGCACCGTGCAGAAGTCCTCATGATGGCGGGCTATTATCCGGTTGACCTCGTCTTCGGTGTACAGGTGATTGGGCTCAAACTGGGCCAGGATGTATTCCAGCAGAAATTTCCGCTTCCGGTGCTGGGCGGGCAGTTTTTCTATGTGGTCGTTTTTTACAAAATTGGCCACCACTTTCTGGCGGTCACCGGTTCGAATATCTCGGTTGGAGTGGCGTTCTAACCATTCAAAGACGGCCAGTTCCGGTATACGCCAGTCTTTACCGATCTTGTAGGCAGCAATCTCACCCGATTTAACCTTACGGGTGATCACCTGCACGTTCATCTTAAGCTTATCGGCAAGCTCGGCAGTTGTAAAAAACTCGGTGTTTTTAATAACACCTTCACGATACTCCATTCTGAGATCTCCCATGGTTGTTTTTTAATATAGTAATGTTTTATTAGATACTGTCAAGTATTATATTGTACTTTATGATAACATCGGCTGTCTGTATCTCCATTGTGGGGCCATATTTCTCAATTTGTAGCGGTATCGTTCCATCTTAGAGAGTGCGGCGGCATAAGCTATTGTTGTTGTTAAAGATACCGCCATACAACATAAAGATTAAGAGTTGGCAGCATCTGTTTTGGGTCAACTTTCTGTGATAATAGCCTTGCCGGGACTTATTAAAGGGAGTATATTACATAGGTGGACGTTGTACGTAGAACAGACAACACTGTCCACCCCACATAGCCCGGCTCTCCGAAGTTCTGCAACTGAGATAGTTGCCAGACCGCGAAAGAAACGCACACGGCAGCGAAGACAAAGTAGCAAGGGTAACGCTCCAAAGCGATGCCGCCTGTTCTCAAAAGGAGAGAGCCTGCAGGAAGTAAGGAGGCTGATATGAAGTGGCAAGATGACCACCAGGCGGGGATTGGTCGGAGACAGACCCGGACTGTCCGCAGCCTGGACAGGATAAGCGGATTAACTCAACAGGAAAAGACCAACCTGAAGGAAGTGACGGCTCGTTATGCCTTCCGGGCTACGGACTACTACCTGGGCCTGATAAACTTCAATGATCCCAACGACCCGATTCGCCGTTTGATCATACCCCACCCGGATGAAACAATCGACTGGGGTGAACTGGACGCGTCCAGCGAAAGTCAGATCACGGTGCGCAAGGGTGTACAGCACAAGTACCGGTCGACGGTGCTGTTGCTCGTCAATGAGACTTGCGCCGGTTTTTGCCGCTACTGTTTTCGCAAGCGGCTGTTCATGAACCAAAGCCACGAGGTAGCGTACGATCTCAAGCCGGCGCTTCAGTATATCCGGCAGCACCCGGAGGTGGACAATGTCCTGCTGACCGGTGGTGACCCCATGCTGTTGTCGACCTCTCGCCTGGAGAGCATTATCGCGGCTCTGCGGAAGATCGAGCACGTGCGGATCATTCGTATCGGCACCAAGATGCCGGCCTATAACCCGTATCGTTATCTCAACGATGACGCCCTGTATGAGATGCTGGCCAGATACTCGACACCTGACCATCGCATCTATACTATGTGTCATTTCGACCACCCCCGGGGGTTGACTCCACAGGCACGTGAAGCGGTACAGCGGCTGCTGGACGCCGGGGTAGTTTGTATCAACCAGCACCCGATCGTGCGCGGTATTTCCGACGACCCGACCACGCTGGCGGAATTGTGGAACGAGCTGTCGTATATGGGCGTGCAGCAGTACTATGCTTTCCAGTGCCGGCCCACCGTCGGCAACTACCCCTATGCTTTACCGCTGACTGAGACGTATCGCAAGGTGGAGCAGGCCAAGCGACACTGCTCCGGGCTGGGCAAACGTGTCAGATACGTGATGTCACATGAATCGGGCAAAGTTGAGATGGTCGGTCTGGACTATCGATTTATCTACCTGAAGTACCATCAGGCAATGTTCGCCCAGGACGAACAACGCTTCTTCGTCTGTCATCGTGATGATCAAGCTTACTGGCTCGACCAGTTGCGACCGGTGAGCGGCTATCGCAACGAGTACTATCGGTACAGCATCCGGCCAGCGACCATCGATTTCGACCAGCGTCTCGGCTGAACGGCTTCACGTCCCGGTAACTTATGCGTCGGGATCGCAAGGGTCCTGACCTACTCAAGCTATCGGGATCGCTTCCATCCAACGGCCATCGATTTCGATCAGCGTCTCGGCTGAACGGCTTCACGTCCCGGTAACTTAGGCGTCAGGATCACAAGGGTCCTGACCTACTCAAGCTCTCAGGCTATTCCCAATTGTAGGTCAGGAGTCTTGTACTCCTGACTATTATGTCCACGCCCCAGGCGTCAGGACCAAGGTCGGAACCCCTGCGGTTCCGACATCTTCATTGGATACGTCAGGACCGCAAGGGTCCTGACGTACTCAAGCTCAGGCGGTATTTCTGCCAAGCGCGTATCTGAGAGCGACAGTTACCCGGTGTCACATGAAGGCGCGGCAATAATCTCTTCCCTTTTGACAGGCGTGGCGTATATTGCCCGGCATGAGCAGATCGACCCTGGACAGAATCGAGCAGGGCGAGTTCTTCCTGATCGCCGGGCCGTGTGCTGTCGAATCGGAGGACATCTGTCTGACGGTTGCCGAACGTGTCGCGGAACTGGCGCAACGTCACCACCTGCCGTATGTGTTCAAATCATCCTACAAGAAAGCCAATCGTCTCTCGGCCGGTTCATATTCCGGCCCTGGGCTCGACGAAGGGCTGGCAATTTTATCCAGGGTGAAGCAGACGTTTGACCTGCCCATCCTGACCGACGTTCACGAGACCGCTGAGATTGAGTCGGTGGCGCAGGTGGCGGATATTATCCAGATTCCGTCTTTTCTCTGTCGACAGACTGACCTAGTCGTCAAGGCAGCCGCGACCGGCCGCTGGATCAATATCAAGAAGGGCCAGTTTCTGGCTCCTGAAGACATGGCCAAAATTGCGGCCAAGGCGGCCTCCAAAAAGGTGATGCTGACCGAGCGGGGCTCGACTTTTGGCTATCGCAATCTCGTCGTTGACTTTCGTTCGCTGTTGATAATGAAGGACGGCGGTTATCCGGTGGTTTTTGATGCCACCCATTCACTGCAACTTCCCGGCGGGGGCGGGGCGGTGTCGACCGGCCAGCCGGAGTACGTGATTCCGATGGCTCGTGCGGCCGCCGCCGTCGGTATTGACGGCCTGTTCGTGGAGACACATCCTGATCCGTCACAAGCCCTCTCCGACGCCGCCGCCATGCTGCCGCTAACGCAAATGGACCGCCTGTTGACTTCGGTCCTTGAAATACAGAGAGTCTGAGTCCGGTTGCCGCCCATGTCGAAACTATCGCGTCAGGATTTTGTTCAACGGTTGAAAACGATCAAACTGCTGGCTCTTGATGTCGACGGCGTACTGACCGACGACAGCATCTATTTCGGACCTGACGGATTTGAACTAAAACGGTTCAATATCTCCGACGGACTGTTCATGGTGCTGGCTATGCGGGCCGGTCTTGAGCTGGCCATTGTTTCCGGACGGTACTCGGCCGCAACCGACACTCGCATGAAAGACCTCGGTGTCAAACACGTTTTGCAGGAAATGAAAGACAAGATCAAACAGATCGAACCCCTCCTGGAAAAATTGAACCTGACTTATGCCGACGTCGCTTTTGTGGGTAACGAGATTCTCGATATCGGACTGGCCAAAAAGGTCGCACTGTCGGTAGCCGTGGCCGATGCCGCTGAGGATTTGAAGGAAGTGGTATCCTATGTCACGCGAGAGAAAGGCGGCCAGGGGGCGGTCAGGGAAGTTCTGGAATGTTTTTTTGAGGCCATCAACAAGGATCCTCAGAGTTTCCTGGTATGACAAAGTTACGAGAATATGCCCGTCAGGTGATCGAAACCGAAGCCGCGGCCGTGGCCAGTCTGGTGGAACGGCTGGACGAGAATTTCGACCGCGCCGTGACGGCCATCCTGTATTGCAACGGGCGTGTCATCGTGGCCGGCATGGGCAAATCCGGCCTGATCGGCAAGAAGATCGCGGCAACTTTCAATTCCACCGGGATACCATCGTTCTTTCTGCATCCAGTCGAGGCAATGCATGGTGACCTGGGTCTGATGCGTTCTGAAGACCTGCTGCTGCTGATTTCGAAATCAGGTCGGCTGGGCGAGATGGACATGCTGGTGTCCGCAGCACGACGGCTGAGTGTAACCATAATTATCCTGTGCGGCACGCCTGGTTCCGACCTGTGTCGGCGAGCGGACATCGTTCTTGACTGTTCGGTCGAGAAAGAAGCCGGCCTCAATAACCTGGTGCCGACTTCCTCCTCAACGGCGGCCCTGGTCATGGGCGATGCCCTGGCGGTGGCCCTGCTGAAAGCCCGCAACTTTTCCCCGTCGGATTTCGCCATACTTCATCCGGGCGGATTTCTCGGACAACGATTGCTCAAGCGTGTCTCGGAGCTGCATCATGTTGACGATGAAATGCCGCTGGTCGATTCCGGGGCCTCGATGAAGGAGATGATTCTGCAAATGACCGGCAAGCGGCTCGGCTGCGTAGTGATGAAGAATGCCGACGGCGGGATGGGCGGCATTTTTACTGATGGCGATTTACGCCGCCTGGTTGAGAAGCATGACGATTTCTACCGTCTGACTGCCGCTGAAGTGATGGTTAAAAATCCCAGGACAATCTCCTGTGAGGCAGTACTGGATGCCGCCCTGGCGCTGATGGAGAAACATTCCATTACGCAACTTGCCACTGTTGACGAGCACGGACAATTAGTGGGGATCATCCACCTGCACGATATTCTCAAGTCGAAACTTGTCTGAGATGCGACCGGGTAAAAGGCTCAAGAGGAACACCGTCTACCTGCTGGTATGGCTGGTGCAGAAGTTTTTCGACACTGTCCCACGCCGCCTGGCGTTGTTTGTGGGAGCGTGGTTAGGCCTGGTGGCTCATCACCTCCTGCCACGCGACCGATATCGCATCGACCGGCATCTTTCTCTGGCCTTCGACGACAGTCTCACCCCGTCGGAGAAGCGTGAAATAGCGCGCAGCTTTTTCGTAAACACCGGCAAGAACCTGGCCGATATCTGTCGATTTCGCAACCATTTCGCCACCGAGATCAGTCCCCGGGTATCGATTGAGGGATTGGACATTTTCGACACTGCCTACCGTCGCGGCCGGGGCCTGCTGTGTGTCACCGGCCACATCGGCAATTTTGAACTGCTGGCAGCTTATTTTTCCGGTCTTGGTTACAAGGTTGGGGTGGTCGGTCGTCGTCTGTACGATGCCCGCCTTGACCAACTGCTGGTAAGCAACCGCGAGGCCATGGGCATTGTGAATTTCGCCACCACCAGTTCGCCTCGCGAAGTCCTGCGCTGGCTGCATGCCGGGCATGGGTTGGGAGTCCTGATAGACACCGACTCGATCAGGGTGCGCGGTGCTTTTGTGCCTTTTTTCGGTCGCCTGGCCAACACTCCCATTGTGCCATCCCTGCTGGCCTTGAAGGCCGGGGCGGCTATCCTGCCGGTGGCATGTCTGCGAACAATAGACGATGGTTACCGCATAATAGTCCGGCCGGAGGTGAAAACAGTGCCCAGCGGTGATACTGATCGAGATGCCCGGCTGCTTACAGCCGCCTGCGTGAGAGCTCTGGAAGAGATCATAACGGATCATAAATCGCAATGGATCTGGCTGCATAATCGCTGGCACACCCGGCCCCACCAGAGTGCTTGACATTTTGGCAAAATGTTCGACCTTTACCGGCCGATATACGTAACAGTGGTGAGATGAGAAAACAATTGATCATATTATGCCTGGCGTTCACCTTCGGCCTGATCGGTTGCGGCGACCAACAAACGGCTTCAACTGACCAGGCGGGACTGAGTGATTCTTCGTCACGTCCCGACTCCGAAGTCAGCGGCGCCCGCATCTACCTGTACGACCGTGGCCGGGTGGCCACCAAAGTCGCCGCGCAGAATATCGTGAGGTTCGAGGCCCTTGATTCGACCATGGCCTACACGCTGGATATCGATGTCTACGACTCCGCCGGAGTTCATTCGGCTGATATCGTCGGCGACTCCGGTATTATTCGAGAGACCTCCGGCAGCATGTCGCTTTTTGGACACGTGGTAGTGGTTACATCCGACGGCATCAAACTGGAGACCGAATATCTTTACTGGGATGCCGAAATCGACAGTATCAAAACAGATGTCTTTGTCCGCATTACCCGGGGTGAGGATGTCATGACCGGCTGGGGGCTTCAGGCCGACCAGCAACTGCACTCGACCACGATTCTCAACAACGTATCCGGCACCATTACCGACCCGCAGCGATCGACAGAAGATTCAGCCTCTGAAACTGATCCTTAGGACAGTCCTCACATTAGCAGCCAGAACCCCGCTTCGTCACTGACAGGTATGTTAATTTCCGTTGACCAACCAGCCCATTTTCACTATATTGGTTGTGCAGGAAACCAATTAGACGGGAGGCTCTATGAGAGTCTTGATCCTGGCTGTAGCATGCGTTTTCTGTGCTGTCATTGCTAATGCCGCCACCATTCATGTCCCGGCGGATCATCCGACTATCCAGGCGGGGATTGACTCGGCGTCCAGTGGTGACACGGTGCTGGTTGCGCCGGGGACGTATCTTGAGAACATTGACTTTATGGGTAAGTTGGTTGTTGTCATTAGTTCAGACGGGACTGGTTCGACAGTGATTCGGGCCGCAAGCCCGACTCAGGCGGTGGTATCGTTTGTTAGTGGCGAACCGAAGGGCGCGGCGATTTCGGGATTCACCGTTACCGGCAGTGGATTTGGTGGAGTATTCTGTGACGGTTCATCGCCGACAGTCATGGGTAACGTCGTCACAGGCAATTCGAGCGACAGAGACAATAATTCTCCCGGTATTGACTTGAACAACACGACTGACGCTCTCATCAAGGGCAATCTGATCCGCGCCAACAACGCAGACAGTTATGGTGCAGCGATACACTTAGAGTATAGCAGCTGGAATGACACCATATGTTACAATGTAATCTATGGGAACACAGGGGTGGGCGAGATTAGGGCGCTGGGTACGATTTCCGGCACTGTCATTTACAACAATACGATTTCAGTAACGACTCACAGCGGTATCACAAACCAGGGTAGTGGACCGTTAGAAGCAAGGAACAACATCGTCTTTTTTGCTGATCCCTGGGCTATGCAGGGTGATTTCCTTGCTGAATACAACTGCACCTTCAATAACGTGGGTGACTACAATTTCACCCCTGGTGTCGGCAACATCTATGGGGATGCTCTGTTCGTAGATACTGTCAATCACGACTATAACCTTCTTTCAGGATCGCAGTGCATCGACGCCGGTGATCCTGACTCCCAGTACGATGATCCGGATGGCACCCGCAATGACATGGGGGCTTTCTACCGCCCCCATGACAGCAGTGATATCGATGGCGACAGCATCCTGAGTATTGATGACAACTGTGTTTACACGTACAACCCGAATCAGGTTGACACGGATGGCGACGATGTGGGTGATGTGTGCGACAACTGTCCGGGTGTCGCCAACGCTGATCAAGCCGATGGTGACTACGACGGCTTTGGCGACATGTGCGACACTTGCACCGATTTCGACGGTGACGGCTACGGCGATCCCGGCTTCCCAATCAACATCTGCCCCGATGACAACTGCCCTTTAGCTTACAATGTATCGCAGGAAGATCTCGATATAGATGGTGTTGGTGATTCGTGCGACAATTGCCTGAGTGCTTACAACCCGGATCAGGAGAACTCGGATAGTGACCAGCATGGCGATAGCTGTGACAACTGCCCGCAGGTCTCTAATCCCGGTCAGGAAGATGTCAACGGTGACGGCATTGGTGATGCCTGCGACACTATCAGTTGTGCCGATATTGACGGCAGCGGTGACATCGATATTGGCGACCTGTTTTACTTCTATCGGTACCTGTTTGAGGGTGGACCGGCACCGGATTTCCTTGGAGTAGCTGACCTGGACCGTTGCACCGGCATTAACGTGCTCGACTTTTGCAGATTCTGTGAATATCTGTTCTGCGGATGGGGTCCACCTTATTGTGATAACATGTCAGAATGTCCTCCGACACCCAGCGGAGAGATTACGGTCGACCACGTGGATGGCCTGCTACAGGGTGATACGGTACAAACCGGCCGGCTAATCACCTTCTACCTGCGTTTCTACAATGATCTCAGCAATACAGTTGAGGATTTGACCAACGGTTTCCGAGTCTATTCCCCATCCGGTGCCACATGGACAACAACGACGGCTCTCGGCACCTATGCTTTCGGATATTTCTTCTACTGGGGTGACGTAATAAACTACTATGGCGTGACCGGTTCAGCGACGGATACGATCGGCATTGGTGGTGCGTGTATGTCTATTTCGGGTGGTATACCTCAAGGGTTCGACACTATTACGCATACGATTACGATCGGCCCCATCCCGCAGGAATACTCGGGTGGAGAAATCTGCCTTGACTCCTGCTGGTTCCCACCCCACGGTCAGTGGCTGTGGTCAAGCGGCTGCTATCCGTACGAACCGAGCTGGGATGGTCCCCACTGCTTTGCGATCAAATACTGCTGTGAAGTACGCGGCGATGTGGACTACAGTGGCGCATGTGATGTGGGTGATCTAACGTACCTGGTAGCTTATCTCTTCCAGGGCGGCCCGGAGCCGCTGTGCATGGAAGCAGCCGACATTGACGGCAGCAGCAGTATTGATGTCGCTGACCTAGCTTATCTGGTGGCCTATCTCTTCCTCGGCGGCCCCGCGCCGCCGCCGTGTTAGGTGACAAGTCACTTTCACCTGACGCCTTTTTATCATATAACCATTCACGTGACTGGCAGATGTCCACATCTGCCGGTAGATCGCGGCGCATGTGGAGAGGTTGTCCCAAAAGGTAATTATTCTAACGCGCGTAGAGCGGGGGCTTGTCTCCCGCCAATAGAAGTGGCGATGCCACCGGCGGACATAAAGCCCGCTGCTACGCGGGTTTGCCGAGTGACGATTTATTAGATGCAACGTTAAATGCACCCAAAGCTGACTTGTGGGACAACCTCAGGACATACGCCGCGCACCCAAATGGCCCGGTGAGCAGGGCGGAACCCTTTAGCGGTTCCGCTATCCGGACCTGGAGATAATTGTTATGATTGGTACAATCCCTTCGGGTTTTGCCCTGCATGTTACCGTAAGAAAATCGATTCCAAAAAAAGTGAGGGTGGATGGGATCGAACCATCGACACCCTGCTTAAAAGGCAGGTGCTCTACCACTGAGCTACACCCCCATAGCCAGCTTTTCAGATGGCTACAGTATAATGGAATAATACACGATAATTGGCCGTTGTCAAACAGATTCCGGGCTCAAACAGCCTGCTGGAATAAGTTTTTATTCCTGTTTCCTGGCTACCCGCGGAGTCCGGCGCTTCTGTGGGGGAGTTTTTTTCTTACGCTTGACTTTCCTGATTTCCTCGGCGAAAACTTTTTCCAGGGTGTACGAGGAAGGAGTGAAATTAAGCAGGCAGGTTTCGAACAGTTCGTCGACGCGCTCGATGAACGTGAATTTCATCTTGCGCACCATTTCCCGGGGCAACTCCTTGATATCTTTCTGATTGCCCTGAGGCATGGCCACGTGATAGATACCGGACCGGTGGGCGGCTGATATCTTCTCCTTGATTCCGGCCACGCGCAATACCCGCCCGCGCAGGGTGACCTCCCCGGTCATGGCGATATCATTGCGGATAGGGCGTTCCGACATCACCGAGGCAATGACCAGGCAGACGGTAACACCGGCCGAAGGGCCGTCTTTGGGAATAGCGCCAGAGGGAAAATGAACGTGGATATCAAAATCGTTGAAGTCACTGAAATCTATCCCCAGCATGTCGGCCTTGGAACGCACATAGGAATGGGCGGCCTGGATAGATTCCCGCATCACTTCGCCGAGTGACCCGGTGGTGATAATATCACCACTGCCCTTCATCTTGAGGCCCTCGATAAACATTAGTTCGCCGCCGGCACCGGTCCAGGCCAGTCCGGCTGCGGTACCGATTTCGGGGGCTGCTTCAGCTCGCTCGGGGAAAAACAGGGCAGGGCCCAGGTAGGATTCAAGGTTACGGTCGTTTATCGTCCACGACTTTTTCGGTTTCTGGAGTTTCTCCAGAGCGATTCTGCGGCATATCTTCTCGATATTCTGCGAAAACGACAGCAGCCCGGCTTCCTGGGTGTAGTTGGTGACAATCCTGGTCAGCGCCTGATCGGTAAATTTCACCTCCGCTTTGGTCAACCCGAGTCTATTCAGCAGATTGGGAATCAGGTACCGTTTGGAAATGGCTCGCTTTTCTTTCTCGGTATAACCGGGCAACTCAATGATCTCAAGGCGCGGTATGAACTGCTCCGGAATTTCCTCGAAGGAACGCACCGAACAGATGAAGAAGATTTTACTCAGATCAAAAGGAATGCCCAGGTAGTTGTCCAGAAAGCGGGCGTTGCGACGAGTATCGATCGCCTCCAGCATCGCCATATTGACCGAGGCGTCATTGTGGAGATTGAAATAGTCGACGTCCTCCAGCAGCACCACCGGGTCGCAGGACTCAACGTTGCGCAGGGAACGTATAATTTTCCCGGGCAGGGCGGCCAGGAACGTGCGGGGCATTCCCTTCACTTCGCCGACGTCGGTGATCCCTCCGACGGATATCCTGATCAGCTCCTTGCCCAGAGCGTGGGCAATTGCTTTGGCCAGCGAAGCCTTGCCGGTTCCGGGGGCGCCAATGAAACACAGGGTGGGGGCATCGCCGGCACCCCGCTGCAACTTGCGAACGGACAGTCGCTGCAGAATCTGTTCTTTGAGACTGGCGGGGCCGTAGTATTCAGTTGTGAGAATCTTCTCGGCGTGAGTTATGTCATAATCCTCGCCCGAGCATTTTCCCCAGGGGAGAGACAACAGCCAGTCAAGGTAGAATTTGGTGGCGCCGTATTCGGCCGAAGCCGTCGGCAATTGAGTCAACCGATCAACCTCGTGCGTAGCTCTGGCCGCCACTTCATCGGGCAGAAAAGACGACTTTTCGATCAAAGCTCTTATGTGCGCGGCGTCAGCCAGGTTGCTCTCTCGGCGACTATCTGACGACACTCCGATTTCACCACAGTTAACTGAAGATGCCGGCGCCGGTGTTTTTTGAAAAGATTCCAGAAGAGTCAACCGATCTTTGAGGTTCACCGTTTCGAGCAGTTCCTGCCGGGCAGACGGTGGCAGATTCAGGACTGCTGAAATCCGGTCGATCAGCAACGAGTTGTCACCGGAATGCTTCTGCAACATACCGATTGTCTCAGATTCACGGGTCATCCTGAAGCAAGCCATGATTTCAGAGGTACTAATCCGGGCGGCGTCATCGGACAATTCGATCTCATTTACAGTGCCCAGGAGTAAGGGAGTCTCCGCGGTAATTTCCACCAGAACCGCCCGCCGGATACCTTCCAGTGTAACCATCGGCAACCCATCGGCAGCTTGAAAAACATGACATATACTTGCCATGACACCAACCTGGGAAACAGGCGCCGCTCCGTCCGAGGTTGCTTCCGACGAATGACTCACCAGCAGTTCCTTACGGTGGGTTTGGCAGTACTGAACAAGATCGACCTCTTCAGGCCGAATAAGGGACACGGTCATAATCGATCCCGGGAGAAGCACACCATTTCGCAACGGCAATACAGGGACGCCTGCCGACGGACCGGTTGTCTTAAGCGGCAGCTTCTTAGTGGTCTTTACAATGGTCTTCATAGCTGTTTTGCATATCTATCGGCGCTTTGTCAAAAGACTGAAACGAAAGGCTCCAAACCAGAGTCAGCTACTGTCTCTAATTTCCCAAATGAGTTTTGTGGTTTAGCTAACCCACTGTCAGTCTTAACAATACAAGAATCGACAGACGTCGCCGACACTGAGACCCGGCCATAGCATAGTAATTGTGAATGATTAATGGTTGACCAACAGTAATCGGGACGAGTTCTTTCCCAGGAAGAACTCGGGTTTCCAGCAAATACCTGACGAGGTGATTATGAGATATGTCTTTTATCATTAGCTACAGCGGATCGGTCTGATTTGTCTTGTGGCGATTATGCTGCCGGCACCCGGCCGTACGGCAATCGCAGCCGGCGATGGCGGTGATGCTCGCGCTCGGGGCGAACGGGTAATCCGGATGTCACTGCCGCAAACGAATGCCGACACTTCATCGAATTTCGAGGCCGGAACGGCGCTGGTGTTCGTACCGGCGACGGATGATATCTCTGAAGGTTACGGTCTGGCTGTGGTAATCGATTATACCCGCCTGTCGCCGTTGATTCTGAGGGGAGTGCCCCAGGTATTCTGGTACGAACTGAACCTGGCCGACCTGCCGAAACAGAAATTCGCCTCGCTCAGTGCCGATGTCGACCTGCTGTTGCGAGTGCCCGGTTCGGAAGTTCGACCGTATTTTGGTGGCGGCTTCAGTGCCTACTCCAACATGTGGCCGACTGATGAGCCGGCCACAGGAGAATCGGCACCTTATGATGATGCCACTCTGGAAAGTTACCATGATTTCGGGCAGGGACTCGCCTGGCATCTCCGGGCAGGCAGTGATTTCAGATTCAGCCAACGGGTATGGCTGCGTCTCGACTTCAAGTATTCATACGCCAGACCGGAACTTGATCTGGAAATAATCGACCAGGTGACCGGGGAAAACAGTCGCCGAGCACGGCAATACGATATGACCGGCCCGACCGTGATGCTGGGGGTTAACTGGACTTTACACCCATGAACGTCACGGACAGTTACGACGGTCAGGGGATGTCCCAAAAGGTGATTGTTCTAACGCACATAGAGCAGGAGCTTGTCTCCCGCCAATAAAAGTGGCTTGCCACCGGCAAGCCACTGGCGATGCCTATAGATGTGGCGATGCCACCGCCTCAGTTGGCGCTCCGGTTGGCCAGATTGCTCACTTCGTAATCGGGGTGAACACGAAGATTATCCAGGTTCACCCGGATGGCGCCGGGGTCGGCATTGAGACGATAATAACCCAATCGATTGTTTTCTATTACCCCCCAGGCCAGGTTCAGGGCCGAGACAATTTCTCTCTTCATGCGGTAGAGATACCGGGCCTGGTTGAAACCGGTTTCGATATCTTCCTTGTACATCCAGCCGGAATCGCGGTTGAGTCGTGACCAGGCCAGTTTCGTGAAATACTTGAATGATTTGCCGGTCAGGCGGATCGGAAAGCCGTTGATTTTGACCAGGTAGCGTTCCCGTTCGAAAGTACCGTCGATCTCAATCAATTCAGGTCGAACGGACACGGCCATCGCCGCCGGCAGACACGACTGGCTCGGCGTTGTTTGTGTTTGCATGGTGTTCTCCTGTGAAATAAGTTGCAGTTTCTCTCTTAATAAGCTCAGTTTGTTCTCCCCTTTGATAAACCGGCCCAATTGTGCCTGCGACAACTCTTGCAGACCGGTTATACTTTCCACCCCGGCATTGTGCAGAGCCAGGAAATCGCTGCGGTTGAGAATCCGACCCAGGCGGGCATACAGTCGTTCCAGGCCGGCCGGCATACCCATGCGAAGGCTGAAAACATATCGGCTCAGGTCGTCCGGCAACGACGTGTGATGGTTAGTGGTCGCAGCCAGTACATCGAGGCCGTGCACCAGATGGGCCGCCGTTTCCCCCAGGGCCAGAATCTGTCCCAGGTGCAACTGGAACTGTTGTTCGAGTTGCTGCACCGGTGTGAGTTCGCGCCACTGGTGCAGAAGTAACCACGCCTTTAACCGTACGGCTGCGGTGTAGGTCAGGGGTTCCTGACGGCGACTCTCGCCCAGAAGGATCGCAGCATCCTGAAGCAGGTGGTCGAAGTGTTGGTACAACATCCTGACCGGCATATTCTCCGCCAATTCGAAGGCGGTCAGCATCCCGGGGGGCAGTGTCCAGCCCGGAGCACTCAGAACCAGTGCCGTGCAGCCGGCAATGGTGGTGGGAGGGTCATCGGACAGCTTCTGCAACAGGTACTCTGCCTGTGCCACCGACAGGCTGGCCAGCGCCGTTGCCTTTCCGGTCGGCGAAACGGTCACCGCACCATTCGAACTCTCCCGGTGAATCAGTCGACAGTGCTGCAGGTGCGCCAGGGCCGAGTCAAAATCCGGCGTCTGATCACCCTGCCCAATGGCGGCATAGAAGGTTCTGTCAAACAACTGTTCGATCGAGTCCGGATCGGTTATCAGCCCGCAGGTAATCATGTCCAGCAACCAGTCTTCCGGCGGCAGCGAGTCGAAGGCTGACCTGATCGGCTCCGGTCTTTCGGGAGCGATATAGTTCTGCCAGAGGATATCGCGGTCAAGGTCCGACCGGGCCATGATAATGGCCCGCCCCGGCGTACAATTGTCACCGCGCAATCTCCCGGCGCGTCCGGTCATATTGTCAAATTCGGCACGCGTGACCGGAACCAGGGTCGGACGACCGTCATAGTTGCCGGCGCTGTATTTGACCGTCTCCAGGTAGACCGTCTCCACGGGCAGGTCAACTCCCAGGGCCAGTGTCGTGGTGGCAAAAATCACCCGCACTTCTCCGTCCATAAAAGCCTGTTCCACTATAGCTCGCTGTCGTGGCGACAGGTCGGCGTTGTGAAAAGCAACCCCGCGTGTCAGCGCCTGACGCAACGAGCGAACCAGAAACGACGGTTCCTCCTCGTCCAGAAGCTTAAGTGCCCGACCGGCCTCGGGCCAGGCGACGGCGGCCGCCAGTCGGAAGGCGCTATCTACCGTTTCCCGCCGCGACTTGAGAAATACCAGCGTAGGTCCGGGATGAGATTTGACCTGCTGTACAAAGGTGTCAAACGGGTGCTGAACCGTCTCACCGTCCGCAAACGGCTCGCTGCCATCAAGGCCGCTGTTGTATGACCGATAGTAGAACTTCCCGGCCACCGCCACGCCGCGGATAAGATCGACCGGTCGAGCTGTCTCTTCGACCAGGGTTGACTGAAGCCAGGATGCCAGCCGCCCGGCCGAACTGTCGCCATCACCGATCACCGCCGACAGGCCGACCAGCGATGGCCGGTAGATCGAGGCCAGTATTTTTGTCAGCAGCCGTTCCAGCACCGCCCCGCGGCCCGGTTCGGCGATTGTCTGGATTTCGTCAATCACCACCAGGCCGATATTCTTCAGAGCATCCAGGACACCCGTCAACAACAGGTCAAACTTCTCGTAAATAGCTACCGCCACCTGGTAATCTCCGGTGATAAACCGGCGGTCATTTTCCGGGTGATCCCCGGTGGCGATCAAACATTTTACTCCCAGTGATCCATAGGTTTTTTCAAACAGGGCATGTTTCTGTTCCGCCAGTGATTTCAGCGGCACCAGCATAACCGCCTTGCGACGACACGACAAAGCCCGGGCCATCGCCATTTCGGCACAAAATGATTTGCCTGAAGAAGTAGGCGCCGAGATCAACATCCGCACCGGACTATCCACCCCGCCATCCGTCTTTCGGCCCAGCAGACCTTTGCGTACCGCCTGAGCCTGCACCGGTAAAAGTGACTCGCCCTGGCGCAGCCGCCAACCGGCGATGATTCTCTCGGGCACACCCCATTTTGCCAAATCACTCAATCTCATAAGAGCTTTCCCCCTGTTTCAATAGTGTCCCGCCATCTTACCCGGCACAACTTTCATAACCACAGGACGGGCAGGCAAAGCAGCCTCCCAATCGAACCATGGCGGCCGCGCAGTCGGGGCAGGTGCCGGCGTTCAGATAACAATAGCCCGTTTCGGCATTGCCGGTCTCGGTCGACAACGCCAACCCGGTTTCAAATGAAGCCAATGGCTCACCAACAGCCGACGGCTCTCCAGCGGCCAATATCTCACCAGCGATACCATTACTGCCTATTTCCGATTGATCCATATTGACTCTCTGAGTTTTTACTGTCATTGTTATCGGCCTGAGATTATAATACTGCACATTTGTGCCCTTGTCAAGGAGAAAATCAGGAAATCTGCCGCCAGGTTGCTCCGGCGGTTCTTTGGGAAACGTAACTACTTGAAAGGGGGGCTGTTAACTTAAGGCTTGGATATGGGGAGAGGGGATGCTCTGCTTGTCCTGACAAAAAAAGACCCGCCCGGTTGGGCGGGTCTTTGTCTCTCGGACTTCAGGGTTATTAATAGGTAACCTCGCCCTGACCGTGTGAAGCATCGTAACCGACATGCTGCTGATGCCAGCCGATACGCTGAAACACCCGCAACATCGGCGTTTCCGGCGGCATATTGTTGGGGTCATCAAGGTCAGTATCAAAAGCCCAGTCCCGTATAGGCGCCGTGTAGTATGAACCGTAGCTCCAGGGGCTGTTGGCCTGCACAGAGTTCCACAGGTTGATGGCCGAGCCAAGCCAGGTAAATGTTTTGCCGGACCACTTCTCCAGAAAGCGGGGTAGATTCTCAAGGCCGCCGCTGTAGTCGGAGGCGGTAGTCTCGGTGTTACCGGTCAGGTAGCAGACATTGGCGGTCGTATTGGAAGCCGCTCGATCATTGACAGGGTCCGAACTCTTACTGTCGTCCCAACTGTTGGACAGGAACGTGACAGCATCGCCAAGTATAGCTGCCGGCTTCTTTTTCGTGCTGTTATAGTCACCATTCACATAGACCGGGTTTTCACAGGCTACCGTCAGCCCGGCATCGAGTTCAGAAGCGTTGTTGAGGCGCAGGGCGGGAAAATCGGACGTCTGGTCGGAGTAGTAGATGACACCGTTGGCCGGGCCGTAACCTTCGTCATACAGCTCTGTCACATCCAGTTCCATGCAGTCGACCCAGGTACCCTCGCGCCCGTCATGGAACTTGTCGTCCGTAAAGGTGATAATTCCCTTGGAGACCATATCGGCGGTCACATCGACCCAGGCGCCGGCGACATCCCGGTAAGCCGTCCGATCAATAAACTTGAGAGTCGCCTTGCGCTCGTAGGAATCATCGTTACCGGTTTTTCCTTCAATTATCTTGTGGGGATCCCCGGCGGCGGTACTTGACAGGGGCAGGTTCAACGCCGGCTGGCCATGGGTGGAATCCTGGACCCGTCCCTGCCAGCGGGCGACCGATGAATCGTACCAGTGGCCATCGATGGATTCCAGCCAGCCGGAGCCTTCCTTCATGGAGACATAGTTGCCGCCGCCATCTTTTATCAACACATCCCCACCGGATGCTGTACCGGCTCCCATACAACCGTGCCGGATGTTACCGGAAGCAGTGACATAACTGTCCATTTTTAGACTGCTGCCGGCCTGGAGCCACATATCGCCGTTGGAATGGACTCGCCCCATGAGAGTCATGTCAGGTCCGGGAGCGATCTCAAGATCATTGTTATAGAATACGGCAAACTGGAAAATCGGCACCAGCGCCGCTTCGAAAGACTGCGCCAGTTGCATGGAAGTGTTCTGGGCGGCATTGGTGGCCGCGGCGGTCATGGAAAACGATTGCACCAGGGCATGCAGGCCGGCCAGGGTGCCGTTGGAGAGGTCCTTGGTGGTGGCCGGGCCGTCGCTGACGGCAGCGTAGGTCACATGAGTGTTGTTTATATAATCACTACCGCTCGGCATGACCGTGGGTGGTACGCCCGTGGAGTCGAACTGGCTAAGCATGTAGGCGGCCACTTTCTCCAGTCCGGCTTCGGCCGCATAGAAGGCGCGTGTCTCCTGAAGCTCGTTGCCGGCAATGCTGACCTCGTCGTCCGACGTGCTAAGCGCCGCCAGTCCCAGAAGGGTCAGCATGGCGACCATTATCAGGGCTATCAGGGTAGCCATGCCCTGTTCGGAATAGATGTAAGATGTTTTCATCGAATGTTGTCTCCTTGTCAGATACCGACGTTTCTCAGAAAGACCGATGTCGAAAATGTTCTCTGGCGATACTGGTCCTCAGGATGATCAGCCAGTTCAACATCACGATTTTGCGACCTTCCCGTCACAACGATGGCTACTTCTCTTATGTTGTCAGCCACCGCCGGTACGTCAACGACGGCACCGTTTTTCATCGTGTATCTAAACTGCAGATCGGTGATGTCTTCGGCAAACACTTGCGGCGTCTGGCCCATGATCTGAAGCATCAGATTGGGGTGGTCGGGATTGGACGTGCTGTCGATAAAGAATTTCACCTGTGACATGGCCAGGATCAGGGCGTTGGCCTGGTACTTGCGACTGAGCACCATCGTGTTGTGCTGAATGTGAAAGGCCGCCGCCTGAACGTGAGTTATCTCAAACCACTCACCCACGGCCGAATCCGGATCATAAATGTACACCCACTGGCCGTCATTGAAGCACGATATATCGGTGGCGCACTTCAGCTCCGCCGATGGCTGAGGCATCGGAGCACTCAGGTAAGTGTCGCAGCCGTTGTGAAGGTAGGTAATGCAGATCGTATCCGGGTTGGTGTTGGACGCCGTGATAGCCGGAAAGCCCAGCGGCAGGTCGTAGCCGGCCATCCGGATATGCCGGGACATCTCATCGATCGAGGCCCGCACGTTCTGCTGGATATTGGTGATGTCATCCTGGGTCATGTAGTTCTTGTGCTGGGTAACGTACAGGTTGAAAATAGCCGCGGTGATGACGCTCATGATCAACAGGGCTATCATTACCTCAAGGAAGGTCGTACCTCCCCGGCTTTTGGCTTTCTTGATCCATTTGTTCATGTCGGCACCTATAGAGAATTGGTTTTGATGAAGGTTGACAGTGAGTCGGTAACCCAGTTGGCCGAGATATCCTCCCAGGTAGCGTAGATATCTACCTGGCGCAGGTGACTGCCGGCATTGCTCACCACCCACCTACGGCTTACTGCCAGGGTGGTATCGGCTCCACTGGCCGGGCTGCTACTGTTGCGCAATTGCTCGAGCTTTTCCTGCATTAACTGGGTGGCAATTGTGGTTTTGTTGGACCAGTCATTGCCGTCCAGCGCCACCATAGCCATATTGAGCAACAGCAATAACGCGATGCTCATGATCAGCATGGCTATCAGCACTTCCAGCAGAGTCAGGCCGGATTGATCGACGAATTTTCTTTTTTTCATGCTCTTCACCTTTTTGTTTGCTGCCGGTAGTGTAAACCCCATGCCACCAGCCCACATATCTTGATTTTACCCGCCACCGCCCGGTAACATATTGAACAACACCCGGTAACGTGACCGTTGGGACTGTTATCATACCAGAGAGGAGAACCCTCCACCACGGGAAAACTGCCGTTAACCGTACCTGCCGGCCCATAAAGTATAGGAGCGCCCCCACAGTGGACCGGCCCGGCAAAAATCAACGGTTGGTCTTGACAATCAGTAATACAACGTATTACTTGACCTCGGGATGTGAGTTGAGGATCCATCAGCGTACTACCGGGACGGGATCAAATGAAATCCGGGTTGGCTTCGTATGAGCAAAAAATCTGAGATCATTACTTTCAAGGCAGATGAATCGCTGCTGGCAGCGTTTAAGGGGATAGAGAACCGCTCGCGTTTCATACGACAGGCGGTATTCGCGGCTCTGGAGAATGTTTGCCCTTTATGTCGCGGTAACGGGACATTGACCATTAACCAGATGCGTCACTGGGACCGTTTTGCCCGGGATCATTCATTGCAGGAGTGTCGGGGCTGCCATGAGTTTCACCTGGTTTGCACCAAGAAACCGGCAGGCAGGGGAAGGCACCCATAAGATGGCTGGTGGTCGCTATCCATTACAGCCGAGGAGCTATCGATTTATGACACGAAGGCGATGGTACCTGGTATTGCTGCTGGCTCTATCGTCAGCGGGGCTGATAACTGAGGCTGAGGAGAGTCGGGAAAAGGGCGCCCGGCTCAACCTGTTTGTAAGCATCCTGCCGCAGGTATATTTTGTCGAACGTGTGGGCGGAGACCTGGTGGATGTCGAGGTACTGGTCGGGCCGGGTCAATCGCCGGCGACACTGGACCTTACTCCCCGGAAGGTGGCTCGACTTTCGCAGGCCGACACCTATTTCCGTATCGGTGTTCCTTTCGAACAACGCTTAGTGGATAAAATCATTGCGGGTTTCCCCGATTTGCCGGTGATCGACACCCGGCGCGGTATCGAACTTCGTGTCATGGCTGACGATCACCACGATCATCATCACCATGGTACCGATCCCCATATCTGGTTAGACCCGCAACTGGTCAAGATTCAGGCGGCTACCATTTGCGATCAACTGTGCCGACTCGATTCGGCCCATGCCCTGATATATCGTGGGAACCTGGCTGCTTTCGAAGCTGATCTGGACAGCATCGATGCCGAGATAGCCCGATTGTTGGCGCCGTGGCGAGACAGCAGGTTTTATGTTTTTCATCCTTCTTACGGATATTTTGCCGACGCATACGGTTTGCAACAGGTGGCGGTTGAGCAAGCCGGCAAGGAGCCCGGCGGTCGACAATTGACGGCTTTGGTGGAACAAGCCCGGCAGGACAGCGTCAAAATCATTTTCGTGCAGGCCCAGTTTTCGTCCTCAGGGGCAGAAGCGATCGCAACCGCCATCGGTGGCCAGGTGGTATTGCTGGACCCTCTGGCGCAAGACTACCTGAACAACCTGCGGGATATGGCACACAAAATATCACAAGGGTTGACCGGACGTGCCGGGTAAGTTGGCATCAATGTCGTTGCAATTCACACCGGGTGGAATCAAACGATAACGAAACGAAAGGACGGAAACGGTGAAAGACCGGCCGGTGATAGCCTTAAGCGGTGTTGATTTCGGTTATGACAGTTCACCGGTGCTGACGGACGTTAACCTGACCATATCCGAACGGGAGTTTGTCTGGGTGGTGGGGCCCAACGGCGGCGGCAAGACAACGCTGTTGAAACTTATCCTGGGACTGGTCAGGCCGAGTCGCGGTACGGTACGGGTACTGGGGCAGTCTCCCCGGCGGGTGCGCCCCCGCCTGGGATACATGCCGCAGCAGATACGGCTGGATCAGCAGTTTCCCGCCGATGTGTCGGACATCGTCCTCATGGGCCGCCTGGGCAACCTGCCCCGCTGGGGAGCGCAACGACGCCGCGACCGCGAAATCGTCGATCGAGTACTACACGAAGTTGACCTGTGGGAACAGCGACATCAGGTGTTTTCCAGCCTCTCGGGCGGGCAACAGCGACGACTGCTGATAGCCCGGGCGCTGGTGGCCGAGCCGGAAATATTGTTGCTGGACGAGCCGACGGCCAACCTGGACCTGGCCGTTGAACAGGAACTGTTTGAACTGCTGCGTCGGCTTAACCAACGTCTGACCATCGTTATGGTATCGCACGACCCGGCTTTTGTCTCCCAGTTCGTAAAGCGGGTGGTTTGTGTCAATCGATCGGTCGCCGTTCACCCCACCAGCGCCATGGAAGAAGATATCATGGCTGAGTTGTATGGTCGCCAGGTTCGACTGGTACGGCACGACCGGCACAACTCCCACGAGGAGAACCGGTGATCGAGTTTTTTTACGCCCTGGCTCACCACGGCTTTATGCTCAACGCCGTGCTGACCGGGTTGCTGGCCAGTGTAGCCTGCGGCGTGGTCGGTACCTATGTCGTCACCCGTCGGATCACCTACCTGGTGGGAGGTATCGCTCACAGTGTCCTGGGCGGCATGGGCCTGGCGTACTACCTGGCGCACGTGCACGGCATGACCGGTCTGCATCCGACTCACGGAGCGGTAGCGGCGGCACTGCTGGCAGCGGTTGCCATGACGCTGGTAAACCGACGGGCTCACGAGAGAGAAGACACGGTAATCGGCACCCTCTGGGCCGTGGGCATGGCCGTCGGTATTATCTTCATCGCCGCCACTCCCGGTTATAACCAGGATTTGATGAGCTACCTGTTCGGTAATATCCTGCTGGTTACCACCGGCGACCTCTGGCTCATAGTGGGTCTGGACCTGCTGGTTCTTGCGGTAGGGTTGCTGTTTTACCGTCAACTGGTGGCCGTCAGCTTTGATGAGGAATTCGCGCAGGTGCGCGGCATCAGGGTCGGGCTGTTTTATTTGCTGCTGCTTACCATAACGGCGCTGACGGTGGTCATTCTGGTAACGGTAGTGGGGATCGTAATGGTGATCGCACTGCTGACTATTCCGGCTGCTGTGGCCGGACATTTCTGCCGTACCATGAGACGAACAATGCTGCTGGCAACCGGGCTCTGTGCCGCCTTTACCACTGTCGGCCTGGGTCTTAGCTACAGTTACAATCTTCCGCCCGGGGCGACCGTGATCATACTGGCCAGCATCACATATCTGGCTTCGGCGTTGATCAGACGTCTATTGCACCCGTATCAGTCGTAGTCTAAACAGAGCAACCGTTATACCGGCGCCTGCAAACCCATAAGAAAACCCGCCGATCTAATGACCGGCGGGTTGTTTGTTCGGAAGCGTTGTCGATTACTTATGCGTTGGAGCCGAACCACCGGTGAACAGGTAACCGACCAGGTAGGTCAAATCACCAACATCGGTGCCCCCATTGGCGTCAACATCGCCCACCTCAGGAACCAGAGGTGCATCGCCGCCAGTGAACAACCAGGCCACCATGAAGGTCAGATCGCCCACGTCGACCGCACCGCTCAGGTCGAGGTCGCCGGAGGTGTGGCCGATCATGGTTACCTGACCGGTCATCTGACCTGGCACGCTGCTGAGATCGTAGTTGACATCGAAGAAGGATTCGATCTCATTCCAGATCAGGGCGCCGCCCTCCTCGCACACAATGTACTCTTTGATGCCGAACGTCAATTTCATGACATCACCCGTCAGTTCACCATAGCCGCCGGGGATGATTTCAGTCGCCGCTATCGCGACAGCACAGCCACCGACTTCCAACGAGATGTTGGTCATATCATTGACATCACCACCAACAGCATCGCCGCTCAGGTAGATGAAACCGGACATCGGAACGATTATGAACTTCTGCGCCACCAAAACGGGATCCGGCTCGAACAGGTAGGTGATTGCCGGTTCGCCGCCGACCGTAACAGTGTAGTCCTCGACCTCACCGTAGGACTGCGTGCCGCATGGTACCGGGTCGGTATTCCAGGACAACCGGACACGCATCCGGGTATCGCCGGGAAGCGCATCACCCGGCACGGTAACACTGCCGGAATACGGTCCATAGCCCGCACCCGGATTCAAGCTGGCTACCTCACCGGGATCATCAAAGTCCAGATCCTGGTTCCAGTCAACATAGACGTTACTGGTGTCGGAACTGTAACCGCCACCGACCGTGATTGTGATCGGGTAACTGTTACCGGCTTCTACCGTCGCGGACAGCGCGGTATAGTTACCGTACATGTCACAACCGGTGGTGTTGTTGATGGTCTCGAAAGTGACGTTTTCAATGTACTCATCACAGCCGCCGCTGCCGGCACAGTAGGTCGGTACTGCCGGTACGCACTCGACCGAGATGGAGTATTCAAAGGTACCCTGTGCGCAGCCAAAGCCGGTGTACACCTGACCGCCGACAAAGATTGCGTAGTCACCGGGAGCCATTGCAAGTTGCTGTACAACAATCGTATCACATTCATCAGCCGTTAAGTACGGGCTGATGTAGCCGGTGAAATTAGTGCAGTCCCAACCACCACCAGGAACTACTTGCTCGAGGAATCCGGTTACGATCGGGAATTCACCCACAGCAGTGATAGTCACGTCGGAGAACTGTGTCAGCGTAAACTTGTACCAGTCGGTGTCGCGGTAATTGGAACTTGCATACAGGTATGTGTTCCACTGGCCACAGACCGTCTCGTCGCAGGCAATCGAGCCAAACACCGGTGGATCGGAATTGCAGCCACCATTGGTGACATCTTCTTCATCGTTACCAATACATGGCTCGCCCTCTGCCGTACCGCTGCAGACGATGTCACACGGTTGCTCAACCGAAATGTTGAGGATACCGTCGCCGGTGTTACTGCTGTAACCACCAACCTCGACCAGGTAAGAATTGCCGGTCACGACCGGAATTGTAACCTCAGACTGCAAGCCGCAGGCATCGTCATTGCAACCCAGTTCGGTTCCCAGCGGACCACAGGTGCAGCCGTCGTAGACAGCCATCCTGGTGTCGTAGCCGGAACCGCACAGGCTGATAACGGCGTTGCCGGTCTGGGTCGCAGTGTAGCAGTACCAGATGTTCGGTGCATACTGGCAGCTGCCGCCACCATCGTTAGTTGCCGAGCTGGTCGAGAAGGCCAGGTCAACGACCTCGCCAATCTCAGTGGCGTCAGCGCAGTCATCGTTCCCAAGAGACTCGCAGGTGGTATCGACAATACACAGATCGAAATCTGGGATACAGAAAGGGGTCGACCAGGTATCGATCATCAGGTAGTAAGTGCCGGGGTCGAGACTGACGCAGGTCATCGACTTCGGCGAGCTCGACGAACTGGTCACATGGTCGATGCAGTTGGTTAAAGTCGGCGGACAAGAGGTGAACAAGCCCATACCGGAGTACGAAGTACCCTTCGGATCCAGGTGGAAGTTCACCGTCACCGCCGTTGTTACAACGATCTCGTAGAAGATGTCTTCACCGTTGGTATAGTAGCCCATACAGATGGCATCACTCGGATCTTCATAACTGTTGCCGCGGCCGCAGGTAGTCTGACCATTATCACACCATGGCAACGACGGGATCTCAACCTTGATGGGGTCGCTGCAGTTGTCACCCGGTTCAGCGGGTCCGGTCACTTCACACGAAATAGACAACAGACCATCGCCGGAAGCAGAACCATAGCCACCGACTTCGATGAGGTATTGATTACCCTCAGTAACGCTGAACGTAATCTCCGACTGCATGCTGCAGAAGTCGTCGTTAGAAGCGAGCAGGGTTCCCAGCGGATCACAGGAACAACCGTCATAGGCCGCTACTTTCGTGTCATAGCTGGAACCACACAGGCTGACGGTAGCGTCGCCGGTACAGGTGGCGGTGTAACAGTACCAGAGGTTCGGACCGGTGGTGTAACCAGCGCCGTCATTGGTTGCCGTCGTGGTGGAGAAGGGTTGGTCGGTGACATCACCGATCTCTTCAGCGCTGGCGCAGTCGTCATTTTCAGGCGCCGGCGGGCATGGAACGCCGTAGACGTAGAGTTCATAGTCACCTACGGCGCCATTGCCCGGATCAAGCATAACCGGGTAGTAGTAAGTACCGGCCTCCAGACCACTGAAGTAAATCTGTGGATTACCGTTGGCGCAGTTAAAGTCATAACCTGAATAGCTCAGGAGCGTGCCGTCCGGGCAATCGCAGTCCGTTACCAGGTTCAGCCAGCCATTGCCCCAGCCGGCTGCTGTGCCACAGTAGTCAATGGTAATGTCCATACACTCAGTAATAGTAAACGCATGCCAGACATTCGGGTAATCGCCGAACCACTGGCAATACGTATCGAAGGTAGCGCCCTCGTTATTGCCGACCCAGGTAGCCGGCAGCGCATCCGGAGTAACGGAGTTACAATCATCGTTGGCGCCGGCAACCGGACAAGGATCAGTGCAGTTAAGACCGGCAGTCCAGGTACCGCTGAGGGCGTCACACTCGGTTTGTAAGTTATCAGCACAGTCGGGAGCCCCGGGATCGCCGTAACAGCAGCGACCGACTTGCGGAGCATCATCGTTGACATTGATATCATCGAGGCCAAACAGGTCGGCATCCTCGCCATAATACTGGAAACCGAGTTTGATATCGGAACCTCCGGCGTAGCTGCTCAGGTCAATAGCTACTGCGTACCACGCAAAATCAGGGTACGCGACATCATAGGAATCCCATATCTCGGTCATACCTGAGCCGTCGTCCACATAGACTTTGAAGTCGTGGGGCCAGGAATACCCTTTTAGCATCCAGAATTCAAGCTTCAGATCGGAGCTGGCCGCTGAAACGTTAATCGACGGCGAAAGCAGCCACTCGTCTTGCTGGTAGCCGGAAGCGTGCCAGGTGACCATAGCCGCGTAGGTACCTCCGCCAGTCCAGGAGCCACGGAAAAAGCCGTAGCCGGGATCGGTGTTGGTCGTATCCCAACTTGCCGGCGGGAAGGTTTCGAGCTCGAAATCTTCAGTCAGCAGGACACTCCCGGGGTCGCGCTTAAGGACAGGGTGTCCCGCGATACTGCTGATACCGATTTTATTGTCTTTTGTCGAATAGGCGGCTTTCACCGGGGGGGGATCTTCCCCGCCGCTTTCTTGTTCAGCCTCAATCTTTGCCTGAATCTCAGCTTCCATGGCAAGCTTGGCGGCAACATCGGGATCAAGCGATCCAGCCGGTGAAGTCGAACGTACAGCATTTTGCTGCTGCACATAATCCTCTTTTTGATCCTCAGTAGTGGCAAAACTGAGAGCCACCACAAAAAGTATCAAGGCTGACAATGCCAACACCATAGTTGGAATCCGTTTTTTCAATTTACCCATTGGTTTACCTCTCCCAACGAAATTAGTTACTCTTGAAGTTATGGGTCACTCGTAGCGACCCGTGATCATAATGGATTACCTAATGCGATAAGCACCTCCTTCTCATTTTCTTCGTTCGTTTCCTGACTTTGTTCTTGATCTCAGATACGATTTTAGATACCCTTACTTCTAGATAACTGCCTTATGCCAGTAAAGAACGAGAACACAAACTCGCAGTGATCGGTACCTGGCCAGCGGCAGGTACCTTGATCATAATAATAAAGTTAACAAATTAGGTCTGCTTAGTCAAGGAAAAAACCACTCTATCGAAGCCGGAGCCGAGACCACCAAGACCCGCTATTATCTTGACAAACCGTATCCAAAATGGTTTTATCTGCAGATGCGATCAAGTAGTTGCTGACCCCATCCAAGGAGCCGTGCTTGCGGACTGAAAACAAGACAGAGTCCGTCTTTTCCGATCTTTTCCAGCGGTGTTTTGAATACGACGAGCCGCAAAAGGTAAGGGAGATGGGCATTTATCCCTACTTCCACCCGCTGCAATCACCACCCGGTGATGAGGTAGTTATCGACGGCAAGCAGGTCATCATGGCCGGTTCCAATAACTACCTGGGGCTGGTCAATGATCCGCGGGTGAAAGAAGCGGCAGCCAACGCCGCTTTGAAATTCGGTTCCGGTTGCACCGGATCCCGCTTTCTTAACGGCACCCTGGATATGCACCTGGAACTCGAACATCGGCTGGCGGCATTTCTCCAACGAGAAGCGGCGCTGGTGTTCTCGACCGGCTTTCAGACTAACTTAGGAGCTATCTCGACATTGGTAGGAAAAGGTGATACCGTCATTATCGACCGCCAGGTTCATGCCTGTATTGTCGACGGCGCCCGTCTGTCCTATGGCAAGGTCTACAAGTTCGCGCATAATGACATGGATGACCTTCAGCGAGTAATAACCAATGTCCGCAAGATTAACAGCCGGGGCGGCGTGCTGATAGCAGTTGACGGCGTGTTTTCCATGGAGGGCGATATAGTCAACCTGCCCCGCCTGGTCGAAATAGCACAGGAACACGGCGCCCGGGTACTTGTAGACGATGCCCACGCCATCGGTGTCCTGGGCGAGACCGGCGCCGGGACCGCCGAGCACTTTGGGCTGCTGGACAAGATTGACCTGCAGATGGGGACTTTCTCCAAATCGTTCGCGTCGCTGGGGGGGGTGATTGCCGGAGAAAAGGACGTTATCGAATATATCAAGCACAAGGCTCGGGCACTGATTTTCTCCGCTTCCATTCCACCGGCCAACGCCGCCGCCGTGCTGGCGGCTCTGGACATCATCGAGTCCGAACCGGAACGACGCGAGCAGGTGTTGAAGAATGGTAGTCGCATTCGGAGAGAATTCAAAAAACTCGGTTTTAATATCGGCAACACCGAGACGCCCATTGTCCCGATAGTGATCGGCGGCGACATGGATGCCTTCGCCTTCTGGAAAGCCCTGTTCGACAACGGCGTCTTCACCAATCCGGTCATTTCACCGGCGGTACCACCGGGCCAGGCGATGATCCGTACTTCCTACACGGCCACTCAAACCGACGCTCAGCTCGACCGGGTAGTGGAAGTCGTTGCTCGAGTCGGCCGCGAAAAGGGACTCATTTCATAGAAGAGTATGTCCGGCATAGAAATAATCGAAGTAGAGTCACGGTCGCAATTGAGGGCATTCGTGACCTTTCCCAATCGACTCTACCGGGACAATCCCTGCTATGTAGCACCGCTGACATCCGAACGCGCCGGGTTTTTTGATTTTAAAAAGAATCCTTTCTACCGCGCCGCACGGGTGAAGCTGTTTCTGGCCCGTCGCAACGGGCAGATTGTCGGCCGTATCGCTACCTGCGTCAATTTCAGCCACAACGAATTCCATAGCGAGCAAACCGGCTTTTTTGGCTTTTTCGATTGCCCCAACGACGAAGAGTTGTCTGCTCTTCTTCTGAAAGTAGCCATGATCACGCTCAAAAAGGAAGGCATGGAGAAAATGCGCGGACCGATGAACTTCTCCACCAACCACGAGTGCGGTATCCTGGTGGAAGGTTTCGATTCCCCGCCGGTGGTTATGATGCCCTTTAATGAACCGTATCTGCCCAAACTGGCCGAACGCTTTGGCCTGAAAAAAACGATGGACCTGCTGGCCTACAAACTCACCGACGATGTTCCCATCCCCCGGCGCATCCAGACCGTGGTCGACCGCATGCAGCAACGCACCCACATTACCCTGCGCAGCATCAGAATGTCCGATTTTGACAATGAAGTGCGCCATATCAACGGCATTTACCGCAGCGCCTGGGAAAAAAATTGGGGGTTTGTGCCGATGTCGGAAGAGGAGTTTTTCCACATGGCGCGCCAGCTTAAGCAGATTGTCGACCCTGAGCTGGTGCTGATCGCCGAGCATGACGGCCAGCCGGTGGCCTTCTTGCTGGCTGTCCCCAATATCAATCAGGCACTGATCCACCTGAACGGAAAGCTCTTCCCGCTGGGGCTGCCGAAGCTGTTGTGGCACACCAAGATCAAAAACAAAGTCGACGGCTGCCGGATCATCATGCTGGGTATACTCCCTCAGTTCCGCAAGCGGGGGATTGATTCAATGCTGTATGTACGGTCGTATCAGCGCGGTGTCGAGAGGGGCTACACCTGGGCTGAGTTGTCGTGGATTTTAGAAACCAACGATCTGATGCGTCGCGGCGTCGAACAATTAGGCGCCCGGTTATATAAGCGTTACCGCATCGTGGAAATGCCCCTGTAAACGGCGGCGGGGCAGGTGATCCGGAGGGTGGCTAAGGGATTGACAGCAGACAATGAGTCAGGTAACTTCTAACATGATCTTAAGAACAGCTTCCATGACTATTACCCGATTTGTTTGTCTGCTCTGTACTCTGACTCTGCTCATCGGCTGCGCCAGCCGCTACCGACTCGACCTGTACCTGACCAGCGAGGGCTACCGAAAAAAGATCAAAGTGGAGGAGGCTTCTTTCCTGTATGACACAGCCCTGAACGACCCCTACGCCCGCCGGAAAACAATCCCCGGCGAAGCAGCCACTGTCGTGGTGACTACCGGTACTCGCTGGCAGCAACCTGATGATAAACGAGTTTTTGCGCTCGGATTTGATGAGTACCTGCGCTGCCGGTTGTACCTTCAGTTACCACCGATGCCGGTTGCCGGAACGGTCGAACTGCCCGGTAATTCTTTCGTGCACCTGCTGGGTCGTTTTGACGTTGCGACCGAATCCAAGATATTTCTGCCCGAGTCCGGAGCGTTCGTCGTTGATTCTATTACCTCCAAACATCTCTTCGGCACCATTCACGGCCTCTACCAAAACGATTCCGGTGCACCGATTCAGTTTGACGGGCAGCTCAAAATCCGGAAAAGGTAGGTGGCGGAAATTCGGCTGTTGCTCAGTCGTCTCGCTGCAATCGTTTACTAAACACCGAATACCCCAACTCATCGAACATGCAGAACTGCACGCGCCGGACGTGCTCCGATAGTGACTGGTAGCCCCGCACCGCTTTTACCATAACGTTGGCACAGGCGGTCATTGGAAACCGACCCACACCAGTACCGAAAGCCGGAAAAGCGACCGACTGAATTCTAAGCTTCTCGACGATATTGAGGCAGGCGATAGTCGCCTGGCGGATAAACTCACCGGAGGTGCGCAGGTCCTGACTCATCACGGCGGCATGGATAACGGCCTTATACGGTAGTCGCCCGGCCCCGGTATAAATCGCTTCCCCCGGTAGGACCGGACCCTTCCTGACCGCTTCGGACTCGATAACATCGCCACCGGCCCGCTTGATCGCCCCGGCCACCCCGGCACCCATCCAAAAATGATTGTTGGCGGCATTGACGATTGCCTCGGTGTCGGTGTGGGTGATATCGCCCCGGACAACTTCAATTTCGTAAGGCATCTTTACTCCCGACAGGTTCCCCTGAGTGACATCCATACTCCCTTGCCCAACCGCTGTTCCTTCCAGAAAAAACCGAGACGGAGTCTTTCATAGTCTTCGCTGCAAAGGATAGTGCGCCTGTTGAAAACAATATCGCCCTTTTTCCAGCTTCGTACCGGCGGAGTGGGAGTGAAATCAAAGTTGTCAAACATCGTCTCACCATGACCGGGGTACAGGTGCACAAAAACCTTCTGGTCACTGTAGAAATGATCGGCAACATAAAAGGCCAGCAGGAGATGCAGGCTGTCACCATCACGAACAGCGTAGGCATCCAATAGTTCTATCCTGTCTCCAAACGATCTGTCGGTTTCATCATCAATGAGACGCCGCCAACCCGCCCGGTCGATATCGAGACGCTTGTCGAGCAGTTCTTGACCGGTATCATTCAGGTAGCCGCGCAACAGATGCAGCCGCAACAATTGTTGCCAGTCAGACGGTGTCGAGACGGGAATCGGGTTGTCCTGTTGTGCATTGTCTAACACCTTATACAAATGCTCCCCCTTCTCTTTGCGGAACAGCGTGGTGTCGGACAGAAGCGTCGTATCGTAAACAAGGGTCTGATGGCTGTAGCGATTGGGGTAATTGCTTAGCGCCAGCAGTATCTGAAACTGACCCTCTTTTTGACGTGGCAGGAAGTAGTCCACAGCATCAAAACGATTGTGTCTCAACGCCAGATGAAACAGCCCGGGGTCACTGATACCCTGTAGTAGATGGAGCATGCGGTAGCGATCCAAATACTGCGAGGCCGGGTGCGAGTAATGTTGATTAATGGCAATGAAGGCATACACTGGATAGAAGGCAAACAACTCCTCCTGGGCAGTCAGGAAGACGCTGCCGACACGGGAGGACATTTCGCCGGGGTCGACCCCGCATCCGGGTGCACGGGTCGTGCGGGCGGTCTTGACCATTGGATGTTTAATCAAGCCATTGAAGTTATGCAGAAAAACCAACGACAAAAGGCCGATGACTACCACTGTCGCCAGGCCGCGTCGATGGTGGAGCCGTCCGGCACGCACCATAGCGGCAGCCGCCAAACCCACTACCGGCCCGGCCATCACGATCATGAATTCATTGGCTTTGATCAGATTGACCGGCTCCCCCACCGCACCCAGAAAAGCCCCCGGCAGATAGAACACCATCGTGGCGCCGGTTAACATCAGTAAAGCCCGATACACCGGAGAGACCCGGTGTCGCAACAGGTAATACAACGCTGCCAGGAATGCCATACCGGGAATGGAGAAACTCTGGAAGCTAAATAGTATCCCGGTGCTGCCCATGTGATGCCACCCGCGCTCACTGGCACCGCTGCCGAAAGTAATCAGTGAAATCAACAAGGGGAGCCAGAATGGTGCGGAGAGTACGGCGGAAAAAGACAGCACGGTCAGGGCCGATTTCCACCGGAATTGACTTTCACCGCGGGCGACCCATTTCCGCAGGAACGTAGCGCGCAGCAGCAGCAGAAAAGCTCCTATGAAGAAGGGGTAGATGTAGGTTGAAAAGATGGCGGCGCCAATGAGAGCTCCGACCAGATACTGCCGTCGGCCTCTTAAGGGTCGTTTCACCTGCTCGATATAGTACAACCACCAGGGAATAAACATGGCGTTGGCCACAAAGGCATGCGGAGCAGACAGGGGCATGATCTTACCTTGGGAACAAAATAAAAAGGTGGCCAGCACCACCAGCAGCGCCCGGTTCCGCGAAAGCATCTGTCGCCACATCAGATATAGCACGGTTGGACCCACCAGGTAGATCACTATCGAGCCAACCTTGATCATCTTGAATGCTTCTACCGACAGAATTCGCGCCCCCAATGACAGCAGGTAGTAGTACACCGGCGGATAGAATGAGGGCAGATCCTTGTAGTAGAAATCTCCCGGTATCCACCAGGTGGAGAATTTGAGGATCATCGCCATCCGGAACTTCTGATCGCCCCAGCAGCCGTTCATCCCAAAGGGTGTGCCGTTAAAGAAAAGACTGACCGTAACCAGCCCATAGCATGAAAAAGTACCGATCAGAAGTGGTGCCTTGACCCGCCAGCTCAGAGGCGAGCCCCAGATGATCAATACTGTCAGGGCAAACAGCAGCGCCCAGGCATCCAGCCAGATGGCGTCCCAGACCAGTTGCTCTTCGTTAAATGACTTTCCCTGCAGCGAGGAAATGAACAGACTCAGACCTACCACCAACGAGATGACCAGCAGGCCGAGGATCGTCAGGGTTCGTGTCGAGCGTGGAAAGGGCAGCTTCAATCTTCAGTCCATGGTTTATGATTTGCCCGGTAATAAAACCTCCGCGCACCGGCAGGTCAAACTAAAGGATTCTCTGCCGGGTGATCCACAGTATAGAGGTTGTCTCAAAAGGTGATTATTCTAACGCGCGTAGTGGGGGGGGGTGGCAAGCCACTAATAGATGTGGCGATGCCACTGGTGATGCCACCGGTCACTCCCGCAGCCAGCGGGCGGCCTGGGGAGCATGGTAGGAGATAATGATATCCGCGCCGGCTCTTTTAATGGAAGTGAGGATCTCCAGGACCAGTTGCTTTTCGTCGGCCAGATTCCGCTCAGCCGCCAGTTTGGCCATAGCATACTCACCGCTGACATTGTAGGCCGCCAGTGGCAGATCAAACCTGTCCCTGACTCGACGGATTACATCCAGATAGGCCAGCGCCGGTTTGACCATGATGATGTCAGCTCCCTCTTCGATATCAAGCTGAATCTCTTGAAGCGCTTCCCGGGCATTGGGCGGGTCCATCTGGTAGGATCTGCGATCACCGAACTGCGGCGCCGAGCCGACCGCATCTCGAAACGGTCCATAGAAAGCCGAACAGTACTTGGCTGCGTACGACATGATGGCCACCTCCCGGTAGCCGCTTTCATCTAAAGCAGTGCGGATCGCCCGTACCCGGCCGTCCATCATATCCGACGGCGCTACTATATCGGCCCCGGCCTCGGCGTGGCTGAGCGCCAGCCGGGCGAGGATTTCAACCGTGGCATCGTTGTCAACACTGTCGCCACTGAGAACACCGCAGTGACCATGATCAGTGTACTCGCACAGACAAACATCAGTGACTATCACGCCATCGGGATTGAGAGACTTCGTCTCTCTTATAGTCCTCTGAACGATCCCGTCCGAACCGAGCGCCGATGACCCGGTGGCATCTTTGTGGCGCGGTGCGCCAAACAACAGCACCGCCGGAATGCCGAGCTTGAACACGCGGTCGGCTTCACGGGCGGCCTCTTCGGGCGGATAGCGGAAAATGTCCGGCATCGACGGCACCGGCTCCGGTCGTTGGACGAGCTCGCTTATGAAAATGGGATAAATGAAATCTGCCGGGTACAGTCGGGTTTCGGCCACCAGTTGCCGCAACTGCCGGGTTTTTCTCAGCCTTCTAAGACGCCTGGCGGGGAAACTCATGACGACCTCCGTAAAGAATGTTCAGTGGCGTAGGCTACCAGTTCGTCTATCATGGCCGGGATAGAGTGCCGGCGCGCTTCGATAGTGACATCGAGGCCGTGCTCGCGGGCCACCGCTGAAGTAGCCGGTCCGATTGTCAGCACTTTCGCCCCCGATAGTATTGATTTGACGTTGTCCGCCGGTAGTATTTCAAACAACCCCGTGACACTTGTGCCGCTGGTGAAAGTAATCACGTCCGGGGGATACTGAAGCAACTTTTCGGTAAGTCCCTCCGGCCAGGTCGGGTGAAACGTCCGGTAGACGGTAAGAGGCAAGACACCGGCACCGGCAGCAGCTAAGCTGCGGTCAATGTTATCAACACTCAGGTTGCCGCGCACCCGGACTACTTCGCTGTTTTCCCATGACCGGCTGCCGGCCAGTTGTTGGGCAAAGGCCGCCGTAGTTGCCTCGGTTGGTACGAAGTCAGCCTTCAGGTTATACCGGGCCAGCGCCCCGGCGGTGCCATGACCTAAGGCCGCTATCCTGAAACAGCCCAACCGACGGACATCAGGCCACTGTGAGAAAAACTGCCGCATGAAGTAGCGCACTCCGTTCTCACTGGTAAATACTAACCATCGGTTTTCTGATGAGAGTTTCTCAAAAGCCTGCCAGCCGTTATCGTCGATATGTTCGGCAGTGGCGATAGTCGGACAGGCCGACACTTCGGCGCCGAGTTGCCGCAACGAATCGTACATCGGCTGGGCCTGATCGGCCGGTCGGGTGACCATTACGCGCACTCCCAGCAGCGGGCGAGCCTCGAACCATTGCATAATCGGGCGCAGTTCGACGACTTTGCCCAAAACGAACAAAGCCGGTGAACGCACGTCCTGAGTGGTCACGGTCCGGGGCAGTTCGGCCAGAGTGGTAGTGAAGACTCTTTGCGATGGGAAAGTACCGCGCTCGATCACGGCGGCTGCCGTCTCAGCAGGCATCCCTTTTTCAACAAGAGAAGTGACGATGTCACTGATTTCACCGACACCCATGTAGATCACGACGGTCCCGTGGTTCGCTTTGGCTACCCACTCCCAGGGAACATCGGAGACGGCTTTGTCGGCCGCCTTGTGACCGGTCACAAAGAGTACAAAGGAAGCTCGATCACGATCGGTACAGGGGATACCGGCATAGACCGGCGCCGCAATGCCGGAAGTAACACCCGGCACAATCTCGAACCTGATGCCGTTTTTCTTGAGATACTGTGCTTCCTCGGCGCCACGCCCGAATATGAGGGGATCGCTTCCCTTAAGACGAGCCACATTTTTTCCTTCACTCGCCAGTCGCACCAGTAACCGGTTGATCTCCTCTTGTGAACGGCAGCTTTTCCCGGCCTGCTTGCCGACATAGTGTTTTTCGGTTGTCGCCGGGAGAGTTACGATCAATTCGAATGGAACCAGGTTGTCATAAACAACAGCCCGGCAGTCGTTGAGTAACCGGCGCCCCCTGACGGTTATCAGATCCGGGTCACCGGGTCCGGCTCCGATAAGATAAACCGTACCTGTGTTTGCCGATGCCATCGTCGCATCACCCCTTAAGTATCCGGTCCACTTCCTGCTCGATCTCGTCGCTATTTTTGTCTTTGAGCAGGGTTTGCCAATCGGCCTCCAGGAAACGTTCGATTGCGGCCGTTCTCTTCTCCGGTTGGTCCTTAAAGTGCCGGTACAGTTTTGTTCTGAATTGAGCCGCCTGCTTCGCCAGCATGCTCCACCTTTTAGGGAAGACGTTCTCCAGTATCAGGCGCAGGTGTCCCGACAGAAAAGGTGCTTTGCCGTCGGTGGCCACAGCTACGGTCAGGCAGTCACGTTTCAACACGGCCGGAAAGACGACATCACACATGGCCGGATTGTCGACGACGTTGATTGGTACTCCGGTGTCGCGGCAGTCCCGATGGACTGTTTCGTTAACGCCGGCGTCATCGCTGGCGGAGATAACCAGGCCATACTGTTGTGCTTCCGGCGAACGATAGGCTCGTTGCTTGAGTTGCAGCTTTCCTTTTTCGGCGTAGTACGTGATTTTCTCATCCGGTTCCGGCGCCACTACCGTGATCTGTGAATCATAATCCAGCAGCGTTTCAATTTTGCGCAGGGCAACCTTGCCGCCGCCCACTACCAGACAGGAACGGACTTTCAATGACAGACCGACCGGCAAATACTCATTGGCCATAAGACAATTACTCCGATTTTCCAGGTGATTGAGTAGTAGTGGTTTTAATACGCAGCAGGCGCGTCATCAGCCGACGGCTGGCGTCGTCTACCTCGCGGCGCAGTTCCGGCGAGAGCTTAGCCAGCACATCCCCCAGTTCCTGTTGCCGGGCAGCCTCAAAAGAACTCCCCATGCCATTGTAGGCCGGCTCATGGCGGACGTGATCAAACCAGTACATGAACTCGTCCAGTCGGTACTGGACTATCTCTTCAGACTGGGGAATGGCTTTTTCTCTCTTCTTCTGCTGGTTGCGCACGAAAGCCTGGACATCTTCCAGGTCAAACAAATCGATGTCGGCATGATGGTCTTTTGCGATCTCGACGTCACGCGGAATCGCCATATCCATAATCGTCAGCCTCCTGTCCGTACGGGCAGCCATGACAATATCGATCATTTCGCGTGTGATCACCGGGCGGGTGGACCCGGTACAGGTTACCACCAGGTCGGCCCGGCCCAACAGGTGCGGCAGTTCCTGCAGCGAGTGACCGGTGGCTCCATATCGTCCGGCGAACTCAACCGCCTTCTCGACGGTGCGGTTAGCAAAAAGGAATTTCGCTCCATCCGGACGATTGAGTCCGTTGGCGGCCAGGTGGATCATCTGGTTGATGCCCACGAAGAGCACTATGGGTGCTTTTAAGTCGCCAATCTTGTGCCTCAACATTTCCATCGAGGCGCTGCTGACCGAGCAGGCGCCCTGGCCCATTTCGGTATCGGTGCGGACCTGCTTGCCGATGCGAAAAGCCTGGTGAAACAGCCGGTGGATCACTTTACCGGTCGCCTTCACCGCGCAGGCGGAGCTGTAGGCATCTTTCACCTGCCGGAGTATCTGGTTTTCACCGAGTACCATCGAATCCAGCCCGGCCGTCACCCGGAACAGATGATCGGCGGCATGTTTGCTGCGCCGGGTGTAGAACTTCTCTTCAAGATTTGAAATGTCGATCCCGCGTATCGCCTGATAGAACGACGTCGCCGTTTTGAAAGGCGATGCCTGTCGTTCGGCAACAGAATAAAACTCCACCCGGTTACAGGTAGCCACGATGATCGATTCCATCACTCCCGGCAGGCCGCGGAAAGTACTCTGGGCGGCGGCTATCTCATCGTGTCCGATCTGCAGCGGTTCCCGCTCCGCCAGAGAAGATGTCCGGTGGCTGATACCACACACGGTCAGTTGCCAGTTATTTGTCGCCATAAGGAACTGTTCTCCCGGGCTGTTGCATTTGATCGGACACTGTGCAACTCCTACATCAAGGTTGCCAGCCCACCACCCAAGACATGTACATCATCGAAGCCCGACTGCTTCAGGGTCAGGGCCGCCTGGTACGATCGCGAACCTCGTTGACAGACGACGATCATTTTCTTCCCGTGCTCAAGCTCGTCAAGACGCCCTCGTAAATCATTCAGGGGGATATTGACGACCCTCTGGCCCATCTCACTGATGGCCACCGGCAGCGGCTTGGTGTCGGCTTCTTCCGTCTCGCGCACATCAAGCCAGACTATCCGGCCGGTGAAGCCCGAGAAGTCTGAGCCCGGGTCGATGAAATCCATTCCGTTCCGTTGCCCTGCCGCTATTGTCGCCATCTGGTATAGCGGATCGAGCGGTTCGGAGTATGCCGGGGTGTAGCCGTGTTCGAGGTCGATGAGATCGTCCAAAGTGCCCCGGTACCGGAGGAACGAGGAAAAAACATCAACCCGCCGGCAGACATCTCCCGCACCGACTCCCTGAATCCCCAGCAGTTTTCCGTCAGACTCGTTATACACGAGTTTGAGAACAAACATCTGCTTATCCGGATGATAATCAGGTTTGTCCGGAAAAGTACCCCAGACCGCTTTCGCCCCAAAGCCGGCCTTCTCTGCCGCCTGCTGCGAGAGACCAACCGAACCGACGTTGACGTCCAGCACTTTCAGCAGAAATGCACCCAAGGTTCCGGGAAACTCAACATTGCCTCCGGCGAGGTTCTCGGCAATCACGCGGCCGTGTCGGTTGGCCAGCGACCCCATCGACAGGAAGAACTTCTCTCCCGTCACCTGATGCCACGACTCGATGCAGTCACCACCGGCATAAATATCCTGATCGGACGTCTGCAGATGCGAGTCCACCACAATCCCGCCCGTTTCGCCGACTTCCAGGCCGCACTTGTGCGCCAGTGTCGTCTCCGGATGCACGCCCAGACAAAGAAAGACGTAATCGGTAGAAATCGCCCCATGTCCCGCTATGTGAACGACCGGTCGGCCGTCCGCATCCAGGTCAATTCGATCCACCGTCGTCTCCGTCAAGACCTTTACACCGTTCCCGCTGATGGTCCGTCGGACGATGGCAGCCATTTCGAAATCGAGGACAAACGGCAGCAGTTGATTTTCCTTTTCAACCAGGGTCGCTTCGATACCCCACATGTCACGTACGGCATCGACCAGCTCGCAGCTGATAAAACCACCACCCACAATGACAACCTGGCCGACCTTCCCCTGCTCGGCCAGCCTGCGGAAACTGACGGCGTCATCGGGGCGCGTAAACGATCTGACCAGCGGGCTGTCGGGCACCGGAAACGGAGGTTGGTTCGGTACTGCACCGGTGGCGATGACCAGCTTGCCGTAAGCATGTTTGATCGTCTCGCCGCTTTGGTTCATCCTGACCGAAACGATTTTCTTCTCACGGTCAATGCCAATCACCTCGGCGCCGGTGATCGCCTCAAAACCCTTGGTGTTCCTGAAGAAATCGGTGTCGCGAACGACACCATACGGGGTAACGGTAAGCTCTTTCAAATCCCCCAACTCGCCGGACGCAATGTAAGGCAGACCGCACTGCGCGTACGAAATCTGTTCTTCTTTCTGAAAGAGGGTAATACCGGCGTTCGGCAGACGCCGCGCCAGGGTGGCCGCTGTTTTCGGCCCGACCGCCACACCGCCGATAATGACAAAATCCGATCTGTCCAAGGCTCTATCTCACAGAAGCAAGGGGTTGGTTGTTTCCAACCCCGGGGTTATCAGTGTATCTTTATCTCTCTCAGAAGTCAACAGCGCCGATAGCTGTGACTACCGCAGAGAGTCCGCTCCGGCTATCTCAACGGCTGCGTCGGCAACTGGCGCCTGACCGACAGGGCGATCTTGTACAGCACCGTCACTATCAACACCCCCATACCGTATACTCCGAGTGAGATAAACAACTCCGGAACTGTCGGCCAGTAGCCGACAACTTCACCCATCGGATTAGGTATAAACCCGGTGACCACCATCCCCAGACCCTTGTCGATCCAGATGGAGAAAAAGACGCTCAGGCAGGCGACAATCAGGATTTTCTCGTTGCGTCGAGCCTTCGGCACCAGCAGCAAGACCAGCGACAGCACCGCCAGCACCGCCGAGGTCCACATCCACGGCACCAGTGTGCTGTGGCCTTCAAGACCAAAATAGAGGTACTGGAAATGTGTCAGGTGCTCGGGGATACCGCTGTAGATGGCCGTGAACAGTTCCATCAGGATCAGGAAGACATTAAAAGCCATGGCATAGGTGACAATAACGCCCAATTTCTGGATTGGCTCGCGGCCGACGTCGAAGCGGCTGATCCGGCGCAGTATGAGACAGATCAGAAGCAACAGGGCCGGACCGGCCGAAAAGGCCGATGCCAGGAACCGGGGCGCTAAAACAGCCGTCATCCAGAACGGCCGCGCCGCCAGACCGGCATACAGGAAAGCCGTCACGGTATGAATGCTGACCGCCCACGGAATGGACAGGATGATTATCGGTTTTATCCATCTCGACGGCGGCACCGAGCGGCGCTCCGCTTCGAGGGTGACGAAACTGATCAATATGTTCAACACCAGGTAGCCGCTCAGGGCGACCGTGTCCCAGAACATCATCGAATTCAACGTCGGGTACAGAAAGACATTGAGGATCCGAAACGGCTGGCCCATGTCGACGAAAATGAACGTCATGCACATGACCACCGCGCCTATCGCCAGAAACTCTCCGAGAATAGTAATTTTACCGAAGGCTTTATAGTCATGCAGATAATATGGCAGAACCACCATCACCGCCGAGGCGGCCACTCCCACCAGAAAGGTGAACTGGGCGATATATAAGCCCCAGGAAACATCCCGGCCCATGCCGGTGATATACAGACCTTCCTGGAACTGACGCAGGTAGAAGAGGGTTCCCACACCGATGACGATGAACAGAAAAGCTACCCACCCCCAGTAACTTCGACCACCACTGAACACGCGTTCTATCATTGAACCCTCACACCAGATAATAAACTTCGGGTATCGTTCCCAGGGCCGGTTTGCGCTGGAGCGCCATTTGGCCCTGCAGAAGCTGCCGGACTTCCGACTCGGGATCTTCCAGATCGCCAAACACCAGCGCCTTCTCTTTGCAAGCCTCCACACAAGCCGGCGGCAGACCCCGGGCCAGACGTTCATCGCAGAAAGTACACTTCTCCACCACGCCGCGAGTGCGTGTCGGATACTCCGGTTTTATTTCTTCGATAAACGAACGCGGGTCCCGCCAGTTGAAGCTGCGCGAGCCATACGGGCAGGCCACCATGCAGTAACGGCAGCCGATACATCGGTGCCAATCCATCATAACAACACCGTCGGACTCTCTTTTCCAGGTCGCCTGGGTGGGACACACTTTGGTGCAGGGTGGATTGTCGCAATGGTTACACAAAAGCAGGACATGGCTGTTCTTAAGATCATCGGGAAGATACTCGTGCTCCTGCTCGTGGAAAGCATGTTTAAAGGATGACTTCCATATCCACTTTATTTCGTCCTTGGGGTTGTCAAAATGGGGCACGTTGTGTTCCCGGTGGCAGGCGGTGATACAGTCACGGCAACCTTCTTGTTGCCGGCATTTCTTCATGTCAACCACCATTGCCCAGCGATGCGCCGTCAGCGGTTGCTGAAGCGACCCGGTTTCCGCCACTTCGGTCGTATCTGTTTTGGACAAAGTATCGCCGACCGTTCGGCCGGCCAGCCCCAGTACGGTCAGACCCGAAAACTTGATGAATTTGCGTCTGTCAAATGACATCACCTGACCTCCTTGGGGTCGACATGGCAGTCCCAGCAATAGGGAGCGACCCCCATATAGTCGTGGCAGCGGATACAGAATTGGTCCCGGTTGGCGTGGCAATTCAGGCAGGTTTTGGTCAGACTCATTTCATGCGTCCGGCCCAGATGATCAACGTATAACCGCTCACCAATGCGGACTACCCGGTCGCGCCATTCGTTGAGCAGGTCCATGTGGTTAGCCGTCATGTAAGCAACCTCGGCCACACACTGGGTGGCCGTATCCGGTTTCTCCAGTTGCGGAACGTAGTCGGCCTTGCCGCCGGCGGCGTTGTACCAGAGGGGAAAGGCTATCAGGGCCAGGAATATCAGCAGGCCAACTATGATCTTGGAAGCATCATGCATCGTCACTGCCCTCCTTTCCCGGGAAGGGTTCACCCCGCAGGTCGGCGGTGCGGTTCTTTTCGCCGGTCATCACCAGCGCGTTGCCGACCAGTTCGTGCACTCCCCCCACTTCGACGTCAGGGACCCAGTACTCCAACAGGGGCGGCAGGGTGGCCTTGTCGATGGCGCACATGCACAACAGGATATTGACACCGTGTTTCTCTTGTACGTATTTCACGGCGTTGGCTCGCGGCAGCCCGCCGCGCAGCCTCATTTCCAGGTTTTCGTCGGTGCCCAGACCGGAACCACTACCGCAGCAGAATGTCTGCTCGCGAATGGTGTTTTCCGGCATCTCATGGAAGTTGTTGGCCACCTTATTGATAATATACCGCGGCTCCTCCAGCAGACCCATCGCCCGGGCCGGATTGCACGAGTCATGATAGGTAGCAATCCAGTTGTCGTTTCGGCTGGGGTCCAGTTTCAGTTTGTTGTGGCGAATCAAATCGGATGTGAATTCCGCTATGTGCACCATTTTGGTGGTCCTGGTGTTCTCAAAGCGGGTGCCGGTGATGGGAGACACCGGTTCCTCGAGAAAATCAGCCGGGCCGGTCATGGTGTCCATGTACTGGTGCAACACCCGCCACATGTGTCCGCATTCGCCGCCGATGATCCACTTGACACCGAGTCGTTTGGCCTCATCGTAGACCTTGGCATTGAGACGTTTCATCATCTCCGAGGAATGAAACAGTCCGAAATTGCCGCCCTCGGAGGCATAGGCGCTCCAGGTGTAATCCAGGCCGATCTCATGAAAAAGCGCCAGGTAGCCCAGCAGCGTGTAATAGTGTGGAGAAGCAAAGTAATCGGCCGAGGGAGCGATGAATAGTATCTCAGCGCCTTTTTTATTGATCGGAGCTTCCACCTTTACACCGGTGAGTTCTTCCAGCTCGTCAACGGCAAAATCGATGCTGTCCTTGAAGCCGTGCGGCTGAATGCCCAGGTGATTGCCGGTACGGAAGCAATTGGCGACCGGAGTGCCTATCCAGTCGATACTGGCGCCCACCAGGTTGAGCAGTTCGCGGGCCATCATGGTGATCTCGGCGGTGTCGATGCCGTAGGGGCAGAACACCGAACAGCGACGGCACTCAGTACACTGGAAGAAGTAATAAAACCATTCCTTCAGTACTCCCATTGTCAGTTTGCGACCACCGGCAATCCCACCCAGGATTTTCCCGGCCGTCGTGAACTCCCCGCGGTAAACCGACCGCAGCAGCTCGGCGCGAAGCACCGGCATATTCTTGGGATCACCGGAACCGATGAAATAATGGCACTTGTCGGCGCAGGCGCCGCAGCGTACACAGATATCCATGAATACGCGCAGTGAACGATACTTGTCAAGGCGATCGCGAAATCCATCCAGGATGATTTGTTTCCAGTTATCCGGTAGCTGCCAGTCGTCATCGGTCGGTTGCCACTTGCGAGGATTGGGCAGGTCTAGGTATTTCATGTTCTTAGGAACGGTGCTGTAGTTATAGGTCCCTTTACGGAACTCCACCGAAGGATCCATCCACTTCTTGCGGGGTGGCCGATAGCCAACCCGGCCCAGTTGTTCAGCTTTGGGTAGATCGTCGGACATGCTCACTCCTTCTCCAACGGCATATCAGCCGCCTTCATAACATCCCGGAACTCGTCTTCCCACTCTTCGTAGGTATGAACCTTAACCGGGTAGTTCCAGGGATTGATATGGCGACGCATGCGGTTGTTGTTGGCCAGGTTCCGGGTGGGGCTGAGAAATATACCCGCCATGTGCACCAGCTTGCTGAAGGGGAAATAAATCAGCAGCATACAGACCAGGAAAAGATGGACATAGAAGATGGCACCGATTCCGACCGGGATAATGGGCTCAAAGTTCCACAGTCCCAGGGCCAGTTCCTTGACGGCCACGATATCGACCTTGTAGAAATAGCGCATCAGGACACCGGAAACAGCCACGCCCAAAAGCAAAAGTAGTGGAAAGTAGTCCCCGGCCAGTGAGATGTAGCGCATCTGCGGAGTCACAACTCTGCGGAAGAACAGGTAGGTCAGGGCCGCCACCAGGAGCAGGCCGGAGATGTAGATAACCGGCAAGCCGACCTGGAAAAAGCCATCCAGATTTTGCAGTCCCAGCACCCATGTCGGTACCGGCTCGACAAAGAACCGGGTGTGCCTGACGAGGATAATTAAAAACGACCAGTGAAACGCCAACCCGCCGAGCCAGAGATACAGGTTGGTGCCGTAGGACAGTCGGGGACCATCGCGCAACTGCAGTTTGGTGTTGCGCAGAAGCGAACGGAAAAACAGCACTTCCAGCGCCATGCGCCCGATGACACCCCAGACACTGTGCGGGCATTCCAGCCGACTGGACTTGATCCAGGGCAGCGTCTTCTGCTGTCCGCAGGTGGTGGTGATCCTGAATGGCACCGGCGATCTGGCCCACCGCACCACACGCCAGATGATGCCCAGTGTGAAGACAACCAGGGCGGTATAAGGCACGATCGCACCTAATAATAACTCCATTGAAGTTGACTGCGATCCCAGCCAGGCCAGGAGGATAAGTACCGTCACCGCTATCAGGGAAAAGAATAAGTTCATCTTCCCGATCTACCTTCCTTCATGTTACCACCCGGGCCATCCGTGTCCGCCGTTGAGGAACATTCACCGCAGTTCGGTGGGTGATCCCGGGGGAGGTTTATCCGTTCGCGCAGCTTGAACACGCCGTTTCTTATCTCATTCACCCGGATGTCGTTAATCTGCTCCCGGCATCCGGCCCAGCAGTCGAAAGCCGCCAGCGCAATCTGATCGATTCTCGATTCCAGGTCGAGTAACTCGTCGGTAACGCCGTTGCCTTGGACCTTCTCACCCAACTGTTCACGAATAGCCTTTTTGAGCAGAAAGACAAAGACTACTGCCTGGGAGGCGTTGAACTCCTGAACTGATCTGATTCTAACAATACCGTCGACAGCCTCGGTCATGTCCTCCGGTGTCGCCTGCGCGTTCAGCAACAGGTCGAAGATACTTTCTGTCCCGCGGAAGATAGTATCCCCCACCGGATTGGCAAAGCGATCCGTTTCCCGCTGGAGAAACCTGGATACTTCGTCAGGATACGTCTGAACGATCAGGTCCCGCCACCTTTGCAATACGGCTGCTTTGCTTTGCGTCAGGAGGCTGTTGAGGGTCATATCCGTACTTCTGCCGCTGGAAACGGCATCCATCAGATCAGCAGCGGCGAGGTGTGGAGGTTTGTCGGCACCGCCAGACCCCGCCTAAGCCGCAAAATCGATCAGACGCACCCCGTCGGTTTGGCCAGTCCGGCCACCTTGCAGGCACCCTTGGCGGGACCGGAAGGGAACAGTTCGTAGACCTTCTTGAGGGGGAAACCGGTCTCCTTGCACAGCTTGCGGATCATCGGAGCAATGCCGAATTTCAGGTAGTATTCCCGCAGGTAGCGAACCAGTTTCCAGTGCTCTTCAGTCAAATCGTTCACACCTTCGGTTGTGGCCAACGCCTTGGCAATTTCATCGTTCCAGAGTTCCGGGTCATCCATAAAGCCGTCTTCGTCGACTTCGATCTTGACCTCACCGAGTTCAAAAATTGGCATGACAAACTCTCCATTTTAGATAGTAGTATTGTACAGTTAACGTTCTTTTTTGCATATCAACTTCATCAGTGCATTTCAATGTATCCGCAGGGGCAGTTCTCAGCGCATTTCTTGCAGCCGTTGCAGAACTCCATCTTCACCTTGTACGGCTGACCCTTGATCAACGGCTTGATGATGGCATTGTCGGTGCACAGGCTCCAGCAGGTGCCGCAGTCGAAGCATTCACCGCAACTCAGACACCGCTTGGCCTCGCCGATCGTTTCCTCCTGAGACCAGGTAGTAACGATCTCGGCACTCAGCGATTTAAGTCGATCAGCCACCGGCATCTCTTTGACCGGGGTCGGTTGTTTGGCCTCATAGTAGGCCAGGTACATCTTGTCCGTCTTGATAACTGCCATCGTCGGTTCTTCAGGCAATTTCTCGCCGGAGATTGTTTCGTGGATCGCTTCAGCCGCCCGCCGACCGTGGTAAACGGCCGTGATGGCAATACCCAGGTTAACGTTATCGCCGCCGGAGTAAATGCCGTCTTCCTTGGTCCGGCTGTTGTCATCGATCTTGATCCAGTCCCTGCCCTCGATGAGGATGTCAAAGCCGGTGAAGTCCGGCGCCTGACTGATGGCGGCAATCAGGGTGCTGCATTCAAGATCAAACGTGTCGCCTTCGATCGGAACCGGCCGGCGCCTTCCGGAGGCGTCCGGCTCGCCCAGTTCCATGCGCTGGCAGACCATGCCGGTGGCCCTGCCGTTCTCATTATGGATTTTAGTCGGGGCCGCCAGATATTCGATCTTGACGCCTTCTTCAAGGGCGCCTTCAATCTCGGCTTCAATCGCCGGCATCTCCTTACGGGTACGCCGGTACAGAATGGTCACATCGGCTCCCAGCCGACGGGAGACACGAGCAGCATCAACAGCTGTATCGCCACCACCGATGACCACAACTTTATTGCCGACATCAATTGACTCGCCATCGTTCGCTCGGTGCAGGAAATCGGTTCCGGTAAAGACGTTTTCAGCGTCTTCTCCCTCAGCCCGCAGCATAAGACCGGAATGTGCACCCAGACCGACAAATACCGCCTTATACTCACTGCGCAACTGGTCCAGCGTCACATCCTTACCGATTTTTACGCCACATTTCAATTCCACACCCATATCGACTATCCGGTTGATCTCGGCATCAAGAATGTCGAGAGGGAGGCGATAATCCGGGATACCGTAACGCAACATACCGCCCGGCTTGGGAAAGGCTTCAAAAACAGTAACCGGGTAGCCACGCCGCGCCAGATGATAGGCACAGGTAAGACCAGCCGGGCCGGAACCGACCACCGCAATTTTCTCCGACCGCTTTTCTTCGGTGAGTTTGGCGGGAACCAGTTTCTTTTCTAAAGCGAAATCGCCAAGATAACGTTCAAAGGCATTGATACCGACGGTTCCCTCCAGGGCGTTGCGGTTGCACTCGGTTTCACACGGATGTGGACAAACCCGGCCGCATACTGACGGAAAGGGGCTGGTCTCCATCCAGATCTGCCAGGCTTCTTCCAGGGCTTGTTCGTATGTCTTCTCGAAATCCTCGGCCCTGGAGATCGTCATCAGGGCTTTCCGAATTTTGTTGTGATTAGGGCAGGTGTGTCCGCAGGGCGGCTTTTTTTCAATCAGTTGCGGCCGCAACGACGACATCTCCACTCCTGAAGTTCCGGTGCCGCGGGACAGCCCTCCCAGCTTTTTCTTTTTCTTCTTAACTACCTTGGCCATGATGATACTCTTCTCAAGAATGAAAATACGCCGGATTTATCCACCTGCGGAGCTTACCGGCTGTTGTTTTACCGTAATTAAATTGTGTGTCGTATTACCATCGAAACGTTCGCCTGCCACCCCTCCACTCTGGTCGATCGTGGCGTCGCCGGGATCACTGCAGCTGCGCCGATACTCACGAGCACGTGCCGTCAGGGCCGCACCCCAGGTGGGCACGCCGTCCGCGTGCAGATGCGTGTAGGCGGCCAGGACCTGCTTGTACACCAGTCCGTCACGGCCCCGGCCCAGCCCGACTCCGGTCTTGACTTCCAGGCAAGTGGTCGTGTTCTTCGAACCGCGCCGGACCCCGGTATAGTGGAACTCATGACCGCGAAAAGTGGTGCCGGCTACAAAGAAAGGGTTGGGTTGATCCACATGCAACTCGGTATAACCGTGACCGACCGGTTGTGATTGCCAACCCAGATCAATTTCCAACAAACCGGCCATCGGGTAGACACTGTCGCCCACAATCAGTCTTCGCGACAGGAATATCAGCCCGCCGCATTCGGCATACACCGGCAACCCGTTCTCGGCTTGTCGCCGCACAGCTTCCAGCAATGCTCTATTGCCGGCCAATTGGGCGGCATGTGTTTCCGGAAAACCGCCACCGATATAGAGCGCATCCACTTCCGGCAGTTCCCGCGCCGTGAGCGAATTAATCGGCACCAACTCGGCGCCATGAGCCTGCAGCGCTTCAAGATTCTCCGGATAATAGAAAGTGAACACCGGGTCGTCGAAATACCCGATCCGGACTGACGGCGCCATTGTGTCCACGGGTTCAGCCTCCGGTATTTCCAGTGGCGGCGCTTCAGTCGCGATTCTGATCAGTTGGTCCAGATTAAGGTGAGTAGTGGCCACGCCAGCCAGCCGTTCGTCAAAAGCGGCATCACTGCGGTGTTCCGCCGGTGGCACCAGGCCGAGATGACGTCCCGGAATGAGGGCTGCTTCATCCCGCAAGCGGGGCACATGACCCAGCACCGGCAGTCGGCAGTAGCGTTCGATGGCATCACTTATGACACGACCGTGTCGCTCACCGGCGACCTGGTTTAGAATAACTCCGGCCAGATTAAGCTGAGGATCGAAAGAGCGGCAACCATTAACGATAGCGGCTACGGTTCGGGTGGCCTTGGTGCAGTTGACTACCAGCACCACCGGCGCCTGAAGCAGCCGGGCCAACTCGGCGGTACTGTGTGTCCCTTCTGCATCTCTACCATCGAACAGTCCCCGGTTACCCTCGATGACCGCCAATTCACTTTCAGCGGCATAACGGGTAAATGTCCGGCAGACGCCTTCGGTGTCAACCAGGTAAGTATCGAGATTGCGGCAAGTCGACCCGGCGGTGCGAGTCAGCCAGGCGGCATCAATGTAATCGGGACCTTTCTTAAAGACAGAGAGAGCCGTTCCCTTCCGTCGCAGTGCTGCCAGAAGGGACAGGCTGACCAGCGTTTTGCCGGAATCGCCCGACAGGCCGGCTATTACCAGCCTCGGAATGCTTACTCTCATTAATGTCCAACCCCGGGCGCCTGGAGCTCAGTCGTTCGCGGCGCCTTCCCTATGTGGAAGCTCTATGTAACTGCCTCCGAAGTAGGTGTAGACACACCTGCCGGAGTTGATGAGCGACTTGATAGCCTCTTTGCAAAGCTTTTTGTCAGCCTCATCGCCGAAGAACTCCCTCATCGACTTGATCAGATCCATAGCCTTCAGTTTTCTCAGGCCCTGAGCGTCCTTCACCAGGTTGAACATGGCATCCGCAATTTCATCGACCGTCTTGGCCACGTGAATACCTCTTAAAACGTCAAGTGAGTCGACCGTTTGTATGTCAGGCCGGCATGTTTAAAGTCATCTATGTGTTGTTTTTCAAATTCGATACCGGACATCTTGAAGAATCGCGGCCAGCCGATACGGTTGATCCATTCGCCCATGCGCTCGTATTTGCGGGCGTTCTTGGCCCACAACTCAACCAGACCTCTGATAGCCGTGACCACTTCAGGCCAGCGCGGAGGATTATTGGGGATGAACGGTATTGCCAGTTTCGAGAACATCGGCTCGGTGCGAGCATTGGACACCTTACCACCAACCCAGATGGATATGCCGTCGTTGAGCGGGTCGTTCATCGGCAGCGACGGACAGACAGTGAAGCAGTTGGCACAGAACATGCACCGTTCTTCCATGATTTCCACGGACGGTTTGCCGTCGACCGTGGCCGGACGGATAGCCGCCGTAGGACATGATGCCACTACGCTGGGAATTTCGCACTGCTTCTTCAGCAATGCATGGTTCGCACGCGGCGGGCGGCGGTGGATACCCAGAATGGCGATGTCGGAGCAGTGTACCGCGCCGCACATGTTCAGGCAGCAGGCCAGGGCGATACGCAGCTTACCCGGCAGCTTCCTCTCCTCGAAATACTCAATCAGGTCGTCCATCACAGCCTTGACGATACCGGATGCATCGGTTGCGGCCGAGTGACAGTGAACCCAGCCTTGAGTATGAACAATACTGGTGATAGCGTTCCCGATACCGCCCACAGGATGGCCGAGCTTCTTAAGGTCGCTGATTAACGGATCTATGTTTTCCTTTTTGGTGGTCATGAACTCAACGCTGTGACGGCTGGTGAAACGGATGTAGCCGTCGCAGTACTTATCCGCCAGATCGCAATACATGCGGATTTTATCGATACTCAACAGCCTTCCCGACGCGGCTCTGACGGTGTAGAGCTTATCCCCCGATTCTCCAACATGAACCATCACGCCGGGCTTCAGAATCTCGTGATACTTCCATTTGCCGTAGTTCGCCTTGACCACGGGCGGTAAGAATCGCTCGTAATGAGGCGGACCGTAATCAGTTCTTCTCTCTTGTGTTGCTTCAGTCATATCTGATACCTCTATCCTGATATATCATGTTCTGTTGGCTGATATCAGCCTTCGTTTTCTTCTTCTTCACCCTCATCTTCTTCAAAGTATTCTTCGTAGAAGATGTACGGGTTATCACGAGGAGCCGCCACCATTTCAGCTACCGGTTCTACCTCGATGGCTTCCAGGAAATTGCCCATGCCGACGCGCTGTATAAACTCGCCGACACGCTCGCGGTTCTTGCCTTCCTCACCCCAGACATCCCAGATTTTTTCAACCGTATCCTTTATCTTGTCATACGGAGCTTCGATCTTGATGAACGGGAAAAGCACCGATGAGAGCAGGGCGCCCTCAACGATGGGTGCCTTGGAGCCAATGAGGATGGTGGCGCCGCGGTCCTTGCCGGGCCTAAGGGCTTTGGGCATGACATTAATGCAGTGCATGCACTTGCGGCAGTAACTGTCGTCGATATGCAGTTCCTTACCGTCGAACTCCATGCACTTGGCCGGGCAGTTATCAAGCACGTCAGACCTGATATCCATACCCTTGTCGGCATACTCGGCGACTGCGTCTTTATCCACCTGAATGGCGTCCCGCCACATACCGATGATGGACATGTCGGCCCTGGCAATTGAGGCCACACAATCGTTGGGGCAGCCGGACATCTTGAATTTGAACTTATATGGGAAAGCGGGACGGTGGATCTCATCCTGGAAATGCATTGTGAGATCGTGCGTGAGCGCCAGGGTGTCATAGCAAGCCCACTCGCATCGAGCCGGTCCGACACAACAGCTTGGTGTTCTAACATCTGAGCCTGATCCACCAATATCGAAGTCTATTTTGGCCAGGTCGGAGAAAATCGGCTCAAGTGCATCAGTGTTGGTACCGAGCAGGATAATATCACCAGTTGATCCGTGCATGTTGGTCATGCCCGAACCGTGCTTCTCCCAGATATCACAGATACCGCGTAATGCATCAGTCTTATAGAACCACCCTGCCGGTTGGTTAATGCGCATAGTGTGAAAATGGGAAACACCCGGCCATTTGTCGGGCAAATCCGAATATCTGCCGATGACACCGCCACCGTAGCCCATAACACCGACGATGCCACCGTGTTTCCAGTGGCCGATTTTCTCGTTATAGGATTGTTCCAACTGACCAAGAAGATCCCTGGACATCGGGCTCCTTTTCGCAGCCATCTTTATCTCTTTAACAAAGCTGGGCCAGGCACCCTTCTCCAGTTCATCCAACATGGGGGTCTTAGGAAGATCTGCCATTGTGTCTCCTCAGGTAGTATATATTGTGTTGATTCTTGCCTTCAGATTCATTATTTAGCTTACGGCTAACGTAGTAGCTACAATAGTCTCCATAAATCTCAACAGGTCATTCATTTCACAGAAGCCCTCTATAGTGAATAGAGGGCTTTCCGTCAAGGAAAAGTTGTGAAAAAATTCATTATCTCACCCTTTTACCTCCCGCCCGTCATCCGGCTTATAATAATCCGGGGGGCTTTCTATCACCTTATGTATGAGCACATTACAGATGCACCCGATCACTCTCGACAGTTCGCCTCGTCTTTGGCGAATAAGCAAGATTCCCGAAAGTATTACCTATCTTCAGTCTCAGGCTGTCGCTGCCAAAGATCGTGAGCCGGGCTGGTTGTACTTTGCCCCAGGGTGCCCCCTGCAACCGGGCGAGTTGGGATGTTGTTGGATCGCAAGAATTTAACTGTGGTCGGGAGGGGGGCCGCCCGATTCTTTGGCTCGCTGCGAGTCGATTTCATCGATAGCCATTGCTGATACCGGCGCCTGTCGGTGACGCGAAAACATTAATGTGTACAGCAAAAACACGATTGAGCAGCTTATAGCAGCATCGGCGACATTGAAAGTCCACCAGCGATCAAGGTGAAAGCCGGCCAGGTTTATATCGAAAATATCAACATCGATAAAGTCAATCACCTTACCCAGCCTGATGCGATCAATGATATTGCCGATTGCCCCCGCCGCCGTAAAGGACAGCGGCCAGGCGATCCGAGCCGAATAACGATTGACAAACAGGTAGTAGAGGACAAAGGATAATATAATCAATGATGATACGAGATAGTAGGTTGAGGAGCCGAAGCTGGTTCCCAGGGCGCCGCCTTCGTTATAAACAAGGGTGAACATCAAAAACCGACCCAGCGCTTCCCGCGTGGGTTGTTCCGCCAACAGGTTAACTGCCCAGATTTTGGAAATCTGATCGACGGCTACGGTGGCCAGGATGATCGCTGCGGGGGTCAGCAGGCTTGTGCGATTGCTAACTACCAGCTTTAGAACCCTCTTCGGCTGATTTGCACTCGATGCACATCCGGGCGTGAGGGACGGCTGTCAACCTGGCGGAACTGATCGGTTTGCCGCATTTGACGCACTTACCGTAGCTACCGTCCTTTATACGCTTCAGCGCCTGATCGATGTGATAGACGAGACGGCCCGATTTGGAAGCAAACATGAAAGCCAGTTCCCGTTCCATAGCATCGGTGCCCTGATCGGCCATGTGGTAGGAATAGGATGAAATGTCACCGGTTGATTCACGGATAGTTGTCGAAACCCGATCTTTCATGGTTGACGCAATCTGTTCCAGGAGGGACTTTTTTTTCTCCAGCAGCAGTTTTTCATATTTCTTCAGATCGGTCTTGCGCATGGCTACCTCCCATCCTATGCCTTCGCCACCGCGATGGCGGCCTTCTCACCATTAATATTCCATTCTTTGCCGTCGCCGACCATTTCCGCATCGGTGAACTCGATCCGGCGGGCCAGCGTTTCCCGCCGAATGAACTCGTCGTGCTGTTCGGCCGCTTCTCTCAATCGCTCAGATGAACTGACACGAACATCAACGTAGTCGGTTATATCCAAACCGGAACTCTTGCGCATATTTTGAATCTTGTTGACGATTTCGCGGGCGAACCCTTCACCTATCAATTCTTCAGTCAACACCGTCACCAGGGCCACCGTAACCGAACCATCGCTTTCCACGGCGTAACCCGGCTTGTCTTTGCGGATAATCTGGACATCCTCACCGGCAAGGTTGATCTGCCGACCGTCAACATCAAGGGATAACTGTCCGGATGCGGCGACTTGCTGCACTGTTTCCGAATCGAGTCGGCTCAACTGCGCAGCCACTTTCTTGACATCGGCACCCAGTTTCGGTCCGGCGGTCTTGAAATTGAGGCGAGCCGCCAGGTTGACGCACTGCTCGGCCTCAGTGCTGAACACGATCTCCTTGATATTAAGTTCCTCCCTGACGATATCAAGGTAGCCCTCAAGGCCCTTCTGGTCGGTATGCGAAGGCAACGCAATCAGGATACGCGACAACGGCTGGCGGACTTTGAGATTCTTGCGCGAACGAACCGCTCGACCCAGCGATACGATCTTCTGCACCAGTTGCATACTTTCTTCCAGTTGGGAATCGATCCCGGACTCGTCCGTCTGCGGATAAGCAGCCGCATGCACCGATGTCAGCGCATTATCCGGATAACCATCGGCCATCGTAAGTTCACGGAATAACAGTTCCGAGAAAAGCGGTGTCACCGGCGCCGTCAACCGGCAAATCCCCGTCAACAGGCGATACAGAGTCAGGTAGGCGCGCATTTTGGACGGATCGTCACCGCCGGCCCAGAAGCGACGGCGGTTATTGCGCACGTACCAGTTGGACAGGTCATCAATGACAAACGTCTGGATACTGCGCACCGGCCGGGTGATCTCATAGTTGTCAAAGCCATGCGTGACCTTTTTGACCAGGCTCTGGTAGCGCGATTCGATCCAGAGATCGAACCGTTCCGGCCGATCGGCCTTGCTCTGAAGATATTCTTCGATCGACTGATCGGCTGCCTGTGCCGACTCGGCCACGTGGTCGACATTGGCGTAAATGGCAAAGAACGAATAAGTGTTGCGCAGGGTATCGAAGTACTTGCGCACCACTTCCGCCAGGATGTCCAAGTCAAACCGGATCGGCAGCCAGGGTTGCGAAGTGGACACCAGGTACCAGCGCAGCGGATCGGCACCGAAACGATCAATGACAGCAAAGGGATTAACAACGTTCCCTTTGCTCTTGGACATCTTCTTGCCTTCCTTGTCGAGAATCATCTCCATCACGATGACATTCTTAAACGGCGGTTTGCCGAACAGCAGCGTGGAGATAGCCAGCAGCGAATAAAACCAGCCCCGGGTCTGGTCCACCGCCTCGGAGATGAAGTCGGCCGGGTACTTGCTCTCGAACTCCTCTTTGTTTTCAAACGGATAATGCCACTGGGCGTACGGCATGGCGCCGGAATCAAACCAGACGTCGATCACCTCCGGTACCCGGCTCATAGTCTGACCACACCGACAGGTCAGCTTGATTTCATCCATCATCGGCTTATGCAGGTCGATCTCGTCCGGGGGGTTGACCGCCTCCCGCCGCAACTGCTCAATGGAGCCGACCGCAATCTTTTGGCCACAGTTCTCTTCGTCACAAATCCAGATCGGCAGCGGCGTGCCCCAGAAGCGTTCGCGTGAGAGCGCCCAGTCGACGTTGTTTTCCAGCCAGTCCTGCATCCGGCCGGTGCGAATCTCATCCGGGCACCATTTGATGGCATTGCTGTTGTCAATCAGTTGCTGTTTGAACTCGGTTGTTTTCAAGTACCACGACTGCCGGGCAATGTAGATCAGGGGCGATTCGCACCGCCAGCAGAAGGGGTAGCTGTGCTCGTAGATTTCCTGCTTGAACAGTCGCCCATCTGATTTGAGGTCAGCTATTATCACCGGGTCGGCATCCTTGATAAACATCCCGGCGTATTTGCCGGCAAAATCCTTAAAGATACCGCTGGCCTCGATCGCCTGAAAAACCGGCAGTCCGAAGCTCCGGCCGATTTCATAGTCGTCGGCTCCAAAACCGGGCGCTATATGGACAATACCGGTGCCGTCCTCCAGGGTGACGAAATCACCGTTGATGACATAATAGGCCTGATCAGCTTGATCGGTAAATATGTCAAACAGCGGCCGGTAACGTCGTTTGAGGAAATCACTTCCTTTATGCCGCTCGATGACCTCTTTATTCTCGCCGAACATACGCTCCACCAGCGCCGCAGCCAGCACCAGTTTCTCCCCTTCGTGTTCGACGGTCACGTAGTCGGCATCGGCTTTCATGCACAACGCGGCGTTCGAGGGCAGTGTCCAGGGTGTGGTGGTCCAGACCAGGTAACTGAAATCGCCGTCGGCTGCCCGGACCTTGACGAAAATCGACGGGTCCCGCACCGTCTCGTACCCCTGGGCTACCTCGTGGCTGGACAGGCCGGTGCCGCAACGGGGGCAGAACGGCACTGTCTTATAGCCGCTGTAGATAAGTCCGCGATCGAAAAAGGTCTTGAGAATCCACCAGACCGATTCGATGTAGTCATTGGTTAGTGTGATATAGGCGTCGTCCAGGTCGAGCCAGTAGCCGATGCGGCGAGTGATTTCGTTCCAGTCGGTCACATGCTTAAAAACCGATTTGCGGCACTGGCGGTTGAACTTGCTGATGCCGTACTCATATATTTTAGCTTTGCTTTCAAGTTTAAGCTCTTTTTCAACGGCGATCTCCACCGGCAAACCGTGCGTATCCCAGCCGGCTTTACGGTCGACCCGAAACCCCCGCATACTCCGATAGCGACAGATGAGGTCCTTGATCGTGCGTGAGATTACATGATGCACTCCCGGCTCGCCGTTGGCCGATGGCGGCCCTTCGTAGAAAACAAAATGCGGCCGGTCTTTGGCGGCCTGCTGGACCTTTTCGTAGACCCGGTTGGTTTCCCAGAAATCCAGGATACCTTTTTCCGCCTCCGGCAGGGAAAAACCGTCCTTGAAAGTATTGAAGTTTGTCGCCACTGGTCTCTCACTCTCCGATTCTCATTTAGCTGTTTAATTTATCCTAATCGGCAGTTGTTGTAAAGACCTTTCGGGGGGGTGATGCTCGGAGTTGCCCGAGCTGTTTGCTACCCATTCATCAGGAACCCGGCCAGCCGGTACAGAAACACAGCCGACACCGCCAGGGTCAACGCCACCCTGATTATCCGATACACCGGGCGGTCGACAAACGGCTTGAACGGTGAGCCACGTTTCAGGTCAACAAAGCGTCCGACATAAATGATGGTCGATACCGACAGCAGCGTCACCGTCAGGTACGTCATTAATAATTGGCCGAATTCAAACCGGATAACATAACTGCCCAGCAAAACGGCAATGGCAGCAAAAGTGTATTTGCCGGTCAGGCTGGAGGGGGTGACTGTGGCGCTCCCTTTCAGTAGCAGGGTGCCCGTCGCCAGGATCGCCAGGTCACGACCGACGATGGCAGCCGCCAACCAGAAGGGGAAATCCCTGAAAAATATCAACAATATCACCAGCGCGGCAGCCATGATCTTATCGGCCAGCGGATCGAGAATCATCCCCAATCGACCGGTCAGATTCATTCGCCGGGCGACATACCCGTCCAGGCCGTCAGTAATGGCCGCTATGATCAGCAGAATGACACAGATAAGAGTCGCTTGCGAATCGGGTTGAGACAGGAAATAGCCTATGACGGGCGTGAGCAAAATACGCGACAGGCTCAGCAGGTTAGCCGGCTGGAGAAAATCCGACGGCCTGATGTCAGAGCCCGTGTTTTCCGATTGAGTCGCCATCGTTAAATGCCTTCGGTTATGCTTTCCGAAACATCGCTAAGATCGTCACGCTCGTCCCGGTCGTTGCTTTCACGATTGAGCATAGGCCCTCAACACCAAAGGCGTCAAGCAGTATTGCCTGACGCCATTTGGTTGGGACAGTTTTTTCAGTCCACACTGATGACCGGTGCCAAACGCAACCGGGTAACTACTCAGCTTTTTTCTTGGCTGCCTCCATCTTGGCCATTTCGTCATTATTCCGCTGGCCATATTCCTGGATCTTTTTGACCAGTTCGGGATCATCGGAAGTCATCAGGAAAATGTCGGCGGCCTCGCCAAAGATGTATTCAGATTTGGCGCCGGCCGCTTCCAGGGTGCCGTAGTGTTGGCAGGCGCCACACAGTTTGAGCTCGGCCATATCGACTTTACCGACCTCCATCGCCTCTCCCAGCTTCTTCATGGCATCCATCGCTTCGGTATACGGAGCCTTGAACTCCGGCTCGACCGTCGTGATGGAGAGCATACCATTAGCGATGTTGTGATGCTCCCAGATCATATGGTCGATCAGTTCGGGGTTCTTGCACATATTGCTGCAGAAAGCGCAGTTTTCCATATCAAACCATTGCGCTTCCTCACCGGCGTAAGCAATCAGGCCTACCGCCAGCACCAGTACCGCCAACAGGGTTACTTTTTTCATTTCCGTTCCCTTCCAGTTCTAAGTTCTTGGTTTATGATTAATGCTTCTCAGGCATCTACCACAAGATAACATGGCGGTTGTGGGTCCTGTCAATAACCTTTTTTCAAAGTTGTGTGTTAAGTGTGGGCACCGACGATCATTACAGGGGCGCGCCCCTCACTGCTGACGCAGCCGCACCAGGTAAGCCTGCCATATCTGCCGGGCGCGACGATAACCCTCCAACTGCCGCCGGGAGCGTTGGTCATCGAAAGCCTGGGCCGTGTCATTGCGGTATGCGGGCCAGACAGGAGGCGATGCTATCGCCTCATCATGCCGGAAAGCGCGTGGAATCAATCCCCAGGGTACTTCATGCGCCCCGCGCAGGTAATGCCGCTGGAAGGTCCAGTCGATAAAAACCGGTCCCGCCTGCCCCAGAGACAACCGGTAGATGGCGTCGGCATAGGCCTGTTCGATGGTGGCGGTATCAAATGATTGCCCGGATTCAAACAGATCAATCTGCGATCTTAATACTTCGAGGGCCACTTTGGCCCGGGCATAGCGCTGCGGAGCCGCCTGGCGGACAAAATCGGGAAACCACGACCGCCGCAGAAGTTCCGTATCCAGCAGAAACAGATCCTTGCGCCATCCCTCGACAAAGCGAAGGTAAAGCCATGGCGAGTAGTGGTCCCATTCGGCCGTCAGTATTATCCCGCCGGTGGGAATTGTCTCGGCGGCGTCCCTGACCCAGTTGGTGGCCAGACGGAAATCACGCCGATTCAGTTGTGTAAAATGGGATGGCAGCAGTATCAGCACCGACAACACGGCCAGGACAGCCGTTGCCTGACCTGTTTTGCCGTATCGACTCGCCAGCAATACAATACCGTAACCCACCCAGACGGCTATCATTATGAACGCCAGCAAGTAAAACGCTTCCACGTCCTCGCTGGCAAAATTGAGCCCGAACAGAATAGCAGCCGCAAAACCGGCCAGCATGATCCGGAGGCGTCGCCTCTTTTTCCTGTCCATAGCAAGACCAAATAATCCAATCACCGCCAACGGCAGCAAAGCTGCCGGGAAACATGCCCACAACCAGCCGCCCAGGTCCTTCAGGCAGAGTTTGAATACCTCCCAGCTTTCGATTCCGGCGTAATTTGCGTACTGCCAACCGGTGACATGTCGCCAGAAGGCATCCCAGCGGTGCGTACCGCCCCAGTTAAGAACCGGGCCGACAGCAAAGCGAATCGGCATGTAGGCATACGGTGTGGTTCCCAGCAGGCCGAAACCGATCAGGCTCAGCCAGGCACTCAGTTTTCGCCGCCGGTCCCATATTGCTTCCAACAGAAAGGGAATCAGAAAGATAGCCGTCTGGTGTACGGCAAACGACAGCCCGGCTAAGTAGGCCAAAAGCGGCAGCCGACGCCACGAGTCAACCTGCCACCAGCAGTAAATAAACAGGCAAAGCAGGCCGAATTGCAGGGCGTAGACTTCATTAATAGTGGCCTGTTTCCAGACCGATGGCGCCAGTGCCAGTGCCAATACGATTGCCGCCCCGGCAAAACGATCGGCGTTTGTCCGGCGAAACGGCGGCAGGTACAGCAAAAACGCCAGCCCGGCCGAGACCGCCAGCGCCGAGAGCAGAGTCAGCGGGAAAAACGACCCCGGAATCAATGCCACGAAACAGCGCGCAATCAGCACGTAGAGCGGACATCCCGGCGGGTGCGCCACACCGAGAGTGTGGGCCACTGCCGCCAACTCGCCGGAATCGATCCACCCCGGCTCCGGGTAAGCGTTGTATAGATAGATCCCCAGCGCCAGAACAGGTATCACCAGCCCCCAGTGACGACGGGCGAGGGATGACGGGTTGCGGTTACTCATAGTTCTGAATCGAGGTTTGCAGCATTATGAGGGAAGATAAGGCTGGCGGATGGCGGTGGGCAAGTGGGGAAGGTAGTGATGCTGCTTTAAGTTTCGTAGTGGGTACATCCTCGTGCGCTTACCTTAACAACCGGCCCTTTTACGGGGGTGGCGATTGTGTTGGTAATTGAGGATAATAGAATACTTTTTCAACACCCTGCTAATGCCGGCCACCGGCAACAGAAGCAGCTTTACTGCCCCCCCCTTACATTCCCCTTGACAACATCGCCGGTGGCGTTTTATTTGCGGGCTGACTGTGAACAGGCAGCGTGATCGCTGCCTGTTAATTTGAATACCTTTGTGAAATTTTTCGCAAAGTTATCGCAGTCGATAACGGAAATAATGCGGTCCGCCGTAGCGCGGGCAGGAATATCGTAAGGAGTTTGACATGGCCGAAATTGAACCGGTCCCGAGCGAAATCAAAGCCGATACCCTGGTGGTGGGCGGCGGTGTCGCCGGTATCACCACCGCTATAGAGACAGCCGAGATCGGCCGGCAGGTGATTCTGCTGGAACGCCAGCCCTCGCTGGGGGGGCGGGTGGCCTCAATGAACCAGTATTTCCCCAAGCTCTGCCCGCCGAGTTGCGGTATCGAAATCAATCTCAAGAGGATTCGCATCAACCCGCATATCCGGGTGATGACGCTGGCCGAGGTGGAGAAAATCTCCGGTTCGGCCGGTAATTACGAAGTGACGATCAAGCTTAGCCCCCGTTTCGTCAATGAAAAATGCACCGCCTGCGGCGACTGCGCCAAGGTCTGCGAAATCGAACGCGATAACGATTTCAACTACGGCATGGACAAGACCAAAGCGATCTATCTGCCGCACTTGATGGCTTACCCCTGTCGCTATGTCGTTGATCCACAATACGCCGCCGATGAGCTTATGAAAAAATGCGCCGAGGCCTGCCAGTATGGTGCCATCGATCTTGACATGCAGCCACAGACGATCACCGCCAAAGTCGGCGCTATTGTCTGGGCCACCGGTTGGAAACCGTACGATGCCGCCAAAATCGAAAATCTCGGCTTCGGCAGCGTACCGAACGTCATCACCAACGTCATGATGGAGCGGCTGGCGTCACATAACGGCCCCACCGAGGGTAAAATCCAGCGCCCGTCGGACGGTAAGGAATTGAAGAGCGTTGGTTTTGTGCAGTGCGCCGGTTCCCGCGACGACAACCACCTGCCCTATTGCTCAACTATCTGCTGCATGGCCTCCATGAAACAGGCCACTTACGTGCGCGAGCAGTACCCGGATGCGGAAATCCACTTGTTCTATATAGATGTCCGTTCACCCGGACGCTGGGAAGACTTCTACGTGAAAATGCAACAGGACGAGAAGATGCATTTCCACCGCGGCAAGGTGGCTAAAATCGTTGACAACAACGGCAACCCGGTCCTGCACGCCGAAAACACGCTGACCGGCAAGATCACCGAAACCGAGGTCGATCTGGCCATACTGGCGACCGGCATGGTGCCCAACACCGCCGATGAGCCACCGCCGGTGGAGACGACTCGAGATGATTTCGGATTCATGGTGTCCGAACCGACGGACGGTCTTATTGGTGCGGGCACCGTAGTGAGACCGGTCGATGTTTCAGCCTCCATTCAGGACGCCACCGGAGCCGCCCTGAAAGCAGTAACCGCCGGGGCAAGGAGATAAGTGATGGATACAAAAGTTGGTGTATATATCTGTAAAGGCTGTGAGATCGGGTCTTCGATCGATATCGACAAGTTAGTGACCGATGCCTCCGCCAAAGTGGCCGTGTGCAAGGCCCATGACATCCTGTGCTCCCCGGAGGGTGTTGATCTCATCAGGGGAGATATCAAGAGTGAAGAACTCAACCGGGTGGTGGTGGCCGGCTGCTCACTGAGAGTATTCCCGGAACTGTTTGATTTCGGTCCTGAGATTCTTACCGACCGGGCCAATCTGCGCGAACACGTCGCCTGGTGCCATGAACCCAACGACGAAGACACCCAGATGCTGGCCGAAGATCATATCAGTATGGGCATCACCAGGTTGCAAAACAGCGAACCGCCGGAGCCGTACACTGAAGAAACCAGCAAAGATATCATGGTGGTCGGGGGCGGTATCACCGGCATGACGGCCGCCAAATCAGCCGCTGCGGCCGGCTACAAAGTGCACCTGATTGAAAAGGAAGCACAACTCGGTGGCTGGGCCACCAAGTTCCGCAAAGTCTTCCCCAAACGACCGCCGTATCGGGAACTGGAAGATTCCGGATATGCGCAACTGGCCCAGGAAGTCGAAAATGACTCCGGCATCACTGTCCATAAGTCAACATTCGTGGCTAAAACAGCAGGACAACCGGGCAAGCTGGAAGTAACCCTGCAAAACGGCAATAGCGGCCATATGATAACCGTCGGTTCCATTGTCCAGGCGACCGGCTGGAAACCTTACGATCCCCAGAAGCTCGGCAAATGGGGTTTCGGCGTCTCGCCTGATGTCATTACCAACATCCAGATGGAAGAAATGGCCGCCGCCGGTGAAATCAAGCGACCCTCCGACGGTAAAGCACCCGCCAGCGTGGCTTTTATCCAGTGCGCCGGTTCGCGCGATGAGGAACATCTGCCTTACTGTTCGGCTGTCTGCTGCCGGGTATCGCTGAAGCAGGCGATGTATATCCGGGAGTACAGCCCGGACACCAAAGTTTATATTATATACAAGGACTTGCGGTCGCCGGCTCAGTACGAGCGTTTCTACGCTCACGCCCAGGACGACGACGCCCTTTTCCTGACCAAAGGTGAGCTCGCCGGCGTCAGCAAGGCGGCCGACGGCAAACTGGCCATCCGGGTCGAAGAGACACTGCTGGGCGAAGATGTGACTATCAATGCCGAGATGGTGGTACTGGCCACCGGTATGGTGCCGACCACCAAGGTCGACGAAGATGATGAAGTTGAGGCCGGACCTGACGCCCAGCCGGAAGGCGAGACCCCGGCAACGGAAGAAGCGGTCCCAGACGGGCAAACCGCCGACGGCAAAAAAGAGGCCGAAAGCGCTGAGAAAGGCGCCAAAATCCTGAACCTGGCCTACCGCCTGGGTACCGATCTGCCCACGCTGAAATACGGTTTCCCTGATTCACACTTCATCTGTTTCCCCTATGAAACCCGACGCACCGGCATGTATGCGGCAGGGGCCGTGCGGATGCCGATGGACCTGAGCACCGCCGCCAACGATGCCTGGGGGGCAGCCCTGAAAGCCATACAGGCGGTTGAATCAATCGCCAGAGGGGCTGCCGTGCACCCGCGAGCCGGTGATCTCTCTTTCCCGGACTTTTTCATGCAGCGCTGTACCCAGTGCAAGCGCTGTACCGAGGAATGTCCCTTTGGTGCCCTGGACGAGGACGACAAAGGGACGCCTCTGCCCAATCCGTTCCGCTGCCGTCGCTGCGGCATCTGCTTGGGTGCCTGCCCGGAGCGCATTGTTTCTTTCAAGAACTTCAGTATCAACATGATCTCGCAGATGATTAAGAGTATCCATATCCCGGATGAATTCGATGAAAAACCCCGCATCCTGTGCTTTGTCTGCGAAAATGATGCTCTCCCCGCGGTTGATATGGCCGGATTCAAACGGCTTAAGTACAATGCCATGGTCCGTATGATCCCGCTGCGTTGCCTGGGATCGATCAATACGGTTTGGATCAGCGATGCCCTGGCCTCAGGTTTCGACGGGGTTATATTATTGGGATGCCGATCAGGTGATGACTATCAATGCCATTTTGTCAAAGGTAGTGAACTGGCCGAATACCGGATGGATAATGTCCGCGAGAAGCTGAAACAACTAGTCTTGGAGGAGGATCGGGTCCAGGTACACGAGTTGTCAATAACGGATTATGACCGGATACCCAAGATATTGGATGATTTCCTGGAGGTGATTGAAACGGTGGGACCGAACCCGTACAAAGGGATGTAGACTGGCTGTCGCACCGGGAACATTGATCAGGCAAGTCTGTTGTGAGTAAGTAAGACCCGAACGGAAAGAGGAGATATGGTTACTGAGCAAGCTGTGATGGATGTCCTCAGCGGGATTAATGATCCCGAATTGAGAAGGCCGCTGACCGAACTGGATATGGTCAAGTTCGTCAACATCAACGGCAGTGAAGTGACCGTCGGTATCACCCTGACCGTACCCGGCTGCCCACTGAAAGCGAAAATTGTCGACGATATCACAGATGGGGTAAAAAGTCTGGAAGGGGTCGATTCCGTAAAGGTGGAATTCGACGTTATGACCGAACAGCAACGCCAGCGACTGCGTGAGAAACTCGGTCATGCTCAAAAAGGCTCTCAGCCGTCAGCTACGGTAAGCAACTTCGCCAAACGGTTTATTGCCGTTTCATCCGGCAAGGGCGGCGTCGGCAAATCGACCGTCACGGCCAATCTCGCCGCTTCCCTTGCTCACCTCGGCCGTAAGGTCGGTCTACTTGATGCCGATGTTTACGGTTTCTCTATCCCCGGTATGTTGGGCATTACAGGTAAACCGACCGCTATCGACGACAAGTTGGTTCCGTTGCGCTCAACCGACAATATGCAGGTCATATCGATGGGCTTTTTCGTCTCAGTGGACGAGCCGGTGATATGGCGTGGTCCATTGTTACACAAGGCTGTCAGCCAATTTCTTAGTGACGTTATGTGGGACAACGACCTGGACTACTTGTTTCTGGATCTGCCGCCGGGAACCGGTGATGTTACCCTGACTATCGCCCAGGCAATCCCTTCCGCCGAACTGCTGGTGGTAACCACCCCCCAGGTCGCAGCCACTAACGTGGCCGGCCGGGTGGCCAAGCTGGCGGAGAAAACAAAACTTAAAGTTATCGGCGTGGTGGAGAACATGTCTTACTACGACAACAATGGCCAAAAAGACTATATCTTCGGCAAAGATGGCGGCAAACAATTGGCTCAGCGCCTTGGCGTACCTCTTCTGGCCGAGCTGCCGCTGATGACATCCATACGCGAAGGCGCCGACACCGGGCACCCTGTCTCTGTGGAAGGCACCGCGCAAGAAATTGCCCTGTTTGAAAACCTCGCTCAGGCTATCGAAAATATGCCGGGCCGATAAACCTTTGCCAAAGATACTCTTCATTCATCGGCTAATATAAACAGACCACCTACACACCAGTGTCGGCCCGGGCTATGCCGATAATATGTCGGCCTAACAACGCTTGATGTAATCACTTCAGAAAATGAGGAAATAAATACCGGAGCCGCCTTGACTGAGGCTTCGATCGGGTCTATCTAAGTGTGTGAAAGCTGTTGATTACTATAATGTTAGTAAGTTGTTGGCAGGTGACGCGGGGAGCTTCTTAGTCACTTGTTATGGTTTGGGTTAGCTTTTACTTCATTGCTGTAATTTGTTGATAACTTGTGGGTGGTGGATTGCTGCCCCCTTTGGATTAAGAGAGTAGGGACAAATGACACACTGGTGGCTGTCGAGCAGCCCGGTTCATAACTTAGCAGGGGAATTTTGATGAATACACCAGAAACTACCAACTCGCCGGAATGGAAAGACTGTCTGTTGTACATTTCGCGTCGACTGACGGAACAGTCGTTTAACACCTGGTTCAAGCCAACGAAAGGCAAAGTAAACGGTGATGGAGAGTTTACTATTACCGTTCCCAACCAGTTCGTAGCTGATTGGATTGACAGCCACTTTGGTGACCTCATTGATGAAGCCTTCACTGAGGCGCTGGGGCACCAATACAACGTGGTTTACCTGGCCGGCAGTAATAGCCATTCCGAGGAGCAGGAATTTCTCAATCTGGAAAGTTTATCTGCTACGCCGACCAATAGTTCCGAAGCCGGGAGGTTGTCCAGCCAGTGTAATCTCAATGCCAAGTATGATTTTGACTCGCTGGTGGTGGGTGGTTTTAATGAATTTGCCTGCGCCGCTTCAATGGCGGTTGCGGAGGCTCACGGACTTTCCAAGTATAATCCGCTACTGATTTATGGCGGTACGGGGCTGGGGAAAACACACATTGTTCAGGCTATCGGTAATACCATTCTGGCCACCTTTCCCTCCAAAAGAGTAATTTATGCCACTTCTGAAAAATTCACCTCTGACTTCATAGCCGCCATCTCCGACCGTTCAATACCTGATTTTACCCGGATGTACCGCAATGTCGACGTGCTGATTATCGACGATATCCAGTTCTTCACCGGCAAGGAGTCAACGCAGGAGCAGTTTTTTCATACTTTTAATACTCTTCACCATCTGGGTAAACAGATTATTCTGACTTCAGATCGCCCCCCGAAGGAGATCAAGGGGCTGGAGGCTCGCCTGTTGTCCCGTTTCTCCTGGGGCCTGGTAACAGATCTGCAGGCACCGGATTTGGAAAATCGTATGGCCATCCTGCAGAAAAAGCTGGAATCTGAGGGCATCAGTGTACCTGGAGAGGTGGTGCGACTGATTGCCGACAGAATCTCTACCAACATTCGGGAACTGGAGGGTGCTCTGATTCGACTGTTGGCCTATGCTTCACTTAAAGGGGTCCCCGTTGATGCGGAACTGGCCCACAAAGTGCTCGTGGATAACCTTACGCTACAGCGTCGGGAAGTGACGATCAAAACAATTCAGGAAAAAGCCGCGGAGTTTTTCCATATCGAGATTGAAATGATGCAAGCCAAGAAAAAAACATCTCATATAGCGCTGGCGCGACAGGCTGCTATGTACCTCTCCCGATGCCTGACCGACAGTTCCCTGAAAGTTATCGGCGCCGCCTTTGGAGGACGTGATCATTCCACGGTAATTCATGCCTGCGATCTGATTACAAAAAGGATGGCTACTGATCCAACTTTCCGAACAAAGATTGACCAACTTTCAGCGTCTTTACTTTATTAGACAGTTGTGAATAACTAATGTGTGTAGAAATTGGAAGTTCTGTGTATCATCAGGTTGTCGTCAAACCAGATTGGTTGTTCACAGGTTATTACCGTGTAAGGGGAAAAGACTCTAAATAATAAGCCGGATTAAACCATTGGTATTAAAGTCAAAGCAATGTTATGTTGTAGTGGCGGCATAAATATAAACATATCCAGAGCCTATATTAATTAAATTATATATATAAAGATACTGAATAGTTATAATTAGTTGTGGAAAAATAATCTAATAGAGGAAAATATCGATGAAATTCTCCGTACCAAAATCCAAGCTCAGTGGGTACATGCAGTATATTCTGCAGGTAGTACCAACTAAGTCAACACTGCCAATCCTGACGAACATTCTAATTGAAGCGCTGGAGAATAAGATCAAGCTTTCCGCGACGGACCTTGATATATCGATCTCTACTTCTATTGACTGTGTGGTAAACAAGAAAGGATCCGTTTCGATGCCGGCTCGCATCCTTTTCGATATAGTCAAAGAACTGCCGGAGACAGAGATCAGTTTTGAAACCAGCGGTTCCCGGGTGGAGATAAAAATACCGAACGGCTCCTATCGAATCGGCACTGTGGCGGCGGAAGATTTTCCCAAACTACCGGCGGTAAACACGAAGAAGGAAATCCGGATTAGCGGATCGGACCTGGTCAAGATGATCCGCAAGGTGACCTTTGCCTGTTCTGATGATGAAACACGACCAGCACTGAACGGAGTGTTGTGGCAGACGCAGGGCGATCAGATGCAGATGGTGGCTACTGATGGTCACCGGCTGGCAAAGTTTGCGGTGGAGAATAAGAAATTAAAAGGATTACACGAGGATGTCATAATTCCGCCCAAAGTACTGGACCTTATTCCCAAACTGCTGCCGGGGGAGAGTAGCGACGTAGGTATTATATTCGGCGAGAACAATATTATCTTCAATATGGGTGACATTATTCTCAGTTCAAGGCTTATTGAAGGTCCTTACCCGAGTTTTGAGCAGGTAATACCGGCAGATAACGACAAAAAAATGACGGTATCTAAAAATGACCTGGCCGGCGCGGTTCGAAGGGTATCAATTCTATCCAATGCACTCACCCACCAGGTAAAATTCAGTATAATAAAGAACCTGCTGACGCTATCCACAGCCAACGCAGATATGGGTGGCGAAGGCAAAGAAATGATCGAGTGTGATTACACCGGTGATGAGATTGAACTTGGCTACAACGCTACGTATATCACTGATGTGCTGAATAAAGTAGACGGTGAAGAGGTTATTTTTGAACTCTCTTCAGCGGTGGCGGCAGCCCTGGTCTACAGCCCGGAGGTAAGCAAGGAAGAGTTTCTCTGCTTGGTGATGCCCCTGCGATTGGCTGACTGAGTGTGACCAACGAGAACCAATTATGGCAGGTGTCAGAAGGTTGTTCCCGGATATAGTGATTCCGATCTGCGTAAAGCGGGAGCTTGTCTCTCGCATAATAGAAAGGGTGATACCGGTTACGGGGATGGGTTTTGGTTTTACAGAGTGTTGGTGTATTGCGGTTTAACTTCATCTGTGACCAGGTATGACCGGAGCCTGCCTATGGGACAATCTCCGAACATCCGCCGTTTTTTGTGATTTGGTTCATGAATATAGCACACCTTTCGATTGTCGACTTTCGTAATTTCACGCAACTGTCAGCAAACTTTTCGCCCACGGTAAATATCTTCTATGGAAACAACGGCGCCGGTAAAACCAACCTGCTGGAGGCACTATTCGTACTTTGTCTGGGACGTTCGCAGCGACGAGCGGCGGACATAATTCTGTTGCGACACGGCCAGGAAGTTTATCGGCTGGAGGGTGATATAGAGTGCCGGGGTAGAAGCAGCACGGTGGCGGTGGCTTATCAAAGGGGAGCACGCCGCAAGGTTACTATCGACGACATTACGGTGCCGATCACCGAATTGTATGAAGCGCACGCCGCAGTATCGCTGGGTCCGGAGGATGGTCAGATACTATCCGGACCGCCCTCGGGGCGACGCAGCTTTCTGGATATCTATCTTTCGCAGTATTCATGTTCCTACCTGTCCCATCTGACGGACTACCAGAGAGCTTTGCTGCAGAAGAACGCCTGTCTCAAAGCGGACGGCGATACCACACCCTTTGACAGCCTGATGATTAACCATGGCGCCGAGGTTATGGCAGCGCGGCAACGCTTTATCGACCGGATGGACGACCTGGCGGGAGACTACTATGCCGATATAGCCGGGCAGAGCCGGTTGTCGCTAACCTACCAACCTTCGTTTTCTGTCGATGGTGACGGCACCGATATCAAAACCATTCATCAGTCGTTCGAGGCGGCTCTGGCACGGCAGCGCCAACGTGAATCACTGCTGAAAGCTTCTCTAACCGGTCCCCATCGTGATGAGATCATGTTTCAGATAGGCGATTACCCGGCCCGCACCCACGGCTCGCAGGGGGAATGTCGCACAGCCGCCATTGCTCTCAAGCTGGCCGTTTATTGCTGGCTGCGCGATGCTCGCAAAATCAAACCGGTGCTGCTGCTGGATGAAGTGTTTGCCGAGTTGGACCGGCAACGGTCGGAAGCACTGATGCAATCACTGGGAGATTTTGGACAATTATTTATGACAACCGCCGTTGAACCTCCTCAGAGCTTGCGGGACAGAAGCAGGAATTTCAGGATCCACCAGGCGAATATACAGGATATGAGCTGAATGAGCGGGCTGGCGATTCGCAATCTCGGCAAGTCTTTCGATGGTGTTGAAGTTCTTCGAGACATCTCCCTCGAGTTGACCGGCGGCGAACTACTGGTACTGTTGGGGCCGTCCGGTTGTGGAAAGACGACATTATTACGGCTGGTGGCCGGGCTGGAAGAGGCCGACCGGGGAGAGATATACATTGCCGATCGGCGGGTCGATCACCTCCGTCCGCGGGACCGCAACGTGGCCCTGGTGTTTCAGAACTACTCCCTTTATCCCCACATGACAGTGGCGAAAAACCTGGCTTTCCCTCTGCGGGTGGCCGGGTTTGGTCGTGGGGAAAGACACTGCCGGGTACACCAGGTGGCGCAGACCCTGGGGCTGGCCGACAGGCTCGATGCCTACCCGGCGCAACTCTCCGGCGGCCAGCGGCAGCGTGTGGCCCTCGGTCGGGCAATTATCCGCCAACCGGCATTGTTTCTTTTTGACGAACCGTTGTCCAATCTCGACGCTGATCTTCGGGCAAGAATGCGACGGGAGATCGTGCAGTTGCAAAAAAAGCTCAAGACTACCGCGATTCACGTTACGCACGACCAGGCGGAAGCCCTGACAATGGGAGATCGCATCGCTCTTCTTAACGAGGGACAAATAGTCCAGCTCGGTTCACCGCAGGAACTGTACGGCGACCCCGCCAATCGGTTCGTGGCGGAGTTTATCGGGTCTCCCAAAATGAATCTGGTGCCGGCTCGCATAGAGAAACAAGTGCTCATTCCGTTTGGGGTTGTTCTGATCAACCGGCAACTGCGGGTCAATCAATTGCTGGTGGGAATACGACCGGAGCAAATCAGCATCACGCCGGACGGCGAGTATATTGCAACGGTGGAATCGTCGGAGTATTTGGGTGGACAGTATGTGGTAACGCTGTCGTTCAAGGGACAATCACTGACTGTGGCCAACTGCCCGACGCAACTGTCACCGGGGCGAACGGTCAACTTCACTTTCAATGTGCAGGACCTGCTCTTTTTTGATTCCGACACCGGTCAGAGGCTGGACCGGGAGTAGTCGACGATGGCGTCAGGGCACGAACAGCACAACGATGCCACCCACGGGAGATGCCGCTACAGCTTCAACCCCTACCATCAACGGGACCCACGGTGGGATAATGAGACCAGCGCCGCTTTCGAGCGGGACGACATCGCCGCCGTTCATCAATCGATCCCCGGGTACCGGCTGACTCCGCTGCACTCCCTGCCGTCACTGGCTCGCAAGTTGGGTGTGGGGCGAATCCTGGTCAAAGATGAATCACACCGTCTGGGGCTGAAAGCGTTTAAGGTTCTGGGGTCATCTTATGCCATATACCGCTTTATTGAACGTCACATCGGGGAACACGGAGCCGCAGTGTGCGAACCTGAGGTTTTCTACCGTGAAGGCGCTGATCTGATTGAGCCGGGCCGGTTCACTTTCTGCACCGCCACCGATGGCAACCATGGTCGCGGCGTGGCCTGGACAGCGCGGAGACTGGGTCAGAAGGCGGCAGTTTTTGTGCCACGCGATACAGTTAAAGCCAGAATCGAGGCTATTGCCGCCGAAGGTGCCGGGGTAACGGTAGTTGACGGGACCTACGATGACGCGGTTGTCGCGGCCGCACGGGCGGCAGAAAAGAATGATTGGCAGGTAATTTCCGATACCTCGTGGCCGGGATATACCGAGATTCCGCGCTGGGTCATGGCCGGGTATCTGACGTTGTTTCGGGAAATAGATCAGGCGGATGGATTGGACCGGGTGGATGTGGTTATAGTCCAGGGCGGAGTGGGTGCGCTGGCGGCGGCGGCGGGATGGTATTACCGTCGGGAAAGGATGCGATCCGATATCAGGCTGGTGGCGGTCGAACCGGCCGAGTCCGACTGCCTTTTGGAGTCTGTCCTCTCCGGGGGGCAACCGACGGCCACCCGTGGCGATCAGCAGTCAATAATGGCCGGTCTCAACTGCGGGCAGCCCTCGCCGGTCGCCTGGCCACTGGTGCGCGACAGCTATGACCTGTTTCTCACGGTAAATGATGAATCAGGTGTCGCAGCGATGCGGACATATTACCACCCGGATGGCTCCGACCCGATTGTCGTTTCCGGTGAATCCGGCGCTGCCGGTCTGGCGGCGCTGCTGGATATTTGCCGGGATAATTCACCGGCAGCCGTTCGTGAGCGGCTTGATTTGTCGCCGGAGTCGACCGTTCTGCTTCTTAACACCGAGGGAGACACCGACCCGGTGTTTTTCAAGAAGCAGGTGGCCGGGGATGTTAGGGGGTTATTCTGAAAGCCGACCTCAAAGAGGAGGCTTTGTCGTCACCACGCGCGGTTAGGAATCCCTTCCTGATCGCACCAAATTTGCCGTCACGAAAGGATTCGTGACAGCGCAAGAAGCCGACCTCAAAGAGGAGTCTTTGTAGTCACCCTGAGCGGAGTCGTCACACTTAACTATCGCGCAATGGATGTAGGACTGAGATATTGTAAGTTATAGATGCGGCTTCAACATCTTTGTTCATGCCGCCATTGGGCAAAAGCGGCTTGCCGCTATCAACTTGATTTTGGCCGCCGGTTGCATTAAATTCATTGTCAAATATACAGTTGGAGAATTGCCGGCATGTTCTCAAAGAAGTTGCTCGACAGCCTCAAGGCACGCCTCGGCCAGTGGGATAAAGCGGCCGCCAAAACCCGAAGCCGCAAGTCGATGCCTAAGTTTTTCACCGTCTCGAGCGTTGACATAGACGAACTCTATACACCCGATTCGATCGCTGGTGGCAACCGGGACCAGCACTACTGGGACCACATCGGTCTGCCCGGTGAGTTTCCCTATACCCGGGGGGTGCATCATACTATGTACCGCACTCGGCTGTGGACTATGCGTCAGTTTGCCGGAATGGGCACCCCGCGCCAGACAAACCAGCGGTTTCATTACCTGCTGAAACAGGGCGGCACCGGCCTGTCGACGGCGTTTGATATGCCGACCCTGATGGGCTACGATTCAGACCACCACCACGCGCTCGGCGAGGTCGGCAAATGCGGCGTGGCGGTCGACTCGCTGGCCGACATGGAGATCATTTTTGACGGGATCGATCTGGCGAAAGTTTCGACCTCAATGACTATCAACTCTCCCGCCTCGATGGCGCTGGCAATGTACCTGGCGGTGGCTGAAAAGCAGGGGGTGCCGTTTGACAAGGTACGGGGGACACTCCAGAATGACATTCTCAAAGAGTACATGGCGCAGAAGGAGTTTATTTACCCGCCGCGACCGTCTATACGTCTGATAACCGACCTGATGGAGTTCTGCACCAACCATGTCCCCCAGTGGAATACTATCTCGATCTCCGGCTACCATATCCGCGAAGCGGGCGCCACCGCTGTGCAGGAGTTGGCATTCACGCTGGCCGACGGTTTTCAGTATATCGAGTCGGCTATCGAGGCGGGACAGAAAGTCGACGACTTTGCTCCCCGGTTGTCGTTTTTCTTTAACGCCCACTCCGATTTCTTCGAAGAGATCGCCAAGTACCGGGCGGCGCGACGTATCTACGCCAAACGGATGCGCGACAAATACAAGGCCAAAGACCCCCGCAGCTGGCTGTGCCGTTTTCACACTCAGACGGCCGGTTGTTCGCTTACTGCCCAGCAGCCGGAGAACAATATCGTGCGGGTGGCGCTGCAGGCGCTCTCAGGTGTGCTGGGCGGCACCCAGTCGCTGCACACCAACTCAATGGATGAAACACTGGCCCTGCCCGGTGAGAAAGCGGTGACGATCGCGCTACGCACGCAACAGATAATTGCATACGAAAGCGGCGTCGCCAATACTATCGATCCGCTGGCCGGATCGTATTTCATCGAGGCGCTGACCGACAAGATGGAAGCCGAGGCGGAGAAGTATTTCGAGGAGATAAAACGACGCGGCGGCGTGGTGGCTTGTGTCGAGGAAGGCTTTTTCCAGCGGGAGATCGCCAGGTCGGCCTACCGTTTCCAACGGGAAATCGAAAAAGACGAGCGCAAAATTGTCGGTGTGAATGATTTCGTAATGGAAAATGAAAAGATCGATATACCGATCCTGAGAATCGACCGAGAGGTAGAGCAGCAGCAGGTGGCGTTTGTAAAGAAAATACGCGCCGAGCGTGACAACGGGGCGGTTCAGGCAGCGCTGGCCAACCTCAAGACGGTCGCCAAGGGTGACGGTAACACTTTCGAGGCGATCCTGGAATGCAGCCGCAAGTATGCTACGCTGGGTGAGATGTGTGATGTCCTGCGCGAGGTCTGGGGCGAATACGTCGAACCGGCCGGGGCCATGCAACCGGGGTAGGGGGGAGGAAACAGGTTCAGTAGTAACCATAGCAACGGCGGATCGGGCGGTAAGTTGAATATGACAAGATCAAACCATCGGACATAGAATATGCCAGAACAAAAAATCAGAGTTCTCTTAGCCAAGCCCGGTCTGGACGGACATGACCGGGGTATCAAAGTAATCGCCGCGGCGCTGCGTGATGCCGGGATGGAAGTGATCTATACCGGCCTGAGACAGACGCCGCCGATGATTGTCAACGCCGCTATCCAGGAAGATGTCGACGCTATCGGGGTATCGATCCTGTCGGGGGCGCACATGACGCTGTTCCCGGCTATCCTCGACGAGCTGAAAAAGAATGAGGCGACCGACATCATGCTCTTCGGCGGCGGGATTATCCCCGACGACGACAAAGAGGAGCTGGAGAAGATGGGCGTGGCCAAAATCTTCACGCCCGGTGCGCCGACCGAGGCGGCGATTGCATTTCTCCGGGAGGCGATCGGTAAGAAGGAATCCGGCTAAAAACAGCACGACTGCTCCGGAGCCGGATGGTATGATGACGGTGAGTTGGCAGATAAGCAGGCACAGATGAAGTTTGGTGATTTTGAAATACGCTCGTTCGTTGAGCAGAAATTCCGACTCGACGGCGGCTCCATGTTCGGCGTGATACCCAAAGTCATCTGGCAGAAAACACTTCCGGCCGATGAGAACAATCGCATTCCGATGCAGACCAATATATTCGTGCTCGGGGCGCACGGTAAGAATATGATTTTCGATGCCGGTCTGGGTGACACATTGTCGGAGAAGGAATGTACAATCTATAGCACCGATGGTGTCTCGCGGATGGAAGCCGGGTTATCGTCGCTGGGCCTGACACCGGACGACATCGACTACGTAATACTGACCCACCTGCATACCGATCACGCCGGGGGGGCGGTGAAACTCGTTGACGGTGAGTATGTGCCCCGTTTTGCAAACGCGAAGTACCTCATCGAAAATAACGAATGGCAGGACGCCACCAACCCGGATGAACGGACGGCAGCGGTGTATATCCCGGAGCGTTACCATGCTCTGCGCGAAGCCGGGCGGGTGGAGTTTATTGACGCCGACACGGAACTGTTTGCCGGTATACGGGCGGTTCATACCGGCGGGCATACGAAAGGGCACTTTGCCCTGCAGATAGAATCCGGCGGTCGTCAGGTGTGGTACTACGCCGACATCTACTGCACCTCGCATCACATGAAGGTGCCGTATATTCCAGCGGCTGATCTGTTCCCGCTGGATTCAATGGAGGTCAAGCGGCGGACTCTGCCGCAGATAATCGGCGATGGCATCGTGATGGCGTTTGACCATGATATTGATATCCCGCTGGGGACAGTGTACGAGGTGGAGAAAAAGATCACGGTGTCCGGTGTCACGTAAGGAGATGGGTGTGGGGCAGATGTGGACATCTGCCGCCCACGAAACTGAAGAGATATTATGTCGCTTGAAGAAAAACTGAACAAGCTGGAGCAGATGCGCGCCGAGGCCAAACTTGGCGGTGGCCAGAAACGTATCGACGCCCAGCACAAAAAAGGCAAACTGACCGCGCGCGAGCGGATTGAGCTGTTGGTGGATGTCAACTCGTTTGAAGAGTTTGATATGTTCGTCACCCACCGTTCATCCGATTTCGGTCTGGCCGAAAACAAGATACTCGGCGACGGTGTCATCACCGGCTGCGGCAGGATCAACGGTCGACTCGTTTACATCTTCTCGCAGGACTTTACTGTCTTCGGCGGCTCGCTGTCGGAGGCGCACGCCGAGAAGATTTGCAAGATCATGGATATAGCAATGAAAGTCGGCGCGCCGGTGATCGGCCTGAACGACTCCGGTGGAGCGCGTATCCAGGAAGGGGTGGTATCGCTGGGCGGCTATGCCGACATCTTCCTGCGCAATACTCTGGCTTCCGGGGTGGTGCCGCAGATATCGGCTATCCTCGGACCGTGCGCCGGCGGGGCGGTCTACAGCCCGGCCATAACCGATTTTGTCCTGATGACCAAAGGGACGTCATACATGTTTGTGACCGGCCCCAACGTCGTCAAGACGGTCACGCACGAAGTTGTTTCCTCCGAGGAACTGGGCGGCGCGGTAACTCATGCCACAAAATCGGGTGTGGCGCATTTTGCCTGCGAGAACGAAGCTGACGTCATCGCCCGGCTCAAACGACTGCTGCAATACATCCCGCAGAACAACTGCGAGGACCCGCCCTCGGTGGAATGCACCGACCCGCTCGACCGTGAAGACGAGCAGCTCAACCAGGTCGTACCGGAAAATCCCAACCAGCCGTATGATATCAAAGATGCCATCAACCGCGTTATCGATAACGGCTCGTTCATGGAAGTGCACGAGGAGTTTGCGCAAAATATCATAGTCGGTTTTGCGCATTTGGGCGGGCGCTCGATCGGCATCATTGCCAATCAGCCGGCGGTGCTGGCGGGAGTGCTGGATATAAACTCGTCAAAAAAAGGTGCGCGCTTTATTCGTTTCTGCGACGCGTTCAATATCCCGCTGCTGACATTCGAAGACGTGCCCGGGTTTCTGCCCGGTACCGACCAGGAGCATGGGGGTATAATCAAGGAAGGCGCCAAGCTGCTGTATGCCTACTGCGAAGCAACGGTGCCGAAAGTGACCGTCATCACCCGCAAAGCCTACGGCGGCGCTTACGATGTTATGAACAGCAAGCACGTGCGCGGCGACATGAACTATGCCTGGCCTACGGCCGAGATCGCCGTGATGGGACCGCAGGGGGCGGCGGAAATCATTTTCAAACACGACATCGCTGCCGCCGATGATCCCAAGGCCGAACTCCAGCATAAGACTGAAGATTACCGAGCGCGATTTGCCAACCCGTTCTCGGCAGCAGCGCGTGGATATGTCGATGACGTCATCGAGCCGAAAACAACAAGGCCCCGTTTGATTCGCGCTTTTGAGATGCTGGAAACGAAAAAGGACAACAATCCACCCAAGAAACATGGGAATATACCGTTGTAGATATAGTAGTGTTGGGCGCATGACAGCACTTGGATACGACGGCAATTGCGTGTGATATGGCTGCTAAATTAAACAAAATCCTCATTGCCAATCGGGGCGAAATCGCCGTGCGGGTGATGCGTGCCTGCCGTGAAATGGGGATTACCTCGGTGGCCGTTTTCTCCGATTGCGACCGTACCGCCTACCATGTCCGCATGGCTGACGAAGCGTATCACATCGGCCGGTCGCCGTCGACCGAAAGCTACCTGGTCCATGACAAGATAATCAATACCGCCAGGAAATCCGGCGCTGATGCTATTCACCCCGGCTATGGTTTCCTGGCTGAGAATGCCGAGTTCGCACAACGTTGCGTCGATGAGGGGATAATATTCATCGGACCGACAGCGGACACAATTCGTCTGCTCGGTGACAAACTCAAAGCACGGGAAACGGCGCTCAAAGCAGGTTTATCTGTCACACCCGGGGCTGAACTCAGCCCTGGTGAAGGAATAGACATTGTACTCAATAAAGCCCACGCTGTGGGTTATCCGGTGCTGGTGAAAGCGGCCGCCGGGGGGGGTGGCAAAGGGATGCGGGTGGTCGAGTCCGCCGATGAATTGGCCGAGGCGCTGGAAACTGCCGGACGCGAGGCGGCTTCGGCTTTTGGTGATGGTCGCGTCTACCTGGAAAAATACCTGGCCCGTCCGCGTCACATCGAAATACAGATATTGTGCGATCAGCACGGCAACTGCGTTCATCTCGGTGAGCGTGAATGTTCCATCCAGCGTCGACATCAAAAAGTGATCGAGGAGTCACCATCACCGATCGTGACCGAGGAGATGCGCCGTGAGATGGGGGGCCGCGGCGGTGCGGGTAGCTAAAGAGAGCGGCTATGTCGGCGCCGGAACGGTTGAGTTTCTCGTCGACGAAGATCGTTCGTTTTACTTTCTGGAAGTCAACACACGCCTGCAGGTGGAACACCCGGTAACGGAGATGGTCACCGGATTAGATTTGGTGAAAGAACAAATCAATATCGCCGTCGCCGGTAAGTTGCCCTTTTCTCAGGACGATATAGCGCTGTCGGGACATGCCATTGAGTGCCGTATCTATGCCGAAGATCCGCAGGCGGGATTTATGCCCTCAACCGGCACCCTTAAGAATTATAGGCTTCCGGCCGGGCCGGGAGTGCGGGTAGATTCGGGTGTGGTGATATACTCCGAGATTCCCGTCTACTATGATCCTATCATTGCCAAGCTGGTCGTCTGGGGCCAGGACCGTGACGAAGCGATCAACCGGGCACAACGTGCCCTGGAAGAATACCGTGTGTCCGGCGTTAAGACGACGATCGGTTTCCACCGGGTGGTGCTGGACAACGACCGGTTCAGGGCGGGTGAAATGTCGACTAAATTTCTGCAGGAAGAATATCCCGATCACAACTACCGGGTGCTTGATGACGGCCTGCGCCGGGATGCCGCCATCGTGGTGGCGCTCGATACATTTACCAGGGAACGGAAGATCGCGATTGGGTCTCAGCGCCGAGAGCAGTCGTTATCCGGATGGGGATCGTTTCATCGCCGCAGAAACCTGCGCACGTTTACGGGGAGTCGCTGATGGCGCACTACCTGGTCAGAGTCGACGGCAAAGAGTTCGAGATCAAGCTTGAGCGTCGGGCCGGCAGTTACGTTGTGCATGTCAACGGACACAAGACGGACGTCGTTTGCCATCGACTGGGCGAAAGCCGCTCACTATTGCTGATAGACGACAAGTCGCATGAAGTGGATGTCCGCGCCAACGGTTATGACAATCACAAGGTTGTTTTCATGAAGGGGATGGAGATTCCGGTTGAAATCGAAGACTACAATTTAGCTCAATTGCGCAAGACAGCCGGGATGTCCTCTCGGGCGGCGATGGCGCCACAACTGACAGCGGCCATGCCCGGTCTGGTGGTACAGGTGAAAGTTAAGCCGGGAGAGAAAGTCCGCCGGGGCCAGACGCTGCTGGTGCTGGAAGCGATGAAGATGGAGAACATCATCAAGGCTCCCGCAGAGGCAACAGTCAAGACGGTTTACGTGCACGACGGCAATTCGGTGGAAAAGGGCGACAAGCTGATGGAGTTCGAATAGGTGGCGGACGAATCACGAAAGACGACATCGGGTATTGAGATTCCGGTGATTGCCATGGAAAACGAAGCGGTCGGTACCGTAAAAGAGGCCTTGCCTCCGCCAGGGAAGTATCCGTACACGCGCGGTGTTTATGCCGATATGTACCGGGGTCGTTTGTGGACGATGCGCCAGTACGCCGGGTTCGGCTCCGCCGAGGAAACCAACCGCCGTTTCAGGTACCTGCTCGACAAAGGTCAGACCGGGTTGTCGGTGGCTTTTGACCTGGCCACGCAAATCGGCTACGACTCCGACCACCCGATGGCGGCCGGAGAAGTGGGCCGCACCGGGGTGGCTATCGATTCCCTGCACGATATGGAAACGCTGTTTGACGGCATTCCGCTGGATAAGGTGTCAACCTCGATGACGATCAACTCCACGGCCGTCATCCTGCTGGCCATGTACGTTGCCGTCGGAAAGAAACAGGGGGTATCATTAAAAAATCTCACGGGTACGGTCCAGAACGACGTGCTTAAGGAGTTTATCGCCCGGGGTACTTATATCCTGCCGCCGGAGCCATCAATGAAGATCATCACCGACATTTTTGCCTGGACCAACGAGCATCTCCCCCGCTACAATACCATTTCGATTTCCGGTTACCATATTCGTGAGGCCGGTGCTACCGCCGCGCAGGAGGTTGCCTTCACCCTGTCGAACGCTATCGCCTATACCGGGGCAGCGCTCTCGGCGGGGCTGGATATCGACCGGTTCGCGCCCCGGCTGTCGTTTTTCTTTGCGGCCCACAATGACCTGTTCGAGGAAGTAGCCAAATTCCGCTCGGCACGTCGGATATGGGCACAGATAATGAAAGAACGCTTCGGCGCCAAAAACGAGCGATCGCTGCTGTTGCGTTTTCACACGCAAACCGGCGGCTCCACCCTGACCGCCCAGCAGCCGGAGAACAATATCGTCCGGACGACCGTCCAGGCCCTGGCGGCCGTGTTGGGGGGAACACAATCACTGCATACCAATGCCTATGACGAAGCACTGGCCCTGCCGACCGAAAAATCGGTCGCCATCGCCCTGCGAACGCAACAGATCCTGGCGCACGAATCAGGCGCGGCGGCCTCGGCCGATCCGCTCGGTGGCTCGTATTACGTGGAGTACCTCACCCGGGAACTGGAAAAAGAAATCCGCTCTCAGATGGATACCGTTGAGGAGCGCGGCGGCTCGGTGTGCTGCATTGAAAGCGGCTATTTCCGGGACGAAATCGCCCGCTCGGCCTACCGATACCAGAAGAGCGTGGAAGATAAGACCTCGGTGGTGGTTGGCGTCAATCGGTTTGAGTCAGATAGGACAGATTTGCCCGGTATCTTAAAACTTGATCCTCAACTCGAACAGAAGCAGGTTGAGGAACTGAAGCGGCGACGAAGCAACCGCGATAACGAACAGATAAACCGCGATCTGCGGCTCCTGAAAGAATCAGCCGTGGCCGGTGAAAACATTGTGGAACCTGTAATACATGCGGTGGAGAACTATGCCACGGTGGGAGAAATTTCAAATGTCTTTCGGCAAGTGTGGGGTGAATACCATGAGACCGGTGTCTAACGCAACGCGGCTTTTGTTTTTCGGAGTAATAGTTTTCTTTTTAGGGACATGCGGCAAAGAAAGTGGTTCCGAACACAAAACCGTCGACACTATTGCCGTGCAGGAGGTCGCCGACAGTCTTTCCGAGGAAGATCGTATCGAGAGAATGCTTAACGATGTCATGGATCGTCTGCGATACGGCGACAAATCGGGCTTGTATGATAACGAGTTTGAATACTTCACTGACGAAAATACCTTCGACGAGTATCTCGGAATGGGACAGGTTCGCTGGGCCAATGCCGATACTCTCACCTTTATCGAAGTGCGACAAATCGAGTTTTTCGACCGGGACTCGGCCCTGGTCGATGTTACCGTACACTTCGAAGGACCGACCGGACAGGAAACGTTTCTGCGCGAGAAGTTGCAGATCTTCTATCACCGGGGCCGCTGGATCAAACCGACGGTTACCTCCATTGACCTGCAGATGGCATACGAGGGTATGATACGAGCAGCCGACTCGGCCGCGGCAATTGAGGAAGAAGAGACCGGGCAGCCGTAGTATGGATAAGCCTCTGGTTTCACACATAGGTATCGCCGTAAAAGATCTTGAGAAAGCCGTAGCGCGCTATCGGTTATTGACCGGCTGCGATCGGCCTGAAATTGAGGAGGTACCTCGACAGAAGGTCAGGGTGGCCATCTTCCCCACGTCCGACGACCCCGACTCCGCCACCGACAGTCGCATCGAACTGGTGACGCCCCTGTCCGGGGACAGCCCGCTGGCAACCTTTATCGACAAAAGGGGTGAGGGCTTGCATCACGTCTGCATCTACGTGGACAATATCGAAGAAAAGCTGTCACAACTGAAAGCCGCCGGGGTTCGGTTGATAGATCAGGAGCCGCAAGTGGGTGCCCAGGGCGGCAGAATTGCCTTCGTGCATCCTTCGAGCGCCAGTGGTGTTCTCGTTGAGCTTCAGGAAAGACGTCGGCGGAAATAATGAGCCTCGGCGCCGGCACCTCGAACGACTCTACATGATTCCTTTCAGTCTTTGAACAATCAGACCGGCGATGACCTTAAGCATCTCCTTGTCATCGTCCGTGAAGAACGCCGGTTGATTGGAGTCGATGTCAATCTCACCCAGGCAGGTGTCGCCGTCCATGAGAGGCACCACGATTTCAGATCGGGTAGTTGTCGAGCAGGCCAAAAAGCGCAGGTCGGCGTTGACGTCGTCCACCACGATTGCCTTTTTTTGCGATGCGGCAGCACCGCAGATGCCGCTGTTGAGTTCAATTCGTGTATGGGGCGTCTCCGGACCGACGTACGGTCCCACCTCGAGCACGCCCCGGTGCATCATGTAGAAACCGGTCCAGTCATAACCGTCGGAGAAAGCGTCAATCAGTTGCACAGTAATCTTCAGGATGTCGGATTCCGTATGCTTGTCGGCGATTGCGGCAGTAACGTCGGCAATCAGTTTGGCCCGGCGTTTATCCATCAGAGTGTTTCCCGTACGGCTCGCAGGTTGTCCAGCGGGACTTCCGGTGGCACCACACAACCGGGACCGATTATCAGGCGGCCGGCATCATGGGCGGCCTTGAAGGTTTCGATCCGTCGGTGTACGTCGTCAGGTGTGCCCTTAAGCAGCCAGTCCTGACCATCGACGCCACCGACCAGGGTCCTCCCGGAAAGCAGCCGACCGGCTTGCTCCAGGGAGAGATTGGTCTCATCGTTACTGTCGTAGTTGTACAACCGGCAGTTGTAATCGATCTCGGCCAGTTGCGGCAGGAAATTGTTCGAGCAACAGACGTGCAAAAGATTGAGAGCATCGCTCTCGGCGCTGGCTATTACCCTCAGATCGTAAGGAACACCGAAACGCTGGTATTCCTCCCAGGTTAACATATCACCGGAAGCCCACTGGGTGGTGGCGAAAAAGAGGCCGTCGGCGCCGGCGTTGCGGATTTCGGCGGTGTACCCGACGTAAGTATCGGTGATAACCTCCAGAACACTTTCCATCCGGTCGGGATGTTGCCGTAAATGACCTGCCAGCAGTTGTCGATCTGATACCATGCGGCCGGCCACCGCCAGCGGACTGAACAGGGTCATCAGAATCGGTACTTCTTTGCCGCAGCCTTTGCGCACCAGTGATATCACCCTCAAGTGTTCGGCCAGCACCGCCGCGGTCGGTTCCAGCCGGGCGATATTATCCCAGTCTTCTACTGATGTAACGGGAAAGTGCGTCTTACGGTGCTTGTTGAACTCGTTGTGGGACCATTCCTGTCGGAACCCCCAGTCCTCGACATGATAGTCGGCCCGGGGATTAATCTTGACGAAGTCCCAGTCAAACATCTTTTGGAAAAAAACCATGGCTTCGGCGGTGCCCTCGGCGTGGTGCTCCATGTGGAAGAAGTGTCTCCAGAAGGAAGCTGCAAACCGGTCGGGTCTCTCGCCGGCCATTATCATTTCCAGGCGGTCGCGGTGTGAGTATTTTTCCAATGGGTTACCCATAATTTTCAGGCTTTTCGACCATGTTCAATGTAGTCAGACCTCGCCCGACCGTCAACCGCCTGTTCAATCTGTGACCATTGTCCCGGGCAACCGTACAGGCGCCCGGGTGTCTGCCGAATATTATATTGATAGGGTCCGGTCGACCTGTCGGACCCCGAATGGGAGATTCTATGCCGGCCAGAATACTTGTTATCGACGATGAAGACTCCATGTGCAATTTCATGGAAATAATGCTGACCAAGGAGGGTTACCGGGTCGATACCGCCGGTTCCGGGAAAGCGGGTGTAATTCTGCTCAAAGAAAACAACTATGACCTGGTTCTGGCTGATTTGAGTATGCCCGAAATGTCGGGCATTGATGTGCTGAGGGAGATCAAAGCGTTCAAATCCGAACAGGACCTGATTGTCATGACCGCCTATGCATCGGTCGACTCCGCCATTGAGGCGATGAAACAGGGCGCCTTGGATTACGTTACCAAACCGTTCAAAATCGATGAGATCAAACTCGCCATTGAACGCAGCATTAGACGCAAACAACTCATCAGCGAAAACCAGTCACTCAAGAAGCAGCTTGAGGATAACAACTCTTTCGACAATTTCCTCGGCGCTTCAGAATCGGTGGTGTTGCTGAAAAAACTGACCATGCGGATTGCGGCGTCCGATTCTACGGTGCTGGTCCTTGGCGAATCCGGCACCGGCAAGGACCTAATCACCAAAGCCCTGCATCACCATTCTCCCCGCAGCAACGGGCCTTTTGTGACCATCAATTGCGCGGCGCTGCCGGAAACCCTGCTGGAGTCGGAATTGTTCGGACACAAAAAGGGTGCTTTTACCGGTGCCATAAGCGAGAAAGAGGGGTTGTTTCAGGTGGCCGATGGCGGCACCTTTTTCCTCGATGAGGTCGGCAACATCTCCACAGCCATCCAGGTCAAACTGCTGAGGGTGCTCGAAGACAAGAAGATCACCCCGGTGGGAGGCACCAGTCCGGTTGAAGTTGATGTGCGTCTGGTAGCAGCCACCAACTCCGACCTGGAGGAAGAAGTCAGAACGGGACGCTTTCGCAGCGATCTTTTCTACCGCCTCAATGTTGTCCCCATACACATTCCACCACTGCGGGAGCGTAAGGAAGATATTAAACTACTGACCGGGCATTTCGTCTCGATTTTTTGCCAAAAGCTAAAACTGCCGGTCAAGGTTGTCTCACCCCGTGCAATGGCCGTGCTGGAAAATTATTGGTGGCCCGGAAACGTACGGGAGCTGGAGAATACCATTGAACGGGCTGTTCTGCTCAACCGAACCGAGACCCTGGACGTTGTCGATTTCCCCGAGAAATTACGCCGACCCCAACCGGTGACGGTGGTAAGTGAGGCCGAGGCGGCCACACCGACCCTGGAGTCGATCGAAAAGGCTTATATCCACTACGTCATGAGCCAGACCGGCGGCAAGAAAGCGGCAACGGCCAGGATCCTGGGTATTGACACTTCGACGCTGTACCGGAAAATTCAACGCTACCAGATGAGGGAGTTCTTGGTCGAGGGATCTTCCCGGCCGAAACCCGAAACAAAGAAGAAGTAGCAGGTTTTGACCAGTTACCGGGAACAGGATTTGCCGTTTTCTACAGGCAGAGACTTTTTTAAGAAGTGAGGGAAAAATGAGACAAAGGCTCAACGGTCCAAGAGGTTTTACCCTGATAGAGTTGATGATTGTCGTGGTCATAATCGGCATCCTGGCGGCACTGGCAATTCCTCGATTCATGCGCGCCGCCACCCAAACCAAGCAGTCCGAGGCAAAGCTCATCCTCAAGCAGATTTATGTCAACCAGCGCACCTATCGGCAGCAGTCGATGATCAACAGCTACTATATTCCGGGTGGTCCGGCATCTGCCGCTGCACCCAATGCATTAAACCAGATATGGATTGAGATTATGCAGGACGCCAAATACACCTATATCGTAGTCGGCGGCGCCAATGCCTTCACGGCTACCGCCACGGCCAATATCGACGATGATGCCGCCATAGATACCTGGACTATCGACCAGACAGGAATTCTGCAAAACCCTATCAATGATGTCAGCACCTGAGCCCGAGTATCGATACCGCTTAAAGCCCGCCTGAGGCGGGCTTTTTCTTTGGGTTGTCTGCAATCGGGCAACGCTGCTTAACATCAAGGTTTGTCTCATACATACAGAAGTGATTTACCACCGGCGGACATAAAGCCCGCCACTACGCGATATAGGGTCTGGTAGGTTGGAGCCCCTGTGGTTCCGAGCGGCAAGCCGCCCTTAATTGCGTAGCGGCAAGGTTTGACCTACCGGGCTCAGTTTCCAGCAGTAAATTGAGATCGCCACGGCACGCAAGGCGTACCTCGCGATGACGTGAAACGCAGGTTTCTCAACACTCCCCGTAGGGCGGGTCCGTCTTCGAACCCGCCACCTGGGCAGCTATCATAATTAGCACCAAACAACGTCAGGTAAAAAAGGCCTGCCACCCCTCCCGCTCATTGCAGAATGCAAAAGGTCTGGCGTTTTGCTCCGGACATTTACGGCATGATCTTTCCCGACTGTTGACGACAGGCCATACCCGGTCGACATAATCAGGTATTCCCGCTCATAGCAGGCGGTTGCAGCCTATCAAGGTTGTTCAAAAATAGTCATCAACCGGGGTACGGTCTTTGCCGATGGAGATAGCAACAACGAAACTGAACCAGAACCAAAAAACCTAAATCAAAAACCGTAGGAGGTTTTAATGTTCACTAAGTTCCACAATCGCCAGAAGGGTTTCACCCTTATCGAGTTGATGATCGTGGTCGTGATCATCGGTATTCTGGCTGCCCTGGCTATTCCGCGTTTCATGCAGGCGACCACCAAGTCCAAGCAGTCGGAAGCCAAACAGCTTCTGAAGCAGATTTACACCATGCAGCGCACCTACCGTCAGGCCAACACCACCTATGGTGACAACGGTGTGAGCATTGCCGCCGCTGCCGGAGGTACTTTCCCGCAGATCGGTGTTGATGTTATGACCAGCGCCCTGTACACGTACTCTATAGTGGCTGCCGCCAACACTTTCACCGCCACCGCCAACCTCGATGACGACGCCGTGGTTGACACCTGGACGATAACCCAGGCCGGTGTCCTGGTTTGCACGATCAACGACGTGTAATACAACACGCATCTGATCGAATCAGAAAAGCCCCCTGTAAAGGGGGCTTTTTTTATGCTGAAGTGCTGTCGGGCGACCCGAGGTTGCCCCACAAGTAAGCTTTGAGTACATTTAACGTTGCATCGAATAAATCGTCATTCGGTAAACCCGCGTAGCGGCGGGCTTTACGTCCGCCGGTGGCATCGCCATTTCTATTGGCGGGAGACAAGCCCCCACCCTACGCGAGCTGTAATTATCACCTTTTAGGACAGCCTCGAGTCGCCTGACGTCACCCTCAAAACATTACAATTTGGCAGGGTGGAAATTCGTCTCCAGCCAATAAAAGTCCGTGTGGCCGCGATCTATGATCGCGGTTCACAACCAAGGGGTTGCCCCACAAGTAACGGTGTCCCCGGTATACCGGCAATTGTTGTTGATTCCGCCGCTGCCGTTGTGATACTTGCAGCTTATGAGACGCAAGTGTCTATTGGTATTTCTGCTGTTTCTGCTCGCCGCCGGACGCCTGCCTGGAGAGGAAGATGCAACGATGTTGCCGGTATCGCCGGAGCAGTTCGGGTTGCGTCACTTGACCGAGTACCTGGGTCTCAAACCGGATGATATCAGCTTTCGCCCGGACTATACCGAGCCGGATTCTTTTCGGCTGAAAATAGTCGCCGATCTTATGCAGCAGCCGTTAGGGATGATCGGCTATGCCACCGACCTGAAAAGCAGCCACGTGACCACCCAGCCGGAGATTCTGGCGGCCCTGCTTTACAGGGACCTGGTCGGTCAGCACCAGCAGAGCCGCTCACGGCCATACCAACCGGAAATCAACGAGATACAACAGCCCTACAACCTCTATTACAACGATGTTGCTTTCAACCAACTGCTGAACCAGGCAGCCACCTATCTTGATGTAATCTTTCCTCGCTCGACTGAGAAATCACTGGCCCGGCTGAGCACCGAACAGCGCCGATTTCTGCGGAATGAATTCAAGGAACTGATAGTCATAAGCGAGGAGGAGGAGTTCCTGTCGGTCGAGGCGATCGATTCCCTGGAGAAAATTGAAGAACAATACACGGAGCACTTTGTGGAGTTCGGCACGACTATCGACAAGGACCCGATTGTAGCTGCCGGTATCGACTGCCTGCAGCGACTTATGGCTGAAATCAGGGGCCTGAGGCGGCGTCTTGAGTCGGGCGAGGTGTCGGCGAAGACGATCCTGGAGGGGCTTGGTTACCTGCCCGACAACGCCGACCGCCAGTCATATCTGGGCATGCAAAGCGGCTGGAAGATCGGTGGGATTGGCAATGATTACTATCAGGGCGATTACGACTTCATCCTGGATTTTGGCGGTGATGACGTCTACGATCTGACTTACGACCCGGCTCAACCGCACGGAGTGATTATTATCGACCTGGCCGGCGATGACCGCTACCGGGCTGAGACCGACTACGCCCTGGGGTCGGGATGTTTCTCGGTGGGTCTGCTGCTCGATTTCGGTGGGGACGACCGTTATGATGCCGGGTCGTTTGCTCTGGGTTCGGGCTATTTCGGACTGGGGCTGCTTTACGACGCCGCCGGCAATGACCGCTACGACGGCGACACTCACGTGCAGGGAGCCGGGACATTCGGTCTCGGGATGCTGATTGACGAAGGCGGCCGCGATATTTACAACGGTGCCGTTTATTGTCAGGGGTTCGGCTCCATCGAGGGAATTGGCCTCATCTTTGAAGCTGACGGATCCGATAGCTACTATGCCGGCGGGAAGTATAAAGATATTCTGCGATACAGGGACCACTACCTGTCGCTCTCGCAGGGTTTCGGTTTAGGACTGCGCCCGTGGGCCTCGGGTGGTATCGGCGCCATCATCGATTGCCGGGGGAACGACAGCTACTATTCCGATATCTTCGCCCAGGCGGCCAGCTACTGGTGGTCACTGGGGATTATCTACGACTCGTCCGGTAACGACAACTACCATTCGTTTCAGTACGCCCAGGGAGCGGCCACCCACATGACGCTGGCCATCTTGATCGATGACTATGGTTCCGATGTCTATTTCGGCAAGGGTCTCATGCACGGCTGCGGGCACGATTACTCCTGCGCCCTGCTGTTGGATCGTCACGGCGATGATACCTACACCGCCTATGATCTCTCCCAGGGAGCCGGATCGGCCAACGGTGTCGGGGTGTTGATCGACAACGAGGGTGATGACCGCTATTTCGTAAAGAACCGGCTTAACTCTCAGGGCTATGGCAACCCACGGCGTGATTTCGGATCAATCGGCCTGTTTATCGACCTGGGCGGCAACGACCAGTACGACGGCAATGGAAGCGACAACGCTTACTGGATAACAGATTCCAAATGGGGCGGCGGTATGGATATTGACCTCAATCCTCCGGACAGTTCGGAAAGCAGCCCATGATGCGTAAGAATGTGATATCGCAGGCGACGGTGTTGCTGTTATTTGTGGCGTTGATAACCGTTGAAACGGCGGCCACCGACGCCGCCCTGGAGCGAAAGATTGATTCACTGTTTGTGATTGCTTCGTCCGGTGAAGTGAAATACCGGGATCTGGTCGAACCGGCACAGGATTCGATTGCGGCACTCGGAATTGACGCGGTGCCGATCCTGGTGGATAAGTTAACCACCAAGTCGGCGCGTGAACGGTGGACGATAATCTGGATCCTGCAGAAGATCGGCTCCGAGGCGGTGCCTTACCTGGTGACGGCGCTGAAGCGAAGCGACGGCCTGGTGGTGCAGCGGGTCTGTTGGGCGTTGGGCGACATCGGCGATACTGCCGCCGTGCAGCCGCTGATAGACGTGACTGGTCATTCTCGCTGGCAGGTGCGTGACCAGGCCATAGGTGCGCTGGGCAAGATTGGCGATCAACGGGGCAGCGAAGCCGCCGTGGAAGCCCTGGGTGACACTATCGGGCAGGTCCGCAAAGCAGCCGTGGTGGCTTGTGGCAAACTGACAGTAGCTCGCTCTGTTGCGTCACTGGTGCACCTTCTGGGAGATTCGTTTTATGGCGTCCGTCTGGCGGCCGCCGAAGCACTTTTGAAGATGGATACGGTCGATGTAATGGCGGTTCTTGGTGATTCATTGGCATCGGACAACGATTTCGTTGGTGATCTCGGTTGCCGGTTGCTGGGCGAAATCGGCACCGATGAAGCCCTGGAACTGCTTCTGGGGCAAACACTGTCCGACGATCCCGACCGGCGAGCGCACGCCGCGACCGCGATTATCAAAGCTGACCCACTTGACAACTGCGGTTACCACCGGATGTTGACGGACCGCGAGACAGATCGTTTCACCCGGCTCAAAATACAATCGACCCGCCGGGCAGTATCAGATGTCGACCAATAACCTGCGTCACCGGCTTGATCAATTTCATGGCGCTATTCTCGGTGAGAGATCAGTAGCTGAGCCAGTATCGGCGCCGGATAGTTACCTCCGGATGGCCGATGCTTTGGGTGGGGGGATTGTCAGCGGTGCGGCCGGTTCCTTCTGCCTGGCAAAAACTTTCTATACACCAACCTACCGCCATGGTGATCTGACACTGGACGAAACGCTGAGTGTCGAGTCGTTACCCGCTTCCGCCTTTACCTGGCGGGACGAACCGGACAGTATCCGGCCGGAGTCGCTGCTGATGATTGACACCGAAACGACCGGTCTGGGAGGAGCCGGGGCGGTCGCTTTCCTGGTGGGGTGTGCTTCGGTTGTCGACAATGGACTGCAGGTGCGGCAATACCTGATTCCCGACTACTCCGATGAAGCAGCCATGCTGGAGGTGTTGCTGACGGAGTTCGGCAACGAGCGGACCGTGGTCAGCTACAACGGAGCCGCTTTCGATCTCCCGCTTCTTAGAGACCGTATGATAATCAATCGGGTGGCACGCCGGCTTCCTTTTCAACGCCACCTTGACCTGCTGCATCCCGTACGGCGTCTGTTTCGTCGGCGACTGGGTGACTGTCGTCTGGTCAATATCGAACGGGAACTGTTCGGTTTCTTCCGGGAAGACGACATTCCCGGTTACCTGATCCCGTCCGTCTATTTCGACTGGCTGGCCCGGCAGAACCCGAAACCGTTGGCAGCCGTTATGGAACATAACCGGCTCGACATAGTTTCACTCTGGTTTCTGACGGTTTACCTGGTGCAGACGTTTCAGACCGAAGGGCGCCTGCTGAACTCAGCCGATGATCTCTACTCATTGTCTCGGATATATAATCGCCGTCGCGATAACCGGCGTGTTATCGACTTGTATCAACGTATAGACGCCCTGACGCCCGGGTCGCCACCAGATGATATGCTGTTGTTTCATGCTCAGGTTTTCAAGAGAGCCGGTCATTGGGATCAGGCGGCGACACTGTGGGGAAAGCTCTCCGGAGCTTCCTCCCGGGAAGGTTTCCGGGCCAACGTGGAGTTGGCCAAGTACTATGAACACAGGGTTAAAGACATCGACCGGGCCTTTCATTACACCCGACGGGCGGATAATATTACTCCCCCCAGTCGGCGTCAGCAGCAACTGCTGATAAAACGCCTGCAGCGCCTGAAATCCAAACTGGACAGATGCCGCTGAACGCTGGGGGTATCGCCGGTGACAAGTCACCGGTATTCTCAATCGCGTGACAGAGGGTCTGGCGTTGTGGGCGGCAGACGTAAATCCCCCCACGAATCAGTCGATATATGGGATATGACTGCGAGTACTATGAGCACAGACATATTCCAGACGATTCTTGATGAACACCAGGAGCTTTCATCCCTGCCGCAGACACTGGTCGAGGTGCTACGGGTAGCCGGAGACGAAGACTCCTCGGCCGGTGACCTGGCGGATGTCCTCAGGCGCGATCCCGCCCTGACGGTCCGGATTCTACGAACCGTCAACTCGCCGTTCTACGGTGCCGGGCGAGAGATATCTTCAGTCCGGCAGGGCGTTATGATGCTCGGGATCAGGGCCGTAACGGCGATTGCACTGTCGGCGTCGGTTTATGACCTGACCGGTCGCTGGTCGACCACTTTCGATCAGGTGCGTTTCTGGAGACACTCATTGGAAGTAGCCGTAGCAGCGCGAATGATCGCCGAAGCGGTCGGGCACTCGCCCGTGGAGGAAGCCTTTGCCTGTGGCCTCCTGCATGACATCGGCCTGCTGGTACTTCAGAAAGCTTTTCCCGATGAATCTCAGCGGATCTGGGGGCGGTCGGTGTCGGAAGACGAAGCGGTGGAACAAGAAGAGCAACAATTTGGCACCAACCACGCCCGGGTGGGGCAATTCCTGATGGAACAGTGGAAATTGCCGGTGTCTATGTGTGAAGCGGTCGGTCATCACTATCACGATTTCGGCAGCGATACCTGGGAACCGGACCTGCGTCTGCCGCAGACGATATCTCTGGCAGAGGTCATGGCTCGTTTCACCGTGACCGACGTCGGGGCGATGAGTCCTTCAATGCTCGACAGAAAAAAGAACCTGACATCCAGCCTGAAGTTGTCGGATGAGAAATTGACTGAGATAGAAAAAACCCACCTGGACCAAACAATGGTGGAAGCGCAGTTTCTGGAAATCGAGGTGGGGTCACCGAGCGACCTGCTGGCCGAAGCTAATCGTATGTTGTTTCATCAGTATGAAACCGTTGAAGGGATGTTGCGAGAACAGCGTCGGATGCAGCAAAAACTGGCTCAGGCCGAACTTGATCGAGCGGCTCTCGAGACGCTCAAAACGATATCGGCAACATTTAACCATTACATCAACAATGCCCTGGGGACGATCCTTGGCCGCGCCCAATTAGTACAGGTAACTCTGCAAAAGGATGATGTCGTTGCTCAACAGGAAGCGATCGACAAAGCCATGCGGATTATTCTGGCGGCGGTAAAAACGGTGCAGTCAGTCATGGAGGAACTGACTCGATTGACGTCGTTTGAGACCACCATCTATCATGACGACGATCGCATCATTGATCTAAAAAAGCAGCTTGGTGAAAGATTCACCGTCGATGAGCCGGAGACGGTACCCACTTAATCAGTCCGGCGGCCCGGGTAGATGAACTCACGTGAGACCGGGGTAGCTTACCGCGCTTCTTCTATCAGAATCTCCGAATTTCCACCGGTCACGGTCAATAGCGAAGATCCCTTACCCAGAGATAATCGGGTTTTCTTAATCAGACCGGAGTCGACCACATCCAGGGGATAATGACTCTGAATATCTCCCCCGGTTGTCGTTGCCTGTAGCAACAGGTCCGAACCGGGCCACACCGCCAGCCTGATGCTTCCAAAGGAGGCGTCTATTGTCGATGGTCCGGTCACTTTCTCAGCAAGGGTGACGTCGATACTGCCTTTACGATTGGTCAGATGGAGCGGGCCAGACAAGAGTTCGCCGGATATGGAGCCGTAGGAATTGTCCGCTGAAATTTCGCCGGTGACATTAAAGATCCTGATACTAGCGTTGTTATTCTTTAACTCAGCCGACCCGAAGATATCCTCCACCGAAAGCAACTGGAAAGAGTTGCTCACACTGAGATTGCCCTCGAGTTTGGTTACTTCAACCCGCCCATTCTTGTTCTCGATATGAACGGAACCGGAATGCCTCAGGACGTCAATGTCGCCGCTGCTGTGAATCACCACGTTTCCTTCACAATAAGAGAGTTCCGTCGATGAGAAGGAGTTTTCGATCTCCATGTCACCGTGGCACCGCGACACCTCAATAGGGCCATACGAATTCGTCACCTTGATCGTTCCCGTAATCCGTGACAAGTCCACTCTTGCCATCGTATTGACAATCACAACGTGGCCGTCCACGTTGTCGATTTCCACCGGGGAGTAATTGGCCTGAAGAATCACACCTCCACGGACCTTTGTTATGTAGACCTTGCCGAAGGAACCGGTGACGATCAGCGGGTTGCGGTTGGGCACACTGACCCTCAGTTCACTGTTGGTGACACTGATTCGAGGATCGGTCAGGCTGGGTACGATGACTTCAACCTGAATTTTATCGGCTTCACTGCGGGTTTGCAGCGCCACCCTCTCGGCGTACTTTTTGGCTTCAGCTCGCGATTCGGCCGTCACCTCGACCGTGGAGACGACCACGATTTCCGGGCGATCCCAACCGGATATCTCCAGATCACCGATGGGATTGTCAATGTAGATCGGCTGAGTATTGGACGTCACCCGAATGCTGTCGACGAATTCTCGAACTACTCCCGACCCCGCCGATCGACTGATGAACTCGATCTCGCGAGGGGCCGGAACAACCACTGGTTGTCGAAGCGCCGGTAGGGGCTCCAAGCCGACAATTGCGGGCAGAGGTATCTCACAAAGTTCATCCAGTGATATCGAGATGGTGTCGCCGTCATGGTCGGTCGTAATCATAATGAAGGTACCGGACAAACCCTCTGTCCCTGCCTCGGTTGCCACCCGGATCACCTCCAGAAGCTCTTCCATTTGCAGCGATGATTCTTTTTTTCGTCTGGGTGCTTGCACCGTCTGCTCATCCAACAGCGCCCGCATAACCTCCAGCTCCTGTTGGAGACTGTGCGTCAGCCGGAATGCACGGCGGTCACTTTTTTTCAGGTCGGCCTGCTGCTTTTCTATTGCTCGTTGCACCTGGTCGATATCGACGGTCAATTTTTCCGGGTCGGACAGGTATTCACCCTCGTCGAGGCGGTGGGCAAGAAGCGACAACTCCTTCAGATGCACCTCGGCCAACTCGGTGTGAGCGGCAGTGAAATAGTCGCGATAATCATCGGAAAGAACCCGCAACTGTTTTAACAGGTCGAGGTATTCCTCAGCCATAAGCCGCGCTTCCTGGCTGAAGTGCAGGACAAGTTTTTCCCGCTTACCGTTGACCACTTCGCTGGGCGGTATAGTCGACTGGGACATGATCGGGCCGGACGGAAAACTGACCATCAGCACCAGCAGCAGCCAGACCGGCAGGCGGGCCGCAATCGCCGCGATCCGTGTTTCCGGATAATCTCTGTCGGTAACACCGTCCCAGGGCAACTCGTGCCGTGCCGGTGTATTTCTTTTCGTTAACCGATCCACGTCATGCCTCATACATTTACAAAGTGGCCGCCGATTAAAAAACTGTGACAAGAAAAAGAGAATCTCCTCGTCCGGCAACCGGATTATTGCCGGTCGGCGGCCCCGGGACGAATATCTTTCTCTTTACTCTGGATACGCAGATTGTCTGACCCGGTTTCGTTCATTAATGAGCGTCAATTGAGCCGGCGACTCGCCGAGACTGGCTACGGAGTCTTATCTTGCAGTCACCCTTGCGGTTATCACCAAAAACCACCGATACAGCCTAAAGGAATCATCTTCTGAAACCGATAACCCTAAGAGTATGGATCAAGACTTTCTTATTCAGGATATCAAGCGGGCCCAGACGAATAAAGAGGCCAGCAAGGTTCGCCGTCATCGTGAGCGCAAACCGCTCTGGCGGGAGTACCTCGAAACCGCCATCATCGCCCTGGTCGCCGCCGTCCTCTTGCGGGTGTTCGTAGTTTCGGCCTATCGGGTCAGTTCGTCTTCCATGGACGATACCCTGTTTGAGGGAGACTATATCTTCGTCAACAAGCTGGCCTACCAGTACGGTGGTTCACCGCAGACGGGCGACATTATCGTATTCAAGTATCCCAACAACCCGCAGAAAGATTTCATCAAAAGGGTAGCGGCAACTCCCGGCCAGACGGTACAGATTGCCGACAAAGTTCTTTACGTTAATGAGCAGGTGGCCCAAATCCCACCGCACTCGAAACACATGGACAAACGCATAATTCCGGGCGATCTTTCATTCCGGGACAATTTCGGCCCCTTCCTGGTGCCGGAAGGACAACTGTTCGTCATGGGTGACAACCGCGACGACAGTCGCGACAGCCGCTTCTGGGGCCCGGTGCCCGAAGAGAACGTCAGAGGGAAAGCGGTCTTTGTTTACTGGTCATGGGCGCCCGACCCGGATGCCCCTAACTGGGAATTCCCCTATGTGTTCAACGCCGTCCAGTGGATCGGGTATGGACTGTACAACTTCCCCTCCCACATCCGTTGGTCCCGTCTGGGCACACCGCTTTAAAAAGTTACTCTTCCGCTCCTCCTGTCGAGCGGGCCGATAACTCAAAAACAAGCCACACCAATACCCAACTATCCAAACAGCAAATATACCAGAGTGGTCAAGTCCGAAACAGTGACCATACCGTCGTGGTCGACATCGGCAGCCTCCATCACCGGCGGTTTACCTCCGGTGAACAGGTACGCCACCAGGTAAGTCAGGTCAGAAACCGTCACTGCACCATCGCCGTCAAGATCGCCGGAGGTATGGCCGATCATGGTAACTTCGCCATCAACGGAGAAATCAGACTTGCTTACGAAATCCCCTTCAACTGTGTAAACCTGGACGGTGGCGTCCCAAAGCAACCCATAATACAGGATGAAATCGCGAATAGGCAACGTCATTTCCATCACCTCGCCGACAAAACCCGGATGCGAGGGCAGGATGGCCCAGGAAGTTGGCGTCATACTTGAGTTGATTATCAGAGAGGACGGGTCGATGTCATTCACGGTGTGACCGTCGGTGAAATTGCCGAGATAGATGAAAGTCCAGATAGTGTCGATGGCGTTAGCCTGAAAAACTCGTATTGTGTCCGGGCTTATCGCCACAGTGGGCGGAATCTCAACCTCACCCTGGATGGGGTAGCAGTAGGGTCCGCCCCAATCCGGGGTGAATATATCATCGCCCTGCGGTAACCAGAGCCATTCACCGCTCGGAGGGAAATAACTGGAGTCGATACAGAGAGTATCACCGTCGATGTCACTGCCTGACTCGATATACCAGACCGCCAAATCAAAACCGACGGGAATCCCCAGTGTCGAGAAGATGTCAATGCCTGAAAAACCGATCGTATCGGCACCCATACCGTCGACGCTGAAGGAGCTGAAGAAAAACATCTCGTACCAGGCATCCCAACCGATCGGTAGAGTGTCACAGACGATGGGGAAGAAGTCTCCGCCGTTTTCTTCATACACTTCGAAGCCGTTGGACGAGCCGCCGAGCTTGCTCGTTCCATCAGTGTAAGTCAACCGGAAAGTGAACCTGACAGTATCACCGACCGGAATGTACCCGTCCGTAATTACAGTATCGCCGCCGGAGACATTGTTGACCTGGTCCAGAGTGATTATGTTAGCGGCAATAGTCGTCACTTCCAGGGTTACATAAGCAAACTGCGGCGAATTGTCCGCCTCACCGGAACTGACCGTCACCGAGTCAAGATAGTCACCAGCGCTCAAGCCGGTGATATTGACATCCACTGTCACCTGCCACCTGCTCCAGCGTCGTGCCGCTGGTTTTGTTGATGCCAAACCATCCAGCCGTCTCCGCTACCGCAAAAGCGATGTTAAAGCCACCGGTCTCAGTGACTTCAAAGCTGTCGGCAGGCGGGTTAGCGCCGGTTTCGACAGCTGTGAAATGCAGCGTGTCAGGATTAACAGCCAGGTACTTTGGTGCCGGCGTCACTTCCAGGGCCACATAGGCAAACTGCGGCGAATTGTCCGCCTCACCGGAACTGACCGTCACCGAATCAAAATGAGTGCCCGGAGCAAGACCGGTAATATCAGCGTTCACCGTTACATATTCCGGGGTAGTGCCGCCGGTCTTGTTGACACCAAACCATCCAGCCGTCTCCGCTACCGCAAAAGCAATGTTAAAGCCACCGGTCTCAGTGACTTCAAAGCTGTCAGCAGGCGGGTTAGCGCCGGTTTCGACAGCTGTGAAATGCAGCGTGTCAGGATTAACAGCCAGGTACTTCGGCGCCGGGGTCACTTCCAGGGTTACATAGGCAAACTGCGGCGAATTAACCGCCACACCGGAACTGACTTCCACCGAGTCAAAATGAGTGCCCGGTGCAAGACCGGTAATATCAGCATTCACCGTTACATATTCCGGCGTGGTGCCGCCGGTCTTGTTCAGATAAAACCAGCCGGCCGTTTCGGCTGCCGCAAAAGCGATGTTAAAGCCACCGGTCTCAGTGACTTCAAAGCTGTCGGCAGGCGGGTTAGCGCCGGCTTCGACAGCAGTGAAATGCAGCGTGTCCGGGGTTAACACCAACTCCGGCTGAAATTCGATAGTATCCTTGATCAGATAGCAATAGGGTCCGCCCCAATCCGGCTCGAATGTACCCCCGCCCATCCACGACCAAGCCCACCTGCCGCCCGGTGGATAAAAACTGGAGTCAATACAAACAGTGTCCCCGGCATTGTCACTTCCGGATGTAATGAACCACACTGCAGTATTGTATCCGACTTCAATACCCGGGGCGATTGCATATCCTCCAAAGCCAATAGTGTCCCGGCCGGTTCCCGAAACGGAGAAATCGTTAATAAAGACCGCATTGAACCTTGAACCAAGTCCACAGCCAGAGACAGTATCATAGGTAATCGGGAAGAAGGTGCCATTGTTTTTCTCGTATACCTGAAAGCCATTGGCGGAGGCACCAAGATTCTTGGTACCATCCTGATAGGTCCAGCGGAACACGAACCTGGCGGTATCCCCCACCGGGATATACCCGTCAGTGATCACAGTATCGCTGCCGGTGACATTCGCTACGTGGTCAAGGGTGATCTCATTGGCACCTTGAGCCGTTCCGAATGGCATCAGCATCAGCAACGCCATAAAAACCAGAGATTGCATCTGTTTCATTTGTAGCTCCTGTCTTTATCTATTAATGATTTGAGTTTGCTGTAGTGCACTGCCACACCAGTGTCATTAGGCCAAAGAAATCCGTTAACCTGATTATTGTGTTCACAACCAGTTTATTAGATAAGAAATATCGAAATAACTGCCCTTGGCTAATCGCACAAGAGCTTGCTCATTTTCTACAAGTACTTGAAATATAGGGTAAAGCGGCTCGTTGTCAAGACGGTTTATTGGATTATATCAGGATTTTCACAACCGCTAATCACCCTGTTGTTGTTCTTTTTCTTCCGGTGGATTCAGCACGTCGTCGGGGATCTGTAATTTCGGAGGAAAGATGCCCAGCCAGCGCTGGTACCATTTCCAACTCTTCTTTTCTTTCTTGAGGAACTTCTTGACGCGCTTTTCACGCTGAGAAAAGACGGCGTCATATTCTTCGATCTTCAACAGCAGTATCTCAATTGACTCTCGTTTCTCCAGTGCCTGGCGGAAAGTGTCGTAGTCTTTGAGGTTAAACAGCGTCTGCACGATCGGTTCAAAAAAGACCATCGCCTGGGCGCTGATGAAATTGAGCGGCTTGATCGATTCCAAAAAGACAATCGCCGGCACTGCCATGCGACGCTCGACAACTTTGCGAGCGACTTTCTCAATTAACGCCTGTTCATCGGCCGGCAGGGACGGTTTTTCCGGCTCGGGAAGCTCGACACTGCCTTTGAAGAATCCGCGAAAAAAGCTCATCTGGCTTTACCTTTCGGTTCTCTGTCGTCGGCTGTTTTCCTGCCGATCTGTTCTTTCACAAACTTAATTACCTCGTCGCGATTATCGGCGAACATCAGGTAGATACCCCGGAAATTTTCCAGACGCGAGGGATGCACGAACGGCGAAAGCAGAATGCCGTTCTTGTCCGGGTAACAGGAGCGATAAGCCGACCACTGCTTGTGCAGCGTCTGCATGGTGGTTTTGATCGTAATCTCATCGGCGGTCAGACGGTAACCGGTGGGGAAGTAAAACTTCGTCAGCGAGGCAAACATGACGATAGCCGCCAGCAAACCGAAAGCTCTCGAATCGGTAGCAGTGTACACGACGGCGATCACTACTAAGATGAACAGTGTCACCAGTACCGAGATCATCGGGCGGCGTTTTACCGGGTGACAGGTCCATTGAAGCGTGGGACCGAACGGTTCAGTTGACCGCCAGGCCGGGCCATCGTTTTTCCCGTGAGATGTTTCCATAGTTTCGTTGCCTGGTAATTGCTCCAGCACCGATCGTTTCGCGGTATGCTACTGCTTCTCGGGGAAGCGGTACCGCTCTTTCTTGACCTTCTCCAGCATTGTCAGCATTTCTTTTGTTGAAAAGACATTCTTGTCAATCAGCAGGCGGACCAGTGCTTCCTGGGCCAGGTTGTTCGACAGGGCCAGTTCCTCGTAGGTGATGTCCTTCTCCTGGCCGTTAACCACCATCTTGAGAGCCACTTTGTTTTCCGTCATAACGGTAGATTCTCCGTTGTGGGTTTGCGATCATTGTCTGAGTGAATATAAGGTATTTATACCGGGCGGCCAACCTGCCAATACCCAGACCGTGCCATAATTAAGCTTCGATAGGTCTTGTCACCGACGATGTCGGGCTGAGCGACGAAGTCGGGCCGAGCGACGAAGTCGGGAGTGTGACCTGACGACTGTCCTACAAGTCCAGGTATTCCCATAGAATTAAATAAATGTGGCGATGCCACCGATGCCGTTTAGGGGTTCTCATCCTCGACCACGGTGCTGGTCACCGATTGCGTCGGTACGGCCTCTTCGGCACTGATGCGGTACAGCGGCATCTCTATATTCTCCCGGTTGTATCCAAAACTGATCTTACCGGAGGCCCCGTCGTAACCCTGCACATTCCGCAAGTGTTCTACTGTTGCCTGATCTGATCCGCCACCCGAACGGACGGCCGTTACGGCCAGCATCACGGCATCGTAGCCAAGCGCGGCCAGGCGATTGGGTCGGCGGCCGAATCGGGTATCATAGGCGGCGGCAAAGCGAACATATTCCTCCGAACCGGCGCCGGTTATGAAGGGAGTTGGGAAAACCGCACCCCTGGTGACATTGTCACCAAGTTTCAGCACCAGGTCATCGTTCCAGCCATCCGAGCCGAGAAAATCTCCGCTGAGGTTGTAAAAATTAATCTGGGGTAAAAGTTTCCTGATCTGGTCGGGCTTACCGGGCAGGTACAGGCAATCGACGTGAGCCTCAATGCCGTCCGGGTCCAGGGTATCACCATTTTCATCGAGGAAAAAAGTGGAGTCACCCGGTTGCCGGCCCAGCAGTATGGTTTTGATGTCTCGAATCTGCCGCCCAAAGTCATTGTCACGAGGACGGTAGTATTCGACGGCTATTACCCTGCCGCCGAGCTTTTCGAATCTGTCGGCGAATGCCCGGGCCATCTGCAAATGCTCGGACTCGGTGGACGTTATTACTACCGCCGAATCGGCCTGCAGGCTGTCGATGGCATATTCCGCCATTTTCACTCCCTCCAATTCGATATTCGGCGCAAGTTGAAACGATGACTCCGACAAGAGTGTCAAACCGGCCTGAGTTGCAGCCGGTACCAGAAGCGGCAGAGAGCGGCAACTCAACGACGCCGATGCCACCGCGGCTGCTTCGCTGGTAAGCGGTCCGATGACGGCATCGGTCTGATTCTCCGACAGGCTGCCTATGATACGAGCAGCCTTGATCGGATCGCCTTCGCTGTCGTACGGTGTCAGCCTGATACCAACTGTCGAGTGGCTCCGATGTTGTTCTGCGGCCACTACTGCGCCGTCATATATGTCCTGGCCGAAGGGATGCAATTCTCCCGAAAGAGGCAGCACGACCACAATCTCAATCTGGTTTTGGTCGCGTCGGTCACGATCATCGGCGACCTGCAAGCGATCCGATCCGGTGTCGCAGGTGGCCAGTAACTTCTGAGCTCGGTCGATATCACCGTGATCGGCTATTACTTTCGCCAGCGATCTGGTCAGCAGGCACCGCTTCTCCGGCGGGAGCATCTCCAGGTCGGCTGAGTTAATATCGACGGAAGAGGCGTTCTCAAACGCTGCCGTCAGAGAGGCCGCAACCAGATCATCCAGTTGGCGGTCGTTTGAAAGACGGTACGACCGCAGGTAGTTGTCGACAGCTTTATCTACATTACCCTGCCGATAATGAGCATTTCCCAGAAAAAAACGGGCATGGGCTGCTTCAGCCGATGAGGGAAACCGGGACAGGAAGTAAGAAAAGCCGGCTATGGCGTCACTGAGTTGGCCGGCATGGTAATTCGCCTTGGCTCTGCAGAAGATGAATTGATTCAAATAGGTTGAGTGTGGAAAACGCCCCGCGCCTTCCTCAAATACCTTGGCGGCTCGAAACCAGTTACCTTCGCGCAGCAACCGCTGTCCCCTGGCCAGAAGAGAAGTTTCTTCATTGGCATCGGCGCCGCTGTCGGCGGGCAGCGCCAGCGCCACTGACAGGACAACCGCCAGAACGATGATTATGCGCATTCCCAATGCGGACCCTTACAACGAATACTTTCCGAAGTCCTCGGGGTTGATTTTTTTTAGTCGTTCTCTGAGGGATTCCGGATCATTCGGCAACGGCGGTGCTTCCGGGGAAGTTTCATCGGTTTTGAGGTTAAAGAGTTCCTCGTTGACGTAAATGTCGGCTCCGGCCTTGAGTGCCAGGGCGATAGAGTCGGAAGGACGAGCGTCGACCTCGTATTGCTTGCTGTCACTGGACAGATGCAGGCGGGCATAGAACGTCTGCTCCCGCAGTTCGGTTATCTCCACCTTCTCGACTCTGGCCTCCAGAGTGGTAATGACCGACTGGAGCAAATCATAAGTAAGGGGACGTTTGGATTTAATGCCGGATAGCTGCATGGCGATACCCCAGGCCTCGGCATGACCTATCCAGATCGGCAACACTTTGTTCATTTCCGTCGGCGCCAGGATCACCACCGGGGAATTGGTAGTCATATCCATAGCCAGACCCTCGACTGTCACCTCAAGCATTTTCATAACACCTCAGGATTTCTTGATCACCCACAACCTCAGTTCAGCCGCCACATCCTTATCGATCTTCACCAACACGGTGTAGACGCCCAGAACCTTGATGGGAGTTTCCAGTTCGATAGCGCGTTTGTCAACACTGACCCCTTCCCGGGCAAGCAGTTGAGCGATATCGGCATTGGTTACCGAACCGTAGAGCTTATCTTCCTCGCCAACCAGCACTTCCATCGACAGGGACAGCTTTTCGATTTTGTCCTTGATGACTTCCGCTTCCCGCCGCTGTTTCCTTTCGCGCAGATCTTTCTGCTTGGTCACCTCACCGATGGCCCGCAAGTTGGCTTTGGTGGCAGGGATAGCCAGGTTACGGGGGAAGAGGTAATTGCGGCCGTAGCCCGACTTTACCTCAACCGTGTCACCGGCCTGACCGACATCCGGGACATTTTCGCGCAGTATCACTTTCATGTCAATTGACCTCTTGATTACGTTCTTGTTCACTTGAAGGGATCAAAGCATCTTCTGTAGTTGACTCCGTCGCCAATCGGTAAAGCTGTCGATAAACCCCACCAGGGCAACCACGAGAAAACCCATCAGTTGGGTCAACAACAGCAGCAGGTAAAACAGAATCTTCATCAGCTTTGAAACCCGCAACTTCCTTAGATAATACTCGATAAGAGCCAAGCCCGCAACACAATAATAGGTGGCCAGGATGGCCAGGACGTTGTCTCCGACGGTTTGCAGCAGATCTCCCCCCAGCAGCCGGGTCAGGATAGCTCCCATGACAACCACCGAAAATCCAAAGGGCATTTTCCAGTACAGCGGCGGCACACAGGATTGTGACGGTTCCCGACGACAAACCCACCAGAAGAAAACCAGGTAACCGACACTGAATTGCATCAACACACCCATAACCGTCAGGGCGGGAAACAAGCGGATCACGATATTGAATGCCCGGCGGCTCTGATCGACACTCTCACGGACTACTTCCGGGCCATGACCCTGGCTGCCCAGCAACTGCTGCAACTGAGCCGCCAGGTTGTCAACCAGCTCCGGTGCAGCCTTAAGGAACTCAACCCACAAGGAGATCGACTGCAGGGTGAACAAACCAGCCACCACAAAAGCGCCGATTAAGTACACCTGTCCTTGTCGGTAACGGCGCCGGGTAAGCCTGCCCGTTACAATACCGGCCAGCAGCATCATAGCCCAACCGCAAAGAGGGAAAGCGAGATCGGCCGGGCCTGCCATGATACAGGCGATGATAACTGCCGAGGCGGCTCCCACCGTCAGCAATCGGTAGCGGTGCTCGTACACCAGCCAGGCTATACCGAAATAGATATACATCGTCAGGAAATAGGCCAGAACGCCGGACAGAACAGCAACCACGCCGACCGCGTGCCCTTCGGCTCCGGTGTAAGCGACAACCGAGTAAATGGACATGGCCGCCAGAACCGGGTAAACACCGGCGAAAAAACTCAGATACCGGTGAGCAGTCAAACCGTGATCAGTGGCTGAATCAACGGAAGGATTCACTCTCAAAGGCCATTATCGCCATGATCCGGGCTCGTTTGATACCCCGAGTAGTCTTTCGCTGATGACGGGCACAATTGCCCGTGACTCGCCGCGGGATAATTTTACCCCGCTCATTGACGAAACGTCTCAGCAGCCGTTCGTCTTTGTAGTCCACGAAGTGAATCTTATTCTCACAGAAGTAACAGAACTTCCTTCTTCTCATGACTTGCATGTTTTACTCCTCAATAATAATTGTCAGGTTCAATCAACACCGCCGTCTCACCGCCCGATAGACGGGTCGACAAACTACCGCAAGGGCAACTACAACTCATCCTCCTCATCATAGCCGGGAGGTTCTTTCTGTGCGGGTGGAGCCTCTTCTGCGGGTGCCGACGGGGGAGGTTTTTCAGGTGCCTGCTCCTCAGCCGGGGTTGATTCAACCGGATCGGCGACGGGCGACGCCACCTCGGCCTCGACCTCAGTGTCGGCGATGGGTGGGGCGGCCTCAGCCATTGTGTCGGAGGCAGGAGGAGTGGGCTCGGTTGGAGTCATGGCAGCGGCACCGGGCGCCGGAGTGCTCTTCCTTTCGATGGGAGCTATCACCTCGGTTTCCTTCGGGGTAAAAGCGCTGAGGTCACCATCGTACACTATCGTCAAGTGTCGCATGAAAGATTCACCGAGCTTGAAATGACGATCGAGGATCGGCAGAATAGAACTGGGACCCTCAAAGATGAACGTAGTGTAATACCCCTGGGTCAGGTCTTCGATCTGGTAGGCCAGTCGCCGGGTTCCCATACGATCCTCGTTAATGATCCGACCGCCATTGCCGGTAATCAGATCGGCAACGGAACGGACCGACTGGTCGATTAAGGAATCATCGGTTTGCGGATTAATAATGAAGGTAGTGTCGTAGACTCTCATTAAGCAGTCTCCCTTCGGACGTAAGTTTAACACTCTAACGGCCTGACGGGGGCGAGAAAGACCCCTGTCAGGCAGGGTTTATATTGTATTTTGACATCGCCTCCTGAAGGCGATGCTCAACAGTAAACAAAGCTGCTTCGGCCGCTACGGCGATCATCTGTCCGGCTGCCTCGAAATCCTCGTCGGCAAATCGACTGAGGACAAAATCGACAGTGTCGGCTCCTTCGGGCAAAGGACCGATCCCCAGTCGCAGTCGTGGGAACTGATCCGTCTCAAGCGCCTCAATCACCGATGCCAGCCCGTGATGGCCGCCATCGGAGCCGCTCGGCCGAAGCCTTATTTTGCCCAGCGGCAGATTGAAGTCGTCGACTATCACCAGCATCTGCGACGGCTCCAAAGCATTAACCTGTAAAAGAGCATGGACCGCAACTCCGGAGCGGTTCATATATGTTCCGGGCCAAGCCAGAACCAAGGGCCGTCGATTGCGCTCCCCAATCACCCAGACATAATCGGCAGTGGGTAGTTTCGGCGAAAGCTTCAGGTCCCGCCAAATTTTCTCAACAACCTCGAAGCCGAGGTTGTGACGAGTACCGCGGTAACGGTCGCCGATATTGCCCAGGCCGACCAGGAGCGAAATCATGCCATTGCCTTTCAGGCCCGAAACTCAAATGATAGCAAAACCCGCAGCCAAGTCAAGTGTTAATCGCCCTGTTAGCGGCTTACGACGGGCAACCGGCAGTTTTGCGGAAGATGACATCGCTGACGGCCGGAATTTCTGCGGCGTACAGATCGAAATTCAGCACCAGCGGAACCCCGGTCAATTCAACGTGATAAACGTTCACCAGGGTGGTTCCCTGGTAGACTTTCTCGAAGCCGCCCTCCGACAGCGAGACCGTATAGATGGGCAGGTGCCAGACGGCGCCGGGTCGTTCGGCCACCAGTGCCACCGCCAGGTTGCGATATTGATCCATCAGGGCCCACGACGTAACACTATCGTACCGGCCGGGGGAGTCAAGAAAGGAGTTCTCATGGCGGTTACCGTCGATCAGAATCAGACGATCTTCAGCATGACCGGCCTGGAAGTTGAAGTTGTTCTCTATGGCGAAAACCACCGGGGTGTGCTGATTGTGGAGAGTGCGGATTTCGTAGCTGACCCGAATTAACTCGGCTTTCGGTCGGAACTCGAAACGTTTAACTATCTGCACCGGTACCGGGCCGTCGGGCCGCCATAGGTGGCCGTCACGAGTCATAACCAGAAAATGATTGTCCCGATCAATCCGATAGCTGAACGGCTCTAAAATGAAATCACCTTCCTCGCCGTAACAGGCCGTGCGGAAACGCTCGAAATCGACATCGCCGGTGAAAAAGTGATCAATAAAGCAACGCTTCAAATACCAGTCATCGACCAGGAAATCCTTTAAGCCGGCCTCTTTGGTCAGGACCAGATCGTGAATGGAGGCGGTCTTGTCGGCTGACTCCGAAGATACGGCCCGGTCGAGCTTAAGATGGTAGCCTTCGTGACGACGGGTCAGGGTGTCGGTGGGATCGAAGCGGTGCTGATTGAGAGCCAGTTGCAGCAGGGTTCCTCCCCGTCGTGGTTTGAAAACGGCGGTGAAAACTCTGCCGCTGCAGATAATTTCATCATGGCCGTCGGCGTCGTAATCGGTCGTCTCGAAGCTGATATCGGGACGGTTGAGAAGGCGGTCCAGACGAGCGTCGGCATCTATGAGGCATTCGTGGACAGCCTGTCGGATATGCGGCAGGTAGAGGCCACCGAACACTCCATGCCAGTAGGGACAGTTACACTGGCCGGCATACAGGCGGTCGCGGGCGATATTCACTTCAGCTACCCGGTAGGGATACCGGTTTTCAAACTCGGCCAGTTTGTCCGAGACAGCCAGCATCTTTTTATGCATGAGGTTGGACTCTTCGTACTTGGTCAAAAACCCTCGCCAGTGCCCGCCGCGTACAAAGCGGCCGAACCGCTTCCAGGAATCGTCCTTCTTGAGTGCTTCCTCAAACTGTTCGTACTCCAGAAAAGCGGTTGGCGGCAACGCCCAGTGTAGCATCTCGGCGTAGGAGGTCGACGGCAGGTAGGCTCGCCCGGCCGGCTCGGAGTTGGCTGCTTTACTCAGCGGGACCACCTCCAGCCAGTCGGAGTTTGAGCTTATTGCCTCGAAGAACTTCTGCAGCCAGCGGTCCTTATAGCAGTGCTCATAGGTTTGCGGCCAGCCCCCGAACTTCTCTCCGTCATCGGCGTAAACGGCTAAACCGGTAGGATTTTTCTCGGCCTGCTGTTTGAGTTCATCAATCACTTCCTCAATAGTACCGAACGGAACCAGGTAGCGCAGTTTCTTGCGGATAGGCAACAGCAGAACCTTCCGACCCTCGTTCTCAGTGACAAACGGCCCCGTCAACTGATCGGGTTCCAGGCCGGCATAAATGAAGTGAGTGTCATCGACCGGCAGGTACTTGACACCGGCGGCAGCCAGCACTTTCGGCAGATGCGGTTCCCAAATACGCTCGGTCAGCCACAGACCCTCGGGAACGACCTCAAAATGGCTTTGGATATATTCGTTGAGCATGGCTATCTGCCCCAGGGTGTCGCGTTCGGGGATGGCGGTCAGAATCGGTTCGTAGAAGCCGCCGGTCATCAACTCCACCTGTCCCCGGTCAATCAGGGACCCGACCAGCTCAAAGTGTTCCGGGTGGGTTTCTTCCTGCCAGCGCCAGAGGATGCCCGATTGATGCAGCGATATTGATATCTCCGGGTATTGCTGCAGCAACTGCAGGAAGGGGCGGTAGGCTTTCACGTGGGCATCTTCAAAGACAGCGCGGAAATTACCTACCGGTTGGTGATTGTGCAGGCCGAAAGCCAGTTGGAATTTCGCCATGGCTCAGAACAGCTCCAGCGTTAGGTTAATATACTTGCGTGGATTGGCCCGGATGTCGCTGATCAGATCATCGATATTGTCGGCCGTACGCCGCAGATCGTCATAAAGACGCCGGTCTTCCAAAAGCAACTGGATAGTGCCGTCAGGGTTGTTCAGTCCATCGGCAAAAGCCCGGGCCGATACCGATAACGTGTCGAGTTGGTCGACAAACTGCTCCAGTTTGACCGTCACCCGGTCGAACCGCTGCATCGAGGAATCCACCTTTGGCGAATTGCGCTTTAGCAATTGCCGCAGGTCCTGTGAAGCCCGGAAGAAATTGTCGGCGGTTTTGTCCAGCTTGGTTTCGTTGCGGGAGAGATAGTCGGCCAGTGAGGAAGTCACCTGCTGCAGATTTTCCACAGTGGCATTGAACCTGGCCAGCGAGGAGTCCGAACCGATACTGCGCTTGAAAGACGCCACCAGGCTGCGCAGGTCGGTGATCATTTCGCCCATCAATCCCATTACTTCCGGCAGGCCGGTGTCGTACAGCCCGTCAACCACTTGTGTGTCGTCAAAAAAAACACTGTCTTTCCCGGGTGAAACCGCCACAAAACGCTCACCCATCAGGCCTAGGTTCTTGATCACGAACTGAGCATCACGCTTTAACACCACATCGTGGTATACCAGTAGTTCGACAACGACACCACCCTCGGTCAGGGTTAACCGGTTGACCTTCCCCCGGTGAACACCGGACACGGTGACCTTGTCACCCACCGCCATTGTGCCGACATCATCGAAGCGAACCCTGATAAGCTGGGCGTTTCTCTCCAGCTTGTAACCCTGAAGCCAGTACAGTGACCCAAAAAGGACCACTAGTCCGATCAGGATAATAACGCCGACACGGAATTCTATATTAGTTGTTGCCATACTATCTACTTTAGTATCGGTAAGTTACACTTGATATTTGACTCAATTGGCCGGCCGGTCGCTTTCCAGCGAGGCGGCGATGGCGATATAATTCTCGTATCGAAAGCGACTGATTGCTCCCTGCCGGACCGCCGCCTTGACCGCGCAATCAGGTTCATGGATATGGCTGCAGGGTTGAAAACGGCATTCCTGCTCGTGGGGCTGGAATTCCAGGTAATAATAAGGCAAATCCTGCCGGTCCACATCCCACAGTCCCATCACTTTCAATCCGGGCGAGTCGACCACGTACCCGCCGGAGGGCAATTCGAACAGCTCGATATAAGCCGTCGTATGCTTACCCCGCTTACTATAGGCCGAGACTTCCCTGGTCTTGAGATTCAGGCCGGGAATCAGGGCGTTGAGCAATGTCGATTTGCCCACTCCGGAATGCCCGGCAAAAAGTGTTCGGTGATCGGCAAGCTGCCGTTTCAACTCGTCGATTCCACTCCCGTCGATAGCCGAAACGGCAAAGACTCCCTCGGTCACGGCCGTGTATGCGACAACGATCTGCTCGAATCTGTCAGGCAGGCCAAGGTCGGTCTTGTTGATAATCACAATAGGCTCCAGATCGCCGATCCGGGCGGCAATCAGAAAACGATCAATCAGGCCGGTTTTCAGTGCCGGTGCTGTGACCGATGCCACCGCCGCCAGGCGATCGAGATTGGCTGCCAGCACCTGTTTCTGGGTTAAGGAACCGACCATCGGCCGCACGAACGATGTTCGCCGTTCCAGGACTTCCTCGATAGCCCCGTAACCGTGGCGGCTGCGCGAAAACATGACGTCATCACCCACCGCTACCGGCGTTGTGGCATCAGCGGCGAATTTCAGTTTCTTGCGCACTTCGCACTTGATGCGGTCGCCGGCGGCGGCTCGTACTTCAAAGTGGCGTCCCCTGGTGGCGACGACTATGCCTGGTTCCTTATCAGCCATGATTGTCCATAAATGTAGGTCACGGCGAGCTTTCCTCCAAGAGCAATCATTGACGGTGGGGCTTGTTCGACTGCAGCCGATACAGTAACTTTCGAGGGCCGGTTGATTGGCAGTCAATGATGGGTGAAGGATGAAAATCGTATTTTCAGAAGACTGCCTGCAGTATTCGCAGGCGGGCCATCCCGAATCGCCCGAAAGGGTGCGGGAGACGTACAATTTCCTTAAAGATCGTTTCGAAATAGTGCCGCCGGGCAGGATTGAAGAAGCCGATATCCTGCGGGTGCACTCGCAGTCGCTGCTGGACAGTGTCAAAGGCGGGGACTTCTTTGATGCCGACTCACCGGCCTACCCGAATATCTACGTTCACGCCATGCGTGCTGCCGCCGGGGCCGTTGCTGCCTGTGAACTGGCGTTGGCGGGCGAGACGGCTATTTCGCTGCTGAGGCCGCCGGGACATCATGCCGGGAAAGATTTCTTGGGTGGCTTTTGCTATTTCAACAATATCGCCATTGCTGTGGCGCGAGCGCTGCCGCAGGTGCGACGGGCAGCTATCATCGACTTTGACTGTCATCACGGCAACGGCACCCAGGATATATTTATGGGCAGTCCTGATGTGCTTTATGTCTCGCTGCACCAGAGCCCACTCTATCCGGGAACCGGTCACGAGTCAATCGACAACTGCCGCAATTTCCCACTCCCGGCCGGGACCGTCGAGCCGGCCTACCTGGCGGTTTTCAAGCGGGCGCTGGATGAGGTCCGTCAATTCGATCCCGGCCTGATAGCTGTCTCAGCCGGTTTTGACACTTACCGTGGCGATCCGCTGACTGATATGCAGCTCGAAATCGAGACTTACAGAAAAATCGGCCGAGCTATCCGTAAACTGGATCAGCCAACTTTTGCCGTACTGGAGGGAGGTTATTCCTCGGATTTGCCGCAGTGTGCGGCAGCCTTTCTGAAGGGAATGGTATGATAGAGCGGCAGGTGGCAACCACAAACTTGTTTGGGGTTGAGACTTATAAAATAGCTCAGTAGGTTTCTGCGACGGGTGCGCCTATGTTTCAGCGATCAACTTAGTGGTGGTGGCTTTGAAGTCTGTTTAGTTCCGCCAGTATTCTGTCAAGCCATTGGCGGACTGAGCCGTCACCTTCCAGACGAAGTACCGGACCGGGCAGATTCTCTAACCGCTGCTCGTGCCGCATGCGGCTTCTCATATCCAGGCCTCCGTCGTCATAGTCTGCCGCCCACTGCATGAACTGCCGGTGGTGGTCGTACATGGGGCCGTCTGGCTGCAGCGCCTCACCGAAACGTTGCTCCTCTCTGGCGGCCAGACGTGATAATCGCGTATCTGTGGGTACCAGCAGGAAAACAGTCAGGTCGAAAAAAGGTATCATGGCATCACCCCAGCCGCAAAGACTGCCCGAGAGCACCCACTTTTCGCGACTTTGTAAATCTCGCGCCAGCAAGGTTTGTCTCTCTGCCGCGTCTCGAACCTCATGGTATGGCGGGTTGGTCGGCAGCCAGAAGTAGTCATCGGTGTCGAAATGGGGGAAGTGCAGATGCTGTGCCAGGGCTCGCCCCATCGTTGTTGTACCCGAACCAGCAGCGCCGAAGAGGTGGATGCGATCAACTCCCATAACTGAGTCACTGTCGAAAGTGATACTTGCTGCCGGGATCAGTTACTGGACTTCTTCTTCTGTTCGGGTGTCTCGGTACTGGTGCTGTCGTAACGTCGATCCTTGATATACTCCAGCACCTCCATCATGTAGTCAACCGGCTTGTAGCCTTTGATATAGGTAAGCTTGGTCCCGTCCGATTCTAAAACCCAATAAATTGGGTATGATCTTACACCGTATTCATTCCGGGCGAGGTTCTTCTCCGTAATCTTGTAACCGTCTATAAGCAGTTCGTGCTTGGAGTCACCGTCAACCTTGATCGGGACAAAGTACTCATTGAGCATGTCTACCACTTTGGGATCGGCGAAGGTCTCCCGATCCATCTTTTTGCACCAGCCGCACCACTCGGCCGTGAAATCGATAAACACATGCTTATTGTTGACCTTGGCCTTGGACAGTCCGATGTCATAGGCTTGCCAGTCAATCTTCCTGGTGGTGGTTTCTTTAGAACCGAGCTGCTTATTGTCTGCTGCCTGCCCCGACTCTTTGGCTGCTGTCAGAGCGAGTAAAGTTACTATCAACAACGGTAAGATGAAAAGTCTGGTCGATCTCATGGTGATCTCCGTCTGGACTAAGTATGATTCTCTTTTCTGGTGAGCGGTCGCACGAAAGCACCGCTTTCACCCAGCAACTCCTTCAAATGGTTGAGCAGCTTGAAATCAAGATTTACGGCGTACTTCCTGGACCTTATATACACTTCAGTACCATTTTCACGTGTCAACAGCAAAACCGGAGTGGCTCCTCGAAATCGCTCCAGGGAAGCCAGCGCCGTATCAACCAGAGTATCGGAGCAGTTTACATCGATCTTTATAACCAGTTGGCAATTGAATCGTTCCATCAGTTTCTCCAGCGGCAACACCTCAGCGCCGATCACTTTGGGGGCTTCCCCTTCCCGGGTCGAGACCCTTCCCGTTACCAACACCAGCCGGTCGGTACTTACAGACTCCCGGCTTTTTTCGTAGCAGTCGGAAAACAGGATCATTTCCACACTACCGCTGTAGTCCTCGAGAGTAACAAAAGCCATCATATTACCCCTCTTGTCCAGCATTTCCTTGATGGCCGTGATTATGCCGCCGATCGTTACTTCCCGGCCATCGCTGGCTTCAGACAGGTTGCTGGTAGTATGGGTGGCAAAAGATTTAAGTTCATCACGGTATCGATCCAGCGGGTGGCCGGAGATATAAAACCCCAGCATGGTCTTTTCTTCGGTGAGCTTTCGCGAGCTGGACCATTCGTCCACCGCCGGTAGTTCGGGAGCAACCCGTTTAACCCGGCTGCCCTCGACAGCAAACAGATCATGACTGGCGGCCTGCTGGGCGACACGATGCCCAAACTCCAGCATGTGCTCCACCGCCGCGTGCTTTTGCGCCCTGCTGCCGGTCAGTGAATCGCAGGCGCCGGAGCCGATGAGTGCCTCCAGGGAACGACGATTGAGGGTACGCAACGGTAGTCGAGCGGCCAGATCAGCCAGGTCGTTATAGCGGTCCTGCTCCTGCCGCTGTTCAACAATCGCTTGGGCGGCACTTCCGCCGACGTTCTTGATTGCCTGCAAACCGAAACGGATTTTATCATCGACGACCGTGAAATCGATACCGGATTCGTTGATCTCCGGGGGCAGCACCCTGATTCCCATCCGACGGCATTCCTCCAGCAAAACGTATATGCGATCGGTGTCATTTATCTCGGAACTCATCAGGGCGGCCATAAATTCTCTCGGAAAGTATCGCTTCAGCCAGGCGGTCTGGTAGGCAATATATGCGTATGATGTCGAATGAGCTTTGTTGAAGCCGTAGCGGGCGAAAGTCTCGATCTGGTGAAAGACTTCCTCGGCGGCCTTCGGGTCAACCTTGTTCTTCCGGGCGCCTTCCAGAAACTCCTTCTTCTGAGCGGCCATCAGGGCCGCATCTTTCTTGCCCATCGCCTTCCGCAACAGGTCGGCCTTGCCCATCGAGTAACCGGCCAGCGCATTGGCAATTTTAAGCACCTGCTCCTGAAAGACGATAACCCCGTATGTGTCGGACAGGATTTCCTCGAGAACAGGATGCAGGTAGCTAATGTTCTGGGTGCCTTTCTTGCGCTTGATGTAAGTGTCGATCATTCCTGAGTCGAGCGGACCGGGACGGTACAGGGCGTTCATGACGGTCAGGTCGGTGAATTTTTCCGGGCCGAGCTTGCGCAGATAGTCACGCATCCCCGATGATTCAAACTGGAAGATGCCGATAGTATCGGCGTGGGCAAACAACTCGTACACGCCGGCGTCATCCAGAGTTATGGCCTCGATGTCTACCACCCGGCCATCATGGTTCTGACGGACCATGCGAATAGTGTCGTCGATAACCGTCAGCGTTCGCAGACCCAGAAAGTCCATCTTCAGCAGCCCCACCTGCTCGACTATCTTCATATCGTACTGGGTGGTGACTTCGTCGCGGGAACCTCTGAAAAGCGGCACGTAGTTGGTCAATGCCGACGGTGCGATAACGACCCCGGCGGCATGGGTGGAGCAGTGCCGGGCCAGCCCTTCCAGCGTTTGCGAGATGCTGATCAGTTTCTTAATGCGGGGATCACTTTTGACCAGTTCGGCCAGTTCCGATGACTGCTTCAATGCCCGCTTGAGCGTCATATCGACCGCCAGCGGGATCATCTTGGCGATTTTGTCGACCTCGCTGTAGGGGATGGCCAGCACCCGTCCCACGTCGCGTACCGCCGCCCGGGCCGCCATGGTGCCGAAAGTGATGATCTGGCAGACGTTGTCGGCGCCGTATTTTTCAATCACGTAACGGATAATCCGGTCGCGGCCGCGGTCGGAGAAATCGATATCGATATCAGGCATCGAAATTCGTTCCGGGTTGAGAAACCGCTCAAACAACAGGCCAAAAGCAAGCGGGTCGATATTGGTTATCTTAAGAGTATACGACACCAGGGAACCGGCCGCCGATCCCCGACCGGGACCGACCGGGATTTCCTGGTTGCGGGCGAAATCGCAGAAATCTTTCACGATCATGAAATACCCCGCGTAACCCATCTGCTTGATAATTCCCAATTCGTAGTCGAGGCGCTGTCGAATCTCGTCAGTCACGTCCGGGTAACGCTGACGAACGCCTTCCTCACAGAGATGCCGCAGGTAGGTATCGGCGTCGGCATACAATGATGGGATGGGAAAAACCGGCAACAGTAATCTCCCCAGGTTTAGTTCCAGGTTGCAGGCCTCTGCGATCCGAATCGTGTTTTCGAGAGCATGCGGGAAATCAGTAAACAATTGTTTCATTTCGTCCGGCGATTTGAAATACAATTGATTGCTGCTGTAACGCATCCTGTCAGTGTCGGACACGTTTTTGCCCGTCTGAATACACAGCAGCGCGTCATGAGCCTCACTGTCCTGTTGGTGCAAGTAATGACAGTCGTTGGTGGCCACCAGCGGTATACCGGTCTCACGTGAGATAGCGTCAATCTTGGGAATCAATAACTGCTGCTTCTCCAGTCCGTGATCCTGAATCTCCAGGTAGAAATTCCCCTCGCCGAAAATTGTTTGCAGTTCCAGTGCCGTCTGCACGGCCGTCTCGGTATCACCACGCAGAAGATGCCAGTTGACTTCCCCTTTAAGGCAGGCGGACGTCGCGATCAATCCTTCGGCATGTTCGCGCAGCAGTTGTTTGTCGATACGCGGTCGGTGGTAAAACCCTTCCAGGTACCCGGCCGAACTGAGCTTCATCAGGTTCTTGTAGCCGGTCAGGTTTTTTACCAGCAGGACCAGGTGAAAGCCGCTGTCGGGGTATTTGTTCGACGGCTTCTTCTCGAAGCGGCTGCCGCCGGCGATATAGACCTCACTGCCGATAATCGGTTTGATGCCAGCTTTGGTGGCCTTGCGGTAGAACTCAACGGCACCGAACATGTTGCCGTGGTCAGTGATAGCCAGCGCCGGCATCTTATATTCGCGAGCCAGTTCAATAACCGCATCCAGACGGCAGGCGCCGTCCAAAAGCGAGTACTGGCTGTGCGTATGCACATGTACGAAATTGGCGAATTTCAAAAGGAACTCGTTTCTCTTTCACATGGGGCCACATCAGGCCGGATTAACACACCTCGCGGCAATGGCGAGGGACGAATGAGGGTAACACCTGCCTTGCGGCGTCGGACCCGTATTGTAATGTCACTCATAACGGCGATGCCGTCAAACACTTTCTGGCGACGGCGGCGTCAGTTGTAGTCAGCCCGTGTGGTTGCGATCTTTGATCGCGGTACACAGTCAGAACCACAGGGGTTCCGACCTACCCAGACTGCCTACCACCAGAAATCCCTTGCCAAATGGTCGATCACACAGTATACTTTGCCTATAGGGTTGTCAGCGGGATACTAACCTCGCTTAGCAGGCAACAGTGTTGATGATAGCATTAGAAGGACATTCTGTAACATTCACTTACCGCGCAGGCAGAATCCACGCTGTTTCTGTGACCGGCAGATGTCCACATCTGCCGATATATCGCGGCGCATGTGGACGCGCACCCAATCTTTGTGCGTTATAGCCAGGAGCGCAGCGACGTGGCAATCTCATCGGCAACAATCAGACAAATCAATCAGGTAAATCACACTGTGTGTGTCACACTTTGGCGGGATCGGGCACTATACCGCAGAAGGGGAAAATGATGATGGAAAACAATACAGATAAAACGCCCTCAGCGGCAGAAAGGAGACGGAGGATGAAGCAAAACACCGACGAGGTGAAGGTTGGAAATCGAAATTACCGTCGAGAACCTCAGATCGCGGTCGACGTCAACGCAACAAACAGACCCTGAAGGGAGAATGAGTCGTGAGCGAGGAATTACTCACCGGAATCGGCGAAAGATTCACCGAACCAGGCCACAGCGCGGAGTGGTTCTTCCGGACTATGGTGCTTGAAGAACAACGCGCATTCAAAGCCCGTAAACGATGGAATTCAGCAGGAAATTCACACAAACAAACTGGAGAAAAAACAATGAAACGCAGTACGACAATCACCACGTTTTTGGTCGCCGCATTCCTGGCGATGGCAGTAGCGCCGTTCGTCAACGCGGACGTGCCGAAGTTAATGAGCTATCAGGGGCTGGCGACTGATGCCATTACCGGTAATCCCGTCCCCGACGGCAACTATAGGCTGGATTTCTGCATCTATGACCTACCCGGAACGGTTAAGTGGGGACCGGAAATCCACCCTACTGTAGCCGTCACAAACGGCCTGTTCAGCGTTACCCTTGGACAAGGAACCCCGGCCGATCCAGTCACCGCTTCAGTATTCAGCGATCCTGAGAGATACCTCGGAATTACAGTAGGCACGTGGGGCGTTGACCCGGAAATCTCCCCCCGCACAAGACTAACAACGGTACCTTATGCTTTCTGGGGCGCCTGGGATGGTGACTGGGAGCTCGGTGTCCTTCCGAACGATGATATCCTCTTCACCCAGGATAACTGGGGAATAGCCCGTTTTGGTGCGAGTCTGCTCGGGAGCAACGACTTCACCCATGTCAATCTTGGTGTAAATAGTTCTACTGGTAGTACTGCTGATAATCCAGAATATGTAACAATTGGTGGTGGTTTCCAGCATGTCGCCGAAGGTGAAGCCTCCACGATCAGTGGAGGTTACATCAACAAGGCTTACGGTCACTTCTCCGCAATTGCAGGTGGTTACCAGAACTTAATTGGCTCTCCCCGTCCCCCCGTTGCTGTCGACAGTGGTCGTATGTCGTTTATCGGCGCTGGCGCTTATAACTACATAGAAGGCAAGGGGGGCGTTATTGGCGGTGGTTCCTTCGACACTATTTTTGACGAGCACTGTTTTATCGGAGGTGGTGCATATAACGTAGCGGGTACCGATGATGACAACATTTCGAACGCTAACAACATCACCATCAGCGGTGGACTTCAAAACCACGCCACAGCACATCGTGCGACCATCGGTGGTGGTCGTGGGAATGAAGCTCTGGGTGAAGCCGCTACTATTAGCGGTGGCCGTTGGAACAGGGTTGAAAATGATGCCGGCACCGTTGGCGGCGGAGACACAAACTATGTGTACATGCAGGCCGAATGGGGTACGGTTGGCGGCGGCATGTCAAATCTCGTCGGCGATTCCGGCGGGACGATAGCCGGCGGGGCGAACAACATTACCAACGCCCCGTATGCTTTCGTGGGCGGCGGTCTTTCTAATCAAATTGACTATGGCGGACGGTATGGCACTATTGGTGGCGGTGATAGCAACTACGTCAAAGGGCGCTACGCAACCGTGCCGGGAGGATTGGAGAACACCGCCAGTGGCGATTTTTCTTTCGCCGCCGGCCAGCAGGCGACAGCCAGCAACCTCGGAAGTTTTGTCTGGAATGATGCCACAGGAACGTTCTCTTCCACCCGCGATAATCAGTTCCGTATTCGTGCAACTGGTGGTGTAAACATCGTAGGCGACGCCACAATAACCGCTGTTGCACAACTTCGTGTAGATGGAAGTATTTCTATTTTCAATTCCCTCCTGCCTGGTCCCAACGGCAATACTTCTTTGTTTTTCGGGCAAGAGAATGTGGCTGCCCCTACAACCACGTTTGGAGAATGGGGAATACAATACTGGCCGGCTAGTCTCGGTGGCGGAGGGCTTAATTTCTGGAAACCCACTGGTAGCGGTGGAAGTGGTTTCGCAAATAACATTTTGTTTCTTGATGATAATCACAACGTCGGTATCGGGACGGCCAGTCCGGCCTATCCATTAGAAGTATCTGGCCCGGTTATGATGGAAGATGCTGCCGCTCCTTCGGCATCGACCGGTCACTCCGGCGTTTATTCCAGCGGGGGCGAATTGTTTGCCCTGGATGCAGCGGGCAACAGCACACAATTGTCCCCTCATGACCCCGCAACCGGTGAGTGGATTTTCTATTCCAAAAACGTGAAGACCGGACGTGTCGTCAAAGTAGATATGGAAAAGCTGGTTCGCAAAATTGAAGAAATCACTGGCGAGTCGTTTTTAATGGAAAGCTGGGAGAAGGAATAATCACATTAGCTGAACAACACATATTCTCTATATAAGAAATCAGATTTGGCCAGCAGACAAAGAACATATCAAAACTACAGTAGTTTTGACCTACTTAATTTGACATGAGTAAGTTGATTGGAGGATCAGAGAATGAAAATGAACATGATCATAGTGACTTCGTTGTCAGCTATAACCCTCTTAATTTCGCACATCGGCCTTACCGCTGATACTACCAAGTCATCAACTTCTAAACCCGCCACCGGCGAGGAGATCAACTGGCAGGTAATCTCATCCGGCGGCACCAAAGGCACATCCGCCAGCTTCGGACTCAATGGAACAGTGGGTCAGGCGGCTATCGGCAGCGGCAGCTCGACCAACTACGGAGTTAGCTCCGGCTTCTGGCCGGGTATGGGTGGTTGCTGCGACAAGCGGGGTGACGTTGACAACACCGGCAGTATAGATGTAGGTGACCTGACCTACCTGGTGGCGTATCTCTTCCAGGGCGGTCCGGCACCGCCATGCCCGGAAGAGGGTGATGTCGACGGCAGCGGCAGCATAGACGTTGGTGACCTGACGTATCTGGTAGCTTACTTATTCCAGGGCGGCCCGGCGCCACCACCGTGCTAGGTGACAAGTCACTTATACCTGACGCCCTTTGACCATGAAACTGTGACCGGGTGATCTTCGGATCACCCGGCAGTCCAAGGTCAGGTGCCTTGCGCACCTGACACAAATCGAGGCGTCAGGACCACAAGGGTCCTGACCTACTGACTATCGGCGTGCTGGAGTGACAGCAAGGCTCCTCGATCCGGGGAGCCTTGCATTATTTTGCCGGAAAGGGGCCGTAGGGCAAAACCACTTGTGGTTTTGCCGATGAGAGCAGGCGGCAGAGTCGCCGGATGGTTCCGCCCGGCCTTTTTTCGCATTTAATATCGTCCCGCGCAAATCAAACTGACAGCCGCTGTCAGGGGGTAAAGCTATTTTGATATTGTTGAAAATGTGATATATTTTAAGATAGTACCTGGTGTACCTTAGCAGCATGGCTAACAAGCGAATCGAAATACGGAAAGGCAGGACGAATATGGTGACCACATCGGTGCCGGATCGCAAGAAAGCGCTGGAGGCGGCCCTGATCCAGATTGAGCGCTCTTTCGGCAAAGGCTCGATAATGCGGCTGGGGGATCGCACAGTCCTGGAGGTGGAGGTAATCCCGACCGGCTCGCTGGGATTGGACCGCGCTCTGGGGGTGTGGGGGATACCGCGGGGGCGGGTGACGGAGATATTCGGGCCGGAGTCATCGGGCAAAACGACTATGGCGCTGCACATTATCGCGGAGGCCCAGAAGCTCGGTGGGGTGGCGGCGTTCATTGATGCCGAACATGCCCTGGACGCCACCTACGCCCGGGCGCTGGGTGTCAACACCGACATACTCCTTGTCTCGCAACCGGATACAGGCGAACAGGCGCTGGATATCGTGGAGATGCTGGTGCGCTCTTCGGCGGTGGATATTATCGTTATTGACTCTGTGGCGGCCCTGACGCCACGCGCGGAGATCGAGGGCGAGATGGGCGATGCTCACATGGGATTGCAGGCGCGGCTGATGTCGCAGGCGTTGCGCAAACTGACCGCAATTATCTCCAAATCGCATACGTCGGTGGTGTTTATCAACCAGATCAGGATGAAGATCGGCGTCATGTTCGGCAACCCGGAGACGACTACCGGCGGCAATGCTTTGAAATTCTACTCCAGTATTCGGCTCGACATCCGCAGGATCGCCACTATCAAGGACGGCCAGGAAGTTATCGGCTCACGCACCCGGGTGCGAGTGGTCAAAAACAAGGTGGCGCCGCCGTTTCGTGAGGCCGAGTTTGATATCATTTATGGCAAGGGGATTTCGTATTCGGGCGAGTTGCTTGATATGGCCGTCAACCACGGTATTGTCGACAAGTCCGGCTCCTGGTTCAGCTATGGTTCCGACCGGCTCGGGCAGGGGCGCGAGAATGTCCGGCAGTTCTTTGAGGAAAATGCCGATGTCTCAACTGAGATTCTGGGCAAAGTGAAAGAGAAGCTGGGCATGGCTCAGGCTACCGAGGCAGAGACCGTCGAGGAGAAAACGATTGGGGAGTAAATGACGATATCACCAATTGGTGACGAACTTACAACCAGTTGTGTCCGTGAAAAATCTTGTACGTTAAAACCCCTGTGGTTCTGACATCTTTGTCCTGTTAACGGGATGAGCCTTGTCACGCTCGAGTGGCTCAATAAGTGTGGCGATTTCAATGTCCCGCCCTGTGATCGGCAGATGTCCACATCTGCCGGTAGATCATGCCGGGTGCCATTCCCGAACTTGTTGGAGATAATCTGTGGCCACCCGGTTGCTGACCAGATCCAAAAAACCGCTTGATTTTCTGCCGGGCGGCTCGTTATATGGTGTCAGCGAAGCCGGGATGGGCGCGGCAGGAGATGATTTTCTTCAGGTAGAAGTACTGTGCCGACCCGGCTCGATTATTTGTTGGAAGCTGAACGTCAAAATTAGGGATAAGCCAATGAAGTTTAATGATCTGCTTGAAGGCAATGTTGTCATCTTTGAGATTTCCGGCAAGATCATGGGCGGCGATGAAACGACGATGTTCCACGGTCGCATCCATGAGTACATCAATCAGAACAAAAACAAAGTCCTGGTTGACCTGGCCAAAGTCGACTGGATGAATTCGGTTGGACTGGGGATGTTTATTTCCGCCATGACCACCGTCAAGAACTCCGGCGGACGTTTCGCACTGGTCAACATCAGTAAGATCGAGTCGATCCTGGTCGTCACCCGTCTGATCACGGTTTTTGAGCACTTCGACACTCGCGAAGAGGCGATGAAAGCACTCAACGAATAATTCAGAACATACATGAATTATAAAGAGCTCCCTCGCGGAGCTCTTTTTTTTCAGAGAATGTGACTAGTTTGTGTAACTTGCTGCGTTAGGTCTGTCTGCGGTCACGCAGGTGTGATCTGACGCTACCTACATATTGCGTTTCACCCAGCTTTCCAAGCCTTCGACGACAATCAGTTCCTGGGCCGCCGCACCGACCGGGCTGAGTTGATACTGCTTGCCCTCAACCGATAGGGTGGCGTTGGTGAAATCAATAGTGGCCTGCCACCCGGTGGCGACAGTCAGATTATCGGTGCCGAACTTTTCTTTCAGGTCTCGCACCAACTCCGGGGCTTCAATAGCCAGGAACCCGTTGTTTATGGCGTTGCGCTTGTAGGTTTCGCTGAATGACCCGGCCAGCACCAGCCGGATACCGCGATATTTCAACGCCGTAGCCGCCTGCTCACGCGAACTGCCACTGCCGAAATTGAAACCGCCGACCAAGATGTCACCCTCTTTGACCATGTCACGAAACTGTGGATCATAGTTTTCCATCACTACACCGGCCTGTTGCTGCGGCGTGAAATCATCGATGTAGGTATACTTGCCGGGGTAGATGCCGTCGGTATTGAGATTGTCCTGATGACAGAAAACCAGGTCGCTGACGATCTGCCGGGGAAAACCATCGACCACCTCAACAGCCGCTTGCGTGCCGGCAGCTTTTTTGTTCATTTTGATTTCGCCGACCGGCTTTCCCGTAGCGACTGCTTCCGGACCGGTGATGAAGCCGGTTACCGCCGACGCCGCCACAACTGCCGGTGAGGCCAGGTATGCCCTGGCGCTGCGCGCGCCCATGCGGCCTTTGAAATTGCGATTGGTAGCTGAGATACCGACTTCGTTTTCCTCCAGCAGTCCCCGGCCCAACCCGATACACGGCCCGCATCCGGGCGGGAGCGGGATGGCGCCGGCTTCCAGCAGCGCCTGCCAGTCGCCGCGCCGTTCACTTTCGGCCTGGATTTCACTGGATGCAGCAGCCACGTAGAACTCCACTCCGTCGGCTGTTTTTTTACCGCGCATTACATTGGCGGCAGCGGCCAGATCGTCCAGTCGGCTGTTGACGCACGAAACGAGATAGGCTTTATGGATTTTCATTTTCAGACGGCTCATCTCGGACACCGGCGTCATCGTCTTTACATTGTCAGGTCCGGCCACATAAGGTATCACGGACCCGAGATCCAGAGAAAGTTCCCTGGCGTAGAAGGCATCGTTATCGGCATGGGGTGGGTTCTGCTTCAGTTCCTGCAGACGCTCCCGATAAAGACGCGGATGTCGCCCGTTACTATCGGCATCCGACGGCACCCCCGCAGGTCCGCGTTTCTCAACTACCGCCAGGCGCTCAGACAACCAGTGAACAGTTGTTTCATCGATCGGGAACAGTCCCGCCAACGCGCCCCATTCGGTGGTCATGTTGGCGATGGTCAATCGGTCATCTATAGAGAGCGCGGCAATGCCGTCACCATCGAATTGGACCGCATGGTTAAGAACCTCGTTGTTATTGAAGAATCCACACAGTGTGATAATGACATCCTTGCCGCTGACACCCGGACGCATCTGCCCGTACAATCGCACCCTGGCTACCGGCGGCACCTGCCACCAGGTGCGTCCCGTAGCCCAGATAGCGGCGGCGTCGGTACGCACGATTGGTGTTCCCAGGCAGCCCAGACCGCCGTACATATTGGAGTGGCTGTCGGAAGCAACCATCATTGTGCCCGGCCAGGCATAGCCTTCTTCGCACATGATCTGGTGTCCGATACCGCGTCCGGCCGGATAAAAATCAACCCCCATCTCAGCGGCAAACGATTCAATCCGGGCATACTTGGCCATGTTGGTCTCGCCGGTGTCCTGAACGTTGTGGTCCAGAGCAAACACCGGCTGGCGGGGATTGGCCATCTTCGTGGCACCGATGCTTCGGAACTTGGGCATTACCGCCCCGGTATTGTCGTGGGTCATGACATGAGCGGGACGGATCGATATATAGTCGCCGCTGTGGACGACATGCCCTTCATGAAGTCCCACCGCGTGGCGCTGGGCGATCTTTTCGACCAGGTTCTGGCCGGTGTGATTCGATTCTGCTGTCACGAGCGCGTTCCTTCTTTGTTGTGTGCTGTCAGTGGCTCCGCCGTAAGACCCATGCGGGTAGTTCCATATTCATCATTCCTGTCACCGGGACTAACTGCTGAGATACTGCATAAGACAGGCTAACCTGCCTTGACCAGCTCAAAGTCTATGAAGTCGCAGTGATGGAAGATGATGCTTTCGGGCAGACGTTGCTCGCCCACGCCTTCCTTGGAGTGGGTAGCGATAATGTGCATCACTTCCGACGGCAGGTTATGTTTGAAAGCCAGGCCGACGCCGCTGAATGGATGTCGAATATGTTTGCCATAGTCCGATTTGGTCGGCTTGCCGTTTATGATCTCAAATTCCAGCAGCTTGCCGACGTCGGCCAGCAGGGCACCGGCGATAAGATAGTCGCGGTCAAGAACCGTTTTGTTGGAGCCGTGGACATCATTGAGTACGTCATCACAGGCCATGCACATCCGGCAGACGGCCCGCACGTGATCTACGAAGGGAATTCTGACATTGTCCGCCAGCAGGGTAAACGGCATCTCCCGCAGCAGCTTCTCGGTCCACCCCCGGAACCGGATGGCCTCCTCCCAGCAGGCAACGACACTCTTCTGCAGGTCGGGATTTCTGATCTCTTTGACTTCGGGCAGGAGTCTTTCTACTAAATCGTTCATAACTACCTCTCAATATTCAGATTCCAATGAATTGCTGTCAGTTGATACCGAATCGTAGTCGAGGAAATCGTCAGGGTAAAGCTCTTCATCCGGTATAGCCAGGTCCATACGCCGAACGATGATCGTCTCAAAAGAATCATCCCGCAGTATTCGAACCGTCGCCCCCTCGTTTTCCAGCCCCTCCAGGATTCTCTCCACCAGTCGACGGTGGGTTCGCACCCGCTGATTATCCACGGAATGGATCTGGTCGCCCGCTCTCAGGCCGCAGGCGTAGGCCAGCCGGTAGACATCGATGGTGTCAATTTCGAGATAATTGGCTTCGTTCACCTTTACCGAGAAACCCAGTTCGCCCTGAAGTGGCAGACCCTCGATATAGACTCTGGTTGTTGCCGGACTGGTTCGCCTGGTCGGGCGGGGTGGTCGAGTCGCGACCACCAATGGTGATCCGTATGGCTCGACAACTATCCGGTCAGACAGGGTTTGATCGGGTGTCAGGACCCATTTATCCAGGAAATACTGCTCAAACAGTTGACGACCGGGCGTATGATCCACCCAGAATACGGACCGATATGCTTCACGCGTGGAGTCCAACCCGATAATGTTCTGGCTGACGGCAATAGCTAAAAGTAGAGCCAGGTTGTCGCGCCGGTAGGGACCCGGTCGCATCAACGGATGGTCGGCAATGCCGAGACGGATAGCATCCTCCGGCTGCACGGTCTGAGCCAGCATGCGGCGGGAAAGCTGAAAGATCAGATTGAGGGCCTGGTGTTTGCCGCTGGGGGCGGCTTCTATCAGCGAACCGCTTTTCATCCCGCCTATCGGGATAATCAGCGGGTCCCCCGAACCGAGCGCCGGAAAGTACCGGACTAAGTAAATGTCGAACTCTTCTTCATACCATTCGATGCCCGACAGCTCCGTCAGCAGGTGCAAAATAGTATCGCCCTTTTCCGACCAGAAAGCCGTCAGGGTGCTGTCATTGCGCATCACCCAGCGCATGTCGTTGCGGACGGAGTGTGTCCGGTAATACTCCGGGTAAACACCGCTCTGCAGCGAGGCTGCCCGGTCGTTGATCGTAACCTGTGGAATGAAATGGGTATAGCTGAAAATAGAGTAGTAGGTGTCCTGGGCCACCGCTGCCGGCAGACAGCCGGCAACTAATATCAGAGCTAAAACGATTTGCCTCATGGCCTGTAAATAAAATTGCATTGCCGCCCAAAGCAAGGTAAAATGGAACCGGCCACCTGACACCAACCGGAGGTTGCATGGGAAAACCGAAATACCGACTAACCTTGCTTATTCCAGTGCTGATGATCCTGCCACTGGCGGTTTCCTGCGGGTCGAACGAGGATGGCAGCACCACCGCCGAAAACGAGTCGAGCCAGGACTCTATCTCTGGGGCAATAGCCTCCGACAGCGTAGTGATAGAACTGGTCGGCATCGGTTCTACAACCGTGTTCGAACTGTTAAAACAGCAGCACCAGGTGGATTTCAAATCTTCGGCGCTGGGTGTGTTTGTGACGGCGATCGACTCGGTTGAAAACGGCAGTGGCGCTTACTGGATTTACACCGTCAACGACAGCACGCCGAATGTAGCCTGTGACAAGTTCTTGACTGAAAGCGGTGACGTAGTAAAGTGGCATTTTCGGAAGATGGAGTGAAATCAGCAACCGATTCGACCGGTGGCCAGCTTTGTAGGGCAGAAGCCTCTGGTGCTACGGCTTTATATCGATTTGGAAAAGCTCTTTTGCAAGGTGAAATGCTTCTTCATAGTGCTGTGACAAATCGGGTTTCAGTTCGGATAGTTTCTGCTTCAAGTCTTTTTCGTTGTAATAATTCCGTTTAAGGTAGACTATCGTGCTAAGCGTCTCCAAGAGTTGTGGTTCTTTGTCTGCAAGATGTGGTATCAAGTGCTCTCTGCTTTTGTTCGATAGACGGTTCTCTCCACCAAGAATCCTATCAGGCGGGAGCTTGATCGTGTAGCCCCAGTTCTCGGCTTGAGGCTTCTCGATCTCGATCTGTTCTGTTTTTTCTGCGAATTCCAGATCTCGAGCTAGCGTCGGGGAAAAAACCCCGTAGTGGTGAAATATGAAATCTTCGTCAAAGTTTTCTCCTGACTGCTGTAGCAAGTACACTAATTTGTGAAGCTTCTTCTTCGATTCGATTTTCCCTTGCGAGTTTGCATCACTCAATAGAGCACGTATCTTTTCAATTCTCTCAAAAACGTTCATCCTGCCAACCTCACTTTCTCTGCTTCGGCGAAGGCAACATATTTATCCGGTAAAACTAAGAGGTTTCGTTGATGCAGCAAGCGCGTTACGATCGCCTCACTTATTTTGTGACCTTTTTCCTTGATAATATCAGAATATCGCATTGTGTTTCCATCTTTTCGGGTAACATAGATCTCCTCAGGAGACAATGGCTTGTAGCCGAGTCTTTCTGAATCCATTGCTACCAAGTAATAGTCTGGGTCAAGACCGTCTTGCTGGAGCTTCTCTTCGATTGCCGTCCGAAGTTTGTAGTATGCATCTTGGTTCAGATCAGTTGTCTCAACGGCCTTAAAAAGATCTCGCGCTAAGTACTTCTGTGACAGATCAGTCAGTATGCTGTCAACAGCATTGCGACTCCATGTCCTTAGCCAGGAGATTACTGCTCCATCTGTAAGTTCAAGGTAGTCATCGACCTCAAGATTCTCACCGTTGGCGATTATTGATAAGGCACTGCATTTGATACCTAAGTTTTTGCCTTCTGCGAGAAGGCGTATTGCTTGAGCTAGGATCGAGATTATCATTCCCCCAGCCGCTTGTACCGTCTTGTGATAGTAAACGTGTTCATATAGATTCAGATTCCCTAAGAAGAATTCCTCCAAAGAACTTAGACCGCGTGTTGCGTCAAGTGATATTCGCTGGCCTCCCTCCACCCTGCCATCTTCGTCTGCTTGATCAACGTACTTGAGCGAGAGATTCCTGAGAACCCACTTCAGGTCAAACCGTCCGTAGTTAACACCGGTCATGTATGAATCTCTAAGCATGTAATCAAATCGGTCCACGTCGAGCTGGGAGCTAACAATGGCTCCTAGATGCAGCGGCTTGTAGCTGTTGGACAGCACTCCCACTACATCTTTCTTCAGACTCTCGTCATAGCCGTCAAGTAGTCTAACCAGCGGTGGATATTCCATAACCATTTTCTTGGACCATTCCAAATGCTTTGAAGCAGACTCGTACCCGATCCGCTTGATAGCTGCCTCGAAAAGGTGGCTGAAGGGTCCGTGGCCGATATCGTGGAGGAGTGCTGCAAGTCGAACCACAAACTTATCATATGTGGACGTCTCTTGACCCGCATTGTCAAGTTGGGTCATAAGAATGTCAGATAGATGATAAACGCCAAGGGAGTGAACGAATCGGGTATGTTCAGCACACGGGTAAACCAGATAAGCAGTCCCCAGTTGCCTTATTTCTCTCAGTCGTTGCATGGCTGGGCAGTCGAGAATCTTTAGCACGAGATCATCCTCAATCTTTATGATGTCGTGTATCGGGTCCCGTATGAACTTCGGAGAAGGTCTACGCTTTTCCCGTATCAGTCGTTCTACTTTTTTGCGGGTTTCCTCTCTGTTGTCGGTTTCTGAATCTGGAACAGTGGTAATTCGTTGGTTTGCACCCACGTCACGCCTTTCACCATCGGTGGTCTGATCACTCCCGCTGGTCATTTGCCAGATTCCATCCTTGTATGCTCTTTATCACTCAAACTGTCCACTGAACCAATCACTTTCTGAATTCGGTCCTTACAAAGTGACTATCAAAGGTCACTCGGGGGTAGCAGCCGTGTCAAGCAAAAAACAACATGTCACATTGGTAACGCGTCACTGTGTGATTTCATACACCCCCCTTCAATACAACCTCTCCCTCTTGGCTAAGAACGCATAAAGCGCTTTGTCGAACGGGGTGGCGGTGTCGATCGGGTGGTAGTCGATATTGGCCTGGCGGCAGGCGGCGGCAATCTCACCGGAGAAAGCCCTGACCGCTTGCGCATAGTCTTTCTTGATCTGAAAGGGTAACGTCGTTACCTCATCGCCGGTCTCCATGTCCTTGAAGATAGCCTCACGCGGGAATGCAAAATCACGTTCGCGAGGATCAAGGATGTGAAAGACGATCACTTCATGGCCATTGTAGCGGAAATGCTTCAGCCCTGAAATAATCTGCTCGGCATCGTCCAGCAGGTCGGACATGACAATAACCAACCCGCGCCGCTTGATCCGTTCGGCCATCTCGTGGAGAGTCATCGCAATGTCGGTCGTGCTGGAGGGTGTCTGCGCCGCGATCTCGGTCAGCAGCACGTGCAAATGTCCCGATTTCGACCGTGGTGGTATGTAACGACGAATCTTGTCATCAAACACCACCAACCCCACGGCGTCTCGCTGGCGCAGCATCATGTACGACAACGCCGCCGACAGCAGACCGGCATAGTCGAGCTTAATCACGCGCTTCCCCGAACGGTATGCCATCGAGGCCGAGCAGTCCAGAAGCAGGTACGCCTTGAGGTTGGTCTCTTCCTCGTACTGCTTGATATAGAAGCGGTCCCTCTTGGCGTAGACTTTCCAGTCTATGTCGCGGATATTGTCGCCGGGCATATACTGGCGGTGTTCGGCGAACTCGACCGAGAAGCCGTGGTAGGGCGACTTGTGCATCCCGGCAATAAAGCCCTCCACCACCATCCGTGCCCGCAGCTCCATCCCCTTGAGTTTGGATACCGTCTCCGGATCGAGGTATTTGCGGTAGTCAGTCGGCATCATTCAACGCACTTTCGTTCAGTTCCAGGTCGGCTTAGTAGCGGTGGCCAGCCACTATCGAACTGTCGGCCAAATCCATAATCCATGCACTCCACCGGCCGCTTCTAGTCTTTGCCTTCACCTCATATGTGTGCCCGGCTCTTGCGGAGAACTCCAGAGGCATTGGTGAATCTGACGTTCCTTTCTTAGAACGGTAGGTAACTTCAAGGATATGCGGGCCCGGGAGGATTTCCACATACTTCTCACGTAACGCCTCATATCGTCTGGAGAGCGTATCCACACGCATCACGAAAACATGCTGCGCACTTATGTCGATAGTCGCTACCCGGCTTGGTGGTTTCCGTTCACCGTCATACATGACGAGAGTACCCTTGGCACTACAAGAAAGACAGAGAGTTATGGAGAATGCCACGGCCAGCAAGAAGTAGCACTTCAAGCCTACCGCCGGCTCAACAACGTCACTGTGACGCCCCGCGTTGGTGTTCCCCGCTTTCTGGATTCCCGCTTTCACGGGAATGACATTAGTAAGCACAGTATTTTGTGGGCGGCAGATGTCCTCATCTGCCCCGTCTTGAACGTCGTCACTACTCTTCATATATCTTCACTACCATTTCACCACCGGACACGAAGTGTCCTCGATACATCCCCTCAGTGTTGAACGACCAGGCGAAATTGCCTTTACTGTCCATCGCCACCACACCGCCGGTACCCCCCAATTCGGTCAGCTTATGTTGTATCACGGTGTCGACCGCCTGCTGCACTGTCATCCCCCGGCATTCCATCATGGCCGACACGTCGTACGCTACCACGCCGCGCATAAGGTATTCGCCGTGGCCGGTCGCTGAGACGGCACAGCTCTTGTTGTTGGCATAGGTGCCGGCGCCAATGATCGGCGAGTCTCCCACCCGGCCGAACCGTTTATTCGTCATGCCGCCGGTTGAGGTACCCGCCGCCAGGTTGCCCGCTTTGTCCAGCGCCGCCACACCGACGGTGCCGATGGTCAGGTCGCCCAGTTCGTCTTTGTTGTCAGTGTTGCCTTGGGGTTGTTCAGCTTTTTCTTTCTCAATCGCTTTCTGTAACTGTTTTAGTCGCCGTTCGGTGTGGAAGTATTCGTCGGGCATGACCGTCAGACCGTGCATCTCGGCGAACGCTCCGGCGCCGCGTCCGGCCAGCAGCACGTGCTTTGATTTCTCCATCACCAGCCGGGCCAGGTCAATCGGGTTCTTGACGTTGCGCACCGCCGCCACCGCGCCGGCGTTGAGCTTGCGGCCGTCCATAATCGAGGCATCCATTTCATGCTCACCGTCGTGCGTGTACACCGAGCCTTTACCGGCATTGAACAGTGGTGAGTCCTCCATAATGTTGATCGTTTTCTGCACGGCATCAAGAGCAGTGCCGCCGTTGGCGAGAATATCGTAACCGGTCTGCAGGACCTCGGTCAGTTTGACGCGGTAGGCCTGTTCCATTTCGGGAGTCATGTTGGCGCGCGTGATTGTCCCCGCGCCGCCATGCATAACCAGCCCGAATGGTTGCGAGTCACCCGCCATTGTGATGCTGCCGTTCGTAGCAAATGTTAACGCTATCAACAACAAAACTGTCATGCATAATCTTACCGTCATGTATGTGTGCTGCATTTCTGCAAGTCATGAGCCTGGTGCTCTTGACATTCGTGTCTACCGTTATTGTCAGTTCCGCAAGGGACTTAACCCGCATTAACATTATCGGGCTGGGTTCTACCCCTTCTCCTTCACCATCTCCAGCAGCCGCTTGATGATCTCCATCGTGTCGACACCGTCGGCCTCGGCGTTAAACGATGTAACGATGCGGTGACGCAACACCGGGTAGGCCGCGAAACGGATATCTTCAGGTCCCGGAGTAGGTCGACCCTCCAGAATAGCTTTCGTTTTGGCGGCCAATATCAGGTACTGCGAGGCGCGCGGACCGGCTCCCCAGTTAACCCAGTTACGTACGAAATCGGGAACACCGGGTTCCGACGGTCGCGTGGCACGCACCAGGTCGACGGCATATTCCACCAGGTGATCCGAAACCGGCACCCGTCGCACCAGTTGCTGGAACCCGATGATGTCTTGAGCCGACAGCACCCGCTGGAGATCATACGATGTCACGGCGGTAGTGGATTTGACAATCTCTCGTTCCTGAACGTCGGTTGGATAATCGACATAGATGTTGAACATGAAGCGGTCAAGCTGGGCTTCCGGCAGCGGATAGGTGCCTTCCTGCTCGATCGGGTTTTGCGTGGCCAGCACAAAAAACGGTTCGTCCAGTTTGTACGTCTCACCGGCGGCGGTGACTTCGTGTTCCTGCATTGCCTGCAACAGGGCCGCCTGCGTTTTCGGCGGCGTGCGGTTGATCTCGTCAGCCAGGATGATATTGGCAAACACCGGTCCCTTGACAAAACGGAAGCCACGTTTGCCGGTAGTGTGATCATCTTCGATAATTTCCGTGCCGGTGATGTCGGAGGGCATCAGATCGGGAGTGAACTGGATACGGCAAAATTTAAGATTGAGCACCCGGGACAACGTTGAGATAAGCAGCGTTTTGGCCAGACCGGGAACACCAACCAGCAGGCAGTGTCCGGCCGAGAACAACGCGATCAACAACTGCTCGATCACCTGATCCTGCCCGACTATTACTTTGGCAATCTCGGCTTTTATTCGATTGTGAGCCGCGTTGAGGGTCTCAAGGGCGGCCAGATCGTCTTTTCTTCCGTCTCCAGACACAATGTCCTCCAGGTTGAAAAAAGTGTTTGCACGAAACGTCTGATCGAGACCCGAACCGGCAGAGTGGTTTTTGGTACTCGACAACGATCGGCGTGTGCGGTGTAATTCATTCAGGTATCTGTTATCGATCGTTTTCTACTCAAACCATCACTATCAGGGTGGAGTTGAAGCATTATCAGCTACCGATGTGTTGAACAACTGCAACTCCAGTTATCTTCACCTTATACTCCGATTCGCTGATTCCGAGCTTGACAATTAAGCCATAACTCGAATAATGACACAGAATTAGAAAGAACCGTTAATGTGGACAACTGGTACCTTGATTTCACACCGGGAATACATTATTCCATTGCGAAACAACAGGATACGAGGTTGTCCACAATTAATGAACCCTGTCCACACACTGCTGATTGGTGTCAATCAGCCGGAATTTTTCAATTCGCCGACCGGTTCTTTTTTCTTCGGAGGATCCGGGGGCAAAAAACCCAGATTAGGTTTGGTGTCCTTCATATTGCAGGCGCCGCAGAAGACGGCTCCCTGTTCTATGATCAGCGACTTCGTTTTCAGGTCACCTTCCATTTCGCACTTCGCCTGGAGTTCGATTTTCTGGGTAGTTTTGATGTCGCCGACCATGTGTCCGGCTACAACTGCCGAGTCCGCCTCAACTTCTGCTTCCACCAGACCACCCGCGCCGACTGTGACGCAGTCGGAGGAAATAATTTTGCCCTTGACCGTGCCGTCGACGCGCAGCGCTCCCTTGACATCGATAGTACCGGTGATAACTGTGTCTTTGCCAACAATGGTGTTCATAAGACCACCTGCCTCATCTGAGTTTGTTTTCTTAATCATTTTTTTCACCCAATGGATCTATAGGTTTATCGTGAATTCTGACTTCATAATGCAGGTGCGGCGCGGTTGACTGGCCGGTGTTGCCCGAAAGAGCGATTCGGCTCCCAGCCATCACTTCCTGCTGCTCCTTTGCTAAAAGCTCCCGGTTGTGGCCGTAAAGCGTGGTGGTGCTGTCGGAATGCCGCAGAACGATCATCAATCCATAAATGGAGTCCGAAATGGCCTGTTCCACCACACCATTGGCAGTGGCCAGCACCGGTGTGCCTTCGGCGCAGGCGATATCCACCCCGGGATGGTAACGCTCCTGATTTTCGACCTCGAAATCCTGGCTGATAAAACCCTGTGCCGGCAGACCCGATGGAAAAGAGAGATCCAGCCCGGCCGGGCGTACCATAGTGGCGCCCCGTTTTTCCTCAAACGATGCAAAAAGAGCCGAGTCGTCCGGCAGTTCGGGAAACTGGTAGTCAATTCCGGCCAGTTCGGTCAAGCGGCCGACAATTTCCCGAGCATCCTTGAGATTTTCTTCCAGCAACATTACCTTATACTGATAACGCAACAAGCGTTGGTTTTCTTCACTTAGTTTTTCCGCCCGGGCAGCCCGGGCCAGTATTTTACCGTATACGGAAAAAAACACGATGATGCCAACTATTATGACGACCATCAGGATGACAATCGCCTGCAACAGCCACTTCCTGATACGAAATCCCCACCTGGCATCGGCGCCGTCCGGTATCAGCATTATCGTCACAAACTTTGGTTGTTTCATACAGTCTCTTGTAGGGCAGGTCTATTCGAGACCTGCCAATTATGTGTTAACAACCTGTTCCTTCAATGAGCGCTTCTACTTTCGCCTTGGCCTCCCCCAAAAGCGACGGGTGGCGCCCTCAAACTCGTTTGGGGGCGCTACTGCTATTCTTTTATGCCCAAACAAGTTTGGGGATGCCACCCAGAGGTTCGGCTTCACTGACTTATCTTCCGGAACAGTCCCAGCAGACGGTCGAGGTCACTATCGCCGTAATACTCAATCTCGATACGGCCCTTCTTGCGGCCGCGATATATCCTGACAGAGGTACCGAACAACTGCTTGAGATATGTCTCGGTTTCCGCAAAGGCCGGGTCAACGCGTCGGCGCGAACGACCGGGCTGTTGCCGACGAGAAGCCTGTTTTTCGACATCGCGCACGGACAGCGTTTCCCTGACAGCTCTCCGGGCCAGGGCCAGCATCTGTGCCTCGCTGCCGGCGGTAAGGATAGCGCGGGCGTGGCCTTCACTGAGCCGACCTTCCCGGATCATCTGCTTGATTGGCTCCGGCAGACCCAGCAATCGCAGCACGTTGGTAACGGCGGTGCGGCTCTTGCCGACTCTTTCAGACAGTTGCTGTTGTGTCAAGCCGCATCGTTCGATCAACTCCCGGTATGCTGTCGCCGCCTCCAACGGGTTTAGATCCTCACGCTGGAGGTTTTCCACCAGCGCCAGTTCCAGCATCCGCGTCTCGTCCACGTCGTCTTCCATCACCACCGGAACCTCCGTCATACCGGCAAGACGGGCGGCGCGCAGACGTCTCTCACCGGCGATGATAACGAAGCCGTCTTCACCCGAACGAACCAGCAATGGTTGAATGATACCATGGTGCCGGAAAGATTCCGCCAGTTGCAGCAAACCGGTCTCGTCGAAATGACGGCGCGGTTGCAGCGGGTTGGGAGCGATCCGGTCGACCGGTACCATTCGATAACGGCCGGTATCGGCGGTTGTCTTGTTGTCGCCGGGGATCAACGCTTCAATCCCTTTACCCAGTACGACCTTACTCATCGCGACACTACCTCCTGTGTGAAGGACATATAGTTCTCGGCCCCGGCCGACAGTATGTCATAAAGGATTATCGGTTTGCCGAACGACGGCGCTTCCGACAGACTCACGTTGCGCGGAATTACCGTGTTGTAAACCTTGCCGTCAAAATGCCGTCGAACTTCGCTGGAAACCTGTCGTGAAAGATTCAAGCGACCGTCGAACATGGTCAGCAGGATGCCTTCGATTTTAAGCCCCGGGTTCAGGTGTTGTTGCACCAGCTTGACGGTGTTCATCAGTTGTCCCAACCCCTCCAGGGCGTAGTACTCACATTGAATGGGAATGATTACCGAACCGGCGGCCGTCAGAGCGTTTATTGTCAACAGGCCCAATGACGGCGGACAATCGACGATAATGTAAGTGTAATCATCAATGAACTCGGCCATCGCCGACTGCAACCGTGTCTCACGCGAGAGCATACTCACCAACTCAACTTCGGCTCCCACCAGTGAGATCGATGACGGCACCAGGCTGAGGTACTGTAACTCGGTCGGCCGGACCACCTGCCGGAGAGACGCTGAACCAATCAGGACTTCATAGACCGATATTTCGATTTTATTCTTATCCACTCCCAGACCGCTGGTGGAATTGGCCTGGGGGTCCAGGTCGATCAGGCAGGTGCGGTGTTCGGCGGCAGCCAGACAGGAGGCCAGGTTGACGGCAGTAGTGGTTTTACCGACCCCCCCCTTCTGATTGGCAATGGCAATGATTTTAGCCATCAAACACTCCTTGTTTACTGTATCCGTTTATACTTGTTTGATTTTACGGTGAAAGCAGTATTGTGGCAACAAAAAAAGCCGACTTTACTGACATTTACTGATCAGGCTGAATCTGCCGGATGACTTACCGTCGGATGTCGTATGATGGAAAACTTTGGCGTATGCTCGAGTCGCTTTGATTTCGAAACCGGGCACAGAGTAATATATCAGACAACCTTCCGGAGTGAGAACAGTGAGGATACGTCGAAGCAATTTCGGGGTCAGCTTGACAAGCCTGAGTGTGACCAGGTCATAAATAGGCTTCAGTGAGAGGTCTTCGAAATTATCGCTGATTACCAAGGCGTTGAGATCAAGGCCGGACACAATCCTGCTAAGGGCCGCAGCTTTTTTCTGGGTTCTTTCCACCAGCCGGCAAGACAAAATGGCTGGATGCGTCAGAAGAATGGGTATAGCCGGGAATCCTCCGCCGGAGCCGATGTCAAGATAGTTGACGATTTTGGCGGGGACAACCTTTTCAAGAGGTAATAACGATTGTGCCGCTAACTTCCTGAGTTCAATAAGGCCAGTTTTGACTGTTTCACGTGAAACAAGATTGACCCGTTGGTTCTCTTGCAGCAACAGTTGGTAGTATTGATCCAGCCTGCCGTCCGGATCATACTTTTTAAGCAACTCAACCGGGTCGCAGATTATCGGATGGAGATCGTTATTCATTTTTCTGATTCTTTTGTTCCGGCATCTCTGTAGCTCCAAACATCAAGTTCAATCCGACAGAGCCTTGTGCTTTCTTAAATGTACAGAAAGCGCCGCCACGTCGCCCGGTGTAACGCCTTCGATACGACCGGCCTGACCGAGAGAAGACGGTCGGAATCGCGTAAGTTTCTCTATAGCTTCATGTTTCAGCCCTCGGAGCATTTCAAATTGAAAGTCCTCCGGGATAGTTTCTTTTTCCAGTTTCTTGAATTTTTCAATCTCCCGCTCCTGCTTATCTATATAGCCCCGGTATCTGATCACGATAGCAGCCCTCCGGAGGGCTTCGTCGTCTGCCGTCAATTCGGTATCAGCATCGGCCAGCAGAGGTATTACAGAATCCATCGAAATTCCCGGTTGTTTGAGTAAGTGTTCCAGGCTGATGCTCTCTGCTTTCTTGAATTTGGTCGGCAGATGCTCCAATGCCGACACCTTGATCCTGGTCTTGCGTAAAACCTCGATCAATCGGTTTGTCTGCTGTTGCAATCTCTGGAAACGATCAAGTTCTGCTCTCTCGACCAGGCCATACCGAGCGGCATAGTCGTTCAGACGATCGCGGGCGTTGTCCTCACGAAGAGCCAGGCGGTATTCGGCCCGCGAGGTAAACAAGCGGTATGGCTCGGTGGTCGAACGGGTAGTCAGATCATCGATCATAACACCGATATATGCTTCTGACCGGTCCAGCACCAGTGGTGGTTGCTCCTCGAGATACAGGACGGCGTTTATTCCGGCCATAAGTCCTTGTCCGGCGGCTTCTTCGTACCCCGAGGTTCCGTTGATCTGGCCCGCTAAGAACAGCCCCGCCAGCCGCCTGCTTTCAAGCGATGGCTTTACCTGGTGAGCAGGGCAGTAGTCATATTCGATAGCATAGCCGGGTTGGGTGATTCGTACATCTTCCAATCCTTCAACCGTGCGTATAGCCTCGGCCTGGATTTTCTCCGGCAAAGCTGTTGCAAATCCGTTGGGGTATATTTCGCTGGTGCCGTTACCTTCCGGTTCAAGAAAAATCTGGTGGCGGTCTTTGTCGGCAAAGCGATGAAACTTATCCTCTATCGAGGGGCAATACCGGGGCCCCACTGATTGGATCTGCCCCGAAAAGATGGGTGATAACTGAAAGTTCCGGGAAATGATCTCTTTGGTCTGCTCGGTAGTATAGGTCAGGTGGCAGACAGCTTGTCGAAACTTCCTTCTTTGACTGCGAAAAGAAAACAGTGGGATCGGTTCTTCCCCCAATTGCTTCCGGCATCGTGACCAATCAATGGTATCACCGTCAAGTCGTGGCGGGGTACCTGTCTTGAGACGTCCGACCTCAAACCCCAGGTCCCGCAGAGAGGAGGTGAGTCGGTAGGCGCCATCCTCTCCCATACGGCCGGAACGGATCTTCTTCTGTCCTATATGAATAAGTCCGCCGAGGAAAGTCCCGGTGGCCAGCACCACTGCGCCCGCTGATATCTCCCGGCCATCCTCCAGCCGAATACCGGTCAACTTGCCACGATCCGCAATTATCGCTGCCGCCTGACCTTCGATCACCGTTACTGCGCTTTGCTTAGCTACAAAATCAACGACAAACCGATTATACTCAAGCCGGTCCGCCTGAATCCTGGTCGACCATACAGCCGGTCCGCGCGACAGATTGAGCCGTCGAAACTGAATACCAGTCGCATCAGCAGCCATCCCAATCAAACCGCCGAGGGCGTCTATCTCTTTGACCAGATGTGACTTACCAGTACCACCCACAGCCGGGTTGCAGGACATCATGGCCAATTTGGAGGCGTCCAATGTCACAATGGCAGCCGTTTTGCCCATTCTGGCAGCCACCAGTGCGGCCTCGACACCGGCATGCCCACCACCGACAACGATTATGTCGAAGTCTCTATACTTCATTCTCTTAGAGAACACAGTTACGATGTGAATGTCAAGCCCTGAGTGGGGATGACCTACTGAACTATCTGCATTCCAGCGTCACCTTTACGGTGAAGCTCTTACCTATCGCGTTTCCGCCTGCGGCACCAATTAGACCACCGATTATACCGCCGAAAAAAGCAACTCCAATTAAGTCGAAATCCCAGGACTTGAAATCAAAAGAACTGGCGCCTTTATCCGCCAGCGCCACTACCGTCACTACCCCTGCAACAGAGCCTACCCCAAATCCAAATAAAGTTATGATCCCCCGGGCACGGCTTGGCTTGCGATAAGTGATTCGGTTGATCTTCTCAAAAGGAATTGCAGCACTACTTGCGATTCCGGAGTCAGTCACGCTTCTGATATGCAAAATCGAAAAAGTGAAATTGACGATCGGCCGGCTGCCACCGACAAAGGTGCTGTCATCAGTATGCACGGTCACCGAATCGGCAACACGGGCTTCTTGCGCAAGGCGGGTGAAGCAGTCTGGAGTTGCGTGGGCGTGTGTTTCAGCAAAGATACCCGTCATCTGGCTCATCCAGAATGCTACTATCAGCAAAGTACGCATCGGTATCTCTTTCCTTATACGCATTGATAAAAAGTATAACGGGCGGACAACCAAAAGACAAGAATTCTGCTGATTCGCTAATAGTCGAATACTCTCATTCACCTTATCGAAGCAGATAGTCCATGCGTTCTATGTATGACCAGGAGATTACGGCCCACAGAAACCACAACCCAATAATGATGAGCATTGTGACATAAAGTGGCCGCCGACTTTTATCAATGTAGAGACCACACACGTTCACCAACAGGAAAAACAGCGCCACAACCAGCCCCAGCGTCAGAGCGGAAATAATCTCGATATGTAGTACTAATCCGATTGGAAATACAAAGGCGGGGACTATGAAGAACGCCAGTAATTGCAACAGACTTATATAGAAGAACCATCTGTACGTCTTGATCCTGTTCTCGGATGCGACTACGCTACCATTTTCAACCATATCGATCCAACTCTCTTGTGTTTCAATAATACCGAGGATAACCAATGAGTCAATGTCATAGGACTACTCACATGTTTTCCGCTCGACGCTTTATTCC
>JBDRNJ010000038.1:0-9642 GCA_043811375.1 bacterium | reverse complement strand
ACATCGTAAAGCCCCCTGATGGGAACCGTCGTAATCCCCGACAGGTTGGGCTTCTTATGATGCAGTGATCCTTTTACGGTATCGGCATGGTATGTAAGCTCTGAGCGCTGCAGCCAGGCGTTTCTCACGCCCTTGAGGTCTATCAGAAGTTTCCTGTAATCCAATTTCGTGAGTGGGCGGTTCGGCAGGATGGTACGGGCCGTGAAGCGTTCCGTGATATGAATGTCCGTGATGTGGATGGAGGCGGCTACCATCCTGTCCCCGTCTCTCCTGCTGTCGATAGAGACGTTCATATCTTTCTTTACATCGGAAAAGAGCAGACGCCCTGTTGCCCGGATTATCTCCGTGTTGTCATCCACCATAAATGTCAGGGTCTTTACTTCTGTTATTTGCTGGCCCCTCACCTCTTTCATTACCTGGCCAGTCACCTCGATACTCTTTGCTGATTCATCAGTGCTTGTTACCACGCCGCTGAAATCGCATTTGATTGCCAGGAGGTCTGCCACCGGAAATGATGCCCGGTAACTCAGGTCAGTGAGGGCGTAGCACAACAGCTCGAGTATGGTGATGCCGGGGTCGTGGACGTTGTAGTCCGTCCAGACGCGGCCGGCGAGGTTCTTCACATACTCCAGCCCCAGGGCAAAGAGTTGTTTGTGGTCGAGGGCTGCCTCGGCCGTTATCTTTTTGGGTATGGTGATCTGGTGGAGCATTTCCGGTTTCTCCTGACCATTCTTCAGTCTACTTCATGGATGGTATGGGTATCATCAGAAACGAGGATAGCGTCCGGCGTTTCCAGCTGTACCTCGTTCCGGTCAACACTGGTGCTGACCCCTGCGGTATAGCTGTACATTTTGAAATCTTTCACATAATCGATGTAATCGAGGTCGCCCACAAAATCAAGGAGGACGGATTTGTATACCTTACCGCCGAATGAGATATCGCGGTCTCCACCGTAAGCCCAGGGGGAGAGGAACCGGATTAATTCCTTTTCCAGCTGGTTGCTGTAATAGTTGAACTCAAGGCCTTCGCGAAACTTTACCTTGAAGTCTAGCCTGACCTTCTGGTAATCGGGATTCTTCACTTTCACACTGATTTGCATTCCGGCCCGTTTTTGAACATATTTGGTGATGCGGCTGATGGTATCGGCGTCCACTTTCGGCTCCAGAGGAGCCGCGGCGTTTTTATTTTTCAGATCAGGGACAACCACAAGCAGGATGTTACCAGGTGCCAGCCATGCACCTTCCCTGGCGTGGGGAATGCATTTCACCTTATGTATCCTTGGAAATGCCTCCAGAACGATTCGCTCATAATCCCATGCCGTAATGCAGCGGTCCTTGTGACGCAGTCGTTCCGATACGCGGGTTGCGAAGGCATCGTCCGTTTCTTCGGGAGCACCGCCAAACGACGCATAAGGCTGCTTTACTGATTTAATGGGCGGGAGCCCATTTTTGAGTTTGCTGATTCTATTCTTTTCCAGCGCGGTCAGGAGGTGGGAAGGGTCGTTATCGTGTTCGGTGAACTGCACCTCTACCGCATTTGCCGAGACCTCTATCAACTGGCACAAGGCAGTCACATTTCCCGCCATCACCCCCTTTATCCAGACCATGCCACCAGGCAAGATGGTATTATTGGTTGTCGCTCCAGAAGGGATGACAAAGGTGATGATGCCGCTGGTCAGTAATTGATTGGTAGTGTCCAGACCTATCTCGTTCTTGCCGAGGGGGTTCCAATAGTTGTCGCACAGGACGGACCAGTGGATATCTTCTTGCTGGTCGGGAGCGGCGCTGCCTTCGGCGACCTGAAACAGAATACTCACGCTATCATTGGGTTTCAGTTCCTTGAGACCGATTAACAGCTCGCCCTCGTTAGTATATAACGGCAGCAGGGGGATGCTCTTATCGGCGACAAAGTCGAACTGCTGGCGCTGGTAGCCATGTTCACGCATCTGTCCGAAGTAGGCGATGTGGTAAAACTGTACATCCTCGTTTGAAAAAGCCATGAGGTCAGGAGACGCAATGTCAACGTTATCGGAGTAAGCTTCATAGGAAAGAGAGATACTTTGAATAGACGGGGTGTAGGGTTCGTTGAGTGGCGGCAGGGTGCCATTTTCTTTCGTGTAATTCAATATGTTCTCGACGTATTTTATGCGGTATGTGCTGTGGAGAAAGTCTTTCTCCAGTGTGAATGTGATAAACCCACCCTGGGGTTCCGGGGTTACCTTGCGGTAGGGTGTCAGCACTGGTCTCTGGCGAATATATTTGGTCGCCGTCTGCGATGCCCAGAGGCTGCCTGCGACTGTTAAGGCATGAATGTTCAATCCTTCAGCAGAAAGCCGGGAAGCAGGAAGAATGTCCTTTTTGTTTTCGAACGTAAATAAGTGTTCATTCGATGCATCGCCGGAATCAAACAGTTTCATCCCGGAACTTGCGTAATCCCAATTCCCTCCGTCCTTGAAGGAAACGGCCGCTGTAAAATAGCTGTTGTTAATGCTGCTTTCGCCATAGCCGCTGTAATAGCTCGAAAAAGAGGTGGGTGCATTTTTCCAGTATACCTTGATATTCACCGCCGTAAGTTTCTTGGCAAGGGCTTCGGCGTAGCCCACTATGAGCCGGGAGCCCTTCGTAGGCTGGGGCCCGAAGGGCAGAAAGGCTTTCTTCGGGTCGAGTGTGCCACCGTCGCTTTCCAGGCTCAGGGACGTAACGTTAGATACCCCGACCTTCACAGCGGCTGCCTGAACAGTAACGCTCTTGAAGTCGTTGTAGCCGGTTTGAGAGCTACCGGATTTCAGCAGCACCTGAAGAACAGGCGTCTGGGCGGCATAAGCATAGCCGTGAACCGCCGCATTGTAGTCGGTGACCGCCGGCTCGCTTTCTTTGATATCAAAGGCGAATTCGAGCTTGTCTCTCTGGATGCGCAGGGAGAGGTCGAAAGGCCCCAGCCATTTCTTTTCTCCGGTAATGAAAGCTTCGAATGCCTTGTTAAGTGCTTCACTGTCGACTTTTATACTATCCGCATGGTTTACGGTGAGGGTGACGGTGACCGTGCGGGTGCCTTCTTTCATACGAAGCACCGGCGACGATAGGGCAAAACCGACCTCTGCCAGAGGTAATGCTTCATGACCGAAGCCATACCATTTGGGTTGGTCGCTATCCAGCGGGCCACCAGTGCCGTCCGATGAATTGGCAACGGGAGCGTAGCGGACGGCGCCCCGACCCCTGCCATCCAGATAGACAGAACGGAGCGAGTCAACCTTTGCCGAGTTGATTATAGTTGTTCCCGTCGGGGCGTAGAGCAGTTCGACTCCTTGATTGTCCTTACCGGCGGAAAAGGCATGGGAGGGCCCGATGCTCACCGGAGACATATTCTTTTTCAACTCCAGGAGCACATAGGCCCTGTCAGCCACCGCCTTTTTCTTCGACAGTCGTAAAACATCCCGGTAGTAATAATTGAGATGCCGGCCGGTGAAGCCGTTGATGAGTTCCTGGGGCTTCTCATAGAGTTCCAGGAACGCGAGGATAAGGGCGAGATGGGGAGAGACCTTTCCGCTTTTGTTTTCCAGATACTGTTTTACCGTGGCCTTATCATAAGGGAAAAAAGAGGTCCAGTCGCCCGGCGTCTCGGGTGTTTGTAGTGGGTAGTGGCGGTAGTGATTAACAAGGGCGGCAAGCTGCTTAATAAACAGCAGCAGCTCTCCCGGTGTCCTTTCATCCACCATGGCAAAATCAGCGATCAACTCTCTGGAAGCGCGGTCACGGTCTTCCTGGCTTTGCCCTGGTCTAAAAATCATGTTCCTGATGATGTCTTTTTCAGCCATAGTGAGTCTTTTATCTGCTCCTAAAATACCCGGCGTTTCTCACTTCGCTACTGTCACCGGTAAAGAACGGGTACACCAGGTTATAACGAGAATTGGTGGCACACACCTCGTATTCCACCAGGATGCTGATAATGCCCTCATATTGAGCGGAAGTATCCAGTTCGAGGGAGACCAGGTTAATCCTTGGCTCGTAGACAAGGATGGATGTTGCAATACGGTCTTTGACCAAGGTCTTCATCGTCGTGCTCATCGGTTCAAAGAGGATTTCATGCATGTCAAGGTTGTACTTGGGATTTAAAAAACGCTCACCCACGGTCGTTCCGAAGAGTATCCTCAGACTTGCCTCGATATCGGCTTCATCCGAGGTCATTACCACCTCGCCGTTCTCCGGCGTGAACTCCGGAGGGTAACTCCAGCCGGTACCAAGGAAAGAAAGGGCTAATTCTTCTGAGTTTTCCTTTTCCACAGAACTCGCTTTCCGGTTTTTCAACCAATGAGCACGGTCGGGTCGCCGACGGCTGCCATTGCTCCGCAGATACAGGCATCGGATGTGCGGAGCGCTGGTCTTCCCCCGATGAGCACCGTTACACTTCCAGCAGGAAAGACGCTCACAGTCGGCTGGTGGCTGTTGGGAGGGAGAACGCACACATGCATATCACCGACAACCGCCGCCGGCTTACCACTTATTAGCACAGTGCTTACTCCCGGCCCGGTAATTGTTCCGCCATGATTTGTGGTATCGCCTAATCGCGCTGCAGATGGCATTGTGTTAGCCTCAATTGAGCTGGACCATGCTCCCTTTCACTTTGGTGATGGCGGTGCTACTTATTTCGGCGCCCGACGTGCCTTGCAGTTTCAGGTCCGTCCCGCCCTTGGCAGTGAACAGCGTGCCGGACTCAAGTTCAACCTCTGTAGCTGCCTTTAAGGTGACTGCCTTGCTGCTTTCGATGAGTATGCCATCACTGGTCATTTCTATCTTATTCCCGTTCTGGTCCTGAAGGGTTATGGCTCTATCCTCTTCGCTGAAGGTCATTTTGTTGCCTGCCGGGGTTTCGACCTGGAAAATTTTTTTGTCATCATTGAAATACCATTTCATTTCCGATCGGCTGACATAAACTTTCTCATGATTGTCATCCGAACCTTCGAGAGGCGCAGGTTTGGCACTGCTGTGAAGCATGCCTAGGATGATAGCCTGCCGCGGGTCATCATTCAGAAATCCCAGCACTACTTCATCCCCGATTTCGGGGCGGAAGAAAAACCCCCGCTCGTTACCAGCATCCATCGCTGCCACGCGGGCCCATGTCCCATCCTGTTCATTGTTCACCAGGGGCATGCGTACCCGAACGCGGTGTTCTCCTTCCGGGTCTTCGTTGCTTACGACCACGCCTATCTGCAGGCCGCTTATGCCGGGAAGCAGCGCCGATGCCTTCGGTGCCGACACATCACGTTCCTCGGCGAGCCATTTTTCGGCATTACCGAACTGAATATGTGTTTTCCAGCCTTGCACCAGATCGAAGTCATGTCGGACGCCTGTAACCAGCACATTGCCGTTATATCGTTCTCCCACGCCGCTCAGGGTGACGATACCACCGGGCTTTACCGTGCCGATGCCTTCACACTTAACACGGCCGCTCACCCTGCTCATCTGTGATTTCAACCACTGGGCGTCGGCCCAGGCCTGTACCTCCTCTTCGCTGACCGAGGAATGCTGGAGGTGATAGTGATCCAATGCTATCACCTCTGCCAAATCGTCACTTCCCAGATTACCGGGGCTGCTCACACCAGGGTTCACGGCCTCCTTGTCTATCACGGTCTGCTGGGCGGCATCCCAGGTGTAACTCTTTACTGACGTGTACTGAAGGCGGGAGTCCATCTCTGTGTCCAACTCCAGGATGGTGGAGCCAAATTGCAGGGTGCAGGCTGCGGCACCGCTGAAGGAGGGCGCTTTTACGCTCACTTTATCGTCATCGGTGAACACCAGTTTTCCGTTCGATTCCGCCCGTGAAAGGAGAAAGTCCCAATCGGTAGAGTAGTACTGAACCAGTTGCTTGTGGGTCACACCCGTACTTTCAATATAGGAGTCTATGGAAGCGTTTTCCAGCAACGTCCGTATGATGTCACTGTCCTTCTGGTCGAAGAAGTAGGCGCTCTTACGCCCCACCGTGAGTTTTACCGCTTTGTGACGGCAATCCACCACAAGCTGAGGCGAGGTATGTTCACGGACCTTTAGACCCTGACGGACGACCAGCCCTTTGAACAGAGTCACGGGGTCGTTTATCGGGCCGGCAAGTATTTCTATCTCTTTGCCGGGTGTAAAGGTCCCGGAATCGCTTAGCGGAAAGTCACTGGCGGATGCCGCACCATCGAGGTACACCAGCCGGGCGTTGGCAATCTTGTTAACGGACTTGATGATGTACACAGCCAGCAGATGATTCTCCCTGCCCACAGCCCTCCCATCCACCTTGACGGTGAACTCACGGTGTTCGGCAGAAATGGGCAGCGTCCTCTCCTCAGGCATGGCTGCTCTCCAGCGGCGGGAAGAAAATCCGGGTGCCGGGGGTTAACTGGCGAAAATGGTCAATCCGGTTGGCCCGGGCAACTTCCAGATAGTAACCTGGATCGCCGTAAATCTGGTAACACAGGGCCGGCAGGGTATCACCCGCCTTGGCAAGGCGGACGTGCATCAGGTCTGCGGACTGGTCCTGGACCATAGCCACGCGCGTCTGGTCGTCTGAGTTGTCGGTGAAATTCGCCGTTATTACCGCCCGCAACGGGACTCCGTCGGATCTGAACAGTTTGTAGGCTATCGAGGCGCTCTTCAGCACGCATCGTTTCACCTGCAGGGTACCCCACACCACCTTGAGATATTTCGTCCTGTGAATGCTACCGTTGTATCCGGTGACCTTCTGAAACTCTTCCACTTTCTTCTGAACATCGACCGGATCACCGCGGGCTCCTGTGCCGTCAATGAAAAAAGTGAGGGACATGTCCCCCGGTTTCATCTTCTTAAAACTCATGCGGCTGTTAGTCGTGCCGGCTCCCTGTGCGCTGTCGTATTCGATTTCATAGGACAGCGTGATTTCGTTCGGGTTCACGTAGGCCGTGAAGAACTCTGCTTCCGGGTCACCGGAATAATCCGGTCTCTGGTATGCCTTGATTATCAATTTTTCGAGAGTCCCTCTGTCATTCATAGGCTACCGTTCTTTTTTTCTCTCCAGTATATCGAGAACACGCTCCACGCACTCATTGATGATAATCTGTTTATCATCAGTCGCCGAAGGCGCAGACGTAGCGCCACCTGATGCTTGGTTGGTGACTTCCACTGATATAACGACCTCGTCGATAATGACCGGCATAGCTATGACCTGTCTATCGTGAAATATTGATAATATAGCTGCATGCTTTCGATAAGCACCGCATTGTTCGTGGCATTAAGGTCACTTACCGCCCATTTTGTCGGGTATGCCTTGAATACGTGCCAGGTCAACAGCGGCTCGTGCTCTTCATTAAGCAGCATGATTTCGATGTTCTTGGGCTGAATGTCGATGTCTTCGATGCACCGCCGGGCCCAGTTCACCACTTCCGAGTTTAAAAGTAATCCTCGTTTTAATACCAGTTCCGGATACCTCGCGCGAAGAGGGTACTTCTGGATAAACCGGTTTTCTCCGCCTTCGGCGACCTCCTCGGTGCTCATTTCTACCGAAAGGCCGCTGACCTCCGTGAACCGCACGTCATTAGCATTGGCGGACAAGCCCAGCACTTCTACCTTGAAGTGAAACCCGACCGGTGGATAGTAGTTCACCATTAGTCATTCTGCAATTCAAGGCCCTCATGGGCGATTTCAATGGACTCAATCGCCACTTCGTTACCCGAGGCCTTCATCTGCGGCCCCTCGAGTTTTACGGGAAAGGCATTGATTGCCTTCCACACCATCACCGGCTGATGCTCCTCGTTAAGCAAGCTGATGATGATGTCCCTCCGCTCGGCCTTGTTCAATTTGATGGTGCTCAGCCACTTGAAGAACTCGTTGTCGCTCTTCATCACGCCGCGTTTCATCGTGATGTTGCTGAACTTTCGCAGGCCCGGCATTTTGATCGAGGAGTACTCGGGAAACGAGCCATCACGGTATTCGATGGCCTGGTTTTCCTGGGTAAGACCGGATACTTCAGAGAAACCAACGCGGTTACCGCCCCACTCCACCGTAAAGTGAAACACTGGTAAAGGATAGTCTGCCATATTGCTCCTCCTTTTAAAGGCTATGGCTTGGAGGTTTCCTGTTAAACCTCAATAAAGCTCAATTACGAAGTCTGCATCTTGTGTGAGAATATCAGGATGATGAATTCGGCTGGCCGCACTACCGCCATGCCGATTTCCACGTTCATTTGACCTTCGAGGATATCCTGAGTGGTCATGGTAGTACCAAGCCCGCACCTGACGAAGAAGGCATCGTTAGGTGTAGCGCCAGCCAGCGCTCCTTCGCGCCATTTCTGTGTCAGATAATTCTCAATCATGCCGCGGACCTTTACCCAGGTATTGGCATCATTCGCCTCGAATACTGCCCAGTAGGTCGATTTCTTCGTCGATTCTTCTACCATATTGAAGAACCTGCGCACCGAGACGTAACGCCATTCGTTATCATTCCCAGCTAAGGTCCGCGCTCCCCATACCATGGTGCCCTTGCCCGAGAAGGCACGGATCGCGTTAATGGATATGCCTGTGGTCGCATCGACGTTCAAATCGTCTTGCGTTTTATTGTCAAGCTTGACCACCGGTTCGATGACATCGGCGAGGCTCACGTTGGCCGGGGACTTCCATACCCCTCGGTTGGTGTCGGTAGCGGCATAGACCCCTGCCACGGCAGGGCTGGGCGGGAGTTTCAGGAAATGCTCTCTCAGTACGGTTTTCACAAAGTTGTATAGGGCCGTATTGGATGTCTTAAATGTGGACAGGTCGGCGGCGGGATTTGCACCGTAAGTGACGTCCACATTGGTTTCACCCTTATTGACGAAAAAGTTCATGGTGGTTTTAATAAACGGATAATAGGCCGCTCCGTATTTCAGGTAATTGTTGCCGAAATACCCGCGGTTGGTACTCAGTTCGGAGGGTTTCAGAGAGGTTCCCCCGTCGAATATGTCAAAGATGGCAAAGCGGTCGCCAAGAGTATTGCACTGTAAGAGCATCTGCGGCACCAGGGTCTGGTAATCAGGCGCAGTGAGTTTGACGGACTCGGGGATAACGATGAGCGTAGGCTCATCCTCCAGCGCCAGCACATCCAGTCCGTCCTCTAAACCGTACATGGTGGCAGGATTCGAGCCCGCATCCCCGTGGAGGTCGATGATAGCGGGAGATTGATAGGTGCCTACGGATACGATGTAACACTTGCCGCCTCCATTGTCGAAAAACATCTTCAGACTGTAATACATGAGATACTTCACGTTCGGCTCAGTGAAAGAGCTGGTGAATCCACCATCTGGATTATCGGCCACCGCCACGGCAATATCATCATCCTCAGGGTAGCCATAATACCTCTCGTATTCTTTCAAAGAATAGATTTTGGTGGGTTTGAGGATGAGGTCATTGGCGGCTTTTTCCATGGCCTTTTCGGTGTAGCCGATGAAGGCCGGAATGGCAGTCTCTACCTCGGCTACGGATGGCGGGAAGACGGAAATCTCCCGCACATAGACATCGGGCGTTTTGTACGTTGGCATAAGTACATCTCCTATGGTTTTGATATCCTGATAATCATATTTCCATCGACCTTGTCACTACCCGGTTGGGGCAGGTGGGTAATAAGGGTTTCGCCATTTTTCTTCAATTGGATTTTCTTT
>JBDRNJ010000037.1:0-22130 GCA_043811375.1 bacterium | reverse complement strand
GATACCCCGACACCGTGGAGTCCGCCGGATACCTTGTAGGTGCGGTGATCGAATTTGCCGCCGGCGTGCAGGGTGGTCATGACCACCCGCAGAGCGGAGACACCCTGTTCGGGATGTTTCTCAACCGGGATACCGCGCCCGTTGTCGGTTACGGTGACTTCGTTATTTTTACCGATCTCGACTACAATTTTGTCACAGTAGCCGCCCATCGCTTCGTCGATTGAGTTGTCGACAACCTCGTAGACCAGGTGGTGCAGACCGCGCTGACTGACATCGCCGATATACATCGCCGGACGACGCCGGACTGCTTCCAGACCGGCCAGGACTTTAATCGTCGTGGCGTCATAAGTATGGCCGTTCATCTCATCCGGAACGGCTGGGCCTGTTTTTTTCGTAATTTCCTCCACTTCGGTTGGCATAGCTGTTGTTATAACCCTTTCTCACCCTGAACGAACCGTAATTCCTTGACGACACGCCCGGAGGGATAACTGTGAATCTTGCGCAGGATTGCTTCCCGTTCCATAGACAACTCCTGACGCCAGGTATCATCGGGCACCGCTACATACAGCGTGCCTTCGCTGTAGCGCAGTGCGCGGGACCTGGCAGCGACCCGTTCTCCAACAATCTCGGGCCATTTGGAAACAATCAGCCAGCCGTGGTAACTTCCGGAAATGCCGAGTGATTTAACCACTTTTTCAATTACGCCACCGACAGATTGGGGGGCTTTGACGGATTTTTTGTGTCGCCTTACCGGCCAACTGGTGTAGTTCAATGTTACCCTTTCTTTGGGTGTTAAGATAATCCTTTTTTATACCCCATGCAAGGGAAAACAAGGCTGTAACCCCTTGATTGCCGTACTATTACATCGTATCGGGACTTTTTCAATAAGCCTAAAAATGTGGGCCACCAGTCCCGTATCAGCAATTAGTACCATAGACTAATACGCAAAACACAAATATGCGTGGAAACTGATGTTAAATGCGTTTCGACATACTACGTTACAGGGAGTATTGGAGGATGATAGAATTCACCAAGGATGATTGCACTCCGATGCAACATAATTGCAATTCTGTGCCATGATCCCTTGAGGGTCAAGGGTTTTCTTGATTTTTCCCTTGACAATTTTGTATAAAAGTCGATATTTATTGGTAGATAATCCCCAATTGTCTTCGGACTTTGGGCGCCCGCCCTAAAAAGCGGGCACTTTTTTTGACAGATTCAAAGGTGCAGTGACGATTCAAGTCTCAAAAAACACTGCGGTATTTATCGACGGATTCAACGTTTACCACTTCATTGCTAAGAATGATCGCAGCCTTCTATGGCTTGATTACATGCGGCTCTCACAATTACTCGCTCCCGTTGATAAAATAGTATCTGTGGATTACTTCTCAGCATACGCATATTGGGATGGTGATAAAGTCCTGAGGCATTCAAAGTATGTTAAGGCTCTTGAGGCCAGTGGTGTAAATGTCAATATGGGAACTTTTGCCGACAAAGAAAAGATCGGTCTAATCAAGGATCCAAAAGGAAAGTTGCGTGTGACATTTTTTAACGAAACATTCCAGGCTACTCGGCAGCGGTTTTATACTCACGAAGAGAAGCAGACTGACGTGGCTGTTGGCGTCAAGATGTATAGGCAGCCAGTCAAAAAGATGTACAGAAAATAATTCTGATCTCAAACGATACAGACTTCGTCCCTGTGCTCAAAGAAATGAATGATGATTTTCCGCAGATTAGACTTAAAGTATATGCACCTGTTGATGAAAAATATAAACTGCCGAGTAATGTGCGGATGATCGTATCGCAGAAGCACCACAAGCATTTGAGGCTTAGTCAGATTAAAGAATCCCAACTCCCGGACCCAGTTGAACTATATGACGGTACCACTATCTCTAAGCCTTCAACCTGGTGTTTTCAAAGCCAATAAGTCCACCAAGCAAATCCACATCACCGGTTGCTGTCTCCGCATATTGAGATTGGATAGACCTTAAACGATCAGCTCTCCACGGAATCATAGAATTTTTAGTCTATTTTCTTAATGTCTCTTTTTAACAGTTTTCTAACAAAACATACCCCGATGGGTTGACCGAGAGGACGCTTGGACCGACAAGCGCCAGATATCACTGCTATCTCAGCAGTACCATCTTCCTGGTAACGGTTTGCTCACCGGTTTTCAGACGGTAGAAGTAGACACCGGAAGCAAGCGGACGCCCCCGGTTGTCACGACCGTTCCAGTCAACCTCGTAGGCTGCCGCGGATCGTGTTTCATCGACCAGGGTGCTGACCTGCTGTCCGAGGATATTGAAGATTTCCAGGGTAACATGGGTTTCATGTCGCAGGTCGAACATGATTCTGGTGCCGTCATTAAACGGGTTGGGATAGTTATGGTGAAGGCGGGTGGTCAACGGCCGCTCCGGTGGACGCTCTGGTTGTAGTTGTGGCGTGCGATGTTGCAGAACGTACTCGATCAACTGGCGGGCGGCGGTTTCTTCGATAGCCCACAGGTGGAAGGAGAAAACGTACGCTTTGGTTGTCCCCCGGTCATGCAGCAGGCCACAGGGTCGATCCCGCAATTCCGAAGTGGTCGGGTACCGCGAGCCATAGCGGTACAGCACCTGTGCTTCCGGCCCGGGACTGAAAGCTCCCGTGAGCGGCAGACAATGATCTGTTTCGAACAGGTGGTGCATGATAGGTTTCAGTCTGTTGCCGATGGTGTCGAGAGTCAACCGGGGCAGGCTATCAACAGCAGGTTCGGCTCGATTGAAACCGGCCAGGGTATCCCGGACACCGTACTGGTCGTAGTTGTCTTTCCACGTTTTCATCAAGGTAAATTCCAACCCCAGACCGGTAGCTTCAAAGGAGGCTGAGTCGTACCGGATAGTGTCCGCCTGCGAAGAGAGGTTGACGGACATATTTCCGGGGGGAGTGCCGAAGTAAACAATGTCCCGGCCCAGATGGAACAGTTTTTTCAGCAGCTTGAAAACCGGCTCAGTTTCAGGCGACAGGATTTTGGGCGCAGGAAACTCCTCGACCAGGATCACGTTGTATCGGGTCAGGTCATGCCAGTCGACGCAGTAACCGCTGTCACAGTTGGCCGGCACCAGGTTGGTGTCGTACCAATTGTAGATATCATAGTCGAAACCTTCGAGAAGGCGACTGTAATAGTCAACCAGGGAATCCGCGTAAACATAATCATGCAGTTGGGAAGTGGCTCCAAGGATCACTACTATATCTCTGGTCGGAACGGTTGCCTGGTGAGCAGTTATCAGGTCTGAAAACGGACCGGGGTAACCCGCCGGCCCGACCGGCGACACCCAGTAGACAGCACCATCGACGGGGTCACTATCGACGTAGTAACCGATGTTGCCAACGGTGGCATCATACGGTTCCATCTCGTAGTAACAGTAGGTGGCTTCATTTCGTTGTCGGCATAGTGTCGGTCCCTGTTCCACCAGAGTGGAATCGTCGGCGATGAACGGCTGATACCGGTTGACGGCCTCAGTCGGGTCGAGAGTCCGGTAGATACGGTAATAGCGTACAGCGGGGTTGTCCGATGGCGTCCAGGTCAGAGTGGGAGGTTGGTCAGGGCCGTCAAAAAAGGCAAACTCGCTCGCAGGGGATACCTGTTGGAGATTATCATACCCGGCTACTATCGGCACCGACAACCGACCCTCGCCGGTACCGGTGACATGCGTGGCGGCCACAAAATACAACCGTCCCGGCTGCAGATCACGCAACACACCTTGTGTCCGACCGGCCGGGAAGTGAAAGACTCGATTTCCCATATCTATCGGGACAGTGGGAGGAATGGCTACGCCGGAACCGACTATAAAGGAGTCGGGGACCGGTCGCAGGTATACGTTGTAGCCAGTGACTTCCGGGAGCACATAGCTGTCCCAGGACACAACGGCGGTGTCGGCGGCGGAACTGAGCAGCTTCAGTCCGGTCGGTGGAAGCATCGGATCCAGCATGATATTGGCGAAATCAACAGCATCCTGAGCGGTCTGTCGTAGAATGTCGAAGTGGAGATTGTGATAATACTGCCAGTAGTCGCCTTGCTGTAGATTATACCGGTTGGTCGGGTCGACATGAACAAACTCGCCGGTGAACAGCGCGAAGATTGCCCTCATCGAACTGTCCGGCATCAGGTCCACCGGCCCGACCGACAGCAGAAAGCGCGTATCCCAGCCCCAGGATATGTCTCGGGCAAGCTCCGGGTCGGGGTGAAGCCAGACGCTGTCGGTGGAGTCAATAGCGGCGGTGAACACCTGGTCATAATCCCACTCAGAGTGGCTCATGACGTAATGGCGGTTGATGTCACCGGTGGCGTTGCCGATGGTGCCGGTCTGGAAGTCCCGGAAAGGTTCTGTCGGTGTGCCGCGCTGCCTGGGTCCAAAATCCACCCCAAAGGCGCTCAGAAACCAATTGAAATTGGTGTCGGTCACCGGCGGATAGACCATCACCGGTCGTACGCCCAGGCCGGCCAGCGGACTGAGGTTCCCTTGAAAGCGGCCATATTCGGGGTCACCATCGTTGTCAATGATGTAACCGGTGCTGATGTCCCGCAACGAACCGGACAGGTCATCCTGATAACACTCATACCAGGCGGGATCATATCCGCAGGCGTCGCCATCGACCAACAAACCGACCGTGGCTGCCTCTATCGTTTGATGACCGATATTGGTGGTGATGAAATCCAGTAAAACGATACTCCGGTAGGGATGGATGTCAAGACTGTAGGACTTTTGCACGACGGCCAGATTGAGCGGAATATGAGAATGACGGAAGTAGTCCATCCCCAGGTCGGGAACACCGGACGTGAAGGTGTCGACAAAGTGTGTGCGAAATGCTGTCCCCGGGCCGACATAGGCAGGAGTGACGGCACAGCTAAGATTGGGGGGATAGAATTCCCGGCCATATCCATAGAAGTAAGTTCCGGAATCCTGTTCGCTGAAGAAGGCGGCCGACACCAGGGTATCGTTGCCGATAACGCCGCCGATCCAGAGAGCGGCCTGCCACAAATAGCTGCCGCCACTGTCGGGAGGGAATTCCAGCGATTGCAGCAGACCGTAACTGCCGACCTCAACTGAGATTTTTGAGGTGGAATGAGTGGCTTCAGCAGCCGGCCACCGGCTGACAACGGCAGGTGTCTGACTCTGCCGGACGGTTGCCGGTTGTGAGAGTGTCGACACCGGCTCGGACTGAGCAGGATCAATCCCTTTAGCAAGACATGGCAGAGCAGTAGCTGCGCCGATTGTAATCACGGCACTTATCAGGAGAATTACCGGACAGCGGTTCATTGTGTTCTCTCCTCCCGTTTTAGCTGGCTGAACCCGGTCACGGTTTGCGGCCAGTGTAAGTAATATAGCACATAAATTGATTATCCGTCTTCACAAAAGAGACAGTTGGCTGCATCATTTGTGTAATAATATCTGTAACCACAACGGATTCAGTATCTTCGTCGGTTGGCCCGATTCTTGCATCTCACCCTGCAAAGTGTAATTTGCCTTGACTTCTATGCTGGTAAGGCTATATTTGGATGTACATTAAAGAATACCATAGTACTACAACTTACTGCTGGTCACTCTACAGTCAATTGGTTGAGTGGCGAAATCGAGGCAGGTTTTACGACAAAAGGGGCCGAGGCAGCCCCTCACAATCAGAGTGTCGGTACTCGAAAATCCGGGGGTTTCCCTTGTCGGTGCCGGCGTTAGTGCACTGAAGTGCAGCTTCGGAGGAAAGATGACGCGGTCAGTATTATTTAACATTTCAGTCATATTGATTTTGCTCCTGGCGGTTTCGCCAATCCTGGCGGCCAGCGGCAGCGAGTCGGTATCAGGCGGCAGTTCTTCGGAGAATAGTGCCGATCCCTCAATCTGTCCGCCGCCGGAGTTGCTGGTTTATGACTCGACCATCTACTTGTGTCAGATCGAAGAGGTCTGTTTCCCGGTGGTGGCGACAGACTCCATGAGTTCCCCACTGATGATAACGCAGGTTATCGGTCCCGGGCAGTTTGAAATGTTGACGGACAGTTCCGGACAGACATGCTTTATGCCGGACTCGCTGGATTCGGCTACCTATGCTTTCTGCTACATTGTCGAAAGGGTTTCTGCATCTGAACCGGTAGGCGACGAGACACCGGTTGATCCGTCCTGCTGTGCGGACACAATTACGATAACCGTTGTGTTGAACCGACCACCGGTTGTCACCATGGCCGAAGATTTTTCCATTTACCTGTGTCAGCCGGAAAGTACCTGTTTTCTTGCTTACATTGATGATCCCGATCAACCCGGTCTGGGAATTGACAGCATCGCCGTCAATTACGGCAGCTACAACCCGGTCACCAACAGCTTCTGTTTCCTGGCCGATACGGCCGGTGTTTACACGTTGATTCTGATTGCCGTGGATACCTGTGATGAACTTGACAGCGACACCACTATCGTTACGGTCGGGCTCAATAGTAGCCCGAAGGTAACCTGTCGCGGTGATGACACCATGTTCGTCTGTGATCTGTCGGAAATCTGTCTTGAAGGTTTTACCTGTTTCGATCCGGACGATAACCTGATTACTTGCGCGGTGTCCAACGGCACGCTCACTGACGGTACAGTCTGTTTCATGCCGGTGGTTGGCGCCAACACGATTACGCTGGTTGCCACCGATGATTGTGACGAGAGCGACACCTGTCAGACGACAATCTACGTGGTCCTCAACAGTCCGCCGACAGCGAGTTGCCCCGGTGATGACACTCTGTCCGGATGCAATCTTTCAGAAGTATGCCTGGACGGTTTTGTTTGTGACGATATCGACGGCAACCTGGTTTCCTGTGAAGTATGGCCGGGCGTGCTTAACGGCAGCACGGTCTGTTTCACGCCGGTGCCCGGGGCCAACACGATTACCCTGGTAGCCACCGATGCCTGCGGCGAGAGTGACACCTGTCGGACTACGATCTATGCCGTGGGCAGCAATCCGCCGGTAGTGACCGGTATGCCGGACAGCACCCTCTACCTCTGCTATCCTCAGCAGATTTGTTTGCCGGTGGACGTTTATGATTTCGACAATGACATTGTCAGCATTACCGTCAGCCCCATTAATGCTACCTATGATACCGGCTACGTCTGCTTCGTGCCTTATGACAGCGGCCGCTATGATATAATAGTCACCGCCGTCGACAGTTGTGGCAACGTGGCCGCCGATACCGCGACGGTGATCATTGAGACAGATTTAGGCGTCGAGCTTGACTGCCCCAACGACACTACCATCTTCACTTGCAACCTGGTGGACACTTTCTGCCTGCCCATCGGCGGTATACCGGAAAGCGCGGAAGTGATTACCTGGGGCATCAATACCTGGTATAATGCCGAGGACAGCACCATCTGCTTCTGGTCGGAGTGCTCCAACAGCAACCACATCACGGTGTTTGTGGTGACTCCCTGCGACACTTTTAGTTGCGAGTTTACAGTTCATATCGAATGCAACAACCCGCCGCTGGTATTCCTGCCGCCCGATACTACCTTGTCGTTCTGTGAAGCGACTGAGGTCTGCGTGCCGGTGGGGATCAGCGACCAGGATGGCAACCTGGACACGGTTATCGTCGAGGGCGGCACCTATAATCCTCTCACCGACCGGGTATGTTTTACGGCCGATACTGCGGGTACTTACGTGATTCGTGTCACGGCTTATGACTCCTGTGAGGTTTCCGACTGGGATCAGATAGCCGTTACCGTCGTGCCCAACAATCCGCCATGGGTTAGCATCACAGCGCCCGACACTGTTATTTCACAGTGCGCCCCTGAAGAAATCTGCCTGCCGGTGACGGCTGGTGATGCCGACGGCAATCTGGATTCGGTTTATGTGCTGGGTGGTGTCTACGACCCGCTGACGGGCGAAGTTTGCTTCACTCCCGATAGTGCCGGTACCTACTGTTTGCAGGCAATAGCGGTCGACATCTGCGGCGTTGCCGACACCGCCAGCGCCTGTGTTACGGTGGAGACCGGTGATTATGTCCTGATCGACTGTCCGGCTGAGCCATATAGCATTGAGCTCTGTGGTCCGGAGGAAATCTGTCTGCAACTGCGAGTGACCGGCGCCAACTACCAAATCTCCACCAGCCCCCTGGGCAGCTGGAACAACGACACGCTCTGTTTCTACGCTGACACGGCCGGACATTATGTCATTGAAGTCATCGGAACGGCGGAATGCAACAGCGACACCTGCTACGTTATCTATGACGTTACTTTTTCCGAACCGGTGAGCGTGGTATGTCCCGGTGATACGTCGTTGAGCTTGTGTGAATCTACTACGCTGTGCCTGGAGTTGATTACCTCGGCTTCAGTGGACTCGGTAATTGTCTCTTCACCGGCTTATATCGACGGCGATTCGATCTGCCTGTCATTGACGGAGCCGGCCATCTACCAGATAGAAGTGATCGGTTACGGCGAGTGCCGCACCGACACCTGTTATTTCACCGTTTCCGTAACTTTCAACAGCCCGCCGACGGTAACAGCTGGTAACGACACCAGTATGACGTTGTGCGAGTTGGGTGAGATATGCGTTGATTTCGTTGCTGCCGATATCGATACAAATATCGTTGACATAACAGCCAGCATCAACGGGACGCCGGGTGTTGTCAGCGCCGGGCAGGTTTGTTTCACGCCGACCGAGTTCGGCAGTTACGAAGTTATCATTACTGTCGTTGATGACTGTGGTGCTTATGATACCGACACCGTGCTGATAACCATCAGTCCCGGCGATTTTGCCGATATCTGGTTGCAGAGTGGCACGCTTACGGACACTACCTGCCAACCGGAGACAACGATCTGTATCACGGCGGTGATTCTGCCCGAGGATGCCGTCATCACGATTCTGCCAAACGGTTACTACGACCCCAATGCCGGGGTGATATGTGTAACGGTCGACACCGGCGGTACCTACCCGGTGACGGTTATCGCCGAGGCGTCGTGCAGCAGTGATACCGCTGAGGTTACCCTGGAGTTATATCAGGCTCAGCCACCCGTTATCGGCTGTCCCGACCGGATTGACACGATGTTTTGTCTGACCCAGCCGGTGACGCTCTGTTACCCGGTAACGGTTGACGGTGACTGGTTGCAGGTCAGCGTCGGCCCGGTTGGGAATCTAAGCGGTGACTCGGTATGCCTGACCGTAGATACGGCCGGCACCTACGTAATCGAGATTATCGCTGAAGGAATCTGCGGAGAGGACACGGCGTATACTACCATTGTGGTAAGCGAAGACCAGCCACCGTTGTTGTTCCTGCCGGATTCGCGGACGATAGAGCTCTGCCTGGAGGACAGCAACGTCATTTGCATCGACAGCATTTACGCTACCGACCAGGAATCGGCAGTGTTACTGTCGATGACCTGCGGTACCGGGGAATTTCAACTTATTAGAGACGACAGTGCCCGGATCTGTTTCACGCCGGACAGCATCGGGACTTACTGGTTCTGCGTGTCGGCTTTCGATGACTGCAATACTACGGTAGATTCTTTCTACGTGGACGTGTATGAAAGAGGTGACTGCAATGTCTGTCTGACTCTTACCATCGAAGGCCCGCCATGCACGCCGGTAGGCAAGCTGGTGCAGGTAAATCTGACGATTGAGACCAATGACCCCATCGGTGGTTTTAATATACTGTTCAACTACGACTCGTATTCGTTGCAGTTCCTGGGTTCCGGTATTACGGGTACTGAAATCGATGGTTGGGAGTATTACTTCCACACAGAAGTTACCAGCGGACTGGTGCGCCTGATTGGGCTGGCTGATCTCAACAATGGGGCGTTTCACCCGCCGCCTTCAACCCTGAGTCCCAACGGTGTGCTGGTTACGATGGATTTCCTGGTGGCCAACGACCAGAATTTGGGTGGTTTTTTCCTGCCGATCAAGTTTGTCTGGTATGGCTGCGGTGACAACACCTTCTCCGATCCCAGCGGCGACAGCCTGTACATGGATCTGAGGATCTACAGTCTCGAAGGGATGCTGGTCTGGGATGAGGTAGACGACGTCAATTTCCCCGAGGGGAACCGCATGTTTCCGGAACAGGGCGCACCCGATTACTGTCTGGAGGGTACCGACAAAAACGTGCCTATCCGGTGTATTGAGTTTATCAACGGCGGCATTTGCATAATTCATCCCGATTCGATCGACGAGCGGGGAGATATCAATCTCAACGGCGTGCCGTACGAGATTGCCGACGCGGTAGTATTCACCAACTACTTTATCTACGGATTCGCGGCGTTCAGAATCAGTGTTGACGGGCAGATTGCCGCTACCGACGTCAATGCCGACGGCCTGACGCTGACGGTGGGTGACCTGGTGTATTTGATACGCGTCATTACCGGCGACGCCTATCCTATCGGCAAGTTGACGCCGTATGAAGAAGCGCTGGTGCTGGAGACTGATCGCTATGGTTCATCGATCCGGATTACTACGGAGGCGGTGGGTACTGTCGGCGGGGCTTTGCTGGAATACGATATCAGCGGCGACCTGGAGCTTGGCCGGCCGCAATTAGCGTCGGATGCCGGGGAGATGGATCTGAAGTACACTATTGCCGACGGCCGGTTGAAACTGCTCATCTACGACTTCGGGCAGGGAAGGATCGGCAGCGGTGTGCGAGAACTGGTGGAGATTCCCTGTCAGGGAGAAGGGCAACTCACACTACGAAAAGCGGAATTTGTCGACTACTTCGGACGGCCGTACAAGTTAAACGATAATGGCGCCGAGTTGCCGACGGACTTTGCCCTGAATCAGAATTACCCCAACCCGTTTAATCCTGCCACTACGATCAGCTTTGCTCTGCCGAGCGCCTGTCAATGGCGGCTGGATATCTTCAATATCACGGGATGTCTGGTGCGGCAATATCAGGGATCAAGTGAAGCCGGCAACGTGGCTCTGGAGTGGGATGGTTTGACTTCCGACGGCACCCGGGCGGCTTCGGGCGTCTATCTCTATCGGCTGGAGGCCGCCGACTACAGTGACTGCAAGAAGATGATTCTCTTGAAATAGTACGCCCTCTTATTCTTTCCTCTGAAGCGCCCGGTGTGCCACAAGCCACCGGGCGTGTTTTTATGGGGGGCGAATCGCCCACGATCAGTGTCAGGAGAGGAGATCGGGCGGCAGGTCCGGTTGGCCTTTCATGCGCCGGTAATAGTCACGGGTGGCCTGTACGACTTTCGGCGATAGCAGCAGCGTACTCAGCAGGGTGGGGATGGCCATCATGGCAAAGGCGGTGTCCAGTAAATTGATGACAGTGGCTTGCGACCAGAGGGCGGCCGGGATCAGGCTGAGGACATAGACATAAACGTACTTGCTGCCGAACCTGAAACCGAACAGATAGCGCGCGCATTTGAGGCTGTAGTATGAGTAGGAGATCATGGTGGAGATCGAAAACATGATAATGACCATCGTCAGCACGTACTTGCCCACACCCGGCATACCGTGCTCAAAAGCATTGACGGTCATGACGACACCGTCCTCGGCGGCGACCACACCGGTTGAGAGGATAACCAGCGCCGTCAATGTGCAAACCAGGTTGGTGTCGATAAACGGTCCCAGCATGGCAATCAAGCCTTCCCGCACCGGCTCTTTGGTCTTGGCGGCGCCGTGCGCCATCGGCGCGGTGCCGATACCGGCCTCATTGGAGAAGGCCGACCGTTTGATGCCGTTGCAGAGGACTTCCCTGAAGAGCACCGCAGTGCCGCCACCGAGCAGCGCCTGACCGCCGAAAGCCGACGAGACAATGCTGCGCAGAATCTCCGGAACAGCCGCGGCGTTGCCCAGAATCACGTACAGCGACGCCCCCACGTAGAGTACGAACATGGCCGGCACCACCCGGCTGGCCACCAGTCCCACCCGGACGATGCCGCCCAGGATGACGATTCCCACCAGCAGGGTGCAGGCGATCCCGGTTGTCAGGGAACTGATACCCCAATGGTTCTGCATCAGTGCCGAGAGCTGATTAACCTGAAACAATGACAGACAGCCGACCATGCCGCACACGGCAAAGATGACGGCGAGCGGTTTGAAGTACTTGCCCAGGCCGACCTCGATGAAATACATAGGACCGCCCTGGTCGATACCACGCTCGTCTTTCTTGCGATAGAGGCAGGCCAGTGTGCAGGTGAAGAACTTGGTGGACATACCGACCAGTCCGGCCACCCACATCCAGAAGATAGCCCCCGGTCCGCCGATCGTCACGGCGATAGCTACGCCCGATATATTGCCCATACCGATGGTTGCCGAGAGCGCCGACGACAGAGCCCGGAAGTGGCTGATCTGTCCCGGGTCGTCGGGGTTGTCCAGTTTTCCCCGGAGAATTTCGATAGCGTGCCTGAAGCCCCAAAACGGCAGGAATCTGCCGGCCAGTGTGAAATAGACACCGGCGGCGATCAGCAAAATAACCATCGGCAGACCCCAGGCGATATCAACCGCCGAGGTCAGAAAATCGTCAAAAATACCCAAACTGTTTATCTCCCCATCCGCTTCGTTACCGGGTGGAAAGCCTCTTCTGCTGATACTTCCGATACAGTTCCCGGTGTCTGTTGTCCAGGTCGACCTGGCGTCCCTCGATGAATTCCAGCACTACCCGGTGGGTCAACGGATCGAGAATGTCGCCTTCGGCAACAATCAGGGTGGCTTTTTTGCCCACTTCCAGTGAACCGAGATCGGCGGCCACTCCCAATATCTCGGCTGTTGAGAGGGTAATGGCTCGTAGTGCCTCCTGATGAGGAAGTCCAAAAGCCACCGCCTGTCCGGCCTGCAGCGGCAGATTACGCGCACCGGTAGCCGAGGCTCCGTTAGCGCCGGCGCTGGACAAGCAGAACTTCACACCGGCCTCAGCCAGCAGGGCCGGCGCCCGGTAGGACAGGTCATAACCGTCGTCGGAATGTGCCGGCAACGATTGGGTCCGTTTCAGAATAACGGGGATATTGTGCTCCTTGAGCAGATCAGTAAGCATCCAGGCATCGGTGCCGCCGACCAGGATCATCCGCAAGCCCTTTTCATGTGTAAAACTGACCGCCTGTTCTACCTGCTGATAGTCGTTGGCCGTCACGAATACCGGCATGTCACCTGCCAGGACAGGCACCATCGCCTCCCATCGCGAGTCTGTTTCCAGCGTGGGGTCAGCCTGCCGGGCCAGATAGTAGGTGAGGGCGTCGTCGAAAACCTGGTGCAATCGCCGGCGGTTTTCGGTCATCTCCTTCTTCTGCTCTTCGGCTGACTGTTCCATCCACCAGGCAGTAATGACTCTGGTTCGAGGCCAGACTAGGTGCAGCCCTACGTTCAGCTTCTCGGCGGCGTCTTCGACCGTCCAGCCATCGAGGTTGATAAGGCTGGATCGTCCGGTTATCAGCCGACCGCCGGGCACAATCAGAGCGGTGGTGATGCCGTTAGCCCGAACCGATGGAATGATCTCAGAGTCAGGATTATAGGCCACGTGCGTTTGAACGTCAGGATTCACCAGGCCGATCTCACTGCGATCATTCGTCGCCCGCACCTCACCAATTTCGATCAACCCAATGGATGTCTGTGCCGCAATAAGACCCGGGTAGACATGCTTGCCGGTGACGTCAATCACCTGCGCGTCTTTCGGGGGAGTCAAATCGCGACCGATCTGAGTTATGCGACCTTTTTCAAATAAAAGATCAGTTTGCTGTTTGACACCGTCGCTGATCGTGTACAAATCTCCGCCCCGGAGTATAACCGGGTTCTGTTGTTTCTCGCCGGGAACGTAATCATGGGCCACCGCGACGGCGGACAGAAGCACTGCTGTGAATATGAGGAAATATCTCATTATTTGTTCCTCCCCAAAACACCATCGCCAAAGCCGGGATCGTCCGGGTCGGGTTTCGGTTTTTTGCGGTCACCATTCTTCTTCTCTGACGTCTCGTCTTGGCCGCCCAGCGCCTTCTGGATCAGAGCGTTTCTTTCCTGTTGAACAGCTTGCCGCATGATGCTATCCTCCTGAAGGTCGAAATACTTGCAGCCATCAATCCAGGTTTGCTCCGCTACGGCATAGATGGACAGGGGATTATCGCTCCAGATTACAAAGTCGGCGTCTTTGCCGACGGTGATGCTGCCGACTCTGTCTTCCACTCCCAATTGTATGGCTGAGTTGATCGTCACCAGCTTGATAGCTTCCTGTTGTGTCATGCCGCCGTACATGACCGACTTGGCCGCTTCCTGGTTGAGCCGCCGGGCCAGATCGGCATCGTCGGAATTGACGGACGTCACCACGCCGCGCTCAGCCAAAAGATTGACGTTGTACGGAATGGCGTCGTAGACCTCAAACTTGTAGGCCCACCAGTCGGAGAAAGAGGTGACGGTCGCGCCGTGACGAGCCAGCTCGTCGGCTATTTTGTATGCCTCCAGACCGTGAACAAAGCAGTCCAGCGTGAAGCCAAACTCCTCCGCCAGGCGTATCATCATCAGCATCTCGGCCTGCATGTATGCGTGGCAGTGCAACAGACATTGAGAGTTAAGCACTTCGAGAATGGCGTCGAGCCCCAGGTCTTTTCGCGGAGGAACCGTTTTTTCTTTTTGTTTTTTGTTTAAGGCATTGTATTTCTTCCAGGCAGCCTCATACTCGCGAGCGGTCTTGAATTCATCTTTAATAATGGTCTTGACACCCATGCGGGATTGCGGATAGCGAGTACGGAACTGATCACCCCAGTTGCATTGCTTGACGTTTTCGCCCAGGGCGAACTTGATCGTGGGCGCTGCATCCTTGAATTTCAACTCCTCGGCATCGGTTCCCCAGCGCAGCTTGAGTGTCTGGCATTGCCCGCCAATCGGGTTGGCTGAGCCATGCAGCGTCAGGCAGGTGGTGACACCACCGGCCAGTTGGCGGTAGATGTTGATATCCAGAGGATTGACTACGTCACCGATGCGTACCTCCGGTGTCAGGGCCAGAGTGCCTTCGTTGACATCACCCGAGATGGCGAGATGCGAATGAGCGTCGATTATACCCGGCGTAATATGCTTGCCGCCGGCGTCGATAACGCTGATTCCGGTGGGAGCGATCAGATCAGGTTCGATCTTTTCGAATTTACCATCCTTCACCAGGATATCACAATTCTCCCGTATACCGACCTCTTCGACCGTCCAGACGGTGGCGTTTTTAATCAGCACGTCCTGTTTGGCCGGAGGACTTTCGCGGCCAAAAGCCCGGTTGGGATAGGTCAGTCGGGCGATCAGGGAATCCGGCTCCTGTGAAGACTCCTCAGTGGAATCCTCTTTCGACGGCACCGGTCCTGTTCTCACTGCTTGCCAGTCGACGGTACGCCCGTCAGCCAACTGGCAACGCCCCGAAATGGTGTCACCTGCTTTGCGGCCGGAAAAACGGGCCAGACCAGCCGTTTTACTGCTGTCGAAAGCAGTTGCAAAAGCGATTCGATTGCGGTCGCTTTCGAGATTCTTCAGCTTCCTGCTGAAGTCGTCGTGTTTGATCTCACCTTTAAGAGCGTCCGGCTTTTCTATAAGAGTCAGCGTCATCGACAACTCGTTGACGGACAGTTCATACTCACCGTGAAATTCAGTCACCGGCAGTGGTTTCAATTGGTGCTGGTTGCCGGCTGCCCAGACGGAATAGATTTCAACATCGTCTTCGAAAATATCTCCGTCACAGATGAAGAAATTGGCCAGCTTCCCAATCTCTAACGTGCCCAGCATATCGGAGACGCCACAAACCTCAGCCGCCACCGTAGTCAGTGCCGACAGGGCGGTTTTTTCCGAGAGGCCCCGCTTGATGGCGGTACGCAGGTTCTTAAAGAAATCAGCCTTATTCTTCAGCCGATGGGTGGTGAGAGCAAAGGTAACGCCGGCATGTTCGAGACGCGCTGCATTGGACGGTGCCGTTTCCCAGTGTCGCAGTTGTCCCAGAGTGATATTGAAATCATCTTCCAGCACCTTCAGGGAAGGTTTCTCCGGGTAAACCAGCGGCAGGATGAGGGTAACGCCGGTTTGTTTGACATCGTCAACATGCGTATACTCATAGCCGTTGGCTACGTGCACCAGCGAAAGGTCAAACTCGCGGGCGATGGCAACGGTTCGATAAAGAGATAGTTCCCTCGTGCCGCCGTCGAAAAGCAGCCGTTCGTCTTTCAGGCCGACCAGGGCTTCGATGGCGACATTAAACTCCGGCATCTTCTGTCCGGGATCGAGCTGACAGGCTCGATGTGCCTTCTGATACCAGTCGACATCGTATAGCGTCTGACGAATTAGTGCGATAGCACCCATCCACGAATCGGGATAATCCTGCGTCGAGGTCCCTTTATCGAAGGAAGCGACGTGGTAGCCATAGGGTCGGATCAGCAGATCGTTGGGCAAACCCTCTCCCAGCAGCACCACGCAGGACCGACCGCGATAGATGCCGTCCTGACCTGCGGTATGGACCGCCGCGAATCCGAGTTCCATCAGCTTCTTGGATTCCTTCTCGTCGGGCTTAAACGATTCCGCCCAGTTCTTTTCGGCGTGAATGGCGTTATTCCAGGCGTTGGCGCCGACCCGAGTACCTTCGTATTGCGGCGCCCGTCCGTGCCTCCGCTTTGGCGGGTCTGTTTTTTTCACTCCGTATTCGGTGAAAGGATCGATGAATCCGGGATAGATCGTTTTTCCCTGAAGATCAATTGTAATGATGTCATCAGGAATGGTAATCCTGTCGCCGACGTCGAGCACTTTGCCATTTTTGATTACCAAGGTGGCGTTGTCGTATACCAGGTCCGGCGAGATGACAATGCGGGCGTTGGTAAATGCTCTGGCGTCAGGAGTCTTGGAACGGATACCCATCGCCGGAGTAGTCTGTGCGGAGATGGAAGTTGACATGATTAACAGCACCGCAAATGTCAACACTATAGCAGACCGCCGATGATGGCGTATCAGATTCGACAGAGAGAACCTTTTTTTTATCATATTTTTAATCCCCGGGGTTTTAAACTGAAATCTCTTGAGGACATACATAAATCACAAACTAATTACGATGGCGGGGCTTGGCAAGCGATTTTGGCACCGGGTGCACTTGACTTTCTTCAAAGCCGCGCGTATTTTAAACTAAAGTTGTGTTATGGTGCAAACCGACCACATGTAATCAGAGGTGGGTGCTATATCATGTTATGCGAAAACCGTTTGAGCTTTTGGGGGAGAATAGAATGAAACAGACACCTCCGACGATGGATAGGGAATATCAAGGGGACTTTGAAACCATGCTAACTCGTATGGTGTCCTGGCTGCTGCTGGTGCGGAAAAGTGATCGGCGATTTTTCGAATGTCATTGGGGAGGTAGTCCGCTGGATGCCAAGACGATTTTCAGTTCTGCGAGGGCTCTGCAGGCACTATGTGCGGCTTATCCGTATGTTCTGGAGGATCGCCTCTATGGGGAAAACTGTAAAAAGTCCGATGTTCATAGTCTTCGTTTGATTATGAAGGAAACCGTCATGTGGTTGATTGACCTGGGAGTTGAGGATGAGGAGATAACCGACTCCCTACACTGGTGGTCTGGTGACAATGAGCCGCTGGAAATCGCTCGTTCTACCTGCGCGGTATTGAACGCCCTTATGGAATACCGTGAGAGGCTGTCCGAAGAACGCTTGCCGTGCTTCCTACAAAAAGACGGCATAACAGAAATCGAATCGACCATCGCTGTTCTAGACGACATTATCAATCGAGGAGTAAATTGGATTATTGGCTCCATTACAGCCGATGATGAGTTAATCACTAATGCGACGACCGGAGACAAGGCCATTCTGTTCAGGGGTGGCTTCTCGAACATTCCGGATTATCTGTACCGCGATCTGAGACGCACTCTGCTGGAAATGCAGCTCCCCAAAGACTATTCGCTGACAAAGGATGACGAATCCCAAAGGACTGGCAAGATTCCCAGAATCATTCATTTGGGACGTTCCTTCATGGGCGCGGAGTTCGATGGCTTAGTCGGGGAGCGAGGATTGACGAGGCTCGGTTTCAGGTTTGACGCCTGGGCTACGGCGGATTGTCTGCAGGTGTTGGCAAGACAGTTAGTATACAATAGGCTCAAGTCTTTGGAAGACGGCCAGCGCGAGCGTTCGGGTAAGCTGCCAAGAAACCAGATCAGAATAATGGACGCTGTAGAAAAGATAGCAGAGGCGCTGTGGATTTCCCGGAACTCCATCGGCATCTGGAACACAGAGCACGCCTGTGCAAACTTCTTCATCCTCAGTTTTATCTATAATGCCTTTGAAGCTCTTCCGGGCTTCATTGATCGCGAAACCTTGATTGACCGCCCACGAGTGTATTTGGCAAAACTGATAACTTCAACCGTGTTTGCTGAGAGTAAAGAGCCTCCCTCTAAACAGGAGGTCTACAGAGCCGCGTCTGACTTGTCAGATCCTTGTGTAGTATTTGGTCTTGCGAGATACCAACTCCTTGCTGAACCGGGACGTCATGACTTACAGAGTTTTTCGTGGTTCTATAAAGATATGCTCAAGTACGATCATATTCCCAAGAACATTCAGGACTTTCGTCACTATCGCCATGTTCCCCTCCCCACGCCTCAGATAGACAAAACCTCATGGGCTGTCATGTGCATATCTGAAATCCTCAGGAACTGTGGACTGAACCAACGTCGTTTGACTGACTACAAGAGATGGGCTCTGGCCTTTCACCTGACAGCGGCATCTGTTGACGTCTTCCAGATGGATACACGATTCCAGGTGCTGTTTGCACTGCGTGAATCTCAGTATCCTCTTTTCAGATTCACCCATAGAATCAACTCGACCTACCTAAAGGAGGTGTTAATATCAAAGAGCAGCGTGCGTTGGCTCGACATCGGATGTGGTACCGGCAGAAACCTCGAGGTAATCGCTGAATTGCCCGATGACTTAAGAGCGAAGCTAAGTGTGGTCAAAGGCTTGGACCCCCGTGACTCTGGTCAGCATGAACAATTCCAGCGCCTTATTAGAAAATGGCGGCCGGACAATGGGGAAGATTCGTTTGTCAAGTCTAGCCTGGCAGACTTCAACGAATATGACTCTTACAATTTTGCAACCGCCACGTTGGTAATGCATGAGTTGCCCTTGGAACACATGCTTTCCTCGTTACGAAATGCCATTAACTGTCTTATTAAGGACGGTGACCTGGTCATAGTCGATTCGATTGACTATCACTCCAACGAGGTCAAGATCATCACATGGGAATTGCACGAGACTAAAGACTTGCTGGGATTATTTAAACCGGCTATCAAGGTCAGACGTGATGATACTGATGTGATTCCGATCCGACACTCCTTTATGGTAGAGGACTTCATGTATTATACTGTCGTAGTCCGCAAACTTGCTGCCATTCCTGAGATATCTGAGGAGCAGCACGTTGCCTATCGAAGCTTGTTGGAAAAGAAGCTGGCGAACCTTAAACAAAGAAGGATACGGGTTGCGAAAGAGATGGAAGAAAAGGTGGGGATACTTATCCCCCCAAATGCGTTTGAACAAGCTAAGCGCCGGAGAGAGTTGGTCGGCGTCATCCAGGAAATCGATAAACAGCGTGACCTGATAAAGGAGATGACGGAAAAAGATATTCTGAATTGTCTTGAATGTGATCAGTTAAGTCGGCAGATCAAATCGATATCAGAGTACCTACAAGCGTTCAAGAAATGACTCCCTCTCCACCAAACTGGACATTCTCAGACTGGAGTATGCGACACAGACGGTCTCTGTGAGGGAGGACGGTGTGATGAAAAAGAGAAGCCCTACGCCACAGCAGACTACCTACGGATTCGATTTGCCCACCCGGGGTAAGGTTGTTATCGGCACGGTGCAGGGGGATATGCATGACATCGGCAAGAACCTGGTCGGCATCATGCTCAAGGGAGCCGGGTTTGATATCATTGACCTGGGCAATAATGTAGCCCCGGAAACATTCGTACAGACGGCGCAGAAAGAAAAAGCTGCCGTCATCGGCCTGTCGGCCCTGCTGACCACGACCATGCCGGTGATGAAGAAGGTAGTTGAACTTGCCCGCGAACGGGGCCTGTTGCCGTCGACCAGGATCATAGTGGGTGGCGCTCCCCTGTCGGCCGAGTACGCGGCAGCTATCGGCGCCGATGCCTACTGCTATGATGCCGTCAAAACAGTTGACTGTGTGAAGGATTTTCTCGGTTTGGAGTGAGTGATGCGACCTTTGCTTGATCGTCTGAAAGACGGCGATGTACTTCTGGCCGACGGCGCTATGGGTACGATGCTCATGGCCAGCGGGTTGTCGCCCGGAGAATGCACGGAAGCGGTGAACATAGAGCGACCGCAGGTGTTGCAGCAGATCGCAGCTTCATACATCGACGCCGGCGCTGACATAATCCAGACTAACACTTTTGGAGCGTCGCCGTTGAGGCTGGCCCATTACTCTCTGCATGAAAGGATGGAAGAAATCAACGTCGCCGCCGTGCAGGCTGCCCGGCAGGCGTCGCGAAACCGGACTTATGTCTGCGCATCCTGCGGGCCGTGCGGGCGGATTCTGCAACCGTACGGAGACACCGACCCGGCAGATGTGGCTGATTCTTTCAAACGGCAGCTTGCCGTCCTGATTGCCGAGGGTGTGGATCTTATCTGCGTGGAGACAATGACCGACCTGACCGAAGCCACGCTGGCAGTGAAAGCGGCCAAAGCGATCTCGCCGGGCACACCGGTCAGCGCCACTATGACGTTTGATGACACCCCGAATGGATTCTTCACGGTGATGGGCGTCACTGTCGAGCAGGCCGTGACCGGTCTCACGACGGCCGGAGCCGATATTCTCGGTTCCAACTGCGGTTACGGTATCACCCACATGGTGCGCCTGGCCGCCGAGTTCCGTCGCCACACTGAATTACCGCTGCTCATTCAGGCCAATGCCGGACTGCCCGAGATCGAGGGCGATACCCTGATTTACCCGGAAACGCCGGAGTATATGGCCGAGAAGTGTCGGGAACTGATAACAATAGGAGTGAATATCATCGGTGGTTGCTGCGGAACGACACCGGAACATATCGGTGCTATCAGGAAGGTTATCGACGAGTTGCACTGAGTGGTGCCGGTACTATCAGCCCGGTAGGTCACAGCCTCCACTTGGGGCTTGACATTATTTCTGACACGCCACGAGTCGGCGTGATCTGACCATCGGGAAGTCGTCAGAGTCTGCCGTATGGCAGTCCCCCACTCGTTTGGCTGCCGATCTGCCGCCGGACTGCAATCAGTCATTTCTCGATACGGGCCGGATATATGACAGTACTCATTGTCCGGCAGTAAGTTAGAGGACTCAGGTGGTTTTTTCTTGTCATGATAATCGATGAAGTCCTCAAAATGGGCATAATATTCATTTTGTGTTGATATTTATTACTTTCTGCATAGTTGGAAGTACCAAGCAAAGTAGCTCTCGCGATGTTCGGGGCTGAGTCCGCGGTGCTGACGGTAGCGAGCTTTGAGCCGACTGAAGTAGCCTTCGATCCAGTTGGTTGAGGATGGAATCAATGGATTCTTGAGATAGTGAAACAGCGATGGCAAGGCGTAGTGCAGCAGAGAACGAGCACGTTTGACATCGGAGAAGACCTTGCCGCGACCGGGGCGGGAGGCAATTGGCCCGCCGAAGCGCCTCTCCCAGTTCTCCCAAGCTTCGAGGAAACGGTCCCGCTCAGTCACCGAAGTCACGTTCGTGATGTGACAAAACAATCGGCGTAGGTGTTTCACCGCTGCGGTGCGAGGATCGCGCCGACACCAAGCCAGTCCTTGCCGTTGTATGTGGACCAGACAGCGTTGAATGCGTGCCTCTGGCCAGACCGCTTTCAGCATTGTCTGGACCTGCTTGAGGCCGTCAATGGTAATGCTGACGGGAAGCAGTCCCGCGCTTCGCAATTGATAACAGTAGTCACGCATCCGCGCCTCACCTTCCTTCAGGCCATAGGAGCCAGCAACCAGATACTTCGCCACGGGATCGGCAATGCCTACCACTACGATTTGCCGCTTGACGAGATACGTTCCGTCAATGACCAGATACTTGAAACGACCAAGATCATCTTGTCTCCGAGGCGACCGATCCAGCCAGTAGCCGATAATGCGTCTGATAGTACTCCTACTGTACCCACTTTGCGCAACCAGTTGTCGGACACTGTAGCCCTCTAC
>JBDRNJ010000036.1:0-67000 GCA_043811375.1 bacterium | reverse complement strand
TGGCAGGTGATCTCCTCGGGAGGCACTGTGGGCACATCAGCCAGCTTCGGTCTCAACGGTACTGTTGGACAGACGGCGGTCGGCACCGGCAGCTCGACTAACTTCGGCTTGAGCCACGGTTTCTGGCAGGAGTCTGGTGGTGGTTGCTGCAATAAGAGAGGTGACGTTGACGACAGTGGCGGTATCGACGTCGGTGACCTGACCTACTTGGTGGCGTATCTGTTCCAGGGCGGTCCTCCACCTCCGTGCGAGGATGAAGGCGACGTGGACGGCACCGGCAGTATAGACGTTGGTGACCTGACCTACCTGGTAGCATATCTGTTCCAGGGAGGCCCGACTCCGCCACCGTGTTAGAATTGACTCGATGTACGAGAAGGCAGGGTTTTCCGGCCCTGCCTTTTTTGTCGAAACCACCCTTCGTCAAGCTCAGGACAGGCAGTGGTTTCGACCTACGAGACTCAACCCCAAACAAGTTTGTGGTTGCAACCCGTCATGCCTGCCGGAAGTAAGCCAGGCAGAGGTGACGCACTTCTTCATAAAACCCACTTGTGGGCCGGGTATCATTTGCTCCGGTTGAGACGTGCGAAGATGACGTCGTGGGCTTTCTGCAGCGCCCGACCGCGATGAGAGACGAGGTTCTTCTCATCGAGCGTCATCTCACTGAAACGCTTACCTACCGGCGGATAGAAAAAAACCGGGTCGTAGCCGAAACCTTCGTAACCAACGATGTCTTCGGTGATGTATCCTTCCGCCGATCCGGCAACGGTGTCACTGCCGCCGTCGGCCCAATCGATGGCAATCACGCATCGGAAGCGGGCGGTTCTCTTTTCCTGCGGCACACTCTGAAGTTCACCGATGAGCTTGCGATTGTTGTCGGCGTAAGTAACATCGGGTCCGGCGTAACGAGATGAATAAACACCCGGCGCGCCACCCAGAGCGTCCACCTCCAGGCCGGAGTCGTCGGCCAGAGCCGGCAGGCCGCAAAACTCGGCGATGGCACGAGCTTTAAGCAGAGCGTTTTCTTCGAAAGTGGTGCCGGTTTCCTCGACATCGGGGAACTCCAGGAAATCATCGTGGGTGAGAACCGTCACCGGCAGATCGTCCAGTAGATGTTTGATCTCACGAATCTTGTCAATGTTGTTGGTGGCCAGCACAATCCGCATCACATCACTCCTCAATTTACCAACGTGCTTACAGCGTTATGGCCGTTATTTACGACCGATATGGCAATATATCAAAAAAATACATTCAACCAAATCCCGTGAACTGAACCACGTTAGCAAATATGAAGTACTTACGAACTGTTAGTTGTTGCTGCACTGGTTGTTACAGATAATCAACAGAACCGGTGCGTTACAAAAAAAATCTTGACTTTGGTGGGTAAAATGTGATATTTGAAGCAACATTTGGGTGGAAATGGTAGGATATGGAGGATTTCGTGTCCGGCTTCTATGGTCAGTATCTGACGACGATGGACGGCAAGGGGAGATTTGCCCTGCCGGCGAAAATTCGTCATGTGTCGGGACCGGGCGGGAAGCAGCTATTGGATGGCAGTCTCACACTGACCAAGGGACTGGAAGGTTGTCTGAGTCTGTATACGGAATCGGAATGGCAGGCGATACAGGACCGTCTTTCCACGCTACCGTTCACCCGCAAAGATTTCCGCTATTTTTCTCGTCGGTTTTACTCATCGGCGAGTGTGTTAAAGCCTGATAGAAACGGCCGGATTCTTATCCCATCCCATCTGGTGACCGAGGCGGGGTTGAAGAAGGAACTGCTGGTGATTGGCGTCAATCGGTGGGTAGAGATTTGGAATCCGGATCGATTCCGGTTCTACCTGGAGCAGTTTTCCGGCAGCTACGAAGAAGCAGCTCAAAGATTGTTTACAGGTGATGGCGAACGCGGTGACCCCACCAGTTCATCTGCCGGTGATGGCTCCGGAGGTGGTTAAGTTCCTGTTGACCGATCGGGAGGGTTCGTATCTGGACTTGACCGCCGGTTTGGGGGGACATCTGCAAGCGCTGGCGCAGGCGCTGAGTTCGCAGGCTCGTTTGTACGGATTGGACAAGGATGCCGAGGCGGTGTCGCTGGCGCGGCAGCGTCTGGCTGGTTTCAGTCAGGTGAAGCAGATTACTTGTGCACCTTTCGGTGACCTGGAAGTCATCATGGATGGGGTTGGAGAGAACGTTTTGGACGGTATCTTACTGGATCTGGGATTATCCTCTTATCAGCTTGATGAATCTCAGCGGGGTTTTTCGTTCAGGCACGAGGGTCCGCTCGATATGCGATTCGACCCGCAGTCGGATTCGACTACCGCAGCCGACCTCATCAATTCGTCAACTGAGAGCCAACTGGTTCATATCATCCGCTCTTATGGCGAGGAGAGGCAGGCGCGGCGAATCGCCCGGGCTATAGTCCGTCGGCGTGCCACGGGACCGCTGGAAACGACGTCTCAATTGGCCGAGGTCGTGACGGCGACAGTGCCCGGTGCTCATCGGATGAAGTCACTGGCGCGGGTGTTTCAGGCTATTCGTATTGCCGTTAACGGCGAACTGCATTGTCTCGAGCAGGTTCTGCCGCAGGCGTTGTCGCGTCTCAAGGTGGGAGGTCGTCTGGCGGTCATATCATATCATTCGCTGGAAGACCGGCTGGTCAAGCATTTCTTCCGCCGCGAATGCGGGCAATGTACATGCCCGCCACGGCTGCCGCAGTGCGCCTGCGGGGCAACGGCGCGGGTGAGATTGGTGACGCGCCGGGCGGTTGTGGCATCTGCGGCCGAGAAACAAGACAATCCCCGGTCGCGGTCGGCCCGACTCCGGGTGGTTCAGAGGCTGGCAGCATGAGGGAAACTGTTCGCAAATTCAAAGAAACCGTCGAGATTCGATCCTCGTGGGTCAATCAGTGGCGCTCACATCGCTATTTTCTGGTGACTATCCTGATCGCAGCCGTGCTGGCCGCGTCGTGCCTTCATGTCTGGCAAAGAGTGAAAGTGATGGGACTGCTGCAGGAAGTGGAGCATGAACGGAAAGAACATGCCGATCTGCTGGACCAACTCAAGAAAACCCGGTCGCAGATTGCGTCTTTGCAGGCGGCTTCGCGCATTCAGGCCTATGCCCGCGATACGCTCGGTCTGGAGTTGATTGCCGCCGATCGACTGTTGACCCTGTCGCGTCCGGAAGATCCGCTGCCGCCGCAAGATGATCTGGAGGCGTTGGCGTCGGCGGCTAAGAGGATGGCCCGGTACCTGCCGGTGGTATCGCCGACGAGTGCCCATGCCGGAGAACCCCGATCACTGGAGATTGACTCCAGCGTCCTGAAGGGAGCCGGCGAGTGAAGCGTACCAGGCAAGAGCGATTGCGGCTGGGTACATTGTTTGTTCTTGTTTGTCTTTTTTTCGCAGTGGTGGTCATCAGGCTGGGGCATTTGCAGATCATCCTGCATCCACAATACAGCAAGATTGTCAGTCAGCAGTCCACCAGCATGGTATCAATCCCGGCCGAGAGGGGCCGTATCTATGATCGTCACGGGACCGTGATCGCCGACAACGTCAGGGTCTCATCACTGTATGCCTATCCGGTCGGTCAAAAGCAACTGCAGACAGTCAGCAGATATCTGGAACGGTTTTTCGATCTGCCGGGACGGGCGGCGACCGGGAAGTTTGGACTGGCCCCGCGTAAGTTTCGCTGGATCCAGCGCTGCCTGACTGATGTCCAGGCCGACCGGATCGAGGCCGACGCTCCCCGGGGTCTTTATTTGCGCCATGAGACCCAGCGCGTTTACCCGTTTGACCTGGTAGGTCGGCAGGTGCTGGGGTTTACCGACATTGATCACCACGGGTTGGCCGGTGTGGAACTGTTTTACGATTCGCTTCTGGCCGGTCAGAAAGGTCTGGCGGATCTGCGGCGTGACGGTTTGCGCAATACTTTCCGGGTTAAGGAAACGGCCTCCGTCAAACCACGCCCCGGTCAGTCGCTGGTGCTGACGATCGACTGGCCGCTGCAGGAAATCGTGCAGCAGGAGTTGATAAAGGGAGTGCAGGAATACGATGCCAAAGCCGGCATGGCGGTGTTTATGGACTGTCATAACGGTGACATCCTGGCGATTGCCCACTATGATCCCGATGAACAGAACCGTGATAAACCGGTCAAACTTCGCGCTGTGTCCGATCAGTTTGAACCGGGATCGGTATTTAAGGCCATAACTGTTGCGGCTCTGCTCGAGGCCGAACTGGTGGCGCTGGAAGATTCCATCTATTGTGAGGAAGGTCGCTTCAAGATCGGTCGTCGTTATCTTCACGACGACAAGAAACGCGGTTGGTTGACCTTCGAAGAAGTAGTTCAATTGTCCAGCAACATCGGGCTGGCCAAGTGTGCCGTAGAGTTGGGCGGGGATGAGTTATACCGAGCGACCCGGGATTTCGGGATTGGACAAAAGACGGCCTTAGGCTTGCCGGGAGAGGCCAGAGGACATCTGGTGCGTCCCGCGCGCTGGTCCGATTTCAATGTCGCAGCCCTGGCTATGGGTCACGCCGTGGCGGTAACACCGTTGCAACTGGCGGTCGCGTTTGCAGCCATTGCCAACGGTGGTCAACTGCTGCGACCGCGGTTGATTCTCGGCTGCGTGGATGAGGATGGATTTAAGCCTTTCCGACGAACTGCCGAGGTGGTCAGATCGGTCATGAGTGAATCAACAGCCGCCACCCTTTGCAATATCCTGCGGGGTGTAGTTAAACAAGGAACGGCCGAGCCGGTCAATTCACCGGTGATCTCCATCGCGGGCAAAACGGGAACCGCGGAGATTCCGGACCTGGTCAACCGTCGCTATTTCAAGAATCGTTTTATTGCCAGTTTTGCCGGTTTTTTTCCGTTTGAGAAGCCCCGGATTGCCGGAATCGTGATCTTGCACGAGCCGGAACCGATTCACTACGGTGGCTGGACAGCAGGTCCCGTGTTTCGACGGATAGCCGAACGTCACCTGGTGCTGAGACCCGATCTGTTCAATATAGATGCGATGCAGTTGGCCCGGAATCCGCGATCCGATGCCGGCGCGGTGCGGGTGCCGGACCTGGTGGGGCGCGAATTGACCCTGGCGACCGGTATGGCTGACCGTTGCGGATTGAAACTGCGTGCCAGTTCCCAAGAGGGAAATGTCGTCTGGCAATACCCGGCCCCGGATCGATTGATCTTAGGCGATGAAGAGATACTGACTGTCGTGGAATCGCTTTCGGCCCCGGGGATAACCATGATGGACTTAACCGGTCTGTCGATACGCCAGGCGGCTGCTTTTCTGGAATTTGCCGGCCTGGCCTGTCGAGTAACGGGCAACGGCCGGGTGATGCGCCAGTCGGTTAAATCGGGTGCCCGGTTGGCCGGAGATGAACATTGTCAACTTCAATGCCGGCCGCTTTAACGGGAGGATGTCATTACACTCGCAGAGTTGATTGAAGAACTGCCACAGACGGAAGTCACCGGTCCGACGGATATTGAGATCGAGACGATGGAATACGATTCCCGTCTGATACGGCCGCAGGCGTTGTTTTTTGCCGTGACCGGTTTCACTCAGGACGGTTACGATTTCGTCGAGCAGGCCCGGGCCAACGGTGCAGTGGCGGTTATGGGTGAGCGCTCCGAATGCGACGGTGTCGAAACCCATATCCGGGTGCCGGACATTCGGCAGGCCATGTCCGATGTAGCGGCCCGTTTTTACGGCTATCCCGGTCGTGATTTGAAGGTCTGCGGTGTGACCGGAACCAACGGTAAAACCACTGTCTGCCACCTGGTCAAACGGATTCTCGAGCAAAGGAACAAGACCGTTGGTTTGGTATCGTCGATAGTCTACGATACCGGTCAGGAGACATTCCCCGCCGAACGGACCACACCCGAGTCGCTCGATCTGCAGCGTCTGTTTACACTTATGAAAAAAAACCGGTGTGTCAATGCCGTGGTCGAAGTCTCCTCGCACGCCCTGGCGCTCAAGCGCGTGGAAAATATCAATTTCCGCGTGGTCGTCCTGACCAACTTCACTCGTGATCATCTTGATTTTCACGGCACCATGGAACAGTACCTCAAGGCCAAGTCGCTGCTGGTGGAGAAAATCGAGGGCGAACTCAGTTATTTAGTGGTTAACATCGACGTGCCTGAGTTTCGGCAGTTTTTCGGCGATTTCAAGTCATCGCATATCAGTTATTCGCTCAGTGACAACTCGGCCGATGTCCACTGCGCCGACTTCGAACTGGAAGCGGAGAAAACCATACTTGACCTGGTGACTCCAATGGGTACCCGGACAGTAACCTATCATTTGCCGGGGCGGTTCAACCTGTTGAACGCCGTAGCTGCCGCTGCGGCGGGACTGGCCTGCGGAATCGATCTGGACAACGTGGCGGCCGGTCTGGAATCGGCGCCGGTGGTGCCGGGACGGCTGGAAACGGTACGAGCCGGGCAGCCATTTGCGGTCTATGTCGACTTCGCTCATACGCCGGATGCCATCGAGCGGGTGTGTCAATCGGTGCGGGAGATTACCGAAGGACGGTTACTGCTGCTGTTCGGCTGTGGCGGTGATCGCGATCGTGGCAAGCGGCCGTTGATGGGCCGGGCGGCCACCTCGGGTGCTGATCTGTCGGTGATCACATCGGACAATCCGCGTGGTGAAGACCCGCAAGCGATAATCGATGATATTAAACCGGGTTTGCAGGGAAGTGATTACCAGGTTGTGGTCGATCGTCGTGAGGCGATCGGTACGATACTCAAACAGGCGCGGGCCGGCGACGCCGTGGTGCTGGCCGGCAAGGGAGCGGAGAAGTACCAGGAAGTGAAAGGTGCCAGGCACCCGTTTGATGATATTGAAGAGGCTGAGAAATTTCTGGCTGAGTCCGGTTTCACAACTAAGGTGACGGGCGAAGGGAATTGATAACTTTGCGTTTTGATCAACTGACGGTCATGACCGGTGGGACGCTCTATAACAGCGATCGGGCCGAGCAGATGTTTACCGGGGTGTCGATTGACAGCCGCACCCTTGAGAGCGGCCAGTTGTTTATTGCGTTGCGTGGCGTGCGTCACGACGGGCATGATTTCATAAGTCAGGCCGTTGCCAAAGGTGCCGGCGGCGTGATGGTCGAATTCAGCTATCCGCAATTGAACCGTATCCGAAGTGATGTGGCGGTTGTGGCGGTCGAGGACAGCCATCAGGCCATGATACGGCTGGCCAGGGAATATCGGCAGTCCGGCCGTGCCCGTTTTGTGGCTATAACCGGCTCCAACGGCAAAACCACCACCAAGGAACTAAGTTTCCATCTGCTTAATGCAGTGACGGCAGGAGTCTATCGTTCTTCCGGAAATCTCAACAATCTTTACGGGGCGCCTCTGGCCCTGCTGGCTATGCCCCGGGAGACGCAGATGGCCGTCATGGAACTGGGCATCTCCACTCCCGGTGAAATGACTTCGCTGGCCGCCATAGTAGAACCGGATGTCATTGTCATCACTAATGTCGGTCCCTCGCATCTGGAGTTTCTCGATTCGGTCGAGTCAGTAGCGCGGGCCAAGCTGGAACTGGTTCAGGCGGCAGCCGATACGGTGCCGGTAATCGTGAACGCCGACGACAGGATACTTATAGAGCAGGTGCGCCGACTGCGGTCGAACCTGACGACGTTCGCGATTGACGGCCAAGCCGACTTTCGGCCGCAATCGTTTACAACCGAAGATGGCGGCACCCGCGTAACCATTGACGGCGACAGTTTCCACCTGCCGTTGAGAGGGCGACATCAGGTTTACAATCTGCTGGCCGCCTATGCTGCCGTGCGTGTTCTCGGTTTTGATTTCGACGGCGTGGACACCGGCAGCCTGACACTTACGACTATGCCCATGAGAGGGCAACTTGTCACCCGCGGCGGCATTACCTTTTATGCCGATTGCTATAACGCCAACCCGGATTCGGTGAAGGCGGCGGTAGAAACTTTTTTTGAGATTCCCTGCGGCGGACGGCGGATTGTCGTGATGGGTGACATGCTGGAGTTGGGCACCGCCGGAGCCGCCTATCACCGGGAGATCGGCCGACTGCTGGCACGGCACGATTTCGCATTGGCCGTATTTGTGGGACCATTATCCCGGCAGACTATGCAGGAAGTGCTCGCCGCCGGCGTGTCACCGGAAGTGGTTCGTCACTATCATAATGCCGGGGAAGCGGCTGCGGCAGTGCCCGCTTGCCTGTCACCTGGAGACATGGTGCTGGTCAAGGCATCGCGCGGCATAGGCCTGGAGGCCGTTATCGCGGCTGTCAACGATTCGGGTGAGGTGTCCTGATGCTGTACCACCTGTTGTATCCTTTGACGGAGTACGTTTCCGGTTTCAATCTGTTCAAGTACATCACCTTCCGGACTGCCGGCGCCACGGTTACCGCTATATTCATCTGTCTTATCCTGGGACCGTTTTTTATTCGGCTGTTGAACAAGTACCAGGTGCGGGAGAATATACGTCAGGATGGTCCCGCCAGTCACCAGCAGAAGGCCGGCACGCCGACCATGGGCGGGCTGATCATCCTGGCGGGCATCGTGGTACCTACGCTTTTGTGGGCCGACCTGACCAATTTCAGTGTTCTCATGCTGCTGTTAGTGACGGTCTGGCTGGGATTGATCGGTTACATGGATGATTACTTAAAAGCCGTCAAGGGCCAGCCAAAGGGGATGGTGGCGCGCAAGAAACTGGTGGGGCAGATTGTGCTGGGTCTGCTGGTGGGAGTGCTGCTGTACTACGCCAGTCCGGATGGTCGCTATGACGGCACCACCGATATACCGTTTTTCAAAAACTACCTGCTGGTACTGGGTATCCTGTATATACCCTTTGTGGTTGCCGTCATAACCGGGTCGTCCAACGCCGTCAATCTCACCGATGGCCTGGACGGGCTGGCGATCGGTCTGTGTGCGATATGCTTTTTCACATTTGGGGGGATCGCTTACGTTACCGGCCGACTGGATTTCTCCAACTACCTGCAGTTTGAATATCTGCCCGGAGCCGGTGAGTTGACGGTGTACTGCGGCGCGGCGATTGGCTCCTGTATCGGCTTCCTGTGGTTCAACTCGCACCCGGCCGAGGTTTTTATGGGCGATACCGGGTCGCTGGCGCTGGGCGGAGCCCTGGGCGCCATCGCCATCCTGCTCCAGAAAGAACTACTGCTGGTAATCGTAGGCGGGGTGTTCGTGGTAGAAGCACTTTCAGTGATAATCCAGGTGGCGTCGTATCGTTATCGCGGCGGACGGCGGGTGTTTCGCATGGCGCCGATTCATCATCATTTTGAACTGTCCGGCTGGCCGGAGTCCAAGGTGGTGGTTCGGTTTTGGATCATTGGCGCACTGTGCGCCTTGTTGACACTGGCAACTTTGAAAGTACGATGACAACAGAGCAATTAATACGAGGTCGACGGATCGGCATTGTCGGCATGGCCCGCTCCGGGATGGCGGCCGCTTACCTGGCCGTCAGCCAGGGCGGAAAGCCGTTTGTGTCCGACAGTGCCCGCTCCGAACTGTTGCGAGAGGCCGGCGACCGACTGAAACGCGATGCTATCCCGTTTGAGACCGACGGCCATACGGAGCGCCTGCTTCAGTCGGACTACCTGGTGGTTTCGCCGGGAGTACCGCCGCATCTGGACATCCTGGAGGAAGCGCGCCGGAGGGGAATTCCGGTCTTTTCGGAGCTGGAGTTCGCCTCCTGGGTCAACCGGGGCCGGATCGTAGCCGTCACCGGGTCCAACGGCAAAACTACCACCACTACCCTCATCGGTGAAATTTTCGCCGCCGCCGGATACGAAGTTTTTGTTTGTGGCAATATCGGTCGCCCTTTCTGTGAAGTAGCCCACCAGGTAACACCACAAGGTATCGCTGTGGTGGAGGTGTCGACTTTCCAGTTGGAAGCTATCGCCGATTTCCAGCCGCAGGTAGCCTTGATTCTCAACCTAACGGCGGATCATCTTGATCGCCACGGCACGTTTGAGAAATACAAGGCACTCAAGTACCGCATTGCCGCCAACCAGGGAACTGAAGATTTCCTGATTGTCAACCGCGATGATCATCATCTCGCCCACGACACTATCACCACCAGTGCCCGGAAGCTGTTTTTTACTGCCGGTGACAGCGCCGATGCGGTCGCCTTTGTCGATGACGGTGGCTATTTGTGCGGTCGGAGCGGGTCCGAAGTATCGCGAATCGTCAAGTACAACGATATCCTGATTCCCGGTCCGCACAATCTGCAGAACGCTGCCGCCGCCGTTGCCACCGCGACGTTGTTTGATATCGAAGCGACTGCTATTTCAAAAACCCTGCGCAGTTTTCCGGGGGTGGAGCACCGTCTGGAGAATGCCGGACGAGTGGCGGGAGTCAGTTTTGTCAATGACTCCAAAGCCACCAATATCGATTCCGTCTGCTGGGCGCTGCGTTCCATTGATACGCCGATTCACCTGATTGCCGGTGGACGCGACAAAGGTAACGACTATCAACCGCTAGCGGAACATGGCGCCGGCAGGATCAAGAGCCTGGTCGCTATCGGAGAAGCCCGCCATAAGATCAGCAACGAACTGGGACGGAGCTTCCCGGTACAACTGGCGGATTCCCTCTCCGACGCAGTGCGCGTCAGTTTTGAAATGGCTCATCCCGGCGAGACGGTGCTGTTGTCACCGGGGTGCGCCAGTTTTGATATGTTTGATAATTATGAACATCGCGGCCGAGTTTTTAAGACGGCCGTGGCGAGTCTGAAAAATGGTGCCCAGAAAAACGAGACATTTGCAAACTAAGCGGCGAATCGACGAGAGACTGCTGCTGGTGTTTCTGGCCACGCTGGTGGCCGGCCTGGTGATGATTTATTCGAACTCGTCGATGTTGGCCGAGGCCAGGTTCGGGTCACACTGGTATTTTTTGTGGCACCAGGTGATCTGGGTGGTGCTGTCGCTGGTGGTGCTGGTGATAATCACCAGGGTTGACCTGACCCGTCTGTCGGTCTATTCGCCACTGGCGTTTATGGCCATGTTGCTGGCGCTGGCGGCTGTTTTCCTGATGCCGGAGCGTAACGGGGCAAACCGCTGGCTGGAACTGGGACCGATGACAATCCAGCCTTCGGAGATGTTTAAGTTTGTGCTGGTATTCTTTCTGGCTTTTTCGCTTTCCAATCGAAAGCGAAACGTGGCCGACACACGACAACTGGTGCGGCGCTATGCTCCCCTGGTCGGCACCGGGCTGGTGCTGGTGCTGCTGGAACCGGACCTGGGGACGACGATTGTGATTTTCATGACGGCGCTGGGCATGTTTTTCCTGGCCGGGGCACGTCTGAAGCATCTGTTACTGGCGCTGGTGCCGCTGGCGGCCACTGCGGCAGTGGTAGTGTTTGGTCTCGGCTACAAAAAAGCTCGGGTGCTGGACTATCTGTCGGCGGTGATGGACCCGCTGCAGGGAAGCTACCAGGCCAAACAGGCAGCGTTGACTCTGGGGGCCGGGGGAATCCTGGGAGTGGGACTCGGCGATGGACGACAAAAGTTATTTTTCCTGCCCTACCCGCATACCGATTTTGCCTTCGCCACCATGGGTGAAGAGATAGGCATGTTGGGCTTGATGTTGGTCCTGTCGGCACTGTTTTACATTCTGTGGCGGGGGTTGAAGATTGCCTCGGCGCAACCGGACCGGTTCGGTTTTCTGTTGGCCGCGGGAATGACGCTGTCGTTGTTTATCAACCTGGCCATCAATATCGGAGTGGTCACCAGCCTGTTGCCGGTGACCGGTTTGGCGCTGCCGTTTTTTTCCTATGGCGGATCATCACTGCTGGTTTCCAGCGCCGCCGTGGCGGTGCTGCTTAATCTGTCACGGAGGGTGGCGTTGTGAGCAAAGCGATTCCAGCCCGGGTGGTCTTTGCCGGTGGCGGCACCGGCGGTCACCTGTTTCCGGCGATTGCTATCGCTGACCGGATTATGGAATTGGCCGGCGACAATATGAAAGTTGACATCGCTTTCGTAGGAACCAGGAGAGGACTGGAGTACCGCCTGCGCAAGTCGCTGGAGTACCCGCTGCACACGATCAATGTGCGTGGTCTGGCGCGGACCATCACCTTAAGGAATCTGCTGGTGCCGTTTATTCTGATCAGGGCGCTGTTGCAGTCATGGCTGTTGCTGCGCAAGCTGTCTCCGGATGTGGTGGTCGGAACGGGAGGCTACGTATCATTGCCGGTGTTGACGGTGGCCGCCTGGCGGAAGATCACCTGTGTTCTTCAGGAACAGAATTCGTTTCCGGGTGTCAGCACCCGTTCGCTGGCGCGTAAGGCGAGTCGGATATATCTCGGTTTTGAATCGGCCCGTCAGTACTTGCGCACCGATGCCGTCGTCACTGTTACCGGTAACCCGGTGCGGAGATCGGTGCTTCGGGGTGACCGGAGGGAAGCTCTGAAAACGTTTGGTCTGAATGCCGGCAAAACCACTATTCTGATACTGGGTGGCAGCCAGGGTGCCCGGACGCTGAACCGGGCCGTACTGGCCGCCCTGCACCAGGACGGTCTGCCAAAACAATATCAGCTACTGTGGCAAACGGGAGAAAGGGACTACAAGGAAGTGGCCGCGAGCGCGGGCAGAAAGGTTACTAACTGCGCCCTTTTTCCCTTTGCCAGGGATATGAACCTAGTGTATGCCGCAGCCGATCTGGCCATAGCCCGGGCCGGGGCGCTGACCCTGGCGGAGCTGCTGGCCTGCGGAGTGCCGTCGATTCTGGTGCCTTACCCGTATGCTGCCGGAGATCACCAGAGCAAAAACGCCGCCAATCTCGTTCGGCAGGGAATGGCGAAGGTGATCATGCAACGGCAACTGGCCGAGTTAAGCCTGCTGGGCGAGGCGGTCCGATTGCATCGCTCCGACCAGTGGGTACAGATGAAACAGGCGATAGCGACTTTCAACCGTGACCGGCGACCGGCCGCAGATGTTATCGCGGAAGATATAATCGGACTGATTCAGAAAAAAGTCCGGGGAGAAATCGGCCTTGTCTGAGGTATCGGTACTGAAGGACAGGGTCAAACCGTTCAGGTGTAGCTCAATAATGTTCGGCAAAGTTAAAAAACTGTATTTTGTGGGTATCGGCGGAGCCGGCATGTCCGGTATCGCAGAGATTCTGTATAATCTCGGTTACCAGGTGGCGGGTTCGGACCAATCCCCCAGTGATATCACGCGCTATCTGCAGTCACTGGGAGTGCCGATACACGCCGAGCACTCCGGCCAACAGGTTCACGAGGCCGATGTGGTGGTTATCTCATCGGCGGTGGGGGAAGACAATCCGGAAGTGATTGCCGCTCGGCAGTGCGGCATCCCCGTAATCAAACGGGCGGAGATGCTGGGTGAGTTGATGCGGTTGAAGTACTCCATCGGTGTTTCCGGTACGCACGGCAAAACGACCACCACCTCGATGATCGGTATGATTCTGCAGCACGGCGGTTACCAGCCGACACTTATCGTCGGCGGGATCGTGGCGGAACTGGGTACCGGCGCCTCCCTGGGAAAGGGCGATTATCTGGTGGCCGAGGCTGACGAATATGACCGGTCTTTTCTTTCGATGTATCCCGCTATGGCGGTAGTAACCAATCTCGAAAGCGACCACATGGATTGCTACGCCGATATGGATGACCTGATGAATTCGTTTATGAAGTATATGAACCAGGTGCCCTTTTACGGAGCGGTGGTACTGTCGGCGGATGACTCCCGGCTGATGGCGCTGCGACCCAGGCTGACACGCCGGAGTGTGACGTTCGGGTTCTCCGAAGAGGCTGATTACCGGGCGATCGCACCGACCGGGCAGTCGAGCCGGTCGATTTTTAGCGTCTTTCACAGAGAGGAGTTGTTGGGTGAGATCAGGCTGCGGGTGCCGGGCCGACACAATGTCGCCAACGCGATGGCAGCAGTGGCGGCCTGCCGCGAACTGGATGTGCCGTTTGCAGCGATTGCGGAGGGCTTGCAGTCATTCAGAGGTGTCGGACGACGATTCGAAGTCATCGGTGAGGTCAACGGCGTCACGGTGATAGACGACTACGCTCACCACCCGACGGAGATTACCGCCACCCTCAGTGCCGCCCGCGAAGTCTACTCCGGTCGCATAATCGTGATCTACCAGCCGCATCTCTTCAGCCGCACGCGTGATTTTCAGGTTGAGTTTGCCCGGGCGCTGGCCACAGCCGACGTCTGTCTGCTGGTGGACATCTATCCGGCCCGCGAGAAACCGATCGAGGGTATTACATCGGAAGTGATCATGCGTCAAGCGCACCAACAGGGTGGCGGTGACTTCCGTTACCTGGGAGCAATGGAAAAAGCTCCGGTCGAAGCAGCCCGGATAGCAAGACCCGGTGACACTATCATCACCATGGGAGCAGGCACGATCACTCGGATCAAACAGCGGTTGCTCATGGAGCTGACGCAGGTATGAAGATGCTGTCACGCAGAATGAAACTACTGCTGGTGGCGGTGACTCTGATCGTCGCGGTGTTGACCGTGATCGTCAACTATACTGATGCCTGCCGTCTCGAAACGGTCACTCTGGACGGCCGGCCGGTCAGTGACTGGCCACAGCAGTTCGACATGCTCCGGCAGGGGTCTCTCTTCCGCCAACCCTTCGATAGTCTGGCTCAAGCGCTGCTGGCCGGTGAGAATACGTTTCAGGTAGATATTTCCTGTTCCTGGCCACACACACTGCAGATCAGGACCAATGCCTTTGAACCGGTTTGTTTTCTGGTGGACAAATCCACCGGCATGATCTGGGGACTTGACCCCGGCGGCCGGGCTGTTCCGCTGGATCACGCCGTCACTGACTGGGAGCGACCGATGCTTACCGGAATCGGCGGGATCAGGGCTTTTCAATACGCCCGCGATGTCAGGGTCAAGGTGGTGGCTGACCAGTTGGCGTCGCTGCGCCATCGCAACCGTAACCTGCTTCGGCTGGTGGATGAAATTGACTTCGAAACAACTGACTACCTGCAGGTTGCTCTGGCCGGGCAGTCATACCGTCTGGCGATGCGACCGGAAAGATTGGTGGCGGACCTGGAAAGACTGGTAGAGATGATCACTCGATTTGATGCCGATCTGGAAGGTGTCAGTCGTATTGATCTGAGATACGACAGCTTGATTATCTGTGATGGTGGGAAGAACTGAGATGGCTACCGAGAACATTCTGGCGGCACTCGATATCGGCACCAGCAGGATCGTGACCCTGGTGGGGGAGATGGATCAGGAGGGGCGTATCTATGTGATCGGGCACGGAATCGCCCCCACGGAAGGAATGCGGCGGGGAATGGTGGTGGATATGGAGAAGACAGTCGGCTCGATACAGAATGCTGTTCGTGATGCGGCTCTGGTTTCGGGAACCGAGATCGACCGTGTCACGGTGGGTATTGCCGGTGAGCACATCCGATCCATCAACAGCCACGGCGTGGTGGCAGTTAATCGTGCCGACAATGAAATTACTTCCGGTGATGTCAGGCGAGCCATCGAGGCGGCTCGAACCGTGGCCATCCCCGTCGACCGGGAAATAATCCACGTCATCCCACAACAGTTTTCGGTGGATGATCAGACCGGTGTACGGGACCCGGTGGGGATGTCCGGTGTCCGATTGGAGGTGGAAGCCCACATTGTGACGGCATCGGTGACGACGGCGCGCAATATCTTCCGCGCCCTGGAGCGCTGCCGGCTCGAAGTTGACCACATGGTACTCGAATCACTGGCCCTGTCACAGACGGTGCTGACCGATCATGAAATGGAAACCGGCGTTATTATGGTCGACCTGGGCGGTGACATCACCAATGTTTCCGTGTTCTATGAAGGCGCCATTCAACACACGGCGGTAGTACCGCTGGGCGCCCGCAACGTGACCGGCGATATCGCCATCGGTCTGCGTATGACGGTGGACCGGGCCGAGACACTCAAATTGAGCCATGGGGCAGCCCTGGCGTCGCTGGTAGATCCGGAGGAAATGTTACCCATCCACAGCGCCTCGCGTTCGGAAACGAAAGAGATTTCACACAGTGTCCTGGCGGCTATAATTGAGCCCCGCATGGAAGAGATACTGTCGCTGGTCATTCGAGAGCTGAAACGCTCCGTTACCGCCGACGTACTGGCGACGGGAGTCGTTCTCACCGGCGGCGGAGCCATGCTGCCCGGCACCGGAGAATTGGTCGAGCAGATGTTTGACCTGCCTGTCCGGGTGGCTGACATCAGCGGTATCGAACACACTCCGGATGAACTGAAGACAACCCGCTTCACCACCGCTCACGGCCTGCTGTTGTATGGCTTCAAGCACGAACCGGCACTGGCCGGCAAGCGGGGGGCGTCGCGTCGGCTTTTGAAACGACTGGAAAGTTGGATATCAAGACAATTTTAATATCAAAGTGTTCATGGAGGAACCGGATATGGCGGAACAGAAGCATACTTTCAAGTTTTCCGAGGACTTTGTCGGCTATGCCAATATCAAAGTCGTCGGAGTTGGTGGCGGCGGCGGTAACGCCGTCAACCGGATGATCGAAGCCGGTCTGCGGGGAGTGGAGTTTATTGCCGTCAACACTGATGCTCAGGTACTCGACCAGAATCGGGCTGACAAAAAGGTGCAGATCGGGGAGGAACTGACCGGCGGGCTTGGGGCCGGAGCCAATCCTGAAGTTGGTAAGCGGGCTATTGAGGAAAACCGGAAGGATGTAGCCCAGGAAATCGGCACTCCCAATCTGGTCTTTATCACGGCCGGGATGGGCGGCGGCACCGGTACCGGAGCTGCCCCGGTAGTAGCTGAAATTGCCAAAGAGGCCGGAGCCCTGACGGTGGCTATTGTCACTCGACCTTTTAAGTTTGAGGGAGCCCAAAGAACCCGGCGAGCCGACCAGGGACTTTCGGAACTGCGGGATAAAGTTGATACCCTGATTACCATACCCAACGAACGACTGCTGGAAATAGTCGACAAGAAAACGACTCTCAACGCTGCCTTTGCCACTGCCGACGATGTCCTGCACCAGGCCACCAAAGGCATATCCGATCTGATCACGATCCCCGGTCTGATCAATTGCGATTTCGCCGATGTGCGCACGGTTATGCTCGAAAGGGGCAACGCCCTGATGGGCACCGGACTGGGGGAGGGGGATGAAAAGGCGATCGACGCCGCTCAACAAGCGATCTCTTCGCCATTGTTGGAGGATGTGTCCATCGGTGGCGCCAGGGGTGTTCTCATAAACGTAACCGGCGGTGAGGATCTGACGCTGTTTGATGTTAATGCGGCGACTTCACTGGTCTACGAAGCAGCCGGGGATGATGCCAATATCATTTTTGGGGCCGTTATCGATCCGAATATGAACAACCAGATGCGAGTGACCGTTATCGCCACCGGGTTCTCATCCACGCTGGAAACAAAACCCGTCAGAATTCCCGAGGAAAAACCGGCCGTCATGGCCGCCAGGCCTATTTCATTGTTTCCCGACGCCAGCTTCCCCCAGACAAAACAGGTTGAGCAACCCGAACCGGTGGGAGCTGTTGCCGACAGCAGCGGTTATCAGGATAATCCCGATTCCGGAGAAGGTAACGGTAACGGCAACAGCGGTCGCAACCGGGTGCCGCTGTTTTCAGAAGACGACCGAACGATTCCGGCCTATATCAGGAGACTCGAAAGCGACTGAAAACGACCTCATCCCTTGGGACTATCCGGAATCTGCCACATGACGCAGCCGGCAAGCTGTCTGTGAATGCTATTGTGCCTGGTGAGTCGGGGTAGTCTCATAAGGTGAGCTACCCAGCTCGGTCAGAGCGGTGACAAACCCGACGGCTATCTGTACCAGGCTTGACATGCCGCCGCATCTGACCTACCCTGCGTCGCAATAGGTAGTTCATCACTACGCCAAAATAGGGATTCCATGACTGGCGCCGTCGTGGTTACACAAAGTCTTCCGGGGAGAACGCGGTCGTTCTCAATGGCGATGACAGTCCTCGGATGGATCATGATCACGGTCTGGAACGGTCGGGCATAGAATGCTTCCATCACTCAGCGTAATCATCCCGAACTATAACGGTGTGGACCTGGTACCGGTGTTCTTCCCATCAGTGATCAAGGCGGTCGAGCGGTACCAGGGTCAAAAGGAGATTCTGTTCGTCGACGATTGTTCGACCGACGATTCTTTAACCCTAATTGATTGTTATCGGCGACAGTGTCCGGCGTTGGAGATTCTGAAACGCAATTGTAACGGCGGGTTCTCCAAGACATGCAACACCGGCATTAGAGCAGCGACGGGCAGGATCCTGTTCTTCCTGAACACCGACGTAGAGCTCAGCGAGGACTTCTTCGATCATTTTGCAGGACATTTTGACGATCCCAATACGTTTGCAGTGACAACCTGCGGCTACCGCTATGGTTCCGATGAGCAGATCGATGGTGTCAAGCTCATGAAATGGCGCCGGGGACTCTTGCGGGTCACCGAGAACATCGTGAATGACAAGCTACCGAACAATCTGGCCGATCCGGGACCACTCTGGTCTGCCGGTGTACAGGGAGCATACTTCTTTGCCGACGCGGCTAAGGTGGGAGAGCTCGGAGGCTTTGACGAGCTGCTGTCGCCGTTCGTTTTTGAAGAGACCGATATGGCCTACCGGGCCTTGAAACGTGGTTGGCGGATTGTGTACGAGCCGAAGTCCGTAGCATACCACCAAGTGAGCCAGAGCTTGGGCGTCTTCAAGCGGCGGCGAGTGCGTTTGATAGCAACTCGCAACCGCCTGATCTTCACCTGGAAAAACATCCACTCTCCGGTTTTTCTGGTTTCCCATGTGTTCTTCCACATGTTGAGACTGCTCTCGCTGAATCCCACGATCTGGCGGAGTACTTTCATGGCTCTGAAGAATATCCGTCGTATACTGGCCGCACGCAAGCGGGAGAGGCAGCAGAGCATAGTCGACGATCGGCAACTCCTGAAACAACTGGATCGGTTCCATCGGTCGCTGAAGGTCAGGTGATTGAAATCGGAACCACGGCGATCAGTCGGACGCTCCATTGTCGTCGGAAGAATCCGACCGGCTGGCAAGAACCTGTTTCACACGGGTAAGAACCGATTCGACTTGGATACATGGATATCGTACAGGCTTGTCGGAGACGACAGCGCCGTGGCTATGACCGTACGGTCTCAATTGAGCCGGATTCCGTTCGTACGCGGTGTGAATAGAAACGACCGGAACGCGAAATGCCCTGGCTGCATTGACCAGGGACTGGTGATGCAGGCAGCGGACGCAAGGCCCGCCTTTACGCGGAGTTGGTGAATCGCAGTTTCGTTTGGCGTGCGAAGTGACATGGCCGGAACCTGTTTTAGACGATCTCAATCTATGTACCACCAAGGGATACAACGGGTTAAGATAGTTACTGCGAACGCTTGAGGTTACTGCCAATCACACTGAACAGGAGCATTGGTGTTCACAACAGACCGGTTCCGGCAGGGGAATTACCGGCGATTCCATAAAGTTTCAAAAATTAAGGCGCAAAATCTGCGCCATACTAAGATATTGCTTGACAAGGGGCTATGAATTGGTTATCCTTCAAATGGAAAGATGTGCGTTTTTTCGACGTTTTTGTCCTGTAATTTAAGTATCTGTCGTACCCGTATGGTTGCGGCTAGTACGGGAAATAACACAATAGGAGGCAAAGCTCATGAAACGTTTGCAGTTCGGTGCAGCGCTCATGATGGTGGTGTTCGCTTTCACCTGCTTCTTCTCTGCACCCGTTATGTCCGACGATGAGTTACCATGGGATGCCGATGATGGTGGCAATGGTGAAAATGTCGGTGATGACACTACGGTGGTCAACCCCGGTGACGAAAAGGAAACTTCTTACAACCCTCCGAGTGGTTGGGAGTCGCCGTGGTGGTTGAATCTGTTTTTGAAGTTTGTTAACTTTTCTTCAGATGTCATCATTGCTGACGGAGCGAACGTGCAGACCATCTCATCCGGTAGCGACTTCGATCGCGGCGAAGCGGTTTCAGCCACCGGTGAGAAGATGAACACGAAAGCAGAGCATACCGGATCTATCAGATGATGTAACCGCTAACGAAGAGCTTAAGAATGCCACTTTCCTCGCCACAAGTGTCTTTTGATGGCCGTCTGCTCTCTCTTGAGGGTCTATTCCGGCAACGTCAGTATAATGCCGCGTTGCAGGAGTTGGCCGACCTGTCTGAATCCGAGTTTTCCGAAAAAGAACATGAACATGGTTTGTTCCTGCTGTTGAAGGCGGAGGGCAGCTACTTCGAGGGCAACTACCGCAAAGCTCTGCAATCCGGGTTACGGGCGGCCAAGTTGCTGGCCGACTTCCCTCTCAATCGCCGCTACGGCTGGACGCAGCTGGTTTTGTCCAAGTCATATTCGGCAATGGGTGACCTGAAAAACGCCGAGATACGGGCGCGTGATGCGCTGGCATCGTTCCGGCGAGCGTCGGATCCGGTTGGTCAGGTTAACTCGCTGAACGAACTGGCGCGAATTTCGTCCATCCGCTCTGAATATCGAGCGGGGGTGAGTTTTCTCACCGAAGCGGTATCGAAAGTGGGTGACAACCCGCGCAAGGTATCGCAGTTGCTCGGCAACACCGGCACTTTGCTCATCTGCACCGGCCGATGGAAACAAGCCGAGAAAGACCTGACGGAAGCTCTCAAATACAACACCGAGCACAATCATGAAGTGTCGAAGGTGATAAACCTCCTGTCTCTGGGGTACCTTCGTCTGAGGCGTCGCCAGTTTATACTGGCCCGCCGCGATCTTGATAATGCTCTGGAAATTATCAGTCGTCTGGGTCTGAAGAGGGAGAAGATTCTCTATTTGAAATTTGCCGGTGAGTTGGCACTTGAGAGAGGCGATATGTTTCGTGCCAAGACGCTTTTAAGCGAAGCTTATCAGCAGGGGCTGGTGCTGGCTCCGGCATCATCACTGGTGTCTCAGGCCGGGCGACGGCTGGCCGAGGCGGAACTGGCGCTGGACAATATCGACGATGCCATGAAGTATGGTCAGAAAGCCCTGGAAATGTCACTGGCGCTGGGTGAGAAGGTTGAGATTGGTCTGTCGTACCGCGTGATAGCGCAGGTCTATGGGGCTCACGATGAGCATGAAGAAGCTCTGCAGAACATTCGTCAGGCTATCGAGATTCTCAGGGAAGTTGCTGATCCTTACGATCTTGGCCGCACATTGCTGACGATGGCGGAAATATGTATGGCAATTCCCCAGGAAGATCAGCAGGGTATTCGTGCCGCTCTGGATGAGGCGCACCGGCTCTTTAGAAAGCTGAAGGCGGATTATTGGGTTGCCCGGACCGATTTCAAGGCTGGAATTCTCGCCTGCCGGCATGGAGATCTGGCTCATGGCTTCAAAAAATTGAATCGGGCCGAGAAAGCGTTTGCATCCCTGGATGAGAAGGTCAAAGTACGGGCGGTACACAAATTCTTGCAGTCGCTTTCGGAGCAGGCGGTGGCGTTGTCGATATCTCAGGAAAACGAATACAAAATTTTCGGCAGCTTGATAACTCCGGCGGAGCTGTCCGACTTCGAGTCGGGCGCCATGGAGGAAATTCTGGGTATTCTCCTGAGGAGAACCGGGGGTAGTCGGGCTTTATTGTATGCACCGGGTGATGATAAGACACCTGTAATCAATTCGTTCTCCATGTCTGACCAGCGGGCCAGGCGTTTTTGTGAGAATTTTAGTAATCTTCTCGGCCAGGAAATATCCCGAACCAAACCGACCCTGATTTTGGATTGCCGTCGGGACCCGTTCCTCAATGACTTGTTCCCGGATGTTCCGGATGTGGTTGCCAGCGTAGTGGTGGTGCCGTTCAAGATGAGTGACGACACTGTCTGCTACCTGTATCTGGATCGAATTTCGCGCGATAACGGTTTGAATCCTTTCAGCCAGGAGAACCTCAACTTCGCTGTTGGTTTTTCAGATTTAATTGCTTTCAAGTGGGCGGAGATTCAGAAGCGCGAGTTGGCTGAAGACAACCGTCGATTGAGAGATCAGTTGAAGGAGGAAGCGGCTTTCCCTAATATCGTCACTCAGAGCGGGGAGTTGCTGGAGATGCTGAGTCGGGTGCGGCAGGTTGTCAATGCCAACATATCGATATCGATTGAGGGTGAGACCGGCACCGGCAAGGATCTGCTGGTCCGGGCGATACACTTCAATTCCGATCGGCGGGATAAACGCCTGATTTCCGTTAACTGTGCCGCGCTGCCGGAGACACTTCTGGAGTCGGAGCTTTTTGGTTTCAAGCGGGGGGCGTTCACCGGTGCCGACCGCGATAAGCCCGGACTTTTTGAAGAAGCTGACGGCGGGACTTTCTTCCTTGATGAGATAGCGGACATGCCGCTTGGTATCCAGGCTAAGATCCTGAGAGTCCTGGAACAGCAGGAAATTGTCCGGCTGGGTGAGACGGTGTCCCGCAAAGTGGATGTTCGGGTTATCTCGGCTACCAACAAGGATCTCAAAGAGCAAATGGAGGCGGGGCTGTTCCGGCAGGATCTGTACTATCGTATGACGGCTCTTACTTTCCGGTTACCGCCGTTGAGAGAGCGGCGAGCGGATATTCCGTTGCTGGTGTCTCATTTCCTCAATGGCACCGGCCGTCGGGTATCGGCGGAAGTAATGAGGTTGCTGACGGCTTACGATTGGCCGGGCAACATCCGCGAGTTGGAAAACGAGGTCAAGAAACTCGTACTGTTGGCCGGTGATAGTGAGGAAATCGATTCCAGTGTGCTGTCTGGAAAGGTTCTCGCTACTACCGACGACAACGGCAACGGATCGGCTGTGTCCAGCCAGGTTACTGAGCATTTGCAGTTCTCGCAGGAGTACTCACTCTACGACTATCTGGCCGGACTTGAGAAGCAGCATATCATCAAGGCCTTACGGGAGAAGAACGGAATCAAAAAGCACGCCGCCGCGGTGTTGAATATTCCGGAATCGACCCTGCGGCTGAAGATCAAGCAATACGATATCGATATTCGCGGCTCCGTTTCCTGAGCGGCGTTAATCCGGCGCGGCGAACATTGCCCCGTCTCGGATAATTACCTATCCAGCATATCTGAGTTCGCCGGTGCTCCACCGGATTGGGTGCAAGTATCCGATTCCGGGTGGCATCGTTGCGGCAGACTTGCTCCAGCCGATGTTATGCCTTAATTTGGGCTGGTGACAACGGCTGTATTCTACCGACATTTCGCAGGCGAGTCCCTGCGGAACATGGCTGTCGATGAGTGGCTGGCCGCTCGGGCATCGCTTCACCCCGGTCAGGTATTCCTGAGGCTGTATACCTGGGCATCCCCAACGATAACATTGGGGATGAATCAGCGGGCCGAGACGGCGCTGGATCCGTCCCGACTGGGTAACACTACCGTTATCCGGCGGGTAACGGGTGGTCGGGCCATTTTTCACGAACCGTCCGAACTGACTTATGCAGTGGCCGCCAATCGGCTCAATCCGGGGACAAGTCATCTGGAAGGTTCGTTGCGGCAGACCTCGGAGTGGATCGCGGCGGTTCTGATTCGTTTCCTGAAACGGCTGGGGATCGAATCCCGATATGTCAGGCAGTCATCAGCGACCGAATCGCAACGCGGTGTTCTGCACACTACGCCGTGCTTTGAATCGGTAGCCAGGCATGAGATTATTACTCACTCAGGCAAAATTATAGCATCCGCTCAGCGGCGCACACGCTCGGCACTGTTGCAGCATGGCTCCATCAAATTGGGCGGTGTGGCACTGCATCGGGCACTGCCAGGGCGCGTGCAACGCAGTTATTGCGCTCTGCCGGCACCGTTTACTCGGAAGCAGTTTGATCGGGCGGCAACATTATTCGCACAGGAAGTGGGCGTTTCCCTTGAGGTTCCGGTGACCATGGCGCGGTTAAATGCCGAGGCGTTGCGGGAAATACAAAAACGTGAGCGTGATCTGAAAGAAAATCCTTTGGCCAGGCGGACTTTTCTTTAAACGGAGCCTGTTCCCCAGCAGTCTATCATCATGAGGTATGAAGGGAAAAAACCGCTTGACTTGCCGGGCGAAGCGGAATTATTATGCTCTGACTACTAAGGTTGGGAAGACGGATCTGCAATGTTAATCCGCTCAACCGTTATGAAATGTGAGTGTGATCAGGTGTTCCGGCTGAGACTTCTGACCGTTAACTGCCCGGCCCGGCAGATTTCGGTTGCTGTTTATCAAGGGTGAGGCAGACTCATACCGGATGCCGATCTGAGTATACGATATCGACTTGTTTGTGACAATATAGCTGCAATTTCGAGGAGACAGAAAAATGCTACGTTGCCAACGGCAGATGATTTGGATGCTGGTTCTGGCCGCTTGTGTGATGGCTTTACCAACAGGTCTGCAGGCTGCTGCGACCGGTAAGATAAAAGGAGTAATTACAGACAAAAACACGGGTGAACCGGTTTTTGGCGCATCAATAATGGTGATGGGAACGGTTCGCGGAGATATGACCGACGCCGACGGAAAATATCTCATCACTCAGGTTGAGCCTGGTAGTTACGTTCTTAAAGTCACTCACATCCACTATGCCGAGGTGGAGGTAACGGATGTGGAGGTAAAATCGGACCAGACCAAGGAGGTGCTGGTTCAGATGCAGGAGAAAACCACCGAACTGGACAAGATCGTGGTCCGGGCCGAGCGGGATCCGCTGAACATTACGGAGGTCTCCTCGGAGGTGACTATGACCGCCGAAGCGATCAACGTACAGCCCGTCACCACGGTTCAGGACCTGTTGAAACAGGTGACCGGTGTGGTAACGGGTCGCGAGGGTGAGATCTTCATCCGTGGCGGCCGCGCCGGCGAAGTTTCCTACATTCTTGATGGTGTCCCGATTGATGATCCCCTGGCCGGGGTCGGTCAAGCCGGCGCCAACCTGTCGCTGGTCTCCGGGTCCATTCAGGAACTTACGGTAATCAAGGATGGATTCGACCCCGAGTACGGTGACGCCGTATCGGGAATTATCAAGATTACCACCCGCACCGGCTCAAAAGACAACACGCGCATGAACATGATGTTTATCACCGATGACTTCGGTAATTCTGATCTGAATAAGTACTCCCGTAACCAGGATTACGTGCGTTTTTCCGTCCATGGTCCCGATCCGATTCTCAGAAGCCGGATATTACCGGCTTTAGGGCTGAATTTCATGGAGGACCGTGAATTCACCTATTACTTATATGCAGAGGTCGACAAGTCTGACGGCTTCAACCAGTACCAGCGGTATGATTCTCCCACTACGCATCGAGACTGGGGGTTCTTCAACCTGATGGGTGTCAAGATTCCGGAGCGTCTTCAGAATCGCTATCACTGGATGATGAACCTGAAATTCCGCCCGCGGCAGAACCTCAAGTTCATCTTGTCCTACAAGGATACGGAAGATCGCAACACAATGTTTGGCTGGTCCTATCGATACACTTCCGCCACAGCTCCAATTTCTGAAGTCAAACTGAGGACGATTTCGCTTGAAGTTCTGCAGTCCCTGTCAAAAAACACCAACTACGAAATGATTCTGTCCTTCACGCGACGCAGTTACACTCGGAAGCCGGGCGATCCCGATAACCCGGGCCATGGTGTCGACCCCCCCCAAATTCCCCTGGAGCAACAGTGGGAGTGGTTTGATGATGATCCCAACAATAGGAATGGCGTGTATGATCCTCCCGAGCCGATCATAAACCTGTATCCGGACACGGCTGAGTACGGCACCGGCTTCACCGGGCCGGCTTATACCTACGGGGAGTACCTGGCCGACCGGGGTGAGTACCGGTATGATCAGAACGTCCAGAGCGGAACGGCTGAGTTGTCGGACTTTCGCTTCAATCAGAACGGTTATCTCGACTATATGGAAGGTGAGGCCTTTGTTGATCTGAACGGCAATAGTGTGTGGGATGCCGGCGACTACCTTCATGACAAGAATGGTAATGGGATACTGGACAACTACCGGGAGAAGAACATCAGGCCGCCCACGGAAGAACCGTATATCGATGGTGATTCGATAATCGGCGAACCCTTCATAGATATCAACAGCAACAACAGCTATGATGAAGGTATCGACCAATTCACTATATGTGTTTGCCCGGAAAATATGGACTACAATTATAACGGCCTGCGTGATGGTCCCGGCGATCCGTGGACACCGGGTATCCCTTACATTGACCGTAACGGCAACGGCCTGTATGATTATCGCAACTTCCAGTACGACGAAGGGGAACCTTACCGGGACGTCAACGGCAACGGTATCCACGATGCCGGCGGCAGTAGTACTTTTCTTGATCCGTTGACTTATGACGAGGAATCCCAGTGGCACTATCACCGGACCGATACCTATCGGGGTGAGTTGAAAATCTTTCGGGAGATGGGTGCCCACCAGGTCAAGGGGGGTGCATCGATACGCCGGCTGGATTTCGTCTACCAGCACATTGAAGAGCCGTACGTGCTTTATACGGGCCGCAGCGACGGCGGGCCATATCCCAATCGGGGTTCGTTCCGAGATATGTTTGAGTATAGCCCGTGGGCCGGAACGGTTTATCTGCGCGATAAGATGGCATATGGTTCGATGATCGCGTCGCTTGGCCTGCGTTGGGATTTCTTTATTCAGGACAAGGACAAGCTGGTACCGGTAGCACAGAATGACGACCTGAGTTCGGGCGTTATCCTGGGTGACCGTCAGAAGCTGTCGCCGCGCCTGGGTTTCTCCTATCCCATTTCCGACAAAGCCAAGGTTTATTTCAACTACGGTCACTTTTATCAGATGCCGCCGCTGTCTTATATGTACGCGCGGAACACGGCCACGGTGGATGCCAACACGATCATCGGCAATTACAACCTGGACTACAAGAAAACGATCCAGTATTCCTTCGGCGTTAAATATGCCATGTCTTCGGATTACTCGGTTGACATTCAGGGCTACTTCAAGGATGAGTTTGACAAGATCAACGCTTCCAATGTCCGTATAAGCGGGCTGGAACATCAGCAGTACCGGAACCGTGACTATGGTCGCAGCCGCGGCTTTGAGATTCTACTTGAGAAACGTGGTGGTGGCTATGTCAACGGTTCGATGAGTTATGTGTACTCCTTTGCCTTTGGTAAGGCCTCAGAGGCGGCTCGTGACTGGCAGTCGCCGACTCAGGTGGCACGGGAGCCGTTGTCGGAGGCGCCGCTGGATAATGACGTTCGGCATAAGCTCAACGCCAGCATTCAGGTGTTCGTGCCCAGTACGGTTAAGCCGCGGCTGTTCGGGCTGCCTATTCCGAATTCCTGGTCTACGGCTGTTATTGCCCGGATCGAGAGCGGCCGACCGTTCACACCCGATCCATCGTACCCGAATATCGTAGCTTCCGGAAGTGGCGAGGACATTCAGCGGAACTCGATGCGGATGCCGTCGGTCATTAATTTTGATGTCCGTTTTACCAAGGACTTCAAGTTTGTGGGTCTTGACTGCAGCTACATCCTCTGGGTTGAAAACGTATTCGACAGTCGCAATGTCACCGAGGTGTACACTAAGACCGGACGGGCCGACACCTCTCAGCCACCACTGGGGAGAGCTATCATCGGTGGCACAGAGTATGACAGGAATCCATCCAATTGGGATTACGGACGGCAGATCAGGATTGGTTTGGAGCTGAATCTGTAGCTAATGAGAAGACAATTGGCATTGATACATAGAAGAGGATACCATGGTTTTCAAAGATAGTCGTTTAGTCACCTGGGGAAGGCGATATCCGACTCCGTTGCTGACGAGCTTCGTTGTATTGCTGGGTCTGGCAGTCATGCTCAGTCCGGTGACGGTGCGGGCACAGGCCAAGGTGGGTACTACCGGCGCCCAGTTTCTGGAATTGGGAGTTTCGGCTCGGGCGATGGGTATGGCGGAAGCCTTTGTGGCCGTCTCCGATGACATCTCGTCGGTCTATTACAACCCGGCTGGTCTCACCTATCTATACGGCCGGGAGGCAGCCTTCACCTATGTCCAGATGCCGGCTGATATCGGCTATGGGTTTGCCGCACTGGGGTTGCCCCTGGAGTCGATCGGAGGCGTGTTAGGCATTAGTGCTTATGGCCTGTCCTCCGGCTCGATTGACGAGACGGACTACAACCGGATTCCCACCGGGCAAACCTTCACCTGGACCGATATGGCTCTGGCTGTGAGCTACGGACGCTATCTGACCGATCGATTTTCCATTGGCGTCACGGTGAAGTACGTGCACGAGAAGGTGCATTCCTACTCCGCCAACGGTTGGGCGGCCGATGTCGGCACGCTGTTCAACACCGGCTTTCGTGGATTCCGTATCGGTATGGGGATCACCAATTTCGGTCCCGATATGAAGTTTATCCAGAACGCCTTTCCGCTGCCGATAAACTTCAAGTTCGGTGGCGCTATTAATGTGGTAGAAGGCGATAACCATCTGGTGACTTTTGCTCTTGAGGGTTCCCACCCGTCGGACAATCTGGAAAAGTATAACACTGGCATCGAGTACATATTCATGGACCGTTTCATTCTCCGGACCGGCGGTCGTTTCAACTATAATGTTGACGGTTTCACGGCCGGCGGCGGCCTGCGGCTGCCGTTTGGCGAGGAAGGTGAACTGGGATTCGATTATGCTTACCAGGATTTCGGAGTGCTCACTGAAATTCACCGATTCACGATGACCATGGCGTTTTGAGAGGACGACAGGCTATTATGAAAGCAAAGATAGTGCGCGAAGGGATGAGAAAGATGAGACTGACGATGGTGATAGCAGCCTTGACGCTGCTGGCCGCCGCGGCAGCAATAATGTATCTGGCCGGTTGTACCGAGACTCTCGAGGGTGTAACCTTCCAGAATCAGAAACCGGTCGTGGAGTTCGTCAACATACCGCTGGAAGGCCAGCGGTTCTCTCGGAACCCGGTGGTGTACTGGTTTGGCAGCGATCCGGACGGACTGATTGACTACTACCGCTACCACGTGGTTACCGTAAATCGGGTCGGTTTTACTGCTCCGGAGGACTATATCGATACCCTGAACGATTCCGAGTGGACCATAATTGATGTAGACCCGGCTGAATCTGACCCGCATACTGAAAATACGATCATGCTGGCTGCCGACCCCAATGACCCGGTGAACTCGTTTGTTTCCCAGTGGGTTTTTCTGCAGGCGTTTGACATGGAAGGCCTGGGGTCGGATATCGTCTTTCGCTTGTTCTCCCGAAACGACCACCCCCCGGAATCAGAAATGCAACGACAGGCATACCGGCATTATCTGCCATTTGTCAACGGTACTTCTGAGAGTATTGTAGCCGGTGTGAGGCTGTTCTGGTACGGTACGGACCGTATAGACTATCCCGAGGGTGACTGGCCGCCTCTGGAATATGAATGGCGCATGTACGGGCCGTACCCGGATTCTCTTTATACGGCGTTGATTGATTCGTTCGTGAAACCGGTTCTGGTGACGATCGATGGTTTCCTATACGATTATGAGGATACAGTCGAGCATTGCGATACGACCTTCGGCGACAGCGTCACTATTGCCTGCGACACGATAGCTGTTGCAGACATCGTCTCCGGTGCGGTGGAACTTCCGGCCTGGGCGAGCATCACCAGTAAGCTCTATATTGATGCTCCCGGCTTCCGAGACGATACCGTCAATTTCAACCGGTTAGTGGACAGCAGTTTCGACAGCACTCGCAACACCACTTGGGTATTGACTGATTCCGTGACCTTGTATGATGTCTTCCGAAACCATGTGCCTACGGAGACGGTGGAAGAACACTTCGTATTCTGGATGAGGTGCCGTGATGATGCCTTCGTGGCCGATCTGGTGCCCGCCTTTGATACCTTCACGGTCATCGAACCCAGGAAGGAACGGGCGATTGTGGTGGTCGACTTATCTCACGGTGGAGGCTTGTCGGGGACAAGAGCGATTCACCTGGATACATGCAAGGCATTCTGGAGGAAGTCAATTAACCGGTGGATTGACCAGGGACCAACGGGAGTGGAGTATGATGACGTATTCATGGGTACCACCGGTATTTTTAGAGGGCTCGCGCCTGACTATGTTAATGTTCTCATTGTCAACGATGTGCCGCTGAAGACATTGTTGCAGCACAAGATTATGATCCTTTATGATGACAATATCACCAACACCAGATTTATGTCTCACTCGGATAATATCTACAAGGCAATCGATGCCGGAGTCAATGTATGGGCAACCTGGCGAGCTGCTACGTTTGGCAGCCCGGGAGATGGACCAAACTGGCACGTTAACCCGGGCTTTGACTACATGTATTACTTTGGGGTTATCGGGACGGTATACTCGGGCTGGTTCTGTCTGGCGACTGCGTGCCATCCTGCCAGCACCTGCAACCAAATGGGTTTGGAGCCTGACCGCGTCGAAGACTTCAACGGTGCCTACGCTCTCGATTCAATTAACTGGCCCAATCTGACTATTGACACTAATCTTCTTAAAAAACGCTACTTATGGAGCGGATGGCCCTGTGAGACTGGATACAGATCAGAGCATCCCGGCCTGCCCGAAGTGGACTGGAGTATGAGGACGACTCTGACGGAACCGCTCTATCTCTACAAATCTTCCTACACCGAATCGCCCGGCCAGCCGGCTAACCACCCCCGCGGCGGGAATTACAATATGGAAGGCAAACCGGTCGGGATCCGGCTGCCGACATCAGCATTCAGAACGGTTCACTTCAACTTCACGCCGTTGGCAATTGACTCGCTGCAAATGCAGATGGTTGTCAACAACGTCCTGGACTGGTTGTATGAGGGGTATGCATCCCCTGTTGCCGATGGTATGCGCTATCCCGATGCTCCCACGAAGATTTCGACGTCTGATGCTCGTGAGCGGTACTGGCGGCGGTGCGACGAGCGGGCTCTGGAGAAAAAACTGCTGATGGAGTCCGAGGGTCTGGCCAAAACTGCGCCCTGAGGTTAAGTTACAGTAAAAGCGACGGACGTTGTAAACGGGATCGAGGCAACTCGGTCCCGTTTCCTCTTATGGATGCAGCGGGCTCTGAAGTTGCTGCAGGCCCTGGTGTCGGGGAAACCGGGCTCGACCGGCCGCCAGGACAGAGTCGGCTGGTGACAACCGCCCCAGAGAGATCAGCCCGACGACAAGATTCAGGTAGGCATCCGCAAGATCGGGATCAGTCTGTATGGCCAGACGGCTGCAGTGAACTGCATCGTGGTAGCGACCCTGCCTGCCGTAGAGATACCCCAGTTGGTGATAACTGCGGGCTCGTTCCCGGTCCCATAGATGTCGGCTGTTGCGGAAGGTATGGCGAAAGGCCTCATCATCGGTTTCAATCGGAGGTGGCTGGGTATTGATTGCTTTCAGCAGGAGTGACTCGGCGCGCGCCAGGTTACCCCTGATGACGAAAAGACCGGCAGCGTCGTAAAGCAGGAAGATATCATCGCCGGTGATCGCTGTCGCACGCTCAACCAGACACATAAGGCTGTCATCTGAAACTTCCTTCATCGACGCGGCCGCCCTCAGAGAGATCATATTGCCGGTGATGTCAAACGGTCGGCGACTCAGGGCCAGACCTGCCAACCGGAACGATTCGGCATAGTTGCCGTCAAGTAGATGCAGCGATGCCAGGTTGGTGTAGGCACCGGCTCGACCGGGGTGAAAGAGAATCTCGCGTTCAAAGTAATGGCGGGCGGAATCGCTTTGCCCGAGACGCAGAAATGCGGCTCCCAGGTTGAGGTTGACATCGGCAAATGTGGAATCAACCGCTCGAGCGCGCCGGTACCATGAGACAGCTTGAAGATACTCTCCCTGACTGAGGGCATGGGAACCTCTTGATGTAAATGGCTGAGGAGAGGATCCGGAAGTTAGGGGAACCAGGTTAAGTTGTGAGAACCCGATCGCGACTGTCAGAATCAGCAACAGCACTACCGATGATCTCCACCGGGCTCGAAAACGGTCAATCAGGGTCGACAACCCGATGGCTGCCGGCACCATATAATAAGGCAGCAACGGCAGACGGAAACGGCTGTTGAAGAAAAACAGCGCCGAGGCCAGTATGTACACGACCATGATGAGCGAGAGCCATCGTATCCGGGAATCATGGCAAAACCGTGCCACCAGGCCGACCACCGCCAGGCCGAAAAGCCAGCTAAAGGAAAGAGGGTTGTATCTCAGGAGAGGGACCTGTTGAAAGAAACTCCCCAGGTCACGGTTATTGGAAATCTCCCGGTTGGAGAAATTGCGATAGAGCTTCTTCATGTACAGAGTAATCGCCTGTCCCGGGCAGGTACAGATCCAGTCAACGGCTTGGCCGGTCCAGTAAGCGGAGACTTCACCCGGTTTAAGACGACGACCGGCCCCCTGTTCAGCCAGGTGGGTTATCTCCCGGATTTGCCAGTTGTACCCCAGCGGTTCCGGCAGAACGGCAGAAACACCGTCAGCTTCGCTGTTGTTGCCTATGTACAGGTTGATCCCTCCCTGTGATGCAATGAGCGTAGGATCATCGGCAATAACCAGGTTGCGCACGAAAATCGGAGCTACCAGCAGGACGATGCCGGTTATCATGATTGCGGCCTGGCTCAGCCACCGGCGAAGGGGTTTGACGCTTGCCGCCGCCACCAGTATGATCACTGGTACCAACACCAGAGCAGTTGGACGAGTTATGGCGGCTGCTCCCAGACAGAGACCGGTCAGAAAAGCTGTCGGTATCGATGGCTTTTCGAGCCATATCAACAGTCTGAGAATTGCTATTTGCAGCAACAGAGTAAACAGCGGATCCAGCAGCAACTCGCCTTCAAAGTAGATCATGATCGGGTACAGACTGTGGATCACCGCCGCCGTGAGACCAACCCTGACCCCCCGGATTTTCCTGCCTAACAGGAAAGTCATGACTATTGATCCCAAACCTGTCAGCAGACCAAAGATTCGACCCACCCATAATGACGCTCCAAAAACAGCGTACAGAACGGCCAGACAATAGACGTAGAAAGGGGCTCGGAAATAGGTGGTGTCACCGGTGATGTTGCCGTCGGCGATGGACCGGGCCCAGTGATGATGGTAGTTGTTGTCTACGGTTAACTGGTCCCAGGCCGGCAGATCGCTGTATTGCAGAAGGAAAATAATTCGGATCAAAATCGCCAGAACCAGCACCGGCCACAACTGACGGATAGTCCCGGTTATCGCTGAATGGTTCGAACTCATGGGTGCAATATAGATTTTGGCCCGGGAAAAGGCCTGAAAAAAAATGCGTAATATAGTTCGTCTTTATGCAGCAGGAATCACAGTAGACAGAAGCTGCAAAGCAACGACATATCCCGGGCGACCGGGCGGCATAAAAGACGGTTTGTTATTCCATTGTCGGATACTGTGTTGCAGGGTATCCGGGATCACATCAGGCATTATTGTGCAGGTAATTACCACCTCCGGATTGGCTCTGGGGGCGGCATGACCTTTGCGCAGAGGATCATTGGACTTTGCTGAGGAAGGACCAATGTTGCCAAAAGCACCCTGCATCACAACGTCAATACTGCTCACAACCTGGCTGTTGCTGAGTTTACATCAATCAGTTTCGGCTGATCTGTCGCCGTCATTGATGCAGATGATATCGACCGACAGAATCATTGATACCGACAGCCGGGTCAGCGTGGTTGTCTTTTTGGAAGACCAGCCGGTACGAGACGAGTTGTCACGCGTGGCCGGTAACTCAACCATGACTCGTTCGGCGCGCATCAAGACTGTCGTGTCGAATCTCAAATCGTTCTCCGGTCGGTACCTGCCTGCTTTGGAGAGATTCCTTGTCGCTCATAACGCCACCGGAATGATCCGGCACTGGGTGGTGCCGGCCGTCACCGTATCAGTGCCGACCTCCTGCCTGTCGGAATTGGCAGCTCTTCCCGGAGTCAGACTGGTGGCTGAGAACGGCTTATTGATCTACGAGCCGCCGGTTGAGGTAAAGAGTGCTTCCCCTCTGGCCACGAGCATATCGGATCAGTTGAATCTGTTAAACATTCCGATCCTGTGGAATCGGGGACTGACCGGGCATGGCCGCCTGGTCTGTTCGTTCGATACCGGAGTGGAGCAGGGTCATCCGGCTCTGGCTGCCCGTTGGCGCGGTAACAATGCGCCGCTGTCGTCAAGCTGGTTCTCAACCATATCTCCGACTGCTTTACCCAGTGACAAGGTTGGCCACGGAACGCACACCATGGGTATCATGGTAGGCGCATCTCTTACAGACACCTTTGGCGTGGCGCCCGGAGCCGAATGGATTACCGCCGGTGTCATTGACCAGGGGAAATCACTGAGTGGAACAATCAGTGACATACTCCGGGCATTTCAATGGGCTCTCGACCCTGATGGCGACCCGGCCACCACCGATGACGTGCCCGACGTGATTCTCAACAGTTGGGGCATTCCCAAGGGGCTGTTTGCATCCTGCGACGAAACTTTTTACACCGTGATAGATAATGTGGAAGCGGCCGGGATAGTGACGATCTTTGCCTGTGGAAACGAAGGCCCCTCTGCCACCTCAATACGCAATCCGGCTGATCGGGCCAGTTCCTCGACTAACAGCTTTGCCGTGGGCGCCGTCAACAATAGCCTTACGATAGCCGATTTCTCCAGCCGGGGTCCGTCATCGTGTGACGCCACGGCAATCAAGCCGGAAGTGGTTGCTCCCGGTGTTAGTGTCCGTTCGTCCTACAAAGGAGGCGGCTATTATACAATGAGCGGTACCTCGATGGCGGCTCCGTACATAGCCGGATTAGTGGTTTTGATGCGCCAGTACAACCCGGATGCTACTGTTCAACAGATCAAAAATGCGCTGTTGCAGTCGTGCACCGACCTGGGGGGACCGGGTGAAGACAACGCCTATGGCTATGGCCTGCCCGATGCCGGCAGAGTGCTGGATTATCTGCCGATCCCGACGGAACCCGAATTTACCATCGAGCGAGTGATTATCTCCGATGACGGAGTGGCTGCCCCCGGTGAAGAGTTCGATCTGCAATTGCTGCTGCGCAACGCCGCCGGTAACATAGAGATGGTGACTTCCATACTGGCGGTGGATGGTAACGACAGCGTCGTCGCGGTTGAAGACCAGGCTGTTTTCTTCTTTGGAGAGGGTGGCACGGCCGCAGTGAACAATGAACCATTCCGGGTGCGGTTTGACTCGGCGTTTTACCACGGTCAGGAGATTAGCTGTCTGCTCTACCTGGAAGCACACAACGGTATGTTCCGGGATACGGCTGATTTCACGATTAAGGTCGGAATTCCTCCCGAGGGGGAAATTGCCGCCTACAGCACCGGCCGGCTGGACTACTCAATCTCCGATTTTGGCCAGTACGGTTTTGCACCGGGTTCGATCTATAACGTGCAGGGTGAGGGGTTCCGCTTTAATGGCGGCGCCAACCTGTTGTATGAGGCCGGTATCGTTGTCGGCCGCAACCCACTGCAGCTCTCCTGTGCCGTGAGAGACAGTCTCGCCCAGGTTGCTCCATCGGATTTCACTCCCGTTGAATGGCTGAGCGCCGGTTTCACCGATGCCACCGGTGGCTATCGCGTGACGGCCAGTTTTGGCGACAACCGGTCGGAAATACCGATCCCGGTCACCGTAATACAGCAAACCATCAGCTACCCGGACACCCCGGACAACGGTCTGCTGATTCTGAGATACTACCTGCGTAACGATTCCAATGAACGGCTGACCAATCTGCACTTCGGATTTCTGGCCGATTTCGACCTGACCGAAGCCGGTGAGTCGGTTGCATGGGATGAGACAATGGCGCTGCTGGGTCACCGGGCCGGAGCGGGTCCGCAAACCGGACTGCTGGCCTTGAAAAATCTGACATCATTCACAACGATAGACAACGGCCCGGCCAAGAGAGGATTTACCCGAACCGAGTTGTATGACATGATATCCTCCGGTGTTGTCGATGTCGATGACACACTGATGGCGGACATGGTTTCGCTGGTGAGTGGTGGCCCCTTCACTATCGAGCCGGGTGATTCAATTGAAATTACGATGGCGCTGCTGGCCGGTGAGGACGCCGGTGATCTCTATGCTAACGCGGCGGCTGCACGGGAAAGATACATTTTGGCTACCGACGCGGATGAGATCGCGGCCCGGCCGGAGACCTTCACACTGAGCCAGAACTATCCCAACCCGTTTAATCCCGCCACCACCATCCAGTTCTCACTGCCCGAGGCCGGCGAGGTTTCGCTGGAGGTGTATAACATCCTGGGGCAGAGAGTAAACTCGGTAGTGACCGGAATGTTGCCACCAGGTACCCACACGGTCCGGTGGGACGGAACCGACGGCCGGGGAAGCAGTGTCGCCAGCGGTGTCTACTTCTACCGCCTGATGGTAGCCGGTCAGTCACAAACGAGGAAAATGACGCTTTTGAAATAACGGTGAGGACGTTATAATAGTGTGAAACCTTCCGGTGCCCCGGGCGGTTTTTTTGGATAAGAGAGGCGAACGAAAGATTATGATGAGAATGCGAATGCGGAAATACGGTCTGACTGTCCTGAGCGGACTGCTGTTGGTAATGCTGGTTTCAAGTGTGTCAGCTATACCGCCTACGGATGAAGTTATCGCCCGGTGGATAGCCGAAGGTGTCTGGGAGCAGAAGGTCGCCAACTGGCAGGCCTTCAAGAAGGCCGGGGGATGTTCACCGGTGGAACATTCTGTTTTCGACAAGGAGAAGCACCGCCAGGATCTGGCTCTCGGCGTGCAGACGACCGACACGGTAAGGGTAATTGTAATCCTGGTCGATTTCAGTGACTGGCCCTCGGATTCGCAGTCGGTCGCCGGTACCAAAGAGGATTTTGACTCGATTCTGTTTTCCGACAGCACGATAGACGCTATTTATAATCCCACCGGGTCAATGACGGATTTCTACCTGGAGAACTCATACGATCAGTTCTATATCAAAGGGGACATTTACGGCTGGTACCAAATGCCGCAGACATACCAGTTCTATGAGAACGATGATAATGGTATGACCCTGGGGCCGCAGTTGGCCGCTGATGCCGTTGATGCCGCTGGTCTGGATCCAGAGGTCGATTTCTCCAAATATGACCTGGACTCCAACGGTATCTGTGACGGAGTAATTATCATTCATTCCGGACCGGGAGCCGAAGAGGCCGGTTCCGACCATATATGGTCACATAAATCGAGCATAAACCCCGCCAAATACTATGACGGCGTATCCATCTCCGACTACACTATGAACCCGGAAGAGTCCGGCAACGAGCTCTCGCCGATTGGGGTTTTCTGCCATGAGTACGGACATTTTATCGGCCTGCCAGACCTATACGACATTACGACCAATTCCCGCTCCGGGCTGGGAAAGTGGTCGCTGATGGCCAGCGGCAGCTACAACGGCGACTCGAAGAGACCGGCTCATTTTGATGCCTGGTGCAAGGACCAGGTCGGTTTTCTGGATTTAATTGAAGTTACCACCAATCACTTCCATGACACTATCCCGGCGGTCGAGTACAACCCGGTTGCTTACAAATTCAGCAACGGATGGAGCCAGGGTCAGTACTGGGTGGTTGAAAACCGGCAGCCGTACACTTCTGATGCCACTCTTCCCGGATGGGGATTGTGCATCTACCATGTTGACTCGGCGGCGCCGGCCAACAATGCCGACTATACACGTTACTTTGTCGCCATGGAGCAGGCTGACGGTTTGAACCAATTGGCGGCCGCTATCATGAATCGAGGCGATGGCGGTGATCCCTGGCCCGGATCGAGCGATGCCCGGGAGTTTCATAATCTGACCAATCCCAACACCATGACCAACGCCGTTACTCCAGTCGACGATCCCGATGTGACCAGGATAGCTGTCTGGCGGATATCGGATTCCGATTCACTCATGACGGCCGATTTCGATATCACCGATTACTCGCGGCCCTATGTGAGCCTGGCCAGAACAGATGGCATACTTCTATACGATTCCATCGCGGTGATCGATGACCCACCGGGCGGGAATGGTAACGGTGTAATGGAAGCGGGGGAGACGATACAGTTCTACTGTGGGGTTAAGAACCAGATGCGCGAGTCATTCAACATTCACGCCACCCTGGAAACGGACAATCCGGGCGTTACCTTCCTGAGCAACAACGTGGCTTTTGGCAGCGATCTGTTTGGTCTGCCGCGCGATAACGCCGCTGCGCCGATTGAATTCCGTCTGGCTGACTCTCTCATACCGACTATAGACTCCTTTTATTTGACCATCACTACCGACTCGCTGGAGTCCACACCCGGCAGCGGTGAGTTTTCCTTCCACTTCGGCCTGGAACTCAGCCTGGGAGCGCCGCAGGTGCTGATTGTCGATGATGATCGCGGTGACAGTTACGAGACAGAAATCGAAAACGCTTTCTACCGGCTGCGTATTCCCACCCGTACCTGGATCAAGCAGACCCAGGGTTCACCCAGCGGGACGGATCTGATGACATATCCGTATGTTTTCTGGCACACCGGGGAGGCTGCCACCGGCGTTCTCAACAACAGCGACATCGCCGCTATGAAGATGTTTATGGACAACAGCGGCAATCTGTTGCTGTCAACCGCATCCGGTGTTGACGATATGGATGCACTGGATCCAGCTTTTCTGGCCGATTACTTCCATGCCACTTATAATGGCAATTCGTTCTTGTACTTCAAATGGGCCGGAGTTGACGGCCATCCTGTTTCTGAGGGTACAGTATATCAACGCATCAGTCCGCCACCGGATCTCACTCCGACACACTTACTGGAACCGGTTAATGGAGGGGTAGTGGCCTTTACACTTCCCTCACCCAATACCAGCATGATCTGCGGCATAACATATACGGATGTACACAGTTCCATTCTACTGACTTTCCCTGTTGAAATGCTCCGGGATGATTACAGCACGGACCCGAAAGACACGTTGCTGCTGCGGGCACTGGAGTTTTTCGGGGGGATAACGACATCGGTGTATGACGGTCGCCCGTTTGGCGAGATGCCCCGTAACTTTGATCTGCACCAGAATTACCCCAATCCTTTCAACCCGTCCACTCATATAACCTATACGTTGCGTGCTACCGGTGGCGGCGGACAGGTACCGTCCCGAACGAACCTTTCGATCTACAACGTGCTGGGTAGGCACGTCAGGACACTGGTAGATGAAATCCAGATTCCCGGCCAACACGTCGTGACCTGGGACGGCACCGATCGTTTCCACCGGCCGGTGGCCACCGGGGTATATTTCTATCGGCTGCGCCGGGGAGAAGATGTAGAAACCAAAAAGATGATTCTTTTAAAATAGCAGAGTCAGACATCTGATTTTGATACAGCCGCCCACGTGGGCGGCTATTTTATTGCTGTTTAGTCAGTTATGCCGCTCATAAGTTGTGGTAAGTCTCGCAGGGTCATGCTTCGACTCCGCTCAGCATGACATAACGTGAAAACTCATTATCCCAAGCACTAAGCCACCCTGAGCGGACAGGCTGAGTTGCAATCCGGTGGCATAGCCACTTTTATTGGCATCGCCAGTGACAAGTCTGTGGCAAGCCACCTTTTACGCGCGGTCAGGAATCCTTTCCTGACCGTACCAAATGTAGCCGTTACGAAAGGATTCGTGACGGCGCAAGAAAAACGTTCGTCAGGTCACCCCCCCGACTTCGTCGGATCACTCCGACTTCGTCGGTGTCAAGATCTGACGGAACTTTATAGTCACCCTGAGCGGAGTCCAAGGGTGTCTGCATTTCGCAGTATATCTATGCCCGCCTTCAATTTGGCGTCACAACAACCAAAAAAGTAGTATTACGGGAGCAGTTTAGCGGGGAAAGAAAAAGGCAACAAGCGCTTGACTTTTTGCCCATATGTGCGTTATTGAAATTGAAAATCGTTTTCATTTGGCCGGGCCGATTTAATATCCATTGATTCGGAACCCGGACGGGAAGATTGTTGATGCGAGAACTACTGCGAACCAAAGGTTACAAGATAACTCCCCAGCGGGAGTTGGTGTTTCGTTCGTTCTTTGAGCTGGGCCAGCATGTTTCAGTGGCTGAGTTGTATGATAAAGTACGGCAGCAGGACCATACCGTCGGTTACAGCACCGTCTGGCGTAATCTCAAACTGATCTGCCAGGTAGGTCTGGCGGAAGAAGTGAATATCGGTGATGGTGTCACCCGGTATGATCGGGTGACGCAGGTGCCGCATGGTCATTTTTACTGTCAGGGTTGCGGCAGCTTTATCGAGTTTGACGTTGATCGGGTGGTGACAATCCTGACTCAGGCAGCACGACGACGCCGGTTCTCTCCGGAAGGTTTTAAGATAGAGGTGTCGGGATTGTGTCGTCAGTGTCGCACCCGAAAGGAACAGGCATCACCGAAGAAAGGAAAGAAGGCCTGAGCGTCCGGGACAGGGATGCCCCGGAGGTTGTCATGCTACGGCCGAAGACAGATTATGACTTACCTTGACCAACTGGTACCCGGACAGCGAGGACGAGTTGTCGGCTTTGCGACCGACAGCCCGGTGACACGACGGATGTTGGAGATGGGGTTGGTGCCGGGTCGCGTCTTTACCTATCTCCGGGACGCCCCTCTGCGAGACCCGTTGGAATTACAGGTTGGTGTCAGTCGACTCTCCCTGCGTCACTCCGAGGCGGCGCTGGTAGCGGTGAAAGTGGAAGAGTAGCGACTTTCGATCAGATGGGCACATCTCGAACTACTCGGCAGGGTTCTGCTATAGACTTCAAGCGGGTAGCTATCTGCGGTAATCCTAATTCCGGCAAGACGACCATATTCAACGCCATAACGGGGCTCAATCAAAGGGTGGCCAATTATCCGGGAGTAACGGTCGAGAAAGTAACCGGTCGGTTCTCTGTTGACCGGGACAATCCGCAGCGATTCGTTCTGGTCGATGTCCCCGGCACCTATTCCCTGGCTGCGTTTTCTCCGGATGAATACATTGCGGCGGCCACTCTCTACGGTGAAGCTGACGAAGGCCGGATGCCGGATGCCATTATTTATGTGCTGGATGCCACCAATATCGAGCGTGGTTTATACTTATTGTTTCAGGTTCTTCAGACCGGCCTGCCGGTGGTGGTAGCGCTCAATATGATAGACCTGTCTCAACGGCGAGGGATACAGATCGACGTGGCCTGTCTGTCGGCGGCGATCGGAGGCTGGCCGGTGGTGCCGGTGGTGGGCAATCGGGGTAACGGGATTGATCGGCTCAAGCTGAAGACAGCTCGGGTATCGACGGTGGCTCCGGCAGATTCGTCTGTCATTCAGTACGACAGTGTGACGGAAGAAGTGCTGGCACAATTGCAGTCTGGGTTTTCCAGGCGTGAACGCACCCGGGCACACCTTTTCAGGATACTGTTTGACACTCGAGGTCCGGCGGAAGCCAAGTTCATTGAGCGTGAAGGACCACGCGCAACAGAGGTAGTGGCTCGCGGACGGGCAGCCATACTGCAACGGTGGTTATCTCTGACTGCCGCCGAAACCACGCCGCTGACCGACAAAGCGACCGAGGTGTTCGGCAAATGCGTTGCCACCGACCATTCCGGTGAGAGAATGCTTACCGAGAAAGTGGACCGGTACCTTTTGCACCGGTGGTTGGGACCACTGGTACTGCTGGTGATGATGGCTTTGATTTTCCAGTCGATTTTCAGTTGGGCGGAGCCGTTCATGGGATTGATCGACGGCATCTTTAACTCGTTGGCCGACTGGGTGACCACCCAAATGGCGTCAGGGCCGCTGCGGTCGTTAATAACCGCCGGTATTATTGGGGGAGTCGGCTCGGTGCTGGTGTTTGTGCCGCAGATTGCCATCTTGTTTGTCTTTATCGCGCTGTTGGAGGATTCGGGGTATATGTCGCGGGCGGCGTTTCTGGTGGATCGCATGTTCCGATGGTGTGGTTTGTCGGGCAAATCGTTCATTCCGATGCTGTCCTCATTCGCCTGTGCCGTGCCCGGGATCATGGCGACCCGCACTATCGAGGATCGCAAACTGCGTCTGATAACGATCATGGTAGCGCCCCTGATGACCTGTTCCGCCCGACTGCCGGTCTACGCTATTATGATTGCCGCTTTTGTACCCTACCGCAGCTACCTGGGGGTTTTGAACCTGCAGGGAATCGTCCTGTTACTGCTTTACCTTCTGGGAGTGCTGGTGGCGGTGATAGTGTCCTATATCCTGAGCCGAGTCATTCTCAAAACCGAGCAGGGCACTTTCCTGATGGAGTTACCCAGCTATAAGGTGCCGACATTCAAGACGGTTATGATAAAGGTGTTCATTCGAGTACGGACGTTTGTGATCCGGGCCGGCACCGTTATAATGGCCATCACCGTTGTCATCTGGGCGTTGAGCTACTACCCGCGTTCCCGCGATGTTGAAGTGGAGTATGACCGACAGAACAAGGCCGTGCTTGAATACTATGATTTTGCCGCCATGACTGCCGCCGCCCGGTTAACCGGTCTGGTTGATACCGACATACGAGACAATGACGACCTGACAGGTTTATTGGAGCATCTGGACAGCACCGGTGAGTTTTCAATATCGCAAGCGTCGCCGGCCGTTGACCAACTGCGGGATTTGGAGTCATGTCGCCGGGCCGCGATCGCGGAGCTTAGACGTTGGTCTGCCGGTGAGCAATTGCGTCGCTCGTACATCGGTCAACTGGGCCGGGTGCTGCAACCGGCATTTGGTCCGTTGGGCTGGGACTGGAAGATCACTATGGCTACCCTGGCGGCGTTCCCGGCGCGGGAAGTGATCATTGCCACCCTGGGCACGATTTACAACCTGGGGACCGATGTCGATGCCGAATCGGCTTCGCTGGTGGATAAGATGCGGCAGGACCGATGGCACCACGGCCCCAGGGCCGGGCAACCGATTTTCACGATAGCAGTGGCTCTATCGATCATGGTCTTTTTTGCCATTTGCTGTCAGTGCGGAGCGACACTGGTTACTATCCGACATGAAACCGGTGGCTGGCGCTATGCTCTCTTCGCCTTTACCTACATGACTATCCTGGCCTACCTGCTGGCGCTGGCTACGTACCAGCTTGCGGCCTGGTGGGGATGGTAATGGACATTTTCTGGCAGCAGGTTCTGGTTGGTGTTGCTGTGGGACTGGCCGTGACCTACCTGATTATACGTTACGTTCGCCGCCGTCGTCGCCAGGCCGGCTGTGCTTCCTGCCCGGTGATGAGGGACCTTGACGAACGGCAACGCCCGGAGAATGACTGAGCAGGAAAATAACTGCTTTGCTCTCTGATCGCCACTGCCTATTTTCCCTGAAGTTGCCGTTATGTTCCAAAGTAGTCCCATATTGCTGGGGCAGTATCGCCCACTGGATTCCTTCCTGCATTTGCAGGATGCCCGGGCCAAGATGGTGCCGGTACTGCTGGTGCTGGTGCTGTCCCTGCTGACCAATTCGATCGTTTTCTACCTGGTAACTCTGGCCTTTCTGGTCGGCGGCCTGCTGGTCTCGAGAGTCGCACCGGCAGTGTTGCTCAACAACTTCAAACCTATCCTGATTCTGGTGTTGATCACGATGATCTACCACATTCTGTTTGCGCCCGGGGAGTCACGGTCACTGGTCGAGGTATTCGGACTCCGGGTTACCGAAGGAGCCGTTGAGCGGGCGATTTTCTTTTCGCTGCGGCTGGTTCTTTTTGTGGCGGTAGCATTCCTGGTGACCCTTACCAGTTCTCCCTCGGAGTTGGCCGATGCCTTCGCCCGTCTGCTGGGACCGCTGGAGAAGCTTCGTATACCGGTGCATGACCTGGCTTTGATACTGTTTTTAGCAATCCGCTTCATTCCGGTTCTCTACGAGGAGTTTATTACTATTCGCAACGCGCAGATAGTACGGGGTGTTCGTTTTCGAGGGTCGGTGTTCAATCGGATAAAAAAAAGCGTCTATATCATTATCCCGGTCTTTGTGGCCGCCATTCAGAGAGCCGATGAGTTGGCATTGGCCATCCAGGCGCGTGGATACGGGCTCAGCCCAAAAAGAACTTACTTTTCCCGCCATCATTTTGGCCTGTCGGAATGGTTGTTCATGCTGGGTTCATCAGCCCTGGTGCTGGTTACTTATTTACTGACGGGATAAGGCTGTGGTACGCAATATAAAGCTTGTAATCCAATACCGGGGCACGGATTTCTCCGGTTGGCAGATACAGGATCGGCTGAAAACGATCCAGGGCGAGATCACCGACGCCATCTACCGAACCACCGGCTGCCATGTCACTCTGACTGGCGCCGGCCGGACCGACACCGGTGTCCATGCCCTGGGTCAGGTAGCCAATTTCAGGATCGACCATCGCCTGGAGCCGAATCGATATCAGGACGCCCTGAACTACTACCTGCCGGATGATATCCGGATTATGGATTCGATCAACGCCGGAGATATTTTTCACGCTCGCCACGATGCTGTCTCCAGACGGTACCGTTACCTGATTGGGCGGGAGAAATCAGCATTGTACCGTCATTTGCGCTGGGAGTATCCGGTCGAACTGGAAATGCCATTACTGCGAGCGGCGGCGCGGTTGATTGTCGGTGAGCACGATTTTGCGCCGTTTTGTGTCACTGCCTCGCGTCGCCCCAACAACGTTTGTATTGTCTACACCGCTCGTTGGTATAGTGTTGGGCCATTGCTGGTCTTTGAGATAAGGGGTAATCGCTTTTTACATGGTATGGTTCGATCGCTGGTGGGCGCTATGGTCAATCTTGCCGCCATGTCGAAGGACAACAACCCGCAAAACTTGACATTGCAGCGCTTCGGGGATATTATTCAATCCTCCACATTGGAGAGAGTTGTATTCACGGCACCGCCCCAGGGTCTTTACCTGGTGTCGGTTCAATACAGGAAGGAATAATGCATGAAGTTTTTCATTGATACGGCCAACATCGAACAAATCAAGTCAGCGGCGGCGATGGGAGTGCTTGACGGCGTTACCACCAACCCTTCCCTGGCGGCCAAAGAGACCACTCCCTATCGGGAATTGTTGTCTGAGATATGTCGTGTGGTTCCCGGACCGGTTTCAGCCGAGGTGCTGGCCACCGACCATGACGGGATGGTAGCAGAAGCCAGAGAGCTGTGCCGGATTGCCGACAACATAGTGATCAAGATACCGACTATTCTGGAAGGCCTTAAAGCGATTAAGACTCTCAGTACGGAAGGTGTCAAGATAAACGCCACGCTGGTATTCACGGTTTCGCAGGCGCTGCTGGTAGCTAAAGCCGGAGCGGCCTACGTCTCTCCGTTTATTGGCCGCCTGGATGATATTTCTTGTGACGGTATGGCGCTTATCAGTGATATCGTCACCATCTATGGCAACTACGGCTTCGATACCGAGGTGCTGGTGGCTTCGGTCCGGCATCCGATGCACGTGGTGGAAGCGGCGCTTCTGGGAGCCGACGTGATCACGATGCCGTTTGATGTTATTGCCGCTCTGATTCGGCATCCGTTGACCGACATCGGTCTGGAAAAGTTCATCGCCGATTACAAGAAAGCCGGTAAAAGCTAATGATAGATCGGTACACGCTGCCGGAGATGGGGACTCTGTGGACGGAGGAGAGCAAGTTCGCCTCCTGGCTGGAAGTGGAGACCGAAGCGGCGCGTGCTATGGCCCGGTACAAAATTATCCCGGCGGCGGCGTTTAAGGCGATCGAAAAAAAAGCCGCCTTTGACATCAATCGTATTAACGAGGTTGAAGCTGAGGTCAACCACGATGTCATTGCCTTCCTGACATCGGTAGCGGAGTCGGTCGGCGAAGAGGCGAAGTATCTGCACTACGGGATGACATCTTACGATGTCCTGGACACGGCTCTGGCGCTGCGCCTGAAGCGGGCCGGGCGTATTCTGGACAAGAAGATGGACGCCGTGTTGAAAGTTGTCCGGTCGCTGGCCCTCAAGCACAAGATGGTGCCCTGTATTGGTCGCACTCACGGCGTTCTGGCGGAGCCAATGACGGTCGGGCTGAAGTTTGCCCTCTGGTACACCGAGTTGACGCGCGGTCGGCAGCGAGTCAGTCGGGCTTTCGAAGAAGTGGCGGTGGGCAAGATTTCAGGCGCCGTAGGTAATTTCGCCAATCTTGACCCTAAGATTGAAACGGCCGTTTGCCGGCGACTCGGATTGAAAGCGGCCGAAGTCTCCACACAGGTGGTGCAGCGGGATCGTCACGCCCATATGATCACGTCCCTGGCACTGCTGGCTTCGTCGATGGAAAAGTTCGCCACCGAAATTCGCAATCTGCAGCGAACCGAAATAAGTGAAATGGCCGAGGGGTTTACGAAAGGGCAAAAGGGTTCCTCGGCTATGCCGCACAAGAAAAACCCCATCACCGCCGAGCGGATTACCGGTATCGCCCGTCTGCTGAGGGGATACGCCGTAACCGCCATGGAAAACATCGCTCTCTGGCACGAGCGTGATATCGCTCACTCCTCCGTAGAGAGAGTGATTATCCCCGATGCCGTTATCATCGTCGATTACGGATTGCATAAGTTCCATGAACTGCTCAAGGGGCTGGTGATAAATAAGAAGCGAATGCTTGAAAATATCGACTATGGCGGCGGCCTGGTGTTTTCGCAGCGCCTGCTTTTGAAACTGGTCGATCCGCTCGGTTCGCGTGAAAAAGCCTATCGCCTGGTGCAGAAGCACGGGTTGATAGCGGCTGAGGGGAAGGGTAACTTTCGTCAGTTGGTTCTGCGCGACCGGGAGATACTCAAGCATCTGTCTGAATCCGAGATAGAAAGCTGCTTTGATCTGGGTTACTACACACGCAATGTTGGCGCTATCTTCAAACGGGTATTCGGAAAATGATTGCGCGCGAAGGGTTGCTGTTTATAATGACCGGGCTGGTGGTGACGGTGCCGGTTATCTGGGCGGCTTTGCGCTGGGACAGTTGGTGGCTCTTTGGTGTGGGGGCACTGCTGGCGCTGCTGACTCTGTTCTGTATGTTTTTCTTTCGTGATCCACCGCGTCAGTGCCGGGCGAACCCGGTCGTGCTGCTGGCTCCTGCCGACGGTACGATCGTAAAGATAGACAACATCGAGAATCAGCCGCATATTGGTGGTCGAGCCACCAGGGTAGCTATTTTCCTCTCGATATTCGACGTCCATATAAATCGCATACCCATCGACGGCCGGGTCGATTTCGTCACCTACCGACCGGGGAAGTTCTTCGCCGCTTACAAGGACAATGCCTCCGAAGCGAACGAACGAACGGAGATCGGACTGACATCGGCTTCAGGGCAGCGGTTGGTGGTGCGGCAGATCGCCGGGGTTCTGGCGCGCCGCATTGTCTGTCGTATCGAGGATGGTGACAATGTGAAAGCGGGTGAGAAGTTCGGCATGATCCGCTTTGGCTCGCGCACCGAACTTCTGATACCGGCCGGCAGTGAAGTACGGGTGCAGTTGGGTGAAAAGGTCCGGGCCGGTTTGACGGTGCTGGCCAAACTTCCGGAGGGAGCGGCCGCCGCCGCCGGGAATGCTGCCAGGGAGGCGGATGTCGAAATATAGGGGTATATTCCCGGGCACCTTCACAATGGGCAACGTGGTGTGCGGTTTTCTGGCCATCCTGTCAGCCTTTGAAGGCAATATCACCACTGCCTGCTGGTTTGTGATCCTGGCAGGTTTTTTAGATGCGCTGGACGGCCGTGTCGCCAGGATCAGCGGAGGAGTTTCTCAATTCGGCATTGAACTGGATTCTCTGGCCGATTTTCTTTCTTTTGGCGTGGCTCCGGCGGTGCTGGTTTATTCCATAAAGCTCAATGCCCTTGGCAAATGGGGCTGGATTATCTCCATAGTTTATATCATGGCGGCGGCCTATCGATTGGCCCGTTTCAACCTTCTGGCGGACACCGATGAAAAAAAGGATTTCCTGGGTTTGCCGGTGCCGGCGGCGGCTTTTGGGCTGGTGGCATATATCATTTTTTCCTACCACCTGTGGGGTGAGTTGATGTATAGCGAACTGCTGGTCTCAATGATAATCCTGTTCGCTTTCCTGATGGTGTCTCAGGTACAGTACGATACTTTCCCGAACCGGTTTGATACGCGCCAGAACCGCATTAAGTTAGCTGTGCTGCTGGGAGCGGCGGTGGCTATCATTTTCCAGCCGAGACTGTTGTTGTTTCCACTGATAGCTTCGTATATATTATTTGGAATGATACGAGAACTCTTTCGCCTCTTCAGTGTCGGGGTGGACCGGGTAACCGGTCGACCCGACAGAGTTCACCGTCCACGCAGGAAGGACAGACATGAGTGACAATCACAAGGCTGTTGTTTACGTTCGGCTCAAAGACGGTGTTCTGGATCCGCAGGGGCAGACTATTCACAAGGCTCTGACCCAGATGGGCTATGAGGATTTTCTGGCTGTTCGCTCCGGGCGTTTCTTTGAACTGGAAATCAAGGGTGATGCCGCTCATATCGATCAGCAGATTGAGGATATCTGCTCCAAACTATTGACAAATCCCGTCATCGAGAAATATACAGTGGAGAAGCTGCCTTGAAATTCGGCGTGGTGACATTCCCCGGCTCCAACTGCGATTATGATGCCTACGCCGCCGCTCGTCACGTTCTGAAGGAGGATGTGGAGTTCCTGTGGCACAAGTCCGAAGAGCTGGCCGGCTGCGACGTGGTGATACTTCCCGGCGGCTTTTCCTACGGTGACTACCTGCGGGCGGGGGCGATTGCCAGGTTCTCGCCGATAGTCCGCCAGGTGGTGCGTTTTGCCGAGTCCGGTGGCCTGGTTATCGGTATCTGCAACGGATTCCAGGTCTTAACCGAGTGCGGTCTGCTTCCGGGTGCGCTCATGCGCAACAACCACCTGCGTTTTAGCTGCAAATATGTCAACCTGAAGGTTGAAAACGATACCACCCCCTTCACGCGTGAATGTAAGCGGGGTGAAAAACTGCGAATCCCCATTGCGCACGGCGAGGGCAACTACTATCATTTCGATAATGAGGTGCGGACCCTGGAGGACAACGGCCAGGTGGTGTTTAGATATGTAGATAGTGAAGGTAATGCCACCGCCGCCGCCAACCCCAACGGCTCACAGAACAATATCGCCGGTATTATCAACCGGGAAGGTAATGTGCTGGGGATGATGCCCCATCCGGAACGAGCGGTGGAGGAGATTTTGGGTTCGGCTGACGGGCTGAAGGTGTTCCGGTCGATTAGGGCATCTCTGTCAACACTTTCGCCGGTAGGTGGCTCTTGAGACGTCGCGAGTTGACATTCCTGATTGTGGCGCTTATCCTGGGGGCGGCTATAGGCGGGCTGATCGGCGATATCGTGGGCACTTTCCTGCCGGCGAGTGCCGCCAAGACCGTCTTCACCAAATCGCTGGAGGTGGGTATAGATACCTTCAAGGTTGATTTTTACGCTATTTCGTTTACTTTTGGATTGACACTGAAGATCAATTTCATGTCGGTGCTGGTGGTACTGCTGGTGATTGTGTACTTTAGATGGTGGTACCTGTAGACATGGGAGCAACCTGAGGAGGTCGGACATGTTTGGTCTGGGCTGGCCGGAGTTACTGCTTATTTTTGTGGCGGTGCTGCTTCTGTTCGGAGCCAAGCGGCTCCCGGATATTGCTCAGGGTATGGGGAAAGGGATCAAGGAGTTTCGCAAGGCGGTCAAGGATACTACCAAGGACCTGAAGGAATCTGTTGAGGGTGACATCGCCGAAACTCCGGCACCCAAACCACCCGAGAAGAGCGACGACGACAAGAAGAAGCCTGAGAAGTAGTGCGTAAAGCACAACGAGTTGATTGTGGCCGACAAAATTTCAAAAAAAGATATTGACCGCATCGCCGCGGTTATCGGCGCCGGGGATGTAAGCTCTCTGAAGGACCATTTCCGTCTCAAGGTTGATAATCCTGAAGAGAAGCGGGCGCTGTCGCTGGAGATATACCCCGAAACGTCGTTGGGAGAGACCAGCGGTATGCTGGTGGTGATCTACACCGGCAACTCGCACCTGCAGCTCCACAATTGCACCGGCTACGTTATCTCCGAGGAACTGGGTGAAGTTACGTTCGTGGCTGAAAAAGATGACCGGTTGTCCGGACTGGTAGTCGAAAAAGGGGCTTCCTGTTCGATGTATGCGGCTCTCAACCGCGAACTGATCTCATCAGATTTCACGCAACTGGGTGTAGAGGTAATGCTCTCCGGTGTGGCTATGTCGCTGGCCGAGGAGATACTTTCGCAGGGGAAGCAGGAGAAAAAGTAGGGCGGGGGTCCATGCGCTACTGCCAATTCGTCTTGAAGAACACACAGCAAGCTGTGAGCCGCCCTGCATTATGTTGCAATGGAAAGGTAGTGTGAAAAATGGCAAAAGTATGGATTTTCTCGAATAACTCTCCTGGCTACTACGAAGATTCCGATTGGGACACCTCGACCATTCTTAAAACCAAACATTATTACTTTAAAACGAGTGAATCTAATCGAGCTAAGGTTGAAAAAGGGGATGCTGTATTACTTCGCGAATATGGATTGGGCTTTTGGGGAACGTGTAAAATATCTGATGACTGGGTTGAGGATGAAAGGGTTGAAGAAAAGCACCAGAAAAAAGCGGGGTGGTTTCCAATAGACAATATAAAGAAATGGAAAGTAACCCTGCCATATGAAGTGATTCGCTCTGAATTATCAAACCAAAACCACAGATTAAGAATCGCAACAGCAACAGATGATGACAAAGACAAGATAGAGCTCGCTCGAAAGATATATCGAAACCTTGGGTACGGCGAATCCGATGGTAGCTTCTTTATCTTGGAGTCAGGTATTGAAGAAGCAGTTAAGGCAAACCTTTCGCAACTCAAACTTCGGTTGGCAGAAGAGGATATTCAACAGCAATGCAGTCTTGGAATAGGGAGTGGAAGAACTGACTTGATATGCCGAGACGAAAAAGATAATTATATTGTGCTTGAACTTAAGGCTGTTCACACGTCTGATAATGCTGTTGGGCAGATACTTCGTTACATGGGGTACATAAGGGAAAACTGGGCACAAAAAGAAGGAAAGGAAGTGAAAGGTATTATTCTGACGCCTTCCTTTGATGAACAGCTTCGTCTCGCTGCAAAGGAGGCAGATATAAAAGTGTTACGAGTACGAATTATCTAAATGCAACATAATAAGAAAACGATCACACCGACTCTCGGCAGGTTTGGCCGCGATCTGCGATCGCAGAAGAAGAACCGCGATCAAAGATCGTGGTGGGTGGCTCACCGCTTGCGGTGAGTTTCTTTTCCATCTTATAGATTGATTGTAAGAAGAACTGTAAACGCACCTCAAGAGGTGCGCCACCTCAGCCTATAGAAATCTGACAGCACGGTGGGATAGTCATGCTGAACGGAGTCGAGGCATGGCACCCTTCGACTCCGCTCAGGGTGACAGATATCGGCTGCCTTACATCTTCTACAATAAAAAACGGCGGGACCGTGGTGGCAACGGTTCCGCCGTCTGATTTCCGGGTGCCGGCAAAAGCCGGTGCCGTCTATGACTTCGACGCAAATGACTCGACGAAATCAGCCAGATCGGCGGCAACTTCCCGGGCGTTCTGGTAACGCTCAGCAGGCTCCTTCTTGAGAGCCCGATCTATAATATGGTCGAAAAGAAGCGGTATTTGCGGGTTGACGTTGGACGGTTTCTCCGGATTATGGTTCGTGATGGCGTAGATCAACGAGGTGATGTTTTCGCCCTTGAAGGGACGCCGTCCCAGCAGCATCTCGTACATGACAACGCCGAGTGAGAAGATATCGGCGCGCAAGTCAACCGGCTGGCCCTTGAGCTGTTCCGGTGAGATGTAGTTGGGGGTACCCATAGCGATCCCGGTCTTGGTCATCGAACTGGAATCGACCCGGGCGATACCGTAATCCATCACCTTGACACTGTAGTTCTTGAGAACCATAATGTTGGCCGGTTTGATATCACGGTGGACAATACCCTGGTTGTGGGCGTACTCCAGGGCGCTGCAAATCTGAATGATCATCTGCGAAATGATCCGGTAGTTGAACTGCGTTTTCTTCTTTATCAGATCTTCCAGCGTCTGACCTTCGAGGTATTCCATGGCGATATACTGCAGGTGTCCCTCGGAACCGACGTCGTAGATGGTTACGATATTGGGATGCGACAGCTTGCCGGCGGCCTGGGCTTCACGGTGCAGCCGTTCCTTGAGTTCGGCTTCCTCATCCGGGTCGTTGACAAAATCCAGGCGGATGGTCTTGAGAGCAACCGGTCGATTGATAGCCGGATCAACGCCCTTGTAAACCAGGCCCATGGCTCCCTTCCCCAGGGTGCCGGTTACCTGGTATCGTCCCAGGTTTCTGATCTCTTCCTGTGAGCCCTGGCGCATCGGTTGCCGGCTTTCCGTTTTCCCGGATTCTGCAGCCGTTTTAGTCGGTGCCGACGGAACCAGACCGGCCGGGGAGATGATTTCCGGTGTTGAGGGAGGCTCTTTAGTCTGCTCAGTGGTGGTTTTATCCGTGGATTTCTCTGTCTCACCAACAGTTTCCCAGCCCTCGTCACTGATGCCCATTGCCGGTGTGGCATCGGCGTTGGTCTCATCGTCGATATCTATCGACTGGTGGTCGGTAGGGAATTTATCGCTGCCGGCACCGACCGCAACTGTTCGTTGGTTTTCTGCATCCTGTTCCGTTGAACGAATCGTTCTCACCACCGGCTCCGCCGGCCCAATTGTCCGGGGGGCGATTTCGATTTTGGGCAGCCTGGTCTTTTCGTTTTTAGTGTCGCCGTCCCGGCCGGTTAACAATGACGAGTCAAGGAAGGGACAGGCGATCATAAACAGCAACAACTCCAGGGCGATGTAGATTGTCTCGGGGATGATTCTGAAGGAGCTTAACAGGAAGTAGTTGGCGTTGGCCAGGATGATGAAACCGACCGCGAGGATTATCATACGATGCACCAGACCAACCTGGGGCAGGAAGAAAGCGCATAGGCCGCCGATCAGGAACAGGGCCAGCATGATCACCAGCGGCTGATTGTTTTTTGGCGTGAGGAAGTTGTCGTTGATGATGTTCTCCATGACGGCCGCTCGGAAAGTCAACGATGACAGGCCCGTCCGGACAGGCGTGTCAAAGCTCTCGCCGGAGATGAACTCATCCAGGCCCAGTACCACCAGCTTGTTTTTCAGACGACTAAAATCAAAACCATCGCCAAGAATCTCGGCAGCGGAATAGCGAGTGAGGGAATTGGTTCCGGGAAACGAAACCAAGTACCGGCTGTTGCCGTCGATCGGTATGCGCCGCTGATTGCTCAGAAGGATCTCCTTGTTTTCGATGACCTTGATTTCATCGGGGGGCACGCCCAGGTAGACGGCGGCACTGATTAACGACAGCGAGGGGTAGTAGTAACCCTCGTAATTCATCACCAGCGGCTGTCGGCGCAGGACCCGGTCCTTATCCGGCATGGTATAAACAAACCCCAGATACGGCTTGGACTGAAGCAGCTTGTCGGCCGGCAGAAAAAGCTTTCGGGTCAGCAGGCTGGAGCTTTCATCCAGAATACCGACCGGATTGTCGACCATGATGGAGTTGTTAAACAGATGTTCCGGATTGCTGGTTTTGTTGCTGCGGAAAGTGGCCAGAGCGATATCATAAGGAATAACCACGTTGTCGATCCAGGTGAGCTGTCCGTTCAGGATATCGGTATAACCGGCCGAATCCTGTTGGGCGTCTTCGTTGAGTTCGAAGTTGACGGCAATAGCTCGCGGTTCACCTCCGGCAACCGCCGCCAGCAGATCGGCAATCAGGTCCTGGTTCCACGGCCAGTTGCCAAATTCACTCTGGGCGCTACCGTCAATCGTCACCAGGGCTATGTTAGGCCGGGTGCCTTCGGTCGTTGTTACACGACAGAGGAAGTCATCCAGCGAGCGCTGCATGTCGTTCAGGGGCCCGAAGTCGTTCACATATAAAATGACCACCAGGAATGAAATGAGAAGATACAGGATGTACGAAGAGTACTTGCTCATGGCTGCCTCTCTGCTATTATCGTCCTACTGCCAATCTGTCAATGAGCATATCAGGAAGCTGCGCCTGAGCCATTTTGCTCTGGGCGGATTCGATGTCATAGTCAACGCGGCAGTATGTTACGTCGTCTTCATCGGTATCATAGATTACATAGCAGGCCCGGGGATCATTGTCCCGCGGCTGACCTACCGAGCCGACGTTGATCAGGTAGCGGCTGTCGGGATCGGGAAGAAAGGTATGCCCGACTCGTCGGCGCGGCATGGTACCGGGCGATTCCGTGAATATCATCGGCACATGCGAATGTCCGTAAAAACAGAGCCTTTCATTCAGTTTCACAAAAGCTCCGGCAGCTTCTTCAGGGGTCAGAACGTAGTGCCACCGGTCCGGTTGATCCGGCGAGGCATGCACCAGGTAAAATTCGTCGTCATGGTGATCGATCCTGAATTCTGCGATTATTGACAGTGCCCGATCGCTCAACTGTTTGCGGGTCCAGGCTGCCGAAATCCTGGCTATATGGGTATAATTATCGGGTTGATCCAGCCCCAGGATGACGTGCTCGTGGTTGCCCATCAGTTTGAACTCACAGGTGTCGGCCACCAACTGAAGGCAGGCGCCCGGTTCGCTGCCGTAACCGACAACGTCCCCCAGGCAATGGATTCGGTCCGCCGACTTTTTCTCAATGTCCTCAAGGACGGCCGTGAACGCCTCGAGATTGCCGTGGATATCCGATATCAGCGCAAGCTTCATTCAGCGGTTCCCCTCCACAAATCTAAAAGATGTTTTTCCGACTGAGATGATATCGCCATTCTTGAGGATACACTGGTCAATAGCCTCACCGTTGACACTGGTCTTACCTCGGCGGCCGAGATTGGCCAACATATATTCGTCACTCTGTTTGACTATTTTGGCCTGGATGCCGGAGACCATAAAGCCCCGAGCGCGCACGTGCACGAACTTGGCCTTACCGATCGTAGTTACGTCCCGATCGATCCGATACTCGGAAAAATCGGCGTTTTCCTCGCCTATCAGCAGGGAACCACCGTATTTGGTAACCATCTCCCGCTCGACGCGGTCGTTATCCAGCAGTTCTTTCTGTTTTTTGGTTCGCAGCACCATAGTGCCGTCGAAACTGGCACCGGCATCATCACCACCCTGGGTCGATTCGGCGTGGTATACCAGAGAATACTTACCAATCGTTATAATGTCTTCGTTGCGCAGGACTTCCTCTGAAATCTTACGGTTGTTTACAAAGACACCGTTGAGCGACTCGTTGTCGACCACCACCGCAGCGTTGTTATTGAACTCAATCATGGCATGTCTGCGCGAAACGGCACGGTTCTCCAGCACGATGTCATTGTCGTTGGTGCGGCCGATCGACAGACGTTTTTTCTCGGTTACCACACGCTCAATCACCTTGTCTTCGTACTTGACAATAATTTCCGGCATAGGCCATTCCTTTCTGTCCCTGGTTATCAGGTGTCAATAAGACGACCCTCAGTCGCACATCTTGTTGCTACAGAACGCGCTTCCTGACGACCTCTTGGAGTTGGCTATACAGTCAGTTATATTGTCGGCATGGTGAGGGCAATTCTAAACCTGAAGGGCCGAGTAGTGGCGGCGCCGCTGGCCGGGGTTTCCAACCGACCATTTCGCCTGCTGGCGCTAAGTTGCGGCGCGGCCATGACCTATACCGAAATGGTTTCATCAGAGGGAATAATCCGACGCCAGAAAAAGACGCTGGCCATGATGGAGTTCTGTTCTGAAGAGCAACCCCTGGGGATACAACTATTTGGTGGCAACCCGGAGGTCATGGGGCGGGCAGCCCGGATGGTAGTTGAACTGAACAAGCCCGATCTGATTGATATCAATTTCGGCTGCCCGGTCAAAAAAGTGGTCAAACACAATGGCGGGGCGGCTGTCCTTAAGGACCTGGTACTGACCGAGGAAATAATTCGGGCTACTGTTGAAGCAGCCGGTGATACACCGGTGACAATCAAAATTCGTACCGGCTGGGATGAGGCTACTCCGGTCTACCTCGAAGTTGGACAGATCGCCCAGCGGGCCGGGGCGGCGGCTGTTACTCTCCATGCCCGCAGCCGCAGTAAGGGGTTCTCCGGCGAAGCTGACTGGACGGCTATTGGCCGGCTTAAGAAAGCTGTAAGCATTCCGGTGATTGGTAATGGCGACGTGTGCACTCCCGCCGACGCCAGACGGATGCTGGACGAAACCGGCTGTGACGCCGTAATGATCGGCCGGGCGGCGCTGGGGAATCCGTTTGTATTCCAACAGGTCAGCCACTTTTTGGAGACCGGTGAACTGCTGCCGGAAACGACGATTCCCCAGCGGATAGAGATGGCCTGCCAACATGCCCAACTGATGGTCGACCAGTACGGCCAGCCGCGCGGGGTGATCAAGATGCGCCGGACTCTGGGCTGGTATGTCAAGGGTTTTCCGGGTGCCGCCCGGTTGCGCCCGAAGTTGTTTCAGGTGAGTTCGATGGGGGACATCATTGATGTCTTTAACTTATACCTGATCGACACTGGTTTGGAAGTTAGAATGTAGAGAAAAACCACAAAGGGATTTTGCTTACTCTCAATCAATTCGTGAGGGGATCGGCCTCAAAACTGTTGCCCGACAATGGAAGACTGCCTATATTCCTCCTCAAATATCGACCAAACGAAAAGGTGTGAGAATGAAAATACTCGTTGTAGCCCTGCAAAAAGATGGCAAGCCGATCCCAACCTCCTTTGAGCAGATTGAGGCGGCCAAATCTCTCGGTGGCGAATTGTACACCGTCATTATGGTTGAGCAGGCCGATGGTCCGGCGCAGGAACTGGCGTCGCGCGGTGGGGGCAAGGTGCTGGCGGTATCGCACGCCAACCCCTGCTGCTTTAATGATGAACTCTACTGTAATGTGCTGACGGAGTTGATCGGCAAATACTCCCCCGACCTGGTGCTGGGTCCGGCGACGTTCTACGGCAAGGCGTTGTTCGGGCGACTGGCGGCCAAAAACGGCGGGTCGATGGTGTCCGACGCGACCAACCTGGTAGTCGAGGACGGCAAAGTTGTAGCGACACGGCCTCATTACGGTGGTTCGGTGGTCTCACGAATGGTCACCAACGGCGACAGGCCGTTTTTTGTCACCCTGCGTCCCAAGATTTACCCCGAATCAAAAGATGGCGCCGGTGAGGTGATGGTCGAATCAGTGGCCGCCGCCGGTGTAGAAGTGCGGACGGTGATCAAAGAGGTCAAGACGGAGACAGCCGGTGCAGTGAACCTGAATGAAGCCGATGTCATTGTCGCAGCCGGGCGCGGTATCAAGGGCAAGGAGAACCTGCCGATGATGCAGGAGCTGGCCGACTCGTTAGGAGCGGCGCTGGGAGCGTCGCGGGCGATTGTCGATGCCGACTGGATTGCCTACTCGCATCAGGTGGGGCAGACCGGCAAAACGGTCAACCCCAAGCTGTATATCGCGGTGGGTATCTCCGGTGCGATTCAGCACCTGGTGGGGATGCGCACCTCGCAGACGATTGTGGCTATCAACAAGGACAAGGACGCGCCGATTTTCAACGTCGCCAACTACGGTATCGTTGGTGATGCTTTTAAGATCGTCCCGGCTCTCACTAAGAAGTTCCAGGCGGAGTTGGGCAATTAAGCGGCAATCCGCTTCTTCCGGCAGGTCAAGACTGGATTCCTGCTTTCGCAGGAATGACAGATGGGATTTGTATTAAAAGCCATTTGTGGCCGACCTACAATTATTCTTAAAATGGGTTTGTTTCGTAATTTTACTTTTTTCACCTCCTAAATCAGTTGCCGGACGTAAATCTGTGGCCGGGGACGAGGTTGTTCACAGTTACGGGACGGATTGGCAGAAACCACAAGTTTTGTATTAAAGGTGCAATAGCGGGCAGTTGCTTCTTTTGGCGGGTCTTGGAGAGACCTGTCCTACAACAAAATCGTTCAGACTACTACCAGCACGGAGGTGGTGAGGGTCCACCGTTGAAGAGGTAGGCAACGAGGTAGGTTAAGTCTCCCACGTCGATGCTGCCACTTCCGTCGACATCTCTTTCCGTATCGACTGCGGGCGGGGGACCGCCTCGGAACAGATATGCGACCAGGTAAGTCAGGTCGCCAACATCAATGCCGCCGGAGTGGTCTACATCGCCTCGTAAAATGCACGGTCCTGGGTCTGGAGTCCACAACCAATCCTCTAACACCTGCCGGCACTGCTCGACTTCTTCCAGGAAATCGGCAATCGTGCCGCTCCAGTGAGACAGAACTCCAACCCAGAAGACAAATGTGTCAGTTGCCGTCAGGGTAGGCAGCGTGTCGAATATCATGATAGTGTGCAGATCAACATTGTCGGAGTCAGAGACGGCGTACCCGCAATTAGCCATGTACTTAAACAGCGAGTCCCCGACCAGCCCGCCGGTGGGATCGACCTGAGTGGCATTGTCCATAGTGCCAGCACCATGTGGCGTGCTGTCGTAGAGAGCTCCGTTCTTATAGGCTCTCAGGAAGCAGACTCCGCCCCAGCGGTTGTCATTGGGCTGGCAGCCGTCCCAGTCCTCTTCGGACCCCTGCTGATACATCAACTGGTGCGGGTAGTCGAATCCAGAGTGATTGCGGTAACCGGTGTCGGCCGGGATATTGAAGTCGACTACTTCACCAATGCGAATACTCGTCGGGGCCGGTTTGGTGGTGTCGTTTAGGTACGTCCGGATCGACTGCAGCACAAAGCTGCACGTGTCGGGTTGAAAAGTTGGGGCGTACCAGTCTATCTCAAGAGCTATCAGGGAATCATGGGTTACAAACTTACCGCTGCGGAAAACGTGATAGTAGCCGGAGTCCGCTGTAGGTGAGTAGTCTCCCACAGGCACAAAACCGTTAGGGTCAAGATAACTGGTGCCATAGATGGAGTGGTTGACCACAGTGTCGTTGCCGTTACGAACATAACCGATAACGACAGAACCGTCGTATATGTATATATCAGCCGTGGGATCGCAGTCACCGGCAGCGTGATAATCGAGGTTGACACCGCCGATCCCTTCTTTGCCGAAATTGCCGGTGTTGCTGACGATCAACTTAGTGCACGCGGTGCTGATCGTATCCCAGACCGGCACAACGGCAGTGTTTTCGGCATGGCAAACCGCCGCTATGGCTGTCTGCACGAAAACTGCAACAGCAATCAATGTGAGTTTCATCATATTCTCCCGTTCTCGGGGGATGCTGCGCGGAAAGGAACCGGCTCATAGCCGACCAACCCTCTCCATATGAAAGATACGAATCTGGATATGCTTGTCAACTAATATCTTACAACAGAATAAGAGTTTATCTCGAGATTTACCGTAAGATGGCAGGTCTCAAGAAGACCTGCCCTACAAGGACATTGTGGGGGGCGCGTTTTTTTGTTTGCGGTTGCAGCGGCTGGATATACTTTTTGATCAAACACCAGGATGAACGTGATAAACCAAGGAGGGATTTATGCGTTTGAAAGTTGTGGTAATCGTAGCATTCCTGATAGCCATTTTCAGCGGATGTCGGGGGGACAAAAGAAGCGATGCTTCTGATACTGCCAATGCTTCCCCACCACCGGAGGAAAAGAGCGAAATGATTGCCGTTACCAGCACTGCCTTTGAAGAGGGTGGCATGATTCCGCCGGAGTACACCTGTGACGGTGCCGACATTTCCCCGCCGCTGGCTTTCGGCAATATTCCCGAGGACGCGCAGAGCCTGGTTCTTATCGTCGACGATCCCGATGCGCCGGCGGGTACCTGGGTGCACTGGGTGCTTTACAACATTCCCGCGATCACGCCGGGGTTGCCGCCGGACGTGCCGCCTGATGAGACGCTTGCTTTTGGTGCCTGTCAGGGCATGACCAGTTTCGACAGCACCGGGTATGGTGGACCCTGCCCGCCCGACGGCACGCACCGCTATTTCTTCAAAGTGTATGCCATCGATTCCGATCTGGGCTTTCCTGATCCGCCTACCAGGGCGGACCTGGAGCAGGCGATGGCGGGGCATATCCTGGCCGAGGGACAACTGATGGGGATTTACACGCGGCAGTAAAAGTTGTGCTGTAGTCTCGTTGGGCCGGGTATGGTCAGAGTGGGGCAGATGTGGACATCTGCCGCCCACAGAATAAAAGCCACTTGTGGCTGTCAGGTCACACGGCTGCGCCGCAAGACCTGACAGAACAGTAAATGCACACTTCTACAATCACATTCTAAGGAGCATGTGCAGAAAACGGCTTACCCCGGTTTGCGCGCCTTGAGTGAAAACATCAGGGGGTAAGGCGGCGGGCCGTCGGGCGGGTACCAGAAGCCATCCTTTTCATACCAGTCCTCATGAACCGGGTAATACCCCCCGTTGTACTCGTTAAGTCTTTCGATAATCAGTCCGGCTTTGATAACGGCATTAATAAAGTCTGCCAGGGTGTGCTGCCATTCGACCAGTTCGTTCTTGATCTGGTAGGAGCGGTCGCAGTAATCACGTTCCCCGCTGTAACGCTCCGGGGCAGTGTCGAAATACGACCCGTTTTCCACCTCATATATCTGAGTGATCGGGTGACCATCGATAAAGTAGAAGATTCCGCCCGGTTTGAGGTAGTGCGCAATCACCTGCGCCCAACGGTTGAGATCGGCTATCCAGCAGTGAGTGCCGTACGACTGATAGATGATATCGAACCGGTCATCGATTTTGCCCACCAGGTCCAGCACGTCGGAGCGAACGAAGCGCGCCGTCAGGCGAGCCTTTTCCTTCAATTCGTTGGCTCTCTCGATTGACCGGTCGGAGATATCGACGCCGGTGACGATAGCGCCGCGCCGCGCCCATGACAGACTGTCCAGACCAAACTGGCACATCAGATGCAGGAGGTTCTTGCCGTTAACATCACCGATCTCGTCGAGTTCAGTCGCCTTGAGAGAGGAGCGTCCCTGCAGGAATTCCTTTACATGGTAGTCGGGGTGCCGGAAATGTACCTCGGTCATTTCGTTCCAGGCCTGTCGGTTTTTTTCATGGTCAGGATGCGGCATTATTTCCTCGCTTTCAACATGGCCACTACGCCGATGACAAGAAAGAGTCCGTTGACACCCCAGACAGCCAGCTCCCTGGGGACGCGTTCGTTGTATCCGGCCGATTGCAGCACCCTGAAGAGCACAAAATAGGCCAGCGAGATCAAGGCTCCGGAGGCAATGGAGACCGCAATTCCGCCGCGACGAGGATTGGATGCAAAGGGGATACTCATCAGAATCACGATGACTGACGACAGCGGGTAGGCCAGCTTGGTTTCCAGATCGATCGATTCGCGCAGGTAGGGTCCGCCGGTGCGTTTCATCAGTTCAATGTATGCTTTCAGTTCGTCGTAGCTCATATCCTCCGGTTTGCCGATAGGCAGGGAGAAATCGGCCGGTTTGTCCATGATGTCGGGCAGGGGCAGGACGGTAAACTCACTGAATGTCTCACCGGTGGAATCAAAGGTACGGACGACACCGTTGCGGGCCACCCAGCGGTAATCCTGGTAATGAATGGTAGCCGCCGTGATGATCTGGCTGAGGCGATTGTGATCGGTCTTGTAAACTTTCAGATCCCGACCCTCGGCCCGGTCGACTTGGAAGCCGGCGATTGTGTAGAAGTAACCGGGACGAATCTGCCGGTAAATATTCTTGACATGGTGCAGGCGCTGCTGGGATCGTTTTTCGATAGTGAACTCCTTGATCTCCAGACGCCTCTTGTTGGCCGGTGGATAGAGGTACTCGTTATAGTAGAGGTGACCCAGCGACAGCAGGACGGCGGCCACAAAAAGCGGCCAGGCTATTCGGTATAACGACAGACCTGATGTCTTCATGGCCAGCAACTCGTTCCGTCGTGCCATGATGGAGACGGAGAAAAGAGCGGCCAGAAGAACGAACATCGGCAGAAACGATTTGATTACCCAGCCACCGAAGTACAGGTAGTATTCGAGGATGCTCAGCAGCGGTACTTCGTGATCTATGAAATCACGCATCTCCTCTATGGCATTGATGGCAATAATTGTCAGCCCCACGGCTGCCGTGACGACCACCAGCGCCTGGAAAAAAGATTTCAGCAGGTAGAGGTCAATCTTTCTTATCATGATGTCTCGAGTATTTCTTCCTGAACAGCCCCAGCGGTGGCTTTTCCGTCACCACTAGGTACAACAGATAGAGACCGATGCCACCGACCAGGATGTTGGCACTCCACATGGCCCAGAAGGGCGACACCAGGCCGCGGTCGGCCAGATCCTCACCACCGATCAGGAAAGCCCAGTAGACGATGAACAGCAGGATTGAGATCGAAATTGCGGTTCCCATACCGCCCCGTCGTGTCACTACTCCCAGCGGTGCGCCGATCAGGATAAAGGCCAGTGATGCGGCCGGGATGGAGTATTTCTTGTGAATTTCAATGGCATACTTGTTGGCTACTCGGCACTGAGCCTTAATCTGCTGGCGGCTTCTTGTCAACTGTTGCACAAGTGCCTCGGCTCCCCGCAGTACACCCATCAGGGCAGCCGAGTCGGTCAGGTTGCTGTCGGAGTCAACAACCGGGTTGCCGTCAAACAGGAGATCGATCCGCTCGCCCAGCGATCGGTTGATTCGTTCCCGGAAGGGTTTGATCGAGGTTTGAGCGCGATCGACGTTGAGTTGCATCTGATCGAGTGACATCTCACGATCGGTACGGTAGTCGGAATCGCTGCGGTCCAGTTCCGAAGCCGTGCCGGCTATGTTTATTACCTGCTGTTGAAAATCCAGACGGCGGTAATTCTCGGGATCTTCGGTATCCAGCGAATGCAGTTCACCGTCGTAAAGTGTGAACTGCATATTGCGACCGCGATCGGTCACTTTCAGGTAGCCGTAGTCGGCGACGATAATCTGTGGTTTGGAGGGGTCTTTGGTGTCTGTAATACGCACCTGTTCGACTCGCGAGGTAGTGTGGTCAATTTTCTCAATCAGAATCAAGTACCCCGGAATGTCAGAGATAAAAATACCCGAGCGAAACACCAGCGTTGGCCGCATGCGCGAGATGTCGGATCGGAGAGTCCGGGCACGTTTGTTGAGGTCCGGCAGGACGCGGTCGTTAAAAGCGATCATCAGAGCCATGATCACCCCGCCGGCGACCAGAAGGGGCAATATGACCCGTAACAGATTGACTCCCGATACCTTCATTGCCGTTACCTCGAAATCGGAAGTGAGCCGGCCAAAGGCCATCAGCGTAGCCACCAGGACCGACATAGGGACTGATAGAGCCACCATCCAGGCCAGGTTGAGTCCGATAAGTTCAAACACCACCGAAACGGGCAAGTCCTTGTCTAAAACGCTGTTGACAATCTTGGGTACAAAGTCAATAATGAGCAGAAAAGTAATAGTGGAAAATGCAAACAGAAAAGGCCCCAGGTGCTCTCTGAGAATATATCGGCTGAGTATCTTCATGGCGTCACGTGAATATATTGATAAAACGTGCCGCTTCCAAGATCATATTAAACCGTTCGGTTGCTCTGGGAAATGTCTGTCGGGAGGCTTGCTGCGATGATTGCCGGTGATCACAAGAAAATCCAGGATTTGGTGATCGATGACACGATAACTTCCTTTTTTGCGGTAAGGAAAAGGGAGGTTCGCGAGTACACCCGGGGGAAGTATGTCTCGCTGGAGCTGGGCGACTGCACCGGCCGTATCGGCGCTGTCATGTGGGAACCGGACCAGTTCTGCCTGAGTGACCTCAGTGAGGGCATGGTTGTCAAGGTTCGCGGGCTGGTGGGAGAGTACCGGGGCAGGAAGCAATTGACCGTCCACCAGGTGCGCCCGGCTCAGGACGACGAGTATGCTATCGAGGATATCCTACCGCAGTCAGCCGAACCCCGGGAGCGCCGACGAGAGAGAATTCTGTCTCTCACGGACAAAATCGAAAACCAGGATATTAAGTGGTTGGTGGCCTCATTCTGGTCTGATGAAGAGTTCTTCGACCAGTTTCTCAATGCGGCAGCCGGGAAACTGTGGCATCATGCCTGTGTCGGCGGTCTTTCACAGCACTCGGCCGATGTAGCCGAACTGGCCTTGCGGGTGGCAAAGGGATATGATTTTCTCAACCGCGACTACCTGGTATTCGGCGGGCTGCTTCATGACCTGGGCAAGGTTCGGCAGTATTCGGTTCAGACTGCCATCGATTACACCGACGAAGGCCGCTTGGTGGGGCATATCAGTATCGCCGACAGTTGGATTTGCGAGAAGGCGGCTGCTGTCGAATCATTCCCGGCAGGGTTATTGATGCAGCTCAGGCACATCATTCTTTCCCATCACGGTACGCTGGAGTTTGCATCGCCGGTAGTGCCGCAGATGCCGGAGGCTTTTGTAATATACTACTGCGATGAGATCGACAGCAAGATGGGGGCTATTAGTCGCATTCGGGACCGGCATGATGGATCGGGGTGGTCGGATTACGTTAAGCTGCTTCAGCGTTATTTGTATTTTGGTGACCGTGAACAATAACCATCTCGCCGACGACTCCGGTGCCCCTGTCATCGAAGCGGTGCATTTGACACGAACAGTGCGCAGCGAAGGAGGTTTGCGGACCATAGTCGACGATTTTTCCTGTGCCTTTGCCCGGGGACAGCTCACTACTATCGTCGGCCCCTCCGGGGCGGGAAAATCATCGCTACTGCGACTGTTTAATCGTCTGGACGAGCCGACTTCCGGGCAGGTTCGTTTCAATGGCCGCGACAGCAGCCAATACGATCCCTGTCAGTTGCGTCGCCGGGTGAGCTATCTGTTGCAGACACCATATATGTTTCCCGGTACCGTTGGTGACAATATCCTGTTTGCCGACAGTTCTCTATCAGAGAGCGACGTGCGGCGTCTGGCCGACCAGGCGCAGATTCCGAGGACGTTGATCGATCAGGATAGCAGTACTCTCTCGGTCGGCGAGAAGCAGCGGGTAGCGTTGGCCAGACTGCTGGCTACCGATCCTGAGGTCATTCTTCTCGATGAACCGACTGCAGCGCTTGACCCGAGTCACACCGAGTCTGTCGAACAACTGATCACGAAATTGATGTCTATGAGTGAGCGGACCGTCGTTATGGTTACTCACAATCCTCGTCAGGCTTTGCGCATGGGGGGGCGGACGGTTCTGATGGTGGGCGGGCGGTTGGCCGAAGCCGGACCGTGTGAGCAGGTTGTGAGCAGCCCGCTGACCGAATCGGGTCGACTCTTCAAGGAAAAGCGGCTGAAATGACCAGTCCCACTATTGTTGATGCCCTGTTGGCACTGGTTCTGGTAGTAGTGTCGATCGGCATTACCCGCTGGTGGCGTATACCGGTCGCCCGCGAGATGGCACTGGGATCGGTCCGGACTTTCATACAGTTGATCGCGGTCGGGTATGCTCTGGAGCTGATTTTCAGTCTTGAATCGCTGTGGCTCATGGGGGTGGTGATGATGGTAATGATAGTCGTGGGGGCGCAGGCGGCCTCCGGCCGGATCAAGAAACTCAGCGGTGCCTTCCCGGTGACTCTGGTGGCGATGGTTATCGGTTCGCTATTCACTCTGGCGACCATGCTCCTGCTGGACATCATACCTCTGCAGTCACGTTACGTGATCCCGCTGGCCGGGATGATAATCAGCAACTCGATGAATGCCTCGGCCCTGTCGATTGATCGTTTGATGTCCGACGTGGTCGACAACCGGCTGGCCATCGAGACGGCCCTGGCGCTGGGCAAAGACTGGCCGACAGCGTCAGGGCGATTCCGCCGCCAGGCCATCACCACCGGAATGATCTCCACTCTTAACTTCATGAAAACGGTAGGTATCGTGGCTCTTCCCGGCGCCATGACCGGTATGATACTGGGCGGCGCCGAGCCACTGGAAGCGGTATTGCTTCAGGTCATTGTCGCCTACATGTTACTCTCGGCGGTTACGATTACATCTGTTGTCGCTGTCCAACTGGCCGTACGGCAGCTGTTTACTACTCGGCACCAGTTGCGGTGATGAGCGCGAAAGCCGATCATGATCTGCGATACGGCCCCGGACAGGCGGTAAGAAGATAGCTCTTGTCTTTTGGGCGGTGTTATATAAATTAGTTGTTGATGCGGCGACGTGGCCGGATCGTGTATTCTTATCTGTTGTCGGAGAGGTGGCCGAGCGGTTTAAGGCGCACGCCTGGAAAGTGTGTATGGTTAATAGCCATCCAGGGTTCGAATCCCTGCCTCTCCGCCATATTTTTTTCTAACAGAAGTCTCCGCTGTCCCACAATAAGTTATTGACACAATCCTCTCCGATCCTTAGATTATCTAACAGATTTCTAAGAGGTTGGTGTGGCAAGTATACAGTCCAAGAAGGGTAAGAACGGTAAGAAGACCTACTATGTAGTGGTTTGCCTTCGGGGCAGGCACAAGTGGATCAGAGCTGGCTCAGTCAGAGAAGCTAAGATTCTCAAAAGAGAAATCGAGTCAATGGAGGAAAGCCGCAGGCTTGAGAAACTGGGTATATCTGGTCGACAAAAACGGATTGATGATTTCTTTCAGGAGTATACAGATCACGTCAGGCTTCGCACTGCTCCGAATACTGTCAAGCGGTACTTGGCTGTCCTGAATACATTCCTGCAGTTTCTCAGGATGTTTCATACTAACCTGAAGTTTGTCTCTCAGATCAAGCCTGAGCACATTGAATCATTTCAGAGCCAGCGTCTGCAATCCCTAGAGTTGAAGGTTGCTGCTGATGGTGACAAACTAGGTAACCATAGGGAGAAGCGACTTCCCAAGCCACAGACAGTGAACTACGAAGTCAGTGTGCTGAGGTCAGTATTTATCTGGGCTCATGAACGCGAATTGATCCCATCAGTACCCACCCGGAAAGTGAAGAAACTCAGGGTAGGGGCAAAAAGAAAGTCGCGAATGCTGTCCCTGGAAGAGTGCCGGTTATTTCTGAAAACTGGGCGCTGTATGTCGTCAAACAAGTCGGACACGTTGCTCCTTAAGCTAAGACACACTTTGCCTCATTGCAATGGCTTTTCGGTATGATTCTCTCCGTTTCCTGATTGTTTCTGTCTTGATTCGTTCCCGCTGCTCCAATATC
>JBDRNJ010000035.1:0-6931 GCA_043811375.1 bacterium | reverse complement strand
CCCTGCTGGATCCGGGTGTGCGGCATCTGGCTGTCAGCGATGTCTTCAATCGCCTGCAGGAAAACAGCTTGGCCAAGGACATTCTTTTCAGTACGGCTCTCAGCCATGGCTTGATGCAACCGGCTTTCGCCCATGCCATGGGTTCCAGCACTGTTCGGGATGACATCACCAGCACGGCGTTTGCACGGGCAATGGAGGACCTGGACCAGGTGAAGTAAAACGGCGCCGACCGAATCCGCTGCGGTTCGTTGCTGCCTGGCAGGTGTAGGGTAGTCAGCGAAGACAGAGGGGCATAACTCAGCGGGCTGGCCGGATAAGCCACACTCTGGGAACGTTGAGTATCTTCAGAGAAGCAATTCGATGCCGCAACTAACGTTGCGGCATCTTTTATTTGGTGGTAACGGCACCTTTGGGTGAGCTGTTTCAGACTTTGTTGTCTTGCGGCCGGTCAACCGGTTCTTGCATATCCGGCCGTCGACACGTATATTGTAGCCTGACACAGGGATGATGCCTGTTGTTTGTTATCAAAAATTACGGACGGTACCTTTGCTAAGACTGACAACCTGCTTGTTGCTGCTTCTGACCACCGGGGCTCAAGCCCAGTTCAATTTCATAGAAACCGACAACATGCGTCTTATCTACATCGGGGGAGCGCCATCTTACCTGGTACCGCATACCGCCCGGTGCTTTGAAAATACCCTGTCATTTCACCGCAACTTGTGGCGGTACACTCCATCGGATAAAGTTACTCTGGTCCTGCATGACTTCGGCGATTACGGTAATGCCGGCGCCAGTACCATTCCGCGCAATCGTGTTTCCATCTCCATGGCACCCATCAGTTATGCCTATGAAACGGCTCCCGCCAACGAACGCATAAACGCCACCCTCAACCACGAGGTGATGCACATCGTGGCCGGTGACAAAGCTTGCGGCAGCGACAATATCTTCCGGACGGCATTCATGGGCAAGGTAGCCGCCATTGCGGAAAATCCCCTGTCGATAGTCTACAGCTACCTGACTTCACCTCGCCGGTCGGCGCCGATCTGGTACCATGAGGGGATCGCTGTGTTTATGGAGACCTGGATGGCGGGCGGGCTGGGCCGCGCCCTAGGCGCCTACGATGAGATGGTATTTCGCACTATGGTGCTCGACAGTGCTCATTTCTACGATATCGTCAGCCTCGAGTCGGAAGGTACCAAAGTCGATTTCCAGGTGGGCGTAAACTCATATCTGTACGGCACTCGCTTCTTCAGCTACCTGGCTTACCAATACGGTCCTGAAAAGCTGGTGGCGTGGGTGTCTCGAAAGAGCGGCAGTCGGGCTTATTTCGCAGCTCAGTTTAATCGGACCTATGGTATGTCTCTGGATCAGGCCTGGACTGAGTGGGTGGCTTTCGAGCACCGCTTTCAGCAAACCAACCTTGACTCCATCCGCGTCTATCCGATGACAAAGTTCCGTCCCCTTTCCCGAAAGGCCCTGGGTTCCGTTTCCCGTGCCTGGTACGATTCGTCCGACGGAACGCTTTATGCCGCCGTCTATTATCCCGGGCGACCGGCGCACATTGCTGCCATTGACTTGGTCGACGGAAGCATGCAGAGAGTGTGCGATGTCAAGGGTGCCGCACTTTTTTATGTCACATCGCTGGCTTATGACAACAGCAACGGCAACCTGTTCTATACGACCGACAATAACGACTGGCGCGATCTCAGACTTGTCAACACGCGAACGGGCCGGTCGCGGACACTGCTGAAGGATGCCCGGGTGGGCGACCTGACCTTCTGTGCCGCCGACAGTTCGTTGTGGGGTGTGCGGCACTTCAACGGCATATCAACACTGGTCAGGATTCCCTATCCCTATACGGAGTGGAATCAGATTTACTCCTGGCCGTACGGCAGAGATGTGTACGATATCGACATCTCTTCGGACGGTCTGCGGCTGTCGGCATCGCTGTCCGAGATAAGCGGTAAACAGACATTGATTCTGATGTCGGTGCCGGAATTGATGAACGATGACACTACTTACACCACGTTGTACGACTTTGGCCACAGCATCCCCGCCAATTTCGTCTTTTCTTCAGATGGCCGGTTCCTTTTTGGCTCGTCATACTATTCGGGCGTTTCCAATATCTTTCGTTATGATTTCTCTCGTGACTCAATGGAGGCCGTCACCAACTGTGAGAGCGGTTTTTTCAGGCCGATACCGATCTCAGCCGATTCACTGATTGTTTTCCGCTACACCGGACAGGGATTTGTTCCGGTTATGATCGCAGACGACACGATTGAAGATATCAGCCCCATCGTGTACCTGGGACAGGAAATCGTCGAGAAGTACCAACTCGTCAGGGATTGGGTGGTCGGTTCGCCGGCGGATATCGATCTGAAAGCGCTCACTATTGACTCCGGCCGGTACCGGGGGATGGAGCATCTCGGGTTGTCATCGGTCTACCCGGTTGTGGAAGGTTACAAGGACGAGGTGGCGCTGGGGATGCGTTTCAACGCGGCGGAGCCGCTGGGGTTACACAAAACCAGCCTGACTGCGTCCTATTCACCGACCACCGAGCTGCCGGAGAATGAACGGTGGCATGTCAACTGGGAGTATCGGTACATTGACTGGCAACTCAGTTTCAAATACAACGCAGCCGACTTCTACGATCTTTTCGGACCCACCAAAACCAGCCGCAAGGGTTACTCGGCGGGGCTGGGACTGCGCAAGAGTTTGTACTATGATCCGCCCCGTCACCTCGACTATTCGTTGCGGTTGACATGGTATGGGAATCTTCAGCGACTGCCCGACTACCAGCGGATATCGACCTCGTTTGACCGGTTTCTCTCGGTCAGCGCCAGGATCGGCTATCGTAACCAGGGGGCATCAATTGGCGCGGTCGACTATGAACGTGGTATCAGGTGGCAGGTGATCTCCTCCGGCACTTACGTCAACGGATACGCCTTTCCCCGGATACAGAACAACTTCGATTTCGGCCTGCCGCTCCCGATAGATCATCTCTCGCTGTGGTTACGGAGTTCCTGCGGTTACAGTTACGGCGACCGGGGTGAACCGTTCGCGAATTTCTTCTTTGGTGGTTTTGGCAACAACTGGGTCGATTATCGCACCGAGAAGCGCTACCGCCTGTCGCACAGCTTTCCCGGCGTGGAACTCAACGACATCGCCGGCACCAATTTCGGACGTATGACGGCTGAGTTGATTCTCCCGCCGCTGCGGTTCCGACGACTGGGTTTTACATCGTTTTATTGTACATGGGTACGACTGGCTGTTTTCTCAACCGGTATTGTTACCAACATGCATAATAATGATTACCGCCGGCGGTTACTCAATGTCGGTTCCCAGTTGGACCTGCGTATGATCATGCTTTCTCACCTGAGATTAACGTTCTCGGTCGGCTATGCCCTGGCCTTCGAGGAGATCGGCGATCGCCCGACCGACGAACTGATGGTATCTCTGAAAGTGCTGTGACCGAAATTGCCGAAATCGCCGTCAGCCTGATTCCGGTGCTGACGTTTCTGGCCGGCTTGATACTGCTTGACAGCTATAAACTGATCAAATTGCAGACGGTGCTGCTGACCATTATAGTCGGTATGGTGGTGGCCGTCGTCTGCTTGATAGCCAACAACTTTTTACTGACTCTCCCCGATCTGCGGCTGGCGGTGTTCACGCGCTATGTGGCGCCGGTAATTGAAGAAGTCGTCAAGTCATTGTTCATCATCTATCTGATCCGCCGACACCGCGTGGGTTTTATGGTGGATGCGGCCATACAGGGGTTTGCTATTGGAGCCGGTTTCGCTCTTGTCGAAAACATTTCCTTCTGGTGGGCGCTGGAGGGTTCCAACCCGATGTTATGGGTCGTCAGGGGATTTGGGACGGCTGCTGTTCACGGCGGTACCATGGCGATGTTCGGTATTGTCAGCCAGAACCTGTCGGAGCGCAAAGATACCTGGGGACCGGCTGTCTTTCTGCCCGGCCTGGGCGGCGCCATTGTGCTGCACTCGTTGTTTAATCACTTCATCCTGCCGCCGCTGGTATCAACCGTGGTTGTCCTGGGGATTTTCTCGGCCCTGGTTATTATCGTATATCATTACAGCGAGAGAGCTACCCGCCGCTGGCTGGGACACGGCCTCGATGCCGACATGAAACTCCTGGAAGCAATCACCACCGGCAGGATTCTCGACAGCCGCATCGGCCGTTACCTGGAATCGCTCAACGATCGTTTCCCGGTGACGGTCGTGGCCGATATGTTGGGTCTGCTGCGGGTTCACCTGGAACTGGCCCTGCGAGCCAAGGGGTTGTTGTTGATGCAAAAGGCTTCCCTGACGCCGCCGGAGGATAGTGAAATCGATGAAAAATTCACCGAACTGAAACAGTACCGAAAAAACATCGGTCGCACCGGCATGTTGGCCCTGACACCATACCTGCAAACCAGCAGCCGTGACCTCTGGCAGATGTACCTGCTGCACCGACGCTAATCAAATTAATAGCACGATATCAATCTGATGAATTGCCCCCTACAGTGAATAGGACACAGCAGCGGAGAGATCAAAACCGACGTGGGGATGATCGTTGTCCGACGATGAAGAACCACCGGTTGATTCGTCCTCCTCGTCCCAGCGGTTGACTGAAAGCGGCGCCCATTGTCCGGCCGAGATGTCCAGCCGCCAGTGCCGATAGTTTATCTGAGGCGTTACCCTGAGGTGCACCAGGTGAGCGCTGCGAATATCCAAACGTCCGTGTTTCAGGTCGTCGACACCCATACCCAAGAAAACCGGCCGCCACGTTTTGTAACTGACGTCCGGTTCCAGATGCAGGTAGCGCAGACCGATCTGCAGGCGTAGTTGTCGCACTATGGACCAGGAATTCTGACCGGTGATGTTTTCCCAGACAAGTCGGCCTGTGCCGATAAAATGCCTGCGCTGGCCGATAAAACGCAACAGGCCGTGAATAAACGGCCAGGCGTCGACGGCTCCGGCCAGATCACCCGTGGCCTCTCCTTTTTGGACCGATAACAGCAAGTGACCTCTGGTGAAGCGAAACTCCCACCAGGAGGCGTCAAGCTCGGCAACCCCAAAATGAGCGAACCTGTTGCCGTCGTCGAAGGCCAGCAAACGAAGATCGGTCGAGATTTCCCTATACTCACCCGACAGTAACGAAGACCATGGCACCTGTACTTCGATACGGTAGAGGTCGTCACGCCAGGGGCCATCGAGAGTGGCCAGGTATCCATCGTGCGATGGATGGTCCTCCTTTGTCCGTCCCGGTGACAGCTCTGCCTCTGTCAATTGCGAGCTGAACGTACACCACGGTTGCGGCGACACCCGCAGTTCATAACGCCAGACATCCGCCGGGACCGACCAGGTCAAAGTACCGCCTTCGTCGGCGTAGTACAGTTCGGTGCGAAAGGGGATTGGATGCTGCCGCGATCGTTCCACCCCGACCGTCAATTCGCGAAAAGGTCTAATAAAGGTGGACATACCCAGTTCCCGTTGGTTTTCACGTCCGGTCTCGACCCGAATACCGGCGGAAAGATACTCCCCCGGTGACCGGATCGTAACATCCCCGCACAGGTGCGGTTCTGTCGGCAGAGCCTGGGCCGAGAGTCCGTCCGGTTCGGAGTAGGTGATTGCACCGCTGGGCCGGACATAGCTGATGACAGCTTCAGTGTACCAGCCTCCCGTAGCGCGGGCGAAAGTAACATCGGTAATGGTTGCCCCCAGGTTCCAGCGTCGGGAGGGACCGTCGTCAAACATTCGCGACATGCGGTACTCGGATTGAACCGACACCCATCGGGAGGGATGCCGGACCGGGTCGTCACCGGGGCCGGCCATAGCAGCCGACCCCAGCAAACAAAGCCAAATGACTACCAGACCGCGGATGTCCGCACCTCGCTTTGTCTAAGGTCCCGGAGTGATCGGTCCGTACGGGTCCTCATCATCAAATATACCCTCCCATTCGATATACTCGCAGCCGCTCTGCTCCCATCTGGTCGGGTCGCCGTCGTTGATGACTTCGTATTTCAGCCGATAATTGGTCATATTCGGCATTACACCTCCGAAAGTCGGATCGGGCCAGGTCCAGTCATCGTAACTGGTAGCTTTCCACTCAGAGCAGGCTACCCAGACCTCACTAATCTCCCAATAATTGATGAAATCCCATTGATGGTTGGAATAGTAGTCCGATATCCACCGGGGGTCTCCTCCCCAATCATAGTAGCGCACGTCGTCCCAGCCGAAGATAGATTGGTTTGTGTAGTAGTAGATATAACCACCCCACCCCGTGTCTGCATAACCGACGAGGAACTCGTAGAACTCTGCGCTGGTGGAATCATCCGGCATATGTCCCCAAAAACCATACTGCTCCAACCACGAAAGCGTATCATTGGGCTTGCTCACGCCGTAGATGTGCAGCAGCGAATCCCAGTAAGCGGCGCTGCTGAAATGCTCGGCCGCAAAGTGCTCCATACCATTCGAATCGATAGTGACCACGTATGCCGGCAGAAGATCCTTGAGATTGTTGACCGGGTTGTCAAAGAACTGCGCCAGGTCGACAATCTCCGTCAGGGTGTCATCGTCATCTAGGATGATTTCCATTTCTTTGGGACCATCGAAATACTCCCGGTACTTGACCAGGCTGTCGACGATCTCCCGCACGTCGGTTGAGTCATCCCGGTATGCTACCAGAATACCGTCACTGTGGTCGTGGCCGGACGCCAATATGGCGTAGAGCTCATTGCCGGCCAACTCCGCTTGCTCTTCAGCAGCCAGTATCTTCAGCAGGGCTGTCTGCATATGCGCCCGGCCGTCTGATTTTAGATCAGTGAAGTCGGAACTCTGCTGTACCGCCTCCTCGATTTCGTCTATCGTATAGGACGGCAGATCGAAATTGCGAGCCACGAGGATATGTATCATAGCCTCAGCGGCGTAGG
>JBDRNJ010000034.1:0-3143 GCA_043811375.1 bacterium | reverse complement strand
TCGGCTGCACCGGCACGGAGTGCGATGGGTGGTGCACGCCCGTTGACGGCTGGGGAATGGTAGGCGCTGGAGGGTTCCTGGTGCCCAACGAGCTGAACACCCCTGAGTTATGGGTAGTTGAATGGATCATGTATTACTAGTACCCCGTCCTGAAAGTATTGCTCGCCTCTACGGCAATATGAATTCCGCATAAATTACTTGCATTAAACCCACCAATATGTTATAGCAACCCATGTAAAAGACTGCAAAAGGCTTGCATTTGCAGAATAATGGGTTTAATATATAGCTGGGAGTAAACATCATGGATTGCCGAGAGATAGATTTTTTACCGCAGAAGTCAGAGGAACGTATCAGGAGAGCCATGCGGGTGTTCGACCCAAAAGTGCTGTGCCGGATATTGGTCTTTGTTCTCTATTTGTTTGGGGCAAAGCGCAGGATTATAGCTACGTTGGTGGGCATTCCGGAGGAATCGGTGAAAACCACGATTCGTGTCGTGTTGCGCGACGGCTTTCAGGCGTTTATGGATCGTCGGCGATCAGACGTTCCCTCCGCTCCGAAAGTTACCAAGACTACAGCACGAATTTCTGTACGCCGGGACGGCGAGTGGGTTGTTGTGGGCTTCGACTCGAACGCCGGAGAGTTGAGAATTCCCGCTGCACACAAAATACAGGTGAGGACTGTTTTGCTGTCGCTGCAGAATTCGGGACTGCTTTCGACCCATGAGACGGCTTCGGTCTTGGGATTTTCTAACGCGCATTGCCGTGAACTGGCCAGGAAACTGGCATCCGACGACGTCGTGGAGTCGTTGGTTGATAAGAGGAGAGGACAGAGGCAAGAGTACCGTGTCGGGCCGGCTCAAAAGGCAGAGATCATCCAGCAGTTTGCGGCTCGTACTGTGACCGGGCTCTCTACTGCGAGCGACGTGTTGGCCGAGTTGGTAAACGAACGAACCCAGGCCGAGTTGTCGCCTCGGACGGTTCGCTGGCACATGAACAAGCTTGGTCTTGCGAGCATCAAGAAAACGTTTCCAAAGCTGGTGGACGCATTAAAAAAAACTCCTGACGCTGCTTCTTGAGGCCAACATTCATTTGTCCCGGGCAGTGCACACCGCAAGGAACAGACAGGAATTAGCGATCTGTGCCGCTAAAACCGATGATGGATGCCCCGAGCACGCTTCTCTGACATCGTCGTCGGTAGCGATGCTTGAGAAGGTCTGTCGCCGGAAAGCGATCCTCGTTCTGGCCGACTCAGGCATCGGCGCTAAAGCTGTCGCCCTTTTTATGGGCTGTTGTGTGTGCACAGTTCGCCGCTGGATTCTCCGTCGCACCGAAACGGATGATTTAAACGATAGTCCCCGCTCCGGTCGTCCGGCTATTTACATCGAGGAGACCCATCTGAAGATTGTGGCGTTCTATTGTCAGACTCAACCTCTATCTGGTTGCGGTAGATGGACGTTGAGATGGGCTGCACTTCACCTAAAAGTCCATCCTGAGCAAATTGATGCAGCTCCGAGCAGATCCACGATTCATCGGATCCTCAAGAATAACAAACTCAAGCCACATCGATCCCACTACTTCCTTCACATAACCGATCCCGAGTTCTTCCCCAAAATGGAGCATCTCGTGGCCTTGTACATGAGCCCTCCACGCTACCTCTTCTTCTTTGATGAATGCCCTGGTATCCAGATCCTCAAGCGGCTCACCCCTGATTTGCGAACGGAAGAGATGAAAAAGCGCCTTGAGGAATTTGAGTACATTCGGAATGGAACCATGGATGTCTTTGCCTTCCTCAATCATGCCAACGGAAAGGTACACGCTGAGTGTTACGGGGACCACAAGACCGTCACATTTCTGGAAGTCTTCAGGCGCCACGTGTACAAATTTCCGGTGACAGAACAACTCCATTACGTCATGGACAATCTCTCAAGCCATTGTGGTTATCGATTTTGCCAGGCCGTGGCAGAACTTAGCGGAGTCGGGTGCCCTCCAGAAAAAGAACTGAATGCACAATCGAAACGAGTTGAATGGCTGCGGTCAGATACAAAACGGATCGTCATTCACTTCACACCCTACCATGGCTCTTGGCTCAATCTTGTCGAAATCTGGTTTGGCATCATGGCAAGGAAGGTACTCAGCGAGTCATTTGGCTCACCGGAAGCATTCAAAGCGGTATTCGATGCCTTTGTGGAATTATGGAACTGTCTGCTCGCACATCCCTTCCGCTGGTCCTATGATGGCAAAGGATTGCACGAACTGGCCGTCAAGCGCTTCACGAAAATGCTGCGCAATTCGGTGCAACAGATGGAAATGCGCATCCTCACCAAAGGGCTCATGCTCATGACAAATCTGCTCAACCACTACTTTTTGGAAGTCTCCGAAAAGAGTTGGGAACAACTCATTGAAACGGTATCATCACAACATAAAACCATAACGGCAATCATTCAACAGGAAGACGGGCCTAAACGGAAGAAGAAAGCAGAACAAGCAATGGCAGCTTTCACCGCGATGCTGAATGAACGCTTTTTACAAAATGAAAAAGTGGAGGCATGAAGAACCCAAATTGCCGCTATAGAATGCAGAACTTCTGGGACGGGGTAGTAGTTGGAAGTCCCGCCACCGAAGGAGTATGTGTCGCCAGCCGCAATGAAGCCTCCATCGGATGTGATCTGCATTGAGCGCAAGTAGTCGAAACCGGATCCTCCGCAGGTCCTGGCCCAGGTTATGATTGACTCTTCGTCTGGAACGTCAGGATCCATCTCGTCGGAGGGCATATCCTCTGTTTCAGGCTCATCCTGGTCTGCTTCATCAGCGTGGCCATCTTCGATGATCTCGCGGCTTTCAGTATCCCCGCTGAAATAGACGTTTCCGCAGCCGCTCCAGACAGCAAGGATAAATAGCAGCGAGAAAGTAGGAAAGGATTTAAATATGTTTCCTGCCATTGCGCCCCTTTCTTTTCAGTATAGTAAACAACAGAAGGGCTGGCAATGTAGATTGAGAACAGTTCTTCGGGGCTCTTGAAAGGAAATCGCAAGCTGGATCTTCATGATGGTCCCCTCACCACACCATATAAAGCACGCTACCGAACACCACGGTCACGACCGCGAAAAATCCCGTGGCAAGGTTCACCACGTCCTTCTTCTCCAT
>JBDRNJ010000033.1:0-10596 GCA_043811375.1 bacterium | reverse complement strand
CTGGTGTGGGGCAGATGATACAACCGGCAGTACACCGGACAGCACTACCGTACATGCTGAAATCTCCGGTCTTGCTACAGGCAATCACTACGGTTACCTGATACTAACCTCGGCCCAGGCCTACAACTCCCCGGATACAATTGAGGTTAACCTGCATATAAGTGACACGACCACGGCCGCCCTATCACTGGATTCGGTATCGGGTGCCTATGGTGACACCATTCCCACCGGGCAGGAAGTTACGTTTTATATCCACATGAAGGGGGATGACACCGCCTGGGAAGCCATCCAGAACGGCTTCCAAATCTACTCACTCGATGGCGCCCAGTGGGATACGACCATCGCCGACACGATCAACCACAGCTGGGTACCGGGTATGTTTGATATATTCGTAATAAATCCATTCAGTACTGATGGCTGGGCTGCCGATACAGTTGGTTTTGCTGCTATAGACATATTTGGTTCCAGGGGCCTGACGGCATGGTTCGACGAAACAGCGTACACTCTGACCATCGGGCCGATTGATCCATGGCATCATGGCAAGACAATCTGCCTTGATTCCTGCTGGTTTCCAGCCGCCGGTGACTGGCTCTGGTCAACTCAGAGTGGGATGTATCAGATTACGCCCGGCTGGGATGGCCCGCACTGCTTTACAATTGACTCCGGGGTCGTGGCGTGCGGGAACGTAGACGCCTACAGTGGCATTGATGTTGCCGACCTGGTCTACCTGAGTTCCTATCTCTTCCTGTTGGGCGCGCCGGCACCGCCGTCATACGTTGCGGCCAATATGGACCTGTGCGATAATGTTGATGTCGGGGATATGGTATTCCTGAATGAGTACCTGTTCCTGGGTGGACCGGCTCCATGTATGGGTGCAGTGAACTGCAGCTATGCCCCATCAGGAGATTCTGTGGAACTTGTCGTAGTCCGGAGGCCGGATGTCGCTACCGGCAATGACACCCTGCAGCTTGATCTTTATGTGCGAAATGGTCAGACTCTGGCGGGGGGATCGATGGGTTTCTCCTGGGATAACGCCAATATGCAGATGGACAGTGCCACTGCCACGTCGCTGGTCACAACGGCCTTTACGTTGGGAACGTACCTGTATGAGGGCAATTCCATTTCGACAACCAACAGCCAAAGGCATTTTCTGTTCGGGGCATCTCGCATCGGTTCGCAAAATCTGGCTGCCGATCCCGGGCAGGCGCGGTTGTGGGCCAGCTACTATTTCACACTGTCAAGCTGGAGCGCCAGCGACTCGATTGTGATCGACACGCTCACCTTCAACGACGGCAGCACTTACAAGCTGGTGGCCGACAACCTGAACGGCTACTCCCCGGCATGGAAAGGACCGTTGGTGATTAAGGACACGTCGGCGATTTCCCCCAGCATCACCATTACGTCTCCGAACGGCGGCGAGGAATGGTCTAGCAACAACACATACCCAATCACCTGGGAGAAGACCGGAGTTGTGGGAAATGTCAAGATCGAGTATTTCACCGGTTTTTTGTGGTATCTGGTTGACGGGGCCGGCAACGTGAATTCTGATGATGGAACCTTTAGCTGGTTTCTTGACTCGGCGGTGTTTAAGGCTGGTCCCTATCCGTCCTGCCTGGTACGAATTTCAGAAGTCAGCGGCCCTGTCTCCGATTCCAGTGACGCCGTCTTCACGGTTTGGTAACACCCCGACTTAGTCGGTGCAAGATAAGACATGATGAAACTGATAAACGTGCAGGGGGGGGTGGCTCACCGCTTGCGGTGAGTTTCTATTCCTATTTGTACGTTAATTGAAGAAGAACTGTAAACGCACCCCAAGGGGTGCGCCACCAAGCCTCAAATTACTCGTCTCAGCGGTCGGGTAAGGCAGGTGGGGCCACCGGCCCCTTTGCGGGAAATCTCGTTGCCGACATAAGTCATCACTTCTACGCCGGCTTTTTCCAGCAGTCGCTTAGTCTGCGGATTGCCCTCCAGCGCGATACATTTTCCCGGGGCGACGGCCAGGATATTGCAGCCCATCGTTTCAAACTCAGAGTCTGGAACTTCCACCAGGCGTATCCCGCGCTCAAGCAGCAGCTCACGAAACGGGACCGGCAACAACCGGGAGTAGACAGCCGCCAGATCATGGTCAACGGGACTGATCAGTGACATCAGGTGCATGACGTCGTTGGGACCGGACCAATGAGGCAACGGCACCACGATCAGCCGATCGACCAGGTCGCGTGTTAATTCTCTTAGTTGACGGATGCCTTCATCGTTGGTGCGGTAGCCCCGTCCAACCACCAGCGTAGAGTTGTCCAGCCAGATCAGGTCGCCACCCTCAAGTCGACCATTGCCGGTAATAGCGCCCAGTACCGGTACCTCAAGTTCCTTCAGGAAGTCGGCTGCGGCCTCAGGCTCGCCCCGGCGCTCCTTCTTGCCCATGTTACACAGGATGGCTCCCCGATCGGTCATAATCATAGCGTCGCGCACGTAGACGGAGTCAATAGAGAGCGTCTCTGTGCGCGGCAGGATGTGCACTTTGGGGATAGTCTGCTTCATCAACTGTACGAACTGATCGTATTCCTCGATGGCTCGCTGGAAATCCGGGCAGGCCAGGTAGTTCAGTTTCTGCCACTGAGCGTTGAGATGGTCTTGAGAAACGAAACCGTCCCGCGGACGTTTGATCAGGATGCTGTCAATCTGCCCGACTTCAGTCTGTCCGCCGTATAGCATAGCGGAAGAATATACTGTTATCAATGCCGGGATCAAGTATCACATCGCCGGTTCTGTAAAGATGGTTGATGATACCGCCTCATCCTGTTACCTTGTACAAATCATGACTGACTCGATAAATCATCAAGGAAAAAGCTCGACAGCGATACCGGCAGTGTGTCTGGTCGTCCTGGCTCTCTTCCTGTTGGCGTCATATTTTCCCCATTGGCGACTCTGGGGGGTCAACTGGTGGGCTTACTATCCGGATGTCATCCGCTATGGCTTGCTGGTAGTGGGTCTGATCGGCGCTGTCGGTTTCCATCTGGCTTCCCGAAAATCGGCATCCTTCGACAGTCTCAGCCGGATCAGGTTTACTATCCTGGCCGGGATTGCTTCCGTCGTACTGGTTGCCTGTTTCATCGTCTTTCGCACCACGACTCATTTCCTCGGCGATGGTTACCAGTTGTTGTCACGTCTGGCGGAAGGGATCCCGTCGGTGAAAATCTGGGACCGGGGCGCCTCGCTCATACATGAAGGTCTGTTCGCATTGCTCCCGGGTGAGGCTGCGGCGCGCGCGTTGCTGGTTTTTCGGTTGACCTCGATAACAGCCGGGGTAGGCTGGTTGCTGGGTTCGGTCATTCTGACCCGTCGTCTCTTCGATGATAACGGTGATCGTTGCCTGTTCTTCCTGGGTCTGGCTACCGGTGGGTACATGCTGCTGTTTTTCGGATATGTTGAAAACTACGCGCTGCTGATGACCATGACGATGTTGTACACACTGTCGGGATTGGCAGTAACCCGATCCGGGGCATCTCCCTGGTGGACTCTGCCGCTCCTGGTCGGCGCTGTCTTTCTACATTTGTTGGCTCTGGTATTGTTGCCCAGCTTTTTGTATCTGGTCCTCAGACGAACAGCACTCGGCCGGGCTGTGGCACACCTCTCTCTTAAGAGCCGAGTATTAACCATAACGGTGACGGCTCTGGCAGCGCTGGTGTTGTATTACTACCTGTATACCAGCTACTTATTTTTCACTTTTGCGCTGTTGCCGCTGGTTCCGGACCAGTTCACCGTTGAGGGTGACTGGCTGTTTTCCCTCAAACACTTTATTGACCTGGGCAATCTCGTTATGCTGTTGATACCGGGACTGCCGGTCTTAGCGGTGTCGTTGCTGGTGTTACCGTCCGGGGGTCGTTGGCGTCGAAGCGAGTACCGCTTTCTGGGCATTGCCGTGCTGGGTACGCTGATAGGGGTGGCGGTCTTCAATCCCGGTATTGGTATGCCGCGCAACTGGGACTTGTTTTCTATTGTCGGTGTGCCGCTGACGATCCTGGCCTACTTCACTGTTCTTGATCAACGCCACCGACTCTCATTTGTACGACCAGCGGTAGCGATGGCGATACTGCTGGGAATCCTGAGCCTGGCGCCTCGGGTGGCAAGCCAGACCATGCCCCGATACGCTATAGCGCATTTCAAAAACTACCTCCAACTGGATCGGATCAGGAACAGAAACGCCTGGCAACTACTGACTGACTACTATCAACAGATTGGAGATACGACAGCAGCGGCCCGGGTAACATCCGACAAACAGGCTCTCTTCCCGGAGATTGCTCTCAACGATCGCGCCCGGGAACTGTTCAGCCGCGGGCAGCATGTTCAGGCGATGGCGCTGGCCGACCAGGCGCTACAACATAATCCGTTGCTGTACGACGGCTACTATAATCTGGGTTCCTGCTGTTTGCGCCTGGGCATGACCGACAGTGCCCTGGTCCTGTTTCAGATAGCCAATGGCCTCAATCCTTATCATGCTCCCACCCTGGCTATGATGGGGACGGTGCACTCGACGAAAAGTGAGTACCATAAGGCGGAAAAGAACTTCTTGCAGGCCTGGCAGTGTGACAACACCGACAAAAACGCCCTCATCGGTCTGGTCTGGGTCTACGAGCAGTTGCAGGATTATGACCGCTCACTTCAGTTTCTTACCCGACTTTACCGCTTCCGGCAGGTGCCGCACCATATTTTCCGTGAGACCGGTGACTCCTATGTAGTCGCAGGAGCCTTTCAACAAGCCGCCCGGGCCTATATCTATGCCGTAGATCGCGGTCTGGACCCCGCCTATGTCGACAGTATGAGAGCTAAGTACCCGCAACTTCGGAGATAACGACGACCGTGTCGTTGTCGTCGATATGTACCTGAGAGACCTGCTCAGCGGAAAACCAATCTATGTGGGAAATCGGTTTATCGGGTCAATTGCCAATCATTCAGTTTGTCGGCTCTGCCGGTCCGGGTAGACCAACTCCGAGGTCGACCCCGATACCCCCAGTTGCCTGTCAATCGGACCCATCAGGTGCGTAAACTGATCCAAAAGCCGTCGATCGAAGCCATCGATCAGGGAATACATCTCCTTGAGAGCCGGATAGGTGTCGACGGCATGTCGGTAAACGCGCTTGGTAGTCATGGCGTCGAAGACATCGGCGATGGAGACGATTTTGCTGAAAAGATGGACGTCGTTGGAACCGATACCGTTGGGGTAGCCGGTTTTATCCTCGCGTTCGTGATGCTGGAGGATAGGGAAATACGATTCCTCTGAGATCAAGTCAGTTTCCTGGATTATCTCGCAGCCCCACTGAGGGTGCCGGCGGACGATATCCATTTCATCTTCTGTGAGAGGTCCTTGTTTGTTAAGTATCGATTCGGGAATCCTGGTTTTGCCGACATCGTGCAGCAGAGCGCCGGTACCCAGGCGGTTCAGTTCCTCGGTTCTTTCGATCCCTGTAAAACGCGCCAGCGCCAGGGCAAAGGTACAGACGTTGACGGAATGGGTATAGGTGCTGTAATCAAATGACATCACCCTAACCATGTTTTGAAAGGCACTCTGACCTTCCAGAATAAACATCACTGTTGATTCGACCATGGCCTGGCTGCGCTGGATGTTTTCAGCCAGCCGGGGGTTGCTCAGCAGATCCTCTACCAACTGCTTGGAACTGTCGTAAATGATACTGGCCTTGGTGAATTCATCGACCGACGGGTCATTGAGAATCTGCCTGATATTGGCCTCAACGTATTGCTGGAACTGATGTCGATCACCGGCCGAGACATACAACCGAGTGACCTTGTTTTCCAGAAGACTGTCACGAGTGGTGGCTGTAAACGGCAGGTTGGCCGACCGGTACAGTACGAGATCATGCCCGACACTGATGTAGAGATCGAAATCCAGGACGCTGTCTATTCGCAACGACCCCAGGTAGACGGAAAAGTACCCATCAACTGAATTGTTCTCTCTATTTCCCTGAGACATAGTTACTCCCTGACCTTAATTATTATCGGCTGATCGAGTGAAACTGTTGAGCGCAAAAGTGTTTTGAATTGGATTACCGGATTTTTCGGTCGGATGGCCATTACTGTATTAGACAAAAGGGTAGGCGGATGACTGCTGCCGATAGTATATTATAGTATGATAACGGCTTTGCTGATACTGGTTGTGGTGGTAGCTGCGGTCTGCCTGCTGAACCTGAGGATACGGTTTGAGCTTTCGGAGGACCGGCGGTTGCTGTTTGTCGGGTTAGGGAGAACCGGCCCGGAGCTTGATTTCGCCGTCTCGCGAGGTGTTTTCCGTCTGGCGGGAATCAGGGTGAAGACGTTTACCATAGGTGAGCGAAAGCCCTCCAAACCCAAAAAGAAGCCGGAGAAACCCCACCGGGAAAAGCCACCGAAGAAAGCTACCCGGTCACTACGAGACATTTTGCGAGTCGGTTCCAAGTGCTTGCAGCCGCTGGGTTCGTTTCTGATCGGTATTCTCAAATCAGTCGCAGTCGAGCGGCTGGAGGGACAAATCGAGGGAGGCTTTGAATCACCTGATCTGACCGGTCGCGTCTTCGGCTACTACCAGGCGGCGCTGGCGGTCGCCCCCGGCGTAGTGGGACGGGTGCGGTTCATTCCCGACTGGACCGGGGCTTCGTTCGGCGGTACGGCGCGGGTGGCGGTAGCACTGCCGCTGTATAAACTTCTGGCGCGAACAGCCGTACTCATCTACAGACTGCCCTTAAGAGAACTGATAAGACTGGCGATAGGAAAAAAGAAAGGAGAACAGGATGTCCAACAACGTCGTTGACATACTCAAGGGGGTCGTTGGCGAATTGCGAGAGATCGCCAAATCGGAGACGATTATCGGCGAACCGGTTACTGTCGGTAACCGGACCGTTATACCCATCGTGAAAATATCGGTCGGCTTTGGCGCCGGGGGCGGCCAGGGCGAGGACGAAAAAGCCCGCAGCGGTTTTGGCGGTGGCGGTGGTGGCGGCGCCAGGATCGAGCCGGCGGCGTTTATCATCATGGATGATGCCGGTATTAAGTTATTGCCGGTGGCCAAGGGGAAGTGGGATAATATCATCGACGCCATTCCCGGGATCGCCAAGAAAATCTCCAAACTCAAAGACAAGTTCAAAAAGGACGAGGACGACGCACCGGAAAGCGATGAATCGTCCGACGACGAGCCGACCAAGGGCGAGGAAGAATAGGGGGGGTAACAGTTCTTGTAGGGCAGGTCTCTCGCAGAGACCTGCCAACCTCAATCCTCTCCAAACAATTTTGAAGGAGCAACCCGGGCGATTCTCAGGGCACGTTGGTTTGTTTCAATTCCCATCTCTGCATCAGGTACTGGTGGGTTCCGAGTGCCCTCACGTCCGTTCTGACAACACCAACACCGGGTACTACGTAATGCAACGTGGAATATTTCTTGGTTGTCGTCGCACCGTATAAAGGGCACCCCGGAGCGCGGTAAGAGACAACTGCATTGTTCAGTGAGTCAGACGCCACAATTCCAAGATACAGGAGACATTCAAATGTTCCCGCTGGAACCTCAATGGACGCTGTATCGGAAACCAAAGCGAAGCTTTGACCGGAACAGGGTCCTTCTAGCCGGTCGCAATAGGATTCATCGACCTGGACAGGGTACTTGTACTGCATGAGCGCTACTTGTTTGTCCGCCCCGACGCAATACCCGGCCTGGCTGTTTCTGACCAGAAGATAACTATAAGAGTGACATTCCGGGTCAAAACACTGGTAGGCCATGAAATACCACTTTTGTCCCAACCAGTCGCGATCCTTGACGACTCGGCATATGAACTCGTGGTCGACTGAGATAACATTACCGGCGGAATCATACTCTGTGTATTCGTAGGTCCAATAGTAACCTATTTCCAGAGGCACCAGCGGATTCTCCGGAGTATCTTCCCGGCAGGCTTCGCAAATAACGATTTGCGGCTGAAGTCCCGCCCAGTTGGGTTCAATCGGAGTTGGTTCACAGGTGAGGATACAGCCGGCTCCAAGAAGGACGCTTATGGATATCAGATGTTTCTTGTTTAAGTGTCTGTTCCACATTATTGTCAAATCTCCACCATGCTGCTGTCCTTGTTAATGAGTGCTAAGGATACCATATAATACCTATGATTACGGCTGGGCCAGTCAGTAAAAACCGGCTTGAGACGCTGTAGACGGCATAGGGGTTCTTCTCAAACGCGATCTCCTTTCTGGTACCGCCATACTGATATTGCAGCTCAGCATTGATACCCAGGTTCGGTGACACAGGATATATTGCACCCATCAGGGGGAATCCGATCAGGCCATAACTTCTCCGGGACAACAAATTACGCCATTGAAATGGATCACTCGAGCCCAGATTGTCATGCCTGTCATGGAACCACAGCATAACTACTGTGGCACCAAAACCCACGTAGCCATGAAATCTCCGGCCTGCCAATTCTCTACCAATGAGAAGTGATAGTGACAACCGGTGGGCTGAAATCCGGGTATCATCTCGCGACGCGGGATCATAGCTGGCTGTTGTGCGGGGCTGATAGAAGTACACCAGCCTCGGTGACCACCAGGAGTTACCATCGGGGATATAACGTGAAACACCTATGCCAAAAGACCCGCGAAGCTTGCTCTTGGCTTCGGCAGTACCATACCCACTGACGTTGGTAAAATCGGTGATATTTGCATATACAGTACTCGACCAATCCATTCCGGGGTTACTGCCAGCAATCTGGAAAACCAATGCCGATCGTGCGATTTCACCATCATTACGGGATGCACTCACCGTCTCATTACAGAACAACCAGACAGACACCAGGGCCATCAATATGTATCTTCCGATGTATCCGGCCATCTAGTCCTATTCAATGTTGCGACAGTCATTCTTTCAGCAGTTCAGTTCTCAGCTGCCGGTATTCTTATATATCCAAATTCCTTACGTACTGGGCGTTTTCCTGGATGAACTTCGAGCGGGGAGCCGTCTCGCTGCCCATCAAAACCGTAAACAAGCGGTCGGCCTCAGCGCCGTCCTCAAGCGTTACTTGCAGCAGGGTGCGGGTGTCGGGGTCCATAGTGGTGCGCCACAATTGTTCTGGGTTCATCTCACCCAGTCCTTTGTAGCGCTGGATAGAGACACCGGTGTCGGGGAGAGCTTTCATCAGCTTGTCTTTTTCGTCGTCGCTGTAGGCGTACTGTTCGTTCTTGCCGTGCTTGACGCGAAACAACGGCGGCTGAGCTATATAGATATGTCCCCGGTCAACCAGGTCGCGCATGTGACGAAACAGGAAAGTGAGAATAAGGGTGCGGATATGGGCGCCGTCGACGTCGGCATCGGTCATGACAATGATCTTGTGGTAACGTACGCGGGAGGCATCGAAGTCCTCCCCGATACCACACCCCAGAGCGGTAATGATAGTGCGGATTTCGTTGTTGCCCAGGATGCGGTCGATACGGGCCTTCTCGACGTTGAGGATTTTGCCGCGCAGGGGCAGAATTGCCTGATTGCGGCGGTTGCGTCCCTGTTTGGCTGAGCCGCCGGCCGAGTCACCCTCGACGATAAACAGCTCGCACGATTCCGGATCGCGCTGGGAACAGTCGGCCAGCTTACCCGGCAGAGCCGCACTGTCGAGGGCCGTTTTACGCCTGGTGAGTTCCCTGGCTTTGCGAGCCGCCTCACGAGCGCGGGCGGCGGAGATCAGTTTTTCGACTATCTTCTTACCGACCGAAGGGTTTTCCTCGAAGAACGAACCTAAGTTTTCGTTGGTAACGGCCTCGACGATCCCTTTGACCTCGGAGTTGCCCAGTTTAGTCTTGGTCTGACCCTCAAATTGCGGGTCGGGCACGTGCACTGACAGGACCGCCGTCAAACCTTCGCGGCTGTCATCACCGACCAACTGTACACCGTTTTTCTTAAGCAGGTTGTACTTAGAGGAATAGTTGTTGATCGAGCGGGTCAGAGCGGTACGGAAACCGGTCAGGTGAGTGCCGCCCTCTATAGTGTTGATGTTATTAACGTAGGAGTGGACCGACTCGGAATAGCCGTCGTTGTATTGCAGGGCGATTTCGACTTCGATATCGTCCTTGGTCTTTTTGAAGTGGATCGGTTTCTTAAACAGGCAGGTTTTGTTTTCGTTGATGTACTGCACAAACGAGGACAACCCGCCCTTGAAACAGAAGGTCACCTTCTTGTCGGTGCGGGTGTCGACCAGATCGATTGTCAGGCCCTGGTTAAGGAAAGCCAGTTCCCGCAGGCGGGAGGCGATTATGTCAAACTTGAATTCGACAGTCTTGAAGATTTCAGGGTCCGGCCGAAAACAGGTCTTGGTGCCGGTATTATTGCTTGTGTGCAATTTCTCGATCGGCTGGCGGGTCTTGCCGCGATCATAATCCTGGCGCCAGACATGCCCGCTACGGCTGACCTCCACCCAGCACCATTCCGACAGGGCGTTGACAACCGATACCCCGACACCGTGGAGTCCGCCGGATACCTTGTAGGTGCGGTGATCGAATTTGCCGCCGGCGTGCAGGGTGGTCATGACCACCCGCAGAGCGGAGACACCCTGTTCGGGATGTTTCTCAACCGGGATACCGCGCCCG
>JBDRNJ010000032.1:0-33246 GCA_043811375.1 bacterium | reverse complement strand
TCCCGCTGCTCCAATATCTCCGCTGCCCGCCCATGATAAACGTCTGCCGGGGTCACGTTGGACAGTGATTCGTGGTACCGCCGATGATTGTAGTGGTCCACGAAGGCCTCAATCTGAGCCTTGAGATCATCTGGACAGTAGTAATTATCCAACAGCAGGATGTTCTTCATTGACCGATGATACCGCTCGATCTTCCCCTGGGTCATCGGATGATACGGCTTGCCGCGGGTATGAGTAAACCCCTGGTCGGCCAGGTACTTCTTCAATTCGCCCGAGATATAGCACGGCCCGTTGTCCGAGAGCAGTCTCGGCCGGTGACGGACATAGGCATGATCCACACCTGACTCGGCGATGGCCAGGTCAATCGTTTCCTTCACATCCTCGGCTGACATGCCCGAGCAGGGCCGCCAGGCCAGAATGTACCGGGAGTAATCATCCAGCACCGTCGACAGATAGTACCAGCCCCAGTGGATGATCTTCAGGTAGGTGAAATCGGTCTGCCAGAGCTGATTCACTCGGGTCGTCGGTTGGTCAAACTTGTCCTTGGCAGAGAGAACGGTGTAGGCCGGGCTGGTGATCAGGTCGTTGACCTTCAGGATGCGGTACACACTCGATTCCGAGATGTAATACCCTTGGGTATCAGTCAGATACCAGGCCAACTCCCGGGGAGACTTGTCCAGATGTTCCAGGGCCGTCTCAACAACCTTCTTTCTGACCCAGGGTGGAATGGCATTCCAGAACTGGCGACGGTGTGAGGTCCAGTCGGTTAGAGCCTCAACGCCACACTCCTGGTAGCGCCGGTACCAGGCATAGAAGGTGCTCCGGTTAACATCCAGCTCCCGAAGCGTCTGCTTCACCCCGAGCGCCGAGTCTTCCACCACCCGGATGATCTCAAGCTTCTCCGATTGACTGTGCCGCATATAACGCTGTCGCCTCACTCCAGCCCAGTCAGACTTTTTTTCAGCAGGCGGTTCTTCAGAGACAGCTCCGCTACCAACTGCTTGAACTGTTCGTTCTCCTGGCGAAGACCGATTACCTCACCGCTGCTGGCTTCCCGGACCGTGTCCCCCGCCAGACGCTTCTTACCCGCCTCCAGGAAGTCCTTACTCCAGCGGTAATACAAATTGCTGACAATTCCTTCCCGACGGCACAACTCCGCGATACTGGCTTCCCCTTTGAGCCCCTCCAAAACGATCCGAATCTTCTCCTCAGACGTAAACTTCCGACGCGTCTGACGACGAATCTCCTTCACTACCGATTCCGGACTCTGGCCCTGTTTGACACGCATGGCTTGCTCCTTTCTCTAAGACTAAGTTATTAAAACTACGTCTTAACAAAAAGCCCATCCGTGTCCGACTTCTGCTGAACCGATACAAACGGTAATCTCTGGCCAAGGTTGTTTGATCTTAAGGCCTGACTCCAATGGGAATGAATACTTGTCTCCATTGAAGGAGATAGTGCCTTTTGATGGGTAATCAATGAGGGCTAAAGCTCGAATTAGGGTGGTCTTACCACTGCCGCTCGGTCCAATAAGAACAGAAATTCTGCCAGATTGTACTTCAACATTAACTCCCTGGAGAACATCCTTACCATTGAAGGATTTGTGAATACCCTGCCCTATCAACATCTATACCTCCGATATGTTTCTAGTAAATCGGTGTCGCAACCAGATCGCAAACCCATTTACCGGTAAACTCGTCAATAGGAAAAGTAGAGCAAGAGCTGTATATATTTCAACCGGTTTGTATTCAATTGAATTTACTCTTTGTGCTACTCGGAATATCTCTTCCACTGAAATGAGACTTGCAAAAAGGGTTGTATGAAGCATAAGAATTTGTAATGGGAGTAATGCGGGAATTACTTGGCGAAGAACAATAGGAATTTGAATTCTCATTATAGTTGTTCGAGAAGATAGGCCACATACTTTAGCCGCAACAATGTACTGCTCTGGAAAGTCAATTAGATGACTGCTAACAAGGTCCGATACGGCAAAAATGTTGATCGTGCTTAACACAACAGCCGCAGTGAAGAAAGGATCAATGACAATTCCAAGTAGTGATTGCATGGGGTAATGTGCCCAGAAAAGGTATGCTAAGACCGGGATACCGGACAACACAAATGAGCATATTCTGGCTGGTATACCGACCGCCCTTTTGAATTTCGCAGAAAGGATTCCAACCATTGACCCAATTAGAAGTCCTGAGAACCATATGATAAGCGCCAACTGGACGGTTACGGAGAGGCCGTTTAGGAATGCCTGTCTGTGCTCAATGAGTATTTGAAGAAAGGTATCCATTGTCTTCCAATTCTTGTTCTTTCACGTCAATTCTTCACTTATCGCAAACGATAAGGCAATGCAACACGAAGATATTCTCCAGGTACCGTTTCATATCTTTTCAGAATGTTTTCTACAATTCCCTCACTGATAAGCTCTGTAATAGCAGCATCAATCATGGCCTTGAATTCATCTTCTCCCATTTTGAATGGGTAGCTATTTGCAAAAACCCTAATTGGCTGATCAAGCTCCAGTTCCTTGAGAGTTCCAGGATTCTTCTCTAAAAAAGGTGTTATTACACTCAACTCTGCAAAAGTGACATCTGCTTTCTTAGTGATCATATTTAACAAATTATCAGACCAAGGATTTAGTTGGGGAACAGAGATACGTTGAGCTTTTGGGAAATCTGTTTTGGCTATGATATCTTCCATTGCCCCATCTTGAACAGCAATTCTGACTTCTGGTGAATTCAAATCCGAAAGCGTTTTGAAGCGTTTGTCATCAGACCTGACCCAAACACGTATTGCATTGTAGAAAAGTGGGACACTAAAGTAACCTGTTTTCCCTCGTGATGAATTTTGCCACAGCCCTGATCCATGCACATCATATCTACCTGACTCAAATCCCTCGAAAATTGTACCCCAACCTACTTCCTCAACCCATTCAATTTTCAATTCTAATTTTCTTCCTACTTCTTCCATAACTTCAACAAATATCCCGGTCATGTTGCCAGTATTTGGATCTTTTATACAATAGGGAGGGTATGCTACATAACTACATCGGATCGCTCCTGCTTTCAATACCTTTTGATAAAGAGTCTCATTGCTTTGCTCACTAGTTTGCGATGTCTGTTCATTGCACCCCAAAAAGCTTATAAATGACGACACCATACAAACAACTATCAGCACGTGCAGAAAAAGTCGCATTCTTTCCTTGCAAGAAAACATTGATTTTTCTCCTTTGTTACTTCCTATCTTTATTCTCATCCAGCTCCTCAATCCGTTTTAAGGCCAATGGTGAGGGTTTGCTCTTTCCGTTTTCCCAACGATTTACAGTGCTAAAAGTCACGCCTATCTTAACTGCAAATTGTTCTTGAGTTAGACCGAATTCTGAGCGTAGTCTTCTTATTTTTTTTGCCAATTTATCGTCCCTTGAAATGCCCACAACTCTTGTCTCACTTTCGCAAATTAACAAACAGTCTAATGCTATGGCACTTAATATAGCACATGATATGTGGTTTGTTCTCAAAATGTCAAGTTAATTATTCTGCAATGTACCATGGCAATAATTGCCGTAGTTTCCTGTTACAAGCCGGCATTGCCTAGTATTCGGGTTATGAGCCTGTTCAACAGTCAAACCTCAGAAAACACCAGACACTAACCTGTAGTAGTATCAATTGCTTACGGGAAACACGGTGTCTGGCGTTTTGGCTTGTATTGTTAGAAAAGTGTTAGAAAAGACTGTATCCAAAACCTTCCGGCTGAGGTCCATGATGCCTTTGTACCACGAGTCGGTTCCGTCAAACTAAATTGTCCAATACACTAACTTCACGTGCAAGAAACGTCTCCCAATGGCCAAGTTCATTTGCACAAACAAGTGTGGGTGCTGCCTATAGAACGCGTACCATTCTTTCCAAGAGGTCTCGTAGGAACTCTTTAAGAGCTGAGGACGCACGACGAAAAGTTCTTTGAGAGACTGGAATGCGCTGAGGGCTGAATCGACATCATCCTGGCAGATAACCTGTAACAGATAACTCAATGATCTGCTGTCACCTAGTCGGGCGAGCGCACAGGCCGCACGAAATCTTACGAAATCGGATGCGTCGTCGAGCAGCTTTGCGATCTCTTCCATCGATGATACAGACGTAAACCTACCTAAGGAAAGTGCCGCTTCTCCGCGTACTGCCGGTTCTGGATCCTCCAGCATCGCTTTCAGATCATCCTCGGTGCGTTTATCGCGCCGTGCCCCAAGTGTTGATGCAGCAAACCACCTTAGCGCCCAGTTTGAGTCTCCCAACATTCTTCTCAGGTCCTGCAGCTCCTCATCCCGTATACGGGCCGATTCCACTCCCTCGTCCGGCTCTCGTCGTGTGCCGGTCGAATCGTCGTTAAGGGAAGCAGATCGGTCTTTGACAGACGACGCCCAATCTAACGCAAAATGCACAAGTGCTCTGGACCTACAGTTCTCGTCGTTTTTCAGTTCGTTGACAAGTGCTTGGGCCGAAGCATTGTTGGATTCGGCAAGGATAATTGCAACCTCATCTGTGAGCCTCTTCTTGTCTCTTCTCACAGTTTCTACGATCCTTTCCACTTTGTTGTTAATACCCAGTTCCCTGAATGCATTCACTGCATAGAACCGTACCTCTCCATCCGCATCAAACATCATATCGAGCAGGACTTCCAGGCTGTCAGGATCTCTCAATCTTGAGAGTGCCCATGAGATGGTTCTGCGACTTTCTCCTTTGGCCAGTCGCCACAGCTTCATTAAGGCCTTTGCTGCCTTTGATCCACCTAGCTGACCTAGTGCGATTATCCCAAGCATCCAAGCTAGCGCTTCTCCAATTCGATTGAGTTCCGGCGACAACTCTAAGTCGTGATCTGAAAACAGCGTATAGAGTAAGGCATGCTCGCCGCCGAAGTGGCTGAAGTGGATCTGGTAGAGGAGGTCTAGTGCAGCATCAACCATCGCGCTTTCTAAGTCCCTTTCATGCGAAGAAAGAAATCGGCTTATCGCATCTTGGTTGTTTTTTGTCGCGATAGCAAAGAAGAGGAGCATCCAAGTATATCGCGCATCACCTTCACTAAGGATGTTGATAGGATTAGAGCATTTGGCCAGCCAATCCAAGTATACTGCCCGCACCTCTTCTCGAGAGCAGAGGAACTCTGGCACACAGTCTATCAACTCGCAAGCAAGCAGCATGTCGTAAGACGATATGCTGCTTAGTAATCTAGCTGCTCTGTCGTGATCTAGTATTTCTATTAAGAACCTGAGGGGCTCATCCCATCGAGTGTGCTCAACCAGTTCACAGAGCTTATCAGTACATACTCTCCCATCGGCATCGAACAAGACCTCTGCTAATTCAAGTGCCGCATAGTATTCTTGAAAGGAATGATGTCGGTATTCCAAGTATGAGTCATTTTGGACGACTACTCTCTTGAGAAGATTCCACCGAAGAATATGGTTGAGCATAGAGGGCTCGATCTCGTACGTAAGTATGGATTCCTCAGGAAACCTTCCTACATGTCCGTCAAGAAGGCTCTTGTAACTCAATTGCTTCATAGAGGGGACTATGTATACTTCGTAGTTGAGTTCATCATGACTAGGTAGTCTACGTTTGTCTAGTGCCTTTTCAGTCTCGAATACCCGGCGTAGGTATGCTCCGTATAGCTGGCTGCGGCTATTCATTGTTGCGAGTCTATGTGGCTTGTACTTGGCCAACTCTGCTAACATCTGCAAGAACAGAGGTACTCCCGACAGTTCAGGATTCTCAGTTAACATTTTCCGTATGTTTTCTATTTTCCAAGAATCTCCCAAGTACTCTCTCATTTGGCTCTCAGAAAACCTAAGAACACTGACGGGAACGAAGTCAGATATCGCATCGGAAATTCGCCTGTATCCGGAGGGCCGTGTTCCGATCATGATTTGATTTGTGCTGAAAACGTCTGCGGAGGTGATCCGATCGATTGCTGGCGCGTAGTTGTCAATCTGATCCAGACTGTCAAGGAGAAACACGAGTCTGCCTTCATGCCAAAGCTTCTCAAGTGCCGTTTCAATGATCCATGTGTCGACAGCTTGTGTTGAAAAGCGAGCAGTAAGAAAACGTATCAAAGCGTTTGGTGTGTCGTACCGCAAAACGTCGGAGATATGGCTGAAGATGGGAACTCGGGCACCGGCCTCTGACTCAGAAGAAATCAACAATTCGAGTTGTCTCAGTACAATAGACTTCCCGAATCCTGAATCCGCAATGAAGAGGAAGTTTCTCTTGGACTTAACGAGTTCCTGCAACGAGTCCAGGCACAAATCACCAAACTGCCCAGTATGTTCGCTGAGTCGAGTAGTGGTTGTCTGAGTAAAGTGGTCACGAAACAGAGCGAAACGAGGTTCTATAAATGGCATTTCCATGAGCAAGTTGTTCAGGGCCACTGAGGCTCTTGAGCGAATCTCTTCTCTGCATCGATCAAGTAATACTCGCATGGATTGCAAACTGATCACACCTGCTTGCATCCTTTGCACTCGAAGTCTTGCGAGGTACTCTAACCTGGGAGATTGAGATATTCTATATTGTAACTCAATAATAAACGCAAATAGGAAGTCTTCTAATGAGTGATTAAGCGGAATATCGGATTCCCATTTCGTTCGAAGGATTTCAATCATTCTTGTGCGGTTGACCCAGAAGACACCTGATGGATCAAACAGTCCCGACCACAGTTCTCGAATGACCTCTTCACTAGTGAGGAACTCTTCATAGAAGCCACCTCGGCTGTCAAAGGAATATCCGTACTTGTGCAAAGTAGCAACGGTTTCGTCGATAGCCTTTTCAAAGGCCCTTTGTTCCAACGGACGTTTGAGAGCAGATGATAGTGCTTTCTTCCCCAATTCTTGGGAAAGCAGCTTCAGAACTAACGCTCCCAGTTTGAACAAACCTGATTGAATATCCACCTGTTACCACTTCATTGTACGAGTAAAACTCAAATGTACCTATTCCTATTATACAGTCAACTTCTGTCAACTACAATTCGTTGTGCCCACGGTAATCCGACCTGCATTGTTCCGAGTATCCTAGATTGTAGATATAGCAGACCTTGCGGGACATATTGTGTTATTTTGTAAGCCACAATATGGAGGTGAATATGGCGAAGTATCCGGTGCGTACCGTCAAGTTGAAGAAGCTGATTTTGGAGTTAGCCGAGGCGTTGGGCAACACCGCCAAAGTATGTCGAGAGTGGGATGTGCCCAGGTCAACATTCTACCGATGGAAGGAGGCCTATGCCAAGCATGGTGAAGCGGGTTTGGTCCGAAAGAAACCAATTGCCAAGAGTCATCCACGACAGTTATCTGACGAAGTAGTCGAAAAGATCCTTCATCTCAGGCAGGTTTACCACTTCGGTCCCGAGCGAATCACTTGGTATCTGGAGCGTTACCATGCTGTCAAGACCTCCAGTTCGAGTGTCTACCGGACCCTTATCCGCCATGATTTGAGACGTCTACCCAGAAACGTTGGTCGTCGAGCTATCCACACCAAGCGTTATGCAAAACAGGTTCCCGGCCACCACATCCAAGTCGACGTAACCTTCCTTACTCTCAAGAACAACGAAGGCAAGAAGATACGGCGTTTCCAGTATACTGCTATCGATGATGCTACCAGGATTCGAGCCCTGAAGATCTATTCACGCCATACTCAGAAGAACGCCATAGACTTCATTGACTACGTGATCGAGAAGTTCCCCTTTCGCCTTCATACCGTCCGTACTGATCGGGGCCACGAGTTCCAAGCGTTATTCCATTGGCACGTCGAGGACAGGGGCATCCGTCATGTTTACATCAAACCTCGTTCACCGCAGCTCAACGGCAAGGTCGAGAGATCTCACCGTTCCGACAAAGAGGAGTTCTATCAGCTCCTCACCTACACTGACGACGTGGATCTGAACAAGAAACTCGAGGAATGGGAACGATTCTACAATTTTGGCCGACCCCATGGAGCATTCAACGGAAAAACTCCTTACGAAGCCCTGAGAAGTATGTTATAATAACAGGAGAACTGTCCTACAGGGTACGTCATATCACACTGTGTAACGATTTGTTTAGGAGGTGATTGTGAAACGGCGCAAGCAGTTGATGGTAATGGTCCTTCTCGCTGTTACCTGCTCAATCTACGTCTCATGTGATGATGACCCAGTGAGCCCAGCCCCCCCAGTCGGCTCAATCCTGGTGAAAAGCGTGGAATATGCCACGGTTTACATTGATGGAAGAAGCAAGGGCCGCACTGGCTTAGACAGTACTCTCCAGATAAACGAGGTGCTGGTGGGCGACCGCGTGGTTAAGGTAACCAAACACCTATATGCGGACTGGGTTGATACGGTGACAGTTGCTGAAAACCAAACCAAAGAAGTGGTGGCCATGCTGGTTAAAACTATCGGCAATCTCGTAGTCTACTCTGAGCCAGCAGGTGCTAAAATCTACCTCGATGGGTATTCCGGCAGTTCTTATGTCACGCCGTGGCAATTCGTTAACCGGAGAATCGGAGATTACGAACTAAAGCTCACGCTGACCAACTATTCAGAGTGGATGGACACAGTCCGCATTGGCAGTGATAGCACTACCGTGGTAAATGCGGTCATGGAAAAGCTGGTTGGCGGACTTGCAGTTACTTCAGAGCCTGCGGGAGCAGCCATATTGCTTGATGGAGTTGATTTGGGCATAGTTACGCCAGCCACCGTGGACAGTCTGTTGGCTAACAGTCATGAACTGAGATTGACATTGCCGGATTATTATGACTACGTCGAACCGGTAGCCGTCCAGGCTTTCGACACCATTGAAGTTCATGCCGTTCTACAGCGTGAAGTTGGCAATCTGTACATAAGTTCTGACCCACACGGAGCTGCTATCTGGCTTGACGGTTCAAATTCCAATTCTGAAACACCGCATACCTTCACAGGACTGGAGACTGGCTGGTATCATTTGGAACTGGTCAAATACGGTTATGATGAGTGGTCTGACAGCGCTTTGGTTGCTACAGACCAGACAACAAACGTCAGTCCGCAACTCAATGTCCAGCACGGCTCGCTTCACGTACAGTCCGCGCCAAGTGGAGCTGCTGTCTGGCTTGACGGTACCAATACCAGCCAAATAACTCCATGCACTTTCGAGGACCTAACTTCCGTCATGCATCGGCTCAAGCTCACCTTGGCAGACTACAAGGACTACGAGGCTGATGTACAAATCATCCCGTTTGATAATGTCTTCCTCGCCATTGAACTGGATCACGAAGTCGGCAGCTTGAACATCAATTCCGATCCTCAGGCTGCACATATCACTCTTGATGGAGTCGGCACTGGCCTGACAACACCATACACGTTGGATGACGTCTGGACCGGTAGCCATCGGCTCTCACTTTCAAGAGTCGGCTACACAACCTGGGATTCGACTGTAACGGTCAATGTGAATGTGACAACCGTAGTAAATGTAGACCTAACGTCCATCTATGGAAAGATCGTTGTTCTGTCTTCGCCTGCCGGCGCTGCCATCTATCTTGGCTATATCAACACTGGTTTGACAACTCCTGATACTCTGGCTGATCTAAACCCAGGCACTTATGTGGTCAAACTGACTCTGCCAGCTTATCTCGACCATACGGAAACGGTCTTGGTGACCGCTGATCAGGAGACTGCTATCAACGTCCAACTGGAGCAAGCGCCTACAGCACTGATAATAGAATCAGTGCCTTCGGGGGCTGAGATCTGTCTGAACGGCAGTCCGACAGGATATGTTACTCCCCACACATTGGAGGATATCAGCCCAGGCCAATACTATGTGCGTACACTCTCTCCTAATCACTTCCCCGCGGATACTACGATTCAAGTCGTAACCGGCTACACTCATACAGCCAGCCTGCACCATGATTTCGCACCAACCCGCCAGATCACCTATACTGTTGCTGACACTGTCTATATGGTGAGTCTCGACGGGATTTATCCGCAGGTTTTGTCAATTGGCTATGACAGCTGGATTGATTCCTATGTGGACTATCCCGGCGATCTGCTCTGGTCACCTGACGGTGAATACCTAGTATTTACTGGACTGACTAGTCCCGTGACCATCATTAGCCGTGAGGGTGATCTGGAAGCCGGCTTGGCCGGCTCACGTTCCATGGATTTTGACTGGTCGCATGACAGCCGATATCTGGTTTATGGCCATTACAGGAGCGGCGTTTACTGGTATGACACTCAGACAGATGAGTATAAGAGGATAATGTCCACCTGGTGCTATTGTTGGGACCACTGCCCGACTTATGCACCAGGCGACTCAGTCATCGCCTTTATCCATCAGGAGTATGGTACTCGTGCCTATCTTTGCCTGATGAGTAAAGACGGGACTGGTACACACAGGGTCTCTAACACATTCGGGACAGGATTTGATGAAGACATCAATTTGACCTGGATCAATGATCGACAGCTGATATTCGAGACCGGATCGGGCATTTACTTACTTGATCTGATTGATTACACGGACACCACATTAGTGTCGCCAGTCCAAGTGGTGTCTGACAATGTCTCGTTATTGAGATTGTCAAACGACAAGTCGGTATATGCCTATGTGTCATCAACTGGATTACACCACGGTACAGTCGGCGACTGGGGTTCTGCATGGCTGATCAAGTATTCCTCTGTGTACGACTTTTCATGGTCACCGCTAAAAGACGCCATTGCCTGCCGCACTGGCGACGGCGTGCACTGGCTTCTGCTGAACGGCACTGACTACCACATTATTGCCAACCCGACCGCTGGGCGCGGTGCAGTCAGTGTCAAGCCTTAGGAGGCGTGAGATGCGCATTATAGCAATGACGCTTATTGGCACGCTGTTCTTGACATCCGGATTTGTAGGATGCAACGGTGAGGATGATAATCCCGTAACACCGGAAGCGCCGACTGGTATCGTCGGCGACACCACCCTACCACCGGAAATCACCATTATTGGTCTGCAGCCAGGTGACGACGTTGTTAAAGGAACTGCCAATAACCTTGATACCGGTAACGTACGAGTGGTACTCTGGGCCAAGACAGACCGCTGGTATGTCCAGCCCTGGATCAACAGTCCTTACACTTACGTGAAGTCTGACGGCAGTTGGGAAAGCTGGACCCACCCGTGGTGGCGTATGCTGGCTCTGCTAGTTGACAATTCTTACGATCCCGGAGCCGTTCGCGAGCACCATCCGGCCAATGATCCAGGTGTTCTGGCTCGAGATGAGTATCCGGAACCGTCCGGCGATCGCATCCTTAATTTCAGCGGTTACAGCTGGCGGGTCAAGCACTCTGATTATGCCGGGCCTGGCCCCAACGCTTTTTCGGACAGCATTGCCAATGTCTGGCTCGACGGACAGGGTTTACACCTGAAAACCAACTACCACCACGATACCTGGCAGTGCGCTGAAGTTGTACTGGATCACTCGCTTGGATACGGTACCTATGTTTTCCAGGTAGATTCAAGAATCGACTCACTCGATTACAATGCTGTGTTTGCCGGTTTTGTCTACGAATCGCAGTCGCGGGAAATTGATATCGAGTTTTCTCGGGTGCTCGCTAATCCCCATAACGCCCAGTACGTGGTGCAACCATGGAATGTGTCTGGAAATATCGTCCATTATGACATGCCGGCCGTTGCCAAGACCAGCCACCGTTTTATCTGGACCGCTGACAGCATCAGCTTCAAAAGCTGGCGAGGCCACGAGGCTGACCCGACTCATGCCACGCTCATCTACCAATGGGAGTATACTGGCGGTGATATTCCGCCCCCTGGAGGCGAGCGGATGCGGTTCAATCTCTGGCTCTTTGATGGGGATCCCCCAGAACAGAACAAAGCAGATGAAGTAGTTGTCTCATCATTTAGCTTTAGTCCATGATTTGTGAAGTGTCACGAGTATCAAATATTGGATGACGGACGTTACCAAAAAAAAACTGGATCAATCGGAACCTGAGAGTTCGAGCGCATGGACTGCTTGAAGAGCTGCTACCCAATCTCATGAACCCCAGCCAGCTTCTCTCGATATCTCCGACATGGTACCGTTCTGTCATTCTCCCAGTTGAAGACGCTTGTCTCATTGGCACTCAACAAGTTAGCCAAATTCACCTGTCTCAAGCCCATTTCAAGCCGCTTCTGCCTTATTCTCTCCCCATAAGTCCTTGCAGAATAACGAGAAATGGTATATGAAACCACACTTTTGGACTTTTTGTAAATCCCGCATGAATGGTTGCTCGATCGGAGTCTGAAGTAAACACAGTAGGTGGCTTTGGCCCCGCGGCGATGTCGTTTCCCTCAGCCGGAACCCGGCTTAACTCTTGGTGTTCAATTGTCCACTTTGTCTGAAGACATACACCTTGAACGCCCAGATACAACACGGAAGATTGCTTGACCCACCTGCTGTCTTCATACAGCGGATGCATGGACAGGTACGGGTAATTCCAGCCATAGAGTTCTTCTTGGAAATACCGCTCGGCATTCAGCATTCTGAGAAAGATTGACTGATCGTCTTCCTGCGCAATGAAATCAGAAACCCTGTCGGTATCGATGGGATAGTGATAGGCCACCGGTGGCACCAGCCGTTTTGTTTGGCAAAGGTGGCGCAAGAACTTCAGGAAGAAGTGCGTCTTGAGTTGGGAATGGAAGAGACAGTAGTATCCGAACCATGAGCCATGGAACTGTAGATAATGCGTGAGTTCATGGACGAACACACCCGAGTCGTGCAGAAGTAGCTCATCTTTGGCCAAGTCGGAACGCGTTGTGTCGCCTCCACCTGTCAAGACCGATGGGGGAACATGCAGACCCAGTGTCACCGGGTCAAATAGGCTTCCGTCAAAGAAATCGTCTGGTTCGGCCGTCATTTGTTCTCATCGTTCTCCGGGCTAACGCAAAACTCACCGGACGGGAAAAGCGGTAGCCTTTACCGGTCCGAGTGCAGTGACATGTTACCAAATGCCACAGAATATGTTGCCGTACGTTACGAAGTACAACCTGACCCCTTTTGCCTTCCAAGGCGCGACACCGGATTGCCCTTCCGACTCCCCGGTGTACTATCGATCTATTCAACATCATCTAGATAAGTGCAGACAATGAACTTCTGAGTTATCTCACCGAGAGCCCATCTCTCAAAGCGCTTATGAATACGTGTGTCTTCACTTCTCTTTGAGCTGAAGGTGGGTGCGTACACAGACCCTGAGGTAGGGCAGGCGAGAAACATGTCGACCAACTTTTCAACTTCTGATGGTACCAGTAGCGTTGAATATCGAAGACCGTCGCGCTCATTACCAGCGATAGCCACGCAAAGGGATTCAATTTCTGGCGTATCTGAATCTGAGACTACTATGTGTTGAGCAAAAACCATGTAGTCGTCTCGCAACCGCTTCAGCTCCGTCTCCAACCACTTTGCCATGCGATCTGCCGTTGTCTCATGTGCTAGTACGAATATCGGGATTGAGAAGTTATCCAATAGCATAAGGAACTGTCTACACTCTGGCGAACGAAACAATCGCTCATCAATCTTGAGCGCGACTCTTTCGGGGTTTGCATCATGGAAAAACCAGAGATGTCCCATCTCAAGAGTACATGATATACGACTGTTTCCAATCCCGTCAGTGAGGCGCTCAGCGAGAAGTTCGAAAACGTCCGGAGATGCGTGCGTTGGTCGGCGGACATGCACAAACAGGAAGCCTTCTCTGCTGGCATCGCTCACTGCGTTGCGGATGTCCTCGACACTACCGGGCATGTATCTCTTCGCGATGGCATAGTCCTTAGGCCGGTTCGGATGCCCCGGATGCAAGGCGACCTCGCTAGTGTTCGGGTCATCGCGCACTTTTGTAAACACCGTTCCTTCCCAATACGGACTAAATGGTTGCGAGCCAAATGCTTCGATTTCATCGAGTACCTGTGATTCCAACACGATTTTGAACGGAACATCTAATTCCAAGAACAGTTGGCCCATATGTTCACATGCCTCTTGAAAATGAGAACCTATATCCGAGTACGGAATTCTGGCCACGTCGTCACGCCAGTCGTCACCAATGTATCTTGTTAGCGTATTTGATATTTCTTCGTGGAGAATAGGTGTCAAATGTTTGGCCTTCATTAAATCTACCAGGCACTCGAACCTTTCCGTCGGGTTGTCGCTGCTGATGAGCGACCGTACATCTGCCAGGCGCCGGAATCCGTCTAACCCCCCAATTGGCACATTGAGTGAAAGCCTGGTCACAGTCATGACGATGGCCTGAATAGCCCGCTGGTCCGCAATTGTGCCACCGTCGAGAATTGGCCCTATGGCCTGTTCAAAATAGGATATTGCGTCACGATAATACTGTGGCAAAGCAGCTAGGTGTTCGCGTGTCACATCCACATGCGAGGCTGCGGCAGAACGCAGACTGAAGTAGGTCGCGGCTGCTTCATGCGGCATGCGGCAAGCTTCAATTATGTGTCGGACGGTTTCATTGAGATCGGCTTGCATGTCTTGCGGGAAATGCTTCCGTCCCTCGACAAGCAACCGTACCAAATGACCGGTTGTTGTCGACGATGCCAATATGCGATGTGTTGTCTCGTGAACATGCGTGATGTTGCTATCCACTACACCACAACCTACTTCCATTGGATTCACTACCTGAGGATTCCCTGTGAAGTCATAATAGCCGAGAACTTGTGAATACAATCTACTTGATGTCATGGCTTACTCCACTTGGCCTTGGTTCAGCTGGGTATTGAACGTTCTGTGCAGAAGGCGGTTGCCTGAAAACAACACCATCCGAGAGACTTACCCCTCCCTTCGTCCACAACATTTGAGAATACCTCCGAACTTCATGTTTTACTCTCTTGCTAACACAATACTATATGAATTCGTTGCCGTAAGACAAAACACAAAAAAAGCGCCAGTATCATGCCAATCTAATCCAAAGAGGCCGCAGGGATACTATGCTATCCTGGCGTGGAGAAACTCGAGGAACAAACCCTCTACCTAATCCAACTGGACGAAAAATCCAGAAGAATCGAAGCCCTCGAGGCCAAAAACGACGCCAAGGAGGCTGAGATCAGTGACCTAAGGACACAAGTAACTCACCTAACACAACAGATGGAAACCATCCTATCACGAATAGGTGAGGCCGATTCGAAGTACGCTCGATATGGGCTGTAGGATCCCCGCGCAGAGGGAATTTGCCGTCTACGGTGTTCTACAGTCAACTCCGTTTGACGTATTTTTGACATCTGTTCGTACAAACAACTCAAAACACTTCAAAACAACTTAAACCAGTTTGAAGAAGAACAGCGCCCCAAGCCATTGTTAGTCGACAAGTTGTCTCCGTAAGTCGCCCTGCAGCAGTCGGTTACGAAAACGCCCCGAGGCGAGTTCGAGTCTCGTCAACCCCGCATAATTCGTTGTGCCACATCAACTTACGCAGTCTAAGGTCGGCGAGATTGTCTCGCGTTCCTTTCCTAAAACCCCTCCCGCAATCTACTGATTGATACTGCCTTACGATATCAGCGTATCTTCGTGTCGTTTGATTTGACGCGAATTTGACACGGAGGGAAACGAGACAGGTTCTCGCCATCCTGTATCTACCTTGCATGGACTCGACAGTGAAACTGATATCAATCTCCATCCTGTCATGACGGCCGGCGGCATCCAATGCTCCCTCAGAACGGCATCAGCGGATCAGCCTAGGATAGATCGCGCACCGCCATGCGACTTCTCCTGCGTCTTCGGTGTACTTGGGTGTAAACGGCGGTCGGAATTGGTCAGAACGACTGCGCCTTCAATGCCAATCCGTCTTGATCGTGACGACAACGTCGACTTTGTCCTGCTTGATATGTTTGAGACGCTCACTCAATCCGAGCCGGTCGGTGCTGCCGCCAGAGCCGAGATCTTCAGTCGTGCTTACGTACTCCCAACCGCTCGATTCCTGGCTGGTGATGTTTGCCTTGCAGACCTTCTCTTGGCTTTCCAGTGAGGGAGTATTAGGCGCGCCGGTGCTGGTCCTTAGCGGAAAGCCTCGCATTAATGTAGCAACGCTTCTTTTCACCATTTACAAGACTCAAGACTGCTTCCTTCGCCCCGGCTTGACGTTTTCGTCTATTAGCTGTTCTACCCAGTCCTGAATAGTCTGATTTTCATTTGCCACTTGGATTCTCAGTTGCTGGTGCAAATCCTCACTCAGTCGAATGTGAATCATCTTAGGTTTCGTATGAGTTGTTTTTTCTCTTGGCATTTCCATCCGCCTTGACTATGGTATCGTGTTATAAATATAGCTTGACTCCTGGGCGTAGTCCAGCTAGTTTCTGCTTATTGTCCAAAGGAATGAAAGATCTTGTGCCGTACGCACGCGGGTTCGGAAGATGCCATCAAGTGTATGCACTCCTGCGGTGTGCAAAAAGAAGACCGATATGCCGATCCGCGTGCCATGTCGTGGAAGGTGTGCGTGCCAACTGCAACCCTATGGAATGGGGAGCTTTCTTACGTCCTCGAGAGACTAGCCAAGTGCGTCGTATATGCACAGGAACGAGGGGATGTACATTTTATGTGTGGGTCCATCTAATTGCTGTTGGCCTCGTCGCAACATAGGGCGTCGGTCAAGCAGATCTTGGGAGATCCAGGGTGAAACTTATGCTTGGGATTCTCGGTATAGCTGCCTTTGCCGCAGTGTCCTTCACGCTATTCTTTTTGTGTGGTCTAATAGGTAGATTGGCAGCAGCACAGTCCAAGAGAATCGGGTTTGTGATCATCGTTCTCTTGCTCTACGGAATGCTCCAACTTCTTACCTCGGATTTTCACGTTATCTATTTGGCGGCTGGATTCGCTGCAATCGCCAGCGGCTATGCACTGGGTCGCTTCTTCTGGCGCGGCAAGGCAAGAATCGACCTCCTTCTCTGGATTGGGATTGCCGCCTTACTCATCGATAACAGCAGCAGTCTCGGCCGTCATCTAGACTGGAAACTAGTCCAGGATCTCAAGAGTGCAATCCTGTTACTTGTTCCTGCGGCTGTGGCATATCCAATAGCAAGAATCATTCGATATCGCCTTATGGGCTTCAGCGCGCGGATCTTCGATGGTTTGGTCGCTTTGGGCATGTCATATGTGTTGGTCATGCTCTTTGTATCCAGCGGTTCAATCTACTACTTCCCTTGGGGTTTTCTGAGCCCCGGCGGAATGGAGCCGCATTTGGCCCGGATCTATGTGAACTGGCTGTCAAGTATACCCGCTCTCATAGTGGTTCTGCTGCTGGGTGTAAGCCTATTCTTGTTTCTGGGACACCGACGTATTTCAAAGGTGTTTGATGAGAGAGCGTGCACAGTGGCATGGATGTCATCTGTCGCAATCTACTTCGCTACGAATCCTGTACTCGCAGCCGCACGGGAAGGGGCATATGTAGGGTTATCGATTTTCCTTTATGTGGCGATCATGATGATCGGTTCGATCGGTTATTGGTCAGCAAGGCGTGGTATCAGTAACCTCCCGGACAAGTGGGTTCATGGAGAGCGCAGTCAGTATGTCGCTCTGCTCATGTTCTTTCTCCTTTTCGGACTAACAGTAGAAGCGCAAACAACATTCGTCGGCGGCATTGGCGGATTTCCTATTCCCTACTTTGAAGTCTTCGTGTTGCTCGGTACCATTTCCCTGTTTTGGGGCGTAATACTGGGGCAGAGATGGCAGCGTTGCACAGGCGTTGGCCCAGGCAAAACAGAGTTGCAGAATGAGTTTCGTTCGGGAGCTTTGCGCCTAGAAACGGAGAATGCGTTTGGACGAGTCGGTGAGGTACTCGGAGCCCTCAGGACCCTTGTGAGATGCGTGGAAGATGTCCAGGAGGCATTGAATATGAGAAGGGCAACCGCGGCGGGTATCCTCTCAGCGACGAAAGGAGCACTTGAGGCTAAGCATGGCTCTCCAGAGGCATGGCGGGCCGTTGCCTCTGATATAGCCGCCATTGATGGCTTCGTTGCAGCCCTGAACACGGCTGGAGAGGCACTTCATGCCCTGAGGGTCGTCAGATATCGCGAGGGCAGCTTGCCGCCAGAGGTCGCGAGTTACCTTGAACGATGTCTCAGCGCGCTCCGGAATGCCCGTAAAGATCTACCGAACGCGTGGAAAACGGCGCATCAAACTCGCTTAGTGGGTAGTCTTCCGGGTATTGAGCAGTTGGTTAACATCACGGATTTGGAAGCAAGGTTGTGTGAATGCGAGCGATTAGCTCAAGTATTTCTGGAGAAATGGCGGCGGTTTGCAGGATGAACAATGTCCCAAAGGCAAGTTGTCTGCGTGGGCGGTCTCACAACCGTCATACCTTGCATGGGTGGATAGGAACGCTCGCGGCCCAATGTTATCATGAGGAGAAGTAATGGGTATTCGTCGCTTTCTAAGATCCGTTTTCTGGACTGGACTGAGATGTTCCCAGTGTGGCCAGCCTCTTGAGCCGGTCCAGCGTGGAGATATCACGCCCACGCGGACACGACATCCATGCACAACAATGAAGTGCCTCCAATGCGGCGATCTCACTTGCGAGTATTGCCAAGGATTTGGGTTTGGGATGATTGGTGGGTGTAGAAACTGTGGAGGAACGCAATTCGAAGCCTTTCAGATGTGGATGTATGTGGGTTGATTCTACGGCTAAGAATGGTACGCAACCGACGGCTGGTCAGTTGCGCTCCACATCCGAAGGTGACGCCGGTGCTGATGCCTTTTTGCGAAGGCAGATTACGGGGTATGAACCATGACTGGCAAGTTATCACCTAAGAAGTCTGGCGACATGCGCCCAGCCGAACAGGCAATTCCAGAAGCACGCACTGTCGGGGAAGCCACATCAATTCAGCCTAAGGTAGCGATTCCGTTGGTCATTGTGATGCTCGCTGGAGCCTTCGCATTCTGGAAGTGCATCACCGGGAGTCGTACTTCATCTAACGAAGCAGGGCTTCAGAGACAGGTTACCCAGCTCACGCGACAGAACCAAGAGCTATGGGCGGAGAAGCAGATGTCTGCTAGAACTTTTCACAAGTGTGCCATTCAGATCATCGGGAATCTAGCGATTGGTGATAAGTGCCTGTCTCAGCTCCTGGTAGCGGGCCGCCGTGCCGCAGTCAACACCCAACTCGAAGTTAATCCGCCGATTCGGCGAATCCTCCTCCAACAGCCTGATAATCGCATATACCTTAGCCACTTTGAGTCTGTTTGCTGTCGAGTACTTCCGGGAGAATGTACACCGAGCGAGCCCCTCCCCTCGTGGGCTGTTTCGGTCAAGCTGAATACGCTGCTGCAACAAACCTAGAATGGTCCATTATTGGAAGTGTAAATATGGGTCTTCTCGACATTTTCAGACGCAAAGACAAGGAAGTCAGAGTCCGCCAGTTGGCAGCACAAGCCCGCTCGAAGATGGAAGGGCACGAATACGAAGTGGCGATTAAGATTCTTTCCAAGGCCCTGGCCCTCTTACCGGGCTCCGAAGAGGTTCGGCTTCTTCGGGCAGGTCTGTACGGCATTCTGGGAGAGTGGGACTCGGCCATCGAAGACTACTCGATGCTCATCGAGCCGGGTGGTCAATTGCACATCGATGCCAAGATGGGGCGGGCCAGCGCGTATCGGGCGAAAGCTAATGAAATCAGAGAGCGGTACACGCGGTCTGGCGGCAGGAGGTTTGAGCATACTTTCGAGGAGCTTAACATGCCGTTGAATAACCTCATGGAGGCATCTACGCCCGACAAGCGAATGTGGATTCGTACAACCAGTGCGATAATGGAACTCGAAACAGCAGCTCGCAGGGATACAGAAGACGTGCTTGAATCGGATCCAAACAACCGCGAAGCCGGTGTGCTTCCACAAAGTTTAGACGGCGGCGCTCGGGAGTCCCTGGGGCAGTGTAAAGACGCTCCGACTGCCGCCGGAGGTGATAGTGCCTCGTTTCTCTCTGATGAAAGCAAGGGGAGTGATTCCGCAGAAGCGCCGGATGACCAAAAGGCAGGTAGGAATGATTCCGGGTTTCATATTCAACTTGGGCTCACCTATTACGCGCTCGGCAACTACGACCGAGCGATATCCGAATATATGCGGGCGTTACAACTTGATCCGTGCTGTATAGAAGCCCATTACAACTTGGCTATAGTCTATGCGAAGGGACGAGAGCAGCTTCCTGATGAAGCCATCCGGGAGCTTCAGACTGTTGTATCGATCGATCCCCGTTATCATATCGCTCCATTGCTTCTTGCAGATCTTTACTGGGATCAAAGAAACTGTGAGGAAGCCGAGAAGTGGTACGCGAGAGCGCTCGAAATCGATCATGCTGATCCGTGGGAATTGTACTCTCTTTATGACCTCAAAGAAGTTCCCTATCTTGCACGTGTGCACCATCAGTTGGGGGTCATGACTCAGAATCTTCACCGTGCCGAAGACGCCCTTTTTCATTTCAACGAGGCAATCCGGATCGATCCTTCCTATTTGCTGCCACGATATGCAGCGGGGGCGCTGCACATGAGCCATGGCAATCACAGCAGTGCGATTGAGTACTACAGACAGATACTCGAGATCGACGGCGGTTTCAGAGATACGCGCTTTCAACTTGGGCAGGCGCTATTCGCCGAGGAACGATTCTCTGAAGCGATACCTGAATTTGAGGCCGAGCTATACAACAATACGCAGAACAAGGAGGCCCTCTTCATGATAGGCAAGTGCCACGGAATCCGAAATGACTGGAAGCAAGCCGCAGAGGTATATGAGAAGGTCATCACAGCTGATCCGAGTAACGTTGAGGCTCACGCATTTCTAGGAGCTTGCTATATCAAGATGAAGGACAACGACAGGGGCCTGCGCTACCTCAGGAGGGCCGCTGAGATTGACCCGGAGAATAGCCTTGCACGAGTGAATTTAGTCGCTGCGTATCAGTTGCTGGGACACGATGAAGAAGCCATGCGGGAGATCGCGAAACTCACTCACATAGATAACCCTGACGAGGTCATACGCCAGGCGAAGGCGGTTGGGGAAAGCAAGAAACAAGCAGGAGGTCCCTATAAGGCGTGGGAGGAGAAAAAACGAACCGAATATCAGCGCGACCTGAGCACTCGAAGTGACTCAGCGACCACGGTGGATGTTCTACTTAGCCAATCAAGGCTCTTCTACACTGCAGGAAAATGGGAGGAGTCGATTAAGCCTTGCGAGGCAGCTATTCTGATAGATCCGGAGTGCGCTCAAGCTCGAGCCTACAAAGGTAATGCTCTCGGAAGGCTCGAGCGGTGGGAGGAGGCGGAACAATGCTATAGCCAAGCACTGAGGATTGACCCTTCGATGACAATGACCCGCTTCAATCGGGCAGGGATCTACCTCCGTTGGAAGCAGACAGGACTGGCTCTGGAGGAATACGAACGGGTTATTGAGCATGATCCTGACTTCCTACCTGCTCATGGCAATGTCGCAGCGATCAGCGTGCAGGAGCGGAATATACGCCGGGCATGCGAGGCATGGAAGGAGATGCTGCGTATTGATCCTAATAACGAAGTTGCACGGTACAATCTGGCGTTGTATGAGAGCCACAGTGGAGAATGACGAGTAATGGGTTCCTTTATTGGTCGACTTCTCAATCCAATGGGCGATGCCCCAGTTAAATACAAGCATGCGATCGAATACATCCGCAGAGGCAAGTATGACGACGCCCTGTCCTGTCTTGAACAAGTGTTACGCAAAGACTCCAACTTCTTCATTGCATGGTCTGATAAGGGAAACGTTCTTCGACACTTCGGTCGCGATGATGAAGCGTTGGAGTGCTATGAGAGAGCCTTGCGGCTTAATCCAGCATTCCCTCTCGCATGGTATAACAAGGGGCTTCTTCTGCTCGACAGGAAGCTCTTCAGGGAGGCGCTCGTAGCGTTCGAGCGGACGCTGGAAACCAATCCAGATGATGTAGAGGCTCTAACCGCCAAAGGGACCTGTCACAAAGAGATCGGAGATCTGGAGCTGGCTCTTGGCTCTCTGAATCGCGCCCTCAAGCTAAACCCGAGCTATGAGATCGCGCTTGTCAACAAAGGACTTACCCTTCTCCAGACAGATGGTCCAACTGAAGCCCTTTCAAGCTTCGATGTCTGTTTGCAGCACCATCCGAATAACGCTGACGCCCTGGCAGGTAAAGGTCATGCTCAATATGAGATGGGACAGTACCAGCAAGCCCTGACTTCCTTTGAAGAATCCCTTGCGATTAACCCTCGCAACAGAAACGTCCTGAATAGCAAGGGGAATGCACTTATGGAGATCGGCCAAATCAAGCAAGCTGGTGAATGCTATGAGAAGGCTGTTCAGCTCGTCCCTGACACGGCCTCGGTCCGATTCAATCTTGGCGGGTACTATTCCTCAGAAGGTAGGTACGACGAAGCCCTAGAGCAATACAGTGAAGCGATTCGCTTGAAGCCCGACTACGCGCAAGCGTATTATGAACGCGGCATGGTCTACATCAGACTCAATCGACTTAAGGAAGCCAATGAGTGTTTCGAAAATGCTCGTAGATATGATGCTGCTTTAAGCCCGCCGATTGTCCCTGCATCACCAGAAGAGAAACCTCTATTCCAGTATGGTCAGCTCTCGCACAACGCTAAGGCTGGTTTTGATGCTTTCAATCACGGCGACTACCACGAAGCCATCACCAATTTCAGGAAGGCCATTCCTGAATGCTCAGATAGCGGTGTCCTTTTTATGATCCACTGGCTTCTCGGTGGATGCTATAGGCGAATTGGGTTTCATGATAAGGCGATAAAGAGTCTCCGAACATGTTTTGAGCATACCGATGATCTGCCTAACTCAGAAATCGCCCGGGTTTACAATGACCTGGCTATCACATTGGAGGGGAGTGAACTGTACGATGAAGCTCTTAAGGCAGTTGAGAACGCTGCAAAACTTGCACCAAAGTACATCAACTCCAGGCTAACGGGCGCGTCCATCTGCATGAACAAGGGCGACTTCGACCGCATGGTGGCTCTTGGAAAGGAAGTGGTTCAACTCTCAAGTGATGCTGAGGCTGTAAGTAATTCAGCAAGACTTGCCGAGACGCCCCGGGAGCTGGAGTTGCTCGCTGGCCGATATCGTTCCGAAGCCGAAGCATTCATCGGCGTCGCAGCGTGGGCTAGAAGTGACATCGGAGCAGCACGCCGAAACCTGGAGGAAGCACTGGCGCACTCACCGCATAATCCGCTCGCGGAGGCTGCGGTACACCGTATTGACATGGGACAGACGTTTTCAGAGTACAGGAAGGAGTGGCTGGCCGAGCTAGACAAGGAAAAACAATCGAAAGACAACATCAGTATATCTATGCACAGTGATCCGGCCTTGAGAAGTGCATGGGAAGAGTATGAAAGACTGGTTACAGAAGCTTTGACATTTCAAAGGCGCGGCCGATTCGATGACGCTGTCAGGAAGAGCGAGGCGGCACGGCGAACACTTCCTGATCGAGGTGCAGAAATCGAGCATGCCGGACTAGACAATCTGCTTTCTTTCATCGCAATGGACCGTAGTGAATACACGGACGCACTGAGGTTCAATCAGCGTGCACTCGACCTCTACATCAAGGCAGGTCTTCCGCGAGGCAGATGTCACATACTTACCAATCGAGGACTTATATTGCTGAATAGCGGCCTCTACGGCAAAGCTATCGACGTGAGCCGCAAAGCTGCCCTTTTAGGGAGTGAACTGGGCGATGTTGTGAGCGTAGCTCACAATTTAGGCAATATCGGCATTTGCTATGCTCATTTCGGTGATTTTCGGAAGGCTATTGCATATCACGAGCAGGCACTCGGCATTGACATTCAATATCGATCTCTCCAAAATGTGGCTAAAGACAATGGGAATCTCGCCACTTGTTGTTTTAGCATTGCGGAGCGAGCCGGTGATGACACCGAGTTCGAGGAATGGATTAGCAGAGCCATTGAACACCAGAATAGGATTGTCGACTTCTATCGGCGAGCCCACATGGAGCGGTCAATGGAAATGAGAGCGATCACGGGACTTGCTCACATTCAGTCGGTGCAAGGCCGCCGCATTCGTAATGTGGGACTACTGAGGGGCTGTCTGAGGCTTCTTGACGAAGCTACGGCAATTGCCCGATCTATCGGAAATCAACACCACCTGTTTCAGATACTCGCGGTCAAAGGAAGCGTGTTCCGCTACATTGCCGAGCTTGCCGATTCACCCGAAAAAGCAATGGGCAATCTGAGCACTTCTGAAATGCTCCTTAGGGAGGTGAATTCTCGCACCTCCTGTGATGCCGGGTTCCGACATCAGCTCGGACAAACGTATCAGGCGCTCATACGAGCTGATACTCAGAATCAAGTCCTTCGACAACAGCAGGCGTTTCTCTGTTATGAAGAGGGAATCAAGAACATCGATAGGAGCAGACAAACAGCACTATATCCGGAATTGAAAATCAGTTTTCTAGGATCACATGAGTCCATATATAGTGACGGGATTGCGCTTCTAATGGAGATGTACCGCCGAGGAATTCCTCTCCCCAACGGTGATGCACCGGAAAAGCTCCTCGAATTCATTGAATCATGCAAGTCCCGCACTCTTCTTGATATGCTCGGCGCCGGCGATCTGCACCGCCCAACTCCCATCAGCGGCGACCACGCTCAACTGTTTGAGAGGGAGACAACCTGTCTGTCCGAAATCAGCGAGTTGAAGAGGCCTGCGAGCTCAGATTCGCTCGTCGAGCAGAACGTTGACGAAGTCGAGCATAACGTATGGAATGAACTCGAAGAGATATACGATCAAATGGAGGATAGCTACCCCGAATATGTATCTACACGACGCGGAACACCTAGTCAGCTGAAGGATATCCGCGCACATCTAGATCCTGACACAGCGCTAATTGAGTATTTCACCGACGACGATCATACCTATGTTCTTGCTATCGCTGGCGATGATCCAACGGTCCATATTCATGAGCTTGCTCATGGCAGCAAGTACTGGAAGCGGGAGTGGGTCAATCTATATACGGCCGTCGCACAGGCGAATCCGCTCGATACTGACAGCTTTGATCAGAGCGTAGAAGGCTTCCTGGGGCTTGGAAAGCTCCTTCTTGATCCGGTTGTCGAGCAGCTCAAGGACATGCGGCTTCTATATATTGTCCCACATGGATACTTGCATTATTTCCCTTTTCATGCAATGAGGATTCGAATAGATGGTGCAACCAAACACTGTGCTGAACGATTCGAGGTGACATACCTTCCGTCCGCCTCGACACTACCGTTCTGTCGTCGTAACAACCCCGCCCGACAAGAGGATACCAGGATTACCTCCCCACTTGTGTGCGGGACATGGGCTCGCGACGACCGCGGCCGCTATCAGAAGTCAGTACAACAAGAGGCAGAGGCAATAGGAAAGCTCCTCAACGTGAACGCATTGACCGGTACGGACTGCTCCAGAGTACGCGTGCTCGATGAAATGCGGCAATGTGATTGCATTCATTTGGCTGCACACGGTTACATGGTGGTTTCTGAGGACACGATGGCCTCCACAGGCGTATTGCTAACTGACGGCAGAGACTTCCCGCAGAGACCACACAAGGATCGTTTCCTTGAAACCATCGATTCTGGCGCATTTCTTTCCGCTCGGGAGTGGATGAATCTGTCACTTCGCTGTCGTTTAATCACACTGAGCTCATGCGAAATAGGTCGAGCGGAGATTAAGCCCGGCGATGAACTCATTGGCATGACGAGGTCTCTGCTCCATTCGCGAGCGCCTTCCATTCTCCACTCGCTATGGCCGGTAAATGCTGAATCCAAATGTCTCTTCATGAAGGTATTCTACAGCAACTGGCTGTCTAACCCGGAGGCTGGAAAGAGTGGAGCACTTAAAGAGGCGCAAACAGAGATGATCCGCAATGATAGATTTAGCTCATTATTGCATTGGAGTCCTTACTTTTTAACGGGAGACTGGTTATGACAGACTTGCAGCAGAGGATAGCGTGGTTGTCTGATGCGGATGTCGCACGCCTTACCATCTGGCTTCTTAACGAGGAGAGAAGGAGCGCGGGGGGTATCATCGCAGAGACCACTTTGAGTGAACTAAAGAGGGAGACATTTGCACCTTCTCTCGACCAGCTGCTTAAGGACCTGGGAATCCATACATTGCGCGAGAGACCCGACGATCTCGCTCTTGTTCAGACGTTCCGATCACTGGTTGAGCGATATGCTGAGAGCCGACCTGAAGCCGTAACGCGCCTCTTGGATGGCCTGGGAATGGAAGCGGGGGGTGAATTCGCACTTGCTGATATCCTCGCTAATATCGACATTCCACAAGTGCTTCTCATCGTCGTGTTGCTATCAACGCGATTTAGAATCAAGTACAAGAACAAGAATACAGAGATAGAGTTTGAGTTGACGCCACCCAAGGGCAGCGTCAAAGAATTCCTCAGGTCACTGCCGATCTTCAGACTCAAGGGGAACTCGTCGTGACAGACGTCAGCGCAGCGAGTAAGGGAACACAAAATGCCAGTTGCAGTCCGCACAGTTACGGCGATCGTGAGCGGTATTCCGCCGTTTGTTCGCAGGGCTCGGCCAGAATCACAGTAGACCGGACAGTTCCCTGGACAACCTATCTCCAACCGAGTTTGTAGCTGAATCCAAACGCCCGGAGGTCACCGTTGCATAATCAAAAAAGAAGATGTAAATTCTCACTGGAACTGGATCAAAGATGGGGAGCAGTCCAAAGAAACTGTAAATTCTCACCGGAACTGGCTCAAAGATGAGGAGCAATCCAGGACAGTCAAAATGGACTCTGATTCTCGTGAATGCGGGAGATCTCTCTCTCGCTGTAGGAACGTGATGTGGACTTGGAAGCCAGTGATTTCGAACTGATCCGTGCAGGACTTCGAGATGAATCCAGGAGCGCAACGAGAGTATCTGCGGAAGCTGTTTTTTAGCGTACGTCTGATAAGTCGCCGAAGAGCACTTCTGCCGACAGGCAGCGATCTCCTGATCGTTGTCAGATGCGGGTCGATACCATCACAGTTGCGCCGTGAAGGAGGTACACATGGCAATCTTCAGCAGAAGATTGAGTCACGATCACATTGAAGCCGCCATTCTCAAAGGAAATCTGCGGCAAGTGAAGAAGCATCTGTCAGCGGGACTTGACGTAAATGCGCCCCTTGATTCGCGCGGAAGTCGTCCCGTCCATTACGCAGTTAACAGCACGCCGGCTATTCTACTGCTGCTCATCAAGCACGGCGCTGATGTGAATGCTAAGTCCTCAGATGGCAAGACTCCTATTCACATTGCTACCGCAACGGCCAACTATGAAATGCTCTGCCTTTTGGTCGAGAATGGAGCTGATGTGAATGTAGAGGACAACGAAGGCAGGAATGCGCTTAAACACGTCTTCGCTGCGCTGCCTACTGACCGGCTATACGCGTCCTGGGGACTGGCGATGGATCCGTCCGAGCAAGAGGAGCGCCGCAAGATGGTTAGATTCCTCTTGAAGCATGGTGCTCGGTTTTCTGATAATGGCCCAGATGTCGATGAAGTGGCACGTGTCATAGGCATCGCAGAAACGGCGATAATGCGGAGTTTCATGCTCCAGCTTCTGCGCGAGGGTAAAAACCCCTTCGCACCGCTCTCAAAGGAGCAGCGTAGGGAAATGTCACAGCAGTTCCCAGATGTTGCCGAGCGTGTTGAGAAGCAATTCGGCTCGGTGTAGTGAAGAAACGAGATATGCGTGGGCGCGCATCAAAGCGAGGAAAGCAGTGACAAGGTACTACACCGGGAGACGACTCGGCAGTGTTCCAGTCCTGCAAGCGAGTTTAGCTTTTGGGTGTCGAAACCATGTTATCACATTGCCAGGAGTTGGATCTTAACGGAGAGGAGGACGCATGTTCAAGAAGAAGACCGCACGCTTGGTCGACGGTCTCCTTGATACACACGTTGGGGTTAGAGACAACGCTCTCGAGGAATCGCTCCGGCTAGCTCGCCGTGGCGACAACAGGGCAGTAAATGCGCTAAAAGAGGCGATTCGCTTGAAGAGTCGAACAGGTTCAACTTCGCACTTAGAAGTCATTCCGGGGATGCCGATCGTGCCTTCCTCCAGTGTGTCTTCACGAATCGTGAGTTTGGTGGAGGAATCCGCCCTTCTAGACAATCCCCGCCATTCCGAAGAACTCGCAGCCGGCTTTCTATTGGCCCCGGGGACCAGGAGGGATTCGGGGGAGATCGACAGACTTGGCGCCAAGATTCAAGCGGTGGGTGGCGACAAGGAGTATCATTCATTTCAACTTCTGATCGCATACCTTACTGCTAGCGTCGACCTGCTAAATGCAGGCGGATAGTCGCCTGACACGTGCATGCAGCTGTCAACACCTTGTCTTGCCGGTGGTGATGCGCAGTGTATCAAGCGGCCAGTAGAATGCCGTACTGGGCAGTACGGCGTTGATAATCGGCAGTCATGAGAGACCCCGGAAGTTCAAGTGCTTGATTCGACTTTAGTGTCTGCTTGGTATCTGGTCCTAATGGTCATTAGCTATCGAGTACCACCGGAGAGGCTGAATTCTTTGGTCCATTTCAACTCCCAAACGCAGTAGCTTGTGACGGCAATTGCTTGCGAAAGCTAATGAGATCAGCAATATTGTCCATGTTATACTCGTAGCTAAAGCGATCCTGTCTGAGCCACTCTATGCCGAGCCTGACGCAGAGGTGTTATGCCGCGATGTCATGGCCCAAAGGTGTTATGAGGAACCCACATAACCGTCGCTAGACGTGTGATCGAGACCAGATGAACGTGAATGCCGTAGTATTGTGGGATGACGAGCCTGCGCCGCAGATTCTGGCATTAGCTAAGAGTGCCTTGTTGACCCTCGAACCACCTGCTCTTCGGGACCTCACCGTGATGACCTGGTGGCACGATGACCTTGGTTGGGAGCGTGTTCTCGTGCCAGAGCTGAACGCACTGTCCGCCCAACGTGGAATTCGTTTCGCCCTTATGACTACTCGGGATCCGACCGCCAAATTCGAGGGCTTGAGAGGACTCCTCAGATCTTATCAATCCCAATGTGACCCACCCGCAGGTGCCGTCCTCGTCTATGACGAACCATTCACGAGCTGGCGAGCGAGACGCCTCGTCACGCTGGCAGAGTGTTTCGACGCTGATGTTCCTGACTACTGCATGATTACTGTCCGCAAGGTGGGCGTCGACCGACGCGTGCACTATCTGGTTCTAGATCCGGCAGCGCTACTCTCCCCCAGCCTACCCTTGCTGGCGAAGGACTACGAGTGGGAGGGTGGTTTGTTGGATTTCCCTGATACGAGTTATTATCGGTCGAGGAGCTTGTTTCCAACGAGGTTTTTCAGTGCTCCAATTCGCTCCAAACTTGACGACCTCGCTGCCGGAATGGAACGAGTGGCGAGACGAAATCGATGGAAGGTTGATCGGCGAAGCATGTCCCCCTTCGCGTGACGAACGACCGTCTAACAACGGCATGCAGCAGACGGCACTGCTCTCCGCCGCTGATGCCGAAGCCGTTAGGCAGAGAACCACGAAAGGAGACCACATGGACTTCGATTCCGACGTGAAAGCGGAAACTGTCAAAGTAAGTTCCCTCCTCCACCAGGCGAGGGAGCTATCGGTGCATGGCAACGAGGCGAAGGCGAGACGACTGTTCAATGAGGCTCTTGCCTTGGCCGAAACCAATGCAGACTTCCTGGGCAAGGGTAACGCCCTCAAAGGCCGGGGATTCCTGGATGCGCTGGCTGGTCGTGACAGCGAGGCACGGCAAGCTTACGACGAAGCCCTCGCACTTTTCCGGCAAGGTAGCCACCGACTCCAGGAAGCAACCATGCTGATGGCACTCGGCCATTTGCACAAGCGCGCCGACAAGAATGAGGCCAAGCAGTATTTTCAGCAGGCGGCCAATACCTTCCGAGCTCTGGGCATGAGCGAGCATGAGGACTTCGCTCGTACCGCCCTGCGGGATGGCTAGGCAGGGAGAAGCAGCTATGAGAACAGATTTCCGTTTATGTCGAGCTGCTCGCTTTGGAGACTTGGACCGTGTCAAGTCCCTTCTTGCGGCCGAGTCCGAACTCGTGAATGTCAAAGATAACGAGGGATTCCTGCCACTGCACTGGGCGGCACGCTTTGACCATCGGGAGGTAGCAGAGTATTTGCTGGCCAATGGCGCGGAAGTCGATGGTCGTGAAAGTCACGAGATGACTCCACTACACATTGCTGCATCGAGCTCGAGTGAGGACGTCGCGGCGTTGCTCATTGATAATGGTGCGGACATCAACGCCCTAGACAACAACGGCGACGCCCCTTTGGATTTCGCTGCCTTCGCAAACTACAAGCGTGAAGGCATCGCTGCTACGCTTCCTCCTGTCGTTCACTTGCTGCGTGAGAAGGGGGCTAAACATGGCAAGAAGTGGCGAAGGTGACGCATGCGAAAACCCGTCTAGCAACAAGTTGCAGCAGACGTCGCTGCGCCGCCGCTAAACCTGAGCGTTACAACCTTATCGGACCCGAAGGCGTAGGATCTCTACTCTAGCTGGTCTACGACAACGGGGTCCCGATCCACGTCAGAGTGGGACCAGAACATTCCGCTCCACGCAGTGGTACTTGTCTCATAACTTCGTCTGATGTTACGCCAGCCATAATTTGAGGGTCGCTGTTAATAGCAGCATTCCAAGGGCAAACACTAAGGGCAAGCAGCCGTCCGAAGTCCTGCCTAATCGTATATGACCGCGTCTTTCTCCTGCGCCAAGTGTCCTCAACACATCACTGAGATCATGCTCTGCTGGCAGCCTGAGAAGCTTGTTGTCTATTGTAGTTTGATTTCCAATCAACGCCGCATGAAGACCTCGATCCAAGAGATGAATACCCTCCTCCCGATTGGCCAGTGTAAGAAGAGAGCCCGCATCCGCGGTTGACAATGGCACATCGTTCAGCAGGACGGCACCTGCCATAAGCCAAAGGCTGCAGACCAAGAGACCTGCCTTTCCTTTCACCAAGAACATGTCTGCATCTTTGACGTCATAAAGACCGCAGTCAATCCCCTCCTGCTTCAGACGAGACACCAGTTCATTAGCCGGTGATGCTAAGTCGGTACGTGTCTCCGGAAAGACGATTCTCAAAGAGTAGTGGTGGTATCTATCCTTACCCGCGATCTCGCAGAAATGACTGTAGAGTTGCCTGGCGTTCTGCACCAGTTCCTGCATTATCTCCACCGGCTCCGCGTCGATGAGCAAGATGTGAGTCAAATGCCTTTGCGTCGCATAATTGAACACACCGAACCTCCTTCCTGTACTGCAATTCCTGTTTCCGGCATAAACTACCTCATCCTTGGTTTCCTTCCTCGGCTCTGATTGATCTCCACCACATAAGTGACAATATCACGTATGGCACTATCCCTGTCCATTTTTGAAATGCGATAATCAGGGCGAGAGTGTAGCGTCCATTTCGTCTTCCCGATTCTCAGATCGTAGGATCGCCAATAGGGTGAGACGTCAAATCGACCGGCACTGGTGTTGGCTCAAGCCAGTGAGTGCCGTGTGGGGTTCTGCTAAGACAAACCGTTCAATTAGTGGAGCCTACCGACCGATTTGACGTATTTTTGACATCTGTTCGTACAAACAGTTCAAAACACTTCAAAACAATTTAAACCAAACTGAAGAAGAACGACTGTGCAAGCTCTTGTCGTCCGCCGAGTTGTCGCCCTAAGGCGCTTTGTTGTAGTCGGTTACGAAAACGCGTCCGATCGAGTTCGAGTCTCGTCAACCCCGCATTGATTGCATTTCAGTCCCTTTGGCAAGTATGTCAAAGGGTTTATTGTATGTGGGACAAAGGGTTCCGCGTGTAAATGTCGAGTTCGATAGTAGCTCACGAAGCAATCTGGCTTTTTTATCCATAGTCTGCTTTAAGTACCTACTATAAGCTGTATTAGCGAGTTCGAGAATCCGGGCACCAGTATCGTAGTAATTGCCAGTGGCCGAATCACATGCACTTAGACTGACGTTAGTTTCATCGAGTTTATCCTGCCAATCCTTCGATTTTCGTATCCACATCTCCTCAGAGATATTCCCGCACAGCTTGTCTTCGTATGCCTTATCAAGCATCTGAGATAAGTGGTCTCGCCTTCTTCTGAGAGCCTTTATCATATCCGCCTGATAAGTCACTCGGTCCCGCTGGCTGGCCTTGAGTGCGGCCTTGATGTCTTCCACAGCGGAAGGTGACACCTTCACTCGGTCCACCACCTCAGCGAACAGCTTGTCGAGGGTCTCTTCACGGATGTAAGTGTTCCCGCACTTGCCATGATATTGGGTGCAATGGTAATACACATACTTCCTCTTCTTTAATTCGGCAGTCATAGCACAACCACAAATCCCGCATTTGATCAATCCCGAGAAAGCAAATCCACGTTTGGCTCGCTTGCCGCTCGAATCACTATGCAAAATGTCCTGCACCTTCTGGAAGAGTCGCCCGCTAATTATCGGTTCATGGTCGCCTGTATATCGCTTTCCTTTCCAGACAAACTCTCCGAAATACAGTGGATTATCCAGAATGCGATGAATACCGGCCTTGTTGATTGCCTGTGAATTGCGAGAGAACAGCCCGGAACTCTTGGCTATTTCAGATAATTGTACCAACGACTTTTCGCCGGTGGAGTATTCTTCAAAAAGTCTCCTTATGAGGGTAGCCTTTTCCGGGTCCGGCTCAATCGTATGAGTAAGCTTGTTGTTCACGTACCCAACAGGTGCCCGGTGTGGCCATTTCCCCTGAGCTGCCTTTTCAGCCAAACCTTTCTTCACTTCTTCGGACAGGTTATCAATGTAGTTCTTAGCTACGACGAGGTTGATTCCGTGCACCATCTTCTCGCTGGACTTAGAATCTTTTGAGATGACTACATTCTCTTTCACCAAGTGGATTTCAATATCGAGTTCGTCGATCGTCACCCAGTCTTTGAAGTTCCTATAGAGCCTATCAGTCTTTTCGACCAATACAGTACGGACCTGTTTTTGTATTCTCAAAAATGAGATCATCCTTTGGAACTGAAAGCGACCCGCGGTTTTAGCAGTTTCTACATCTACGAACTGCTCTGCCACAGCCAAGTGTATCGGTTCAGCAGAAGTCGGACACGGATGGGCTTTTTGTTAAGACTGTATGTCGTCAAACAAGTCGGACACGTTGCTCCTTAAGCTAAGACACACTTTGCCTCATTGCAATGGCTTTTCGGTATGATTCTCTCCGTTTCCTGATTGTTTCTGTCTTGATTCGTTCCCGCTGC
>JBDRNJ010000031.1:0-82030 GCA_043811375.1 bacterium | reverse complement strand
GCCACCCTCACCGACAATCGCTTCCTCGAACTCATCCAGGCATACAATAACACACCACGAAAATGTCTGGACTTTCTAACACCAGCAGAGATATTTTGGAATAACATGTTGCACTTCAAATTTGAATCCACCTCCCCGCCTTCGCGGGGATGACGAGTGTGTTGACAATCGAATATGATAGAACACTTTTTCAACACCCTGCTAGTAATGAACACTCACTTTAGAACAGGAGTATGCTGGCGATGGCTACCGGAACTTTCGTAACAGCGATCAACTGCATGGACGGACGAACCCAGGTGCCGGTCAACGACTGGATGAAAGCATCGTTCGACGCCGATTACGTCGACACCATCACGGAACCCGGACCGGACGGCATCCTCAGTGATCGCAACCACTCGCTGGTAACGTCTATCAAAGACCGGGTTTTGATCTCGGTGCAAAAGCACCACTCCGAGGTCGTAGCGATAGTGGCCCATGGTGATTGCGCCGGTAACCCGGTGTCAAAAGACGAACACCTGATTATGTTACGACGGGCGGTGGACACTATCGCCGGCTGGAAACTGAATGTCACCGTAGTCGGGCTGTGGCTGGAAGAAACTGACTGGCAGGTTCAGGAGGTCTACCGGACTATCGGCTGACCAAAATGACGAGAAACTAACAGATGTAACCGATTGTCGGGAAACCCGCCTGTAAAGAGGAAAAGAATCATGGCTATGAAACTGAAATCAATCGACCCCCGTAAAATTACCGATAATCCTTTTAAGCTGATTGCCGATGACTGGATGCTGGTCACGGCCGGTGACCTGAAGTCGTTCAACACCATGACGGCGTCGTGGGGCACGTTCGGCGAACTGTGGCATAAGAAAATCTGCACCTGCTTCGTGCGGCCGGTCCGGCACACTTATACATTTATGGAAAGCGCCGACATCTTCACCCTCTCGTTCTTCGAGGAAAAACACCGTGATGCCCTCAAGCTCTGCGGCACCAAATCGGGACGCGACGTGGACAAGATGACCGCCACCGGCCTGACACCGGTATCCGATGAAGAGGGCACCGTCTATTTCTCCCAGGCCCGGCTGGTGATGGCCTGCCGGAAGATATACACGCATGACCTGGACCCGGCGCGTTTCCTCGATCCGAAAATCGACGAAGAATACCCCGATAAAGATTACCACCGGATGTATGTCGGTGAGATCGTGCGCTGCCTGGCGGAAAATACATGAGGGGACTGATGCTCAAGGTGCGTACAGCTTTTCTGGTATGTGTCTCCTATGACAGCACTATCAGGATTCAAGCAGACGCTTGTACTCCTGAGGTCGCCGGTCGGTAAAGATGTCGTTGCGGGGAGTGACCATCTTGTCGCGGGCCAACGAGACATCGATCTCGACCACTTTCACTTCTTCACCGGTCGGGGACGCCTGAGCCAGTACTTCACCTTTGGTGTCGGCGATAGTCGACAGGCCGGTAAAAGTGAGTTCGCCATCGGTACCGATCCGGTTGGCGATGATCGTGTAGACGCGGTTGGTCAGACCGTGAATCGGCACCGCCCGTTGCGCCAATCCCGGCAGCACTAACGCCGAGGGATGGCAGATAATATCAGCGCCTTTCAATGCCAGCACTCGCCAGGCTTCGGGGAATATCCAGTCAAAACAGATAAGTATGCCCAGTCTACAGACGCCTATGTCAAAGACAGGTAAACCGACGTCGCCCGGCTGGAAGATGTCCTTTTCGTTTAAGAACAGGTGCAGTTTGCGGTACTTACCGAGGCAGCCGTCCTGCCCGATCAGCACGGCACTGTTGTAGAGCTTGTCGCCGTCACGTTCATTGAACCCCGACACAACGGACACTTCGTGTCTTTTACACTGTGACACCAGGAATTGGATGTAGGTGCTGTCGCTGACAGTTTCGGATGTTTCCAGCGCCTGCTTCTGCGATGTGAAGTTATAGCCGGAATTGCACAGTTCCGGCAGCACCAGCAGATCAGCCTCTGCGGCGGCTGGTATCAGCCGTTGGAGTTTATTGATGTTGGCTTGAAGATCGCCCAGCACGGGGGCGAATTGTATGAAGGCAAGGTTCACTGCGCTATCCGCTCCAGTCTGCTGCTTCCGGCAGCTATACTCAGTCTGAAGGCTTAAAGGAAGGCGAAAACAGTGTCCTCGTCAAGCCCGTGACCTTTTATTGACATTTACCCCCCACCGGCCTATATAAGCCCATGCCGAAAAAAGTACCCAAAGAAACGATCACTTACGCCGAAACCGGAGTTGATATCGATGCCGGCGAGGACGCCGTCGAGCGCATCAAAGAACTGGCCCGGCGGACATTTAATGACCGGGTGCCGACAGGGCTCGGATCATTCGGGGCGTTCTTTCAGCCCGACCTGGGCGGTATCAAAGAGCCGGTTTTTATTTCATCAACCGACAGCGTCGGCACCAAACTCAAATTAGCTTTTATGACCGACAAACATGATACCGTCGGTGAGGACCTGGTCAATCACTGCATCAATGACATTCTGGTTCACGGCGCCAGGCCGTTGTTCTTTCTGGATTACATTGCTGTCGACAAACTCAATCCGACAGTGGTTACCGAGGTTGTCAAGGGTCTGTCGCGGGCGTGTCAGAAAACCGGCGTGGCGTTGATCGGCGGCGAAATGGCCGAACTACCCGATTTCTATCATCCCGGTGAGTACGACCTGGTCGGGTTTGTGGTTGGCATGGTCGACCGTGAGAAAGTAATCGATGGCTCCACGATTAAACCGGGCGACGTCTGTATCGGCCTGCCGTCAAACGGCCTGCATACCAACGGCTACACCCTGGCGCGTATGGTCGCCTTTGAGATTGCCGGACTGAAACCGGGTGACACTGTCGAACAACTCGGAACGACTATCGATAAAGCTCTCATGAGAGTGCACCGCTGCTACCTGCCGCTGGTGCTGCCGCTGCTTGAGAAATACGATATTCACGGTATGGCTCACATTACCGGAGGCGGTATTCCGGGCAACCTCAAGCGGGTGCTGCCGGAGGGAACCGACGCCGAGATCAACAAAGGCAGTTGGCCGGTGCTGCCTATTTTTGAATACTTGAGAGAGGCGGGCAATATCGACCCGCAGGACATTTACCGCAGTTTCAATATGGGGATCGGCTGGATTCTGGTGGTCGGGGAACCGGATGCTGAGCGCATCATTAATGATCTGAAACAAGCGGGTGAGACCGCTTACCGGATAGGTGAGATCAAGCCCGGCAACAAAACAGTGAAGCTTCTGGGTTAAGTATGATCCTGTTATGCATTATGGATGGCTTCGGTCTCCGAGAAGCTACCCCCGACAATGCCATAGCAGCGGCGACCAAACCAAACTACGACTGGTTGACGGCCAACTGCCCGCACACGGCTATCGACGGTTCCGGTCTGGCGGCGGGACTGCCGGAAGGACAGATGGGCAACAGCGAGGTGGGGCATCTCAATCTTGGCGCCGGTCGGGTAGTCTACCAGGAAATTACGCGAATTGACAAGTCTATCGCCGAGGGTGACTTTTTTGACAACAACGTGCTCAATGCCGGGATGGAGCGAGTGGCCTCTGAAAACCGAGCGGTCCATCTGTTCGGACTCATCTCCGACGGCTGTGTGCACTCATCACTGAACCACCTGTATGCCCTGGTGGAAATGGCCCGGCGCAACAATGTACACGAAGTGTATCTCCATGCGTTCATGGACGGCCGCGATACACCGCCCACGTCGGGCGCCGACTACATGGCGCAGGTGGTCGACAAATTCAACGAAATCGGCCTCGGCCAAGTGGCTACCGTCGGCGGCCGATATTACGGCATGGATCGTGATCAGCGCTGGGACCGCAACGAAAAGGCATACCGGGCGATTGTTCACGGGGAAGGCATCCGCGCCACCGATCCGGTGGCCGCTATCAAGGAATCATACGCCAACGATGTCACCGATGAGTTCATTATGCCGATGGTAATCGACCTCGGTTCGCCGGAAACGGGGCGTTTGAAACAGCACGACCTGGCCCTGTTTTTCAATTTTCGCGCCGACCGGGTACGGCAGCTTTCGCGGATGCTGCTGGGATATGAGATCGAAGGAGTCAACCACCCTGATAATCCCCAGGTGGAATTGATCACGTTGACCAGCTATGATGTAACTATGTCTGAAGCCAAAGTGGCCTTTTCCCCTATGAAACTGAACAATATCCTGGGTGAGGTTCCGGCGCGGGAGGGCAGGAAGCAGTTGCGCACGGCCGAAACGGAGAAGTACGCCCACGTCACTTTCTTCTTTAACGGCGGCACCGAAAAACCGTTTGCCGGTGAGGATCGTGACCTGATTCCCTCACCGAAAGTGGCTACCTACGACCTGCAGCCGGAGATGTCATCGGTGGCCGTGACCGACAACGCGGTGGCTAAAATCGCTTCCGGCAAATATGACCTGGTGGTGCTCAATTACGCCAACTGCGACATGGTCGGGCATACGGGGGTATTCGATGCCGCCCGTGCAGCGGTGGAAGCGGTTGATACCGGCCTGGGTCGGTTGATGGAAGCGGTTAAAGATCAGCAGGGCGTGGCGATCATTACCGCCGACCACGGCAACGCCGAGATGATGGTCGATCCGACTAACGGCGGTCCCTTCACCGCCCACACCACCAACCTGGTGCCCTGTATCCTGTACGATCCGTCCGGCAAGGTCGCCGGAGGCTCGGGAAAGATTCAACTGCGGGAGGGTGGTATTTTAGCCGATATCGCCCCGACCATTCTTGAGATCATGGGGCTTGACATCCCTGGCGAAATGACCGGTCGATCACTTATCGTGAGAGGTTGATCCTCTGAAGAACCTGCTGACCAGAATCGCACGACTGATTCTCCCGCCTGATGCCAATGTGCGCAAGCGGCGGCTGGAGCTAACGGTCTGGGCGTTTCTGCTGTCGCTGTCGTTTTATCCCGATTATTTCGGTTTCCTGGCCTGGTTGGCGTTGGTCAGGCCGTTGATGATCATCACCTCTCTTTCCGGCCGACCGGCTTTCAACGCCGCCTACTTTTTCAGTTTTTTCTTTAACCTGTTCTCACTGTATTGGATAGCCATGGTAACGCCACCGGGCATGGTGACGGCGGTTACCATTGTAGCTTTCTACTATACGGCGGTACTGATGGCCTGCAACCGTCTTTACCGCATCCGGCCCCTGCTGGGCCTGGTGGCCCTGCCGTTTCTGTGGGTGGGGATGGAGTATTTCCGCACCCTGTCAGAGTTCGCTTTTCCCTGGTCGGACCTCGGCTACTCGCAGTCGTATTACCTGTACATTCTGCAGATCGTCTCGGTAATATCGGTACACGGCCTTTCATTCCTGATCGTAATCGTCAACGTTCTCCTCTGGCAGGTGTTCCGGCGCACCGTGTCGCCACCGAGACGATTGACGGCCGGACTGCTCTCGGCAGCCATTGTAATCGCCCTGGTCGCTTACGGCTGGATCGAGACGCCACGGTTCCCCATCGGGGGCAGTCTTGACGTGGCCATGCTGCAGGGCTCGGTGCCGCTGGAGGAAAAATGGGCTCAAAACAACGAGGAACACAGCTTCCACATTTACGATTCACTTATCCGGACTGTCGCCGACACTTCCATCGCCTTGTATGTGTGGCCGGAAACCTCAGCACCCTGTTACCTCAGCCACAGTCAGACCTGGCGCTCGCGGGTCAGCAATATCGTTCGGGGTTCCGGTGGTTATCACCTGGTCGGCGCCCTGGGTGCCCAGTATGTCGACGGCCAGTCGCACTACCACAATTCCTGTTACCAGGTGGATACATCCGGTCGCATCGGCCGTCGTTACGACAAGGTCAAGTTAGTGCCGTTTTCCGAACATGTACCTTACCAGGACAACCTGCCGTTCCTGCAGAAGAAGTTCCTGAGAAAATACCTGACCTTTATCGACAACTACAGTGTACAGTGGTGGTCGGATTTTTACCCCGGCGACTCAGCCTTTCTCTTTCACCTGCCCCAGGCCAGCTATGGCGTACTGATCTGTTTTGAGACGACCTTTCCCGAGTACGTCCGGCAGATGATCCGCGACGGCGCCGACTTTCTGGTCGGCATCACCAATGATACCTGGTTCGGGCGTTCGGTGGGTATCCACATGCACTCGCGGATATTCATCACCCGTGCAGTGGAAAACCGTTGCTGGTCGGTTCGGGTCGCCAACAGCGGCCTGACATATATCGTCGACGGCTACGGTCGAATACGCCAGGAACTGCCCGTCTACGACGTGGCGGCGCTGCGGGGCAAAGTTGACCGGCTTGAAAAATATTCTGTTTACACCCGGATCGGCGATGTTGTCGGCAACGGGTCGTTCTTGATCACACTGGGTATTGTCGGTATATTGCTGTTATCATGGATTGGACGAGTTACTCACTTATCAGACGTTATCTCATCTGCCTGGCAGCGTCGCTGATAACGCTGTCGAGATCGGCCGGCGCGGCGGAAATCGGTTGGGAGACTATAACATCGTTCCGCGATGCCGGACGACTGCGCCTGATCGATGACACCGTCTGGGCCGCCACCGCCGGGGGGCTATTGGCCATTACCGACATCACCGGTCCGGGCTTGAAGTTCACCAACCTCAACGGTCTGGGCACGGTCGATATTACCGACATCATCAAAGACGGCAGCGGGCAAAAATGGGTAACCGGCCGGGGAAGGCTGATTAAGTTCGCTGTCGATCAGTCAGAGCAGTTCCTTTTTGAGACAGACGATAATCCGATAATGCTGCAATGTCTGTCCGATGACGGCGATAATCTCTGGGGCGGCACCAATATCGGCCTGGTGCTTTTTTCCAAGACCAGGGATGGCGGCGAAATTCAGGACAGCTACCAGTTGTTCGGTCATCTTAACGCCGCCCCGACAGTCAATGACATTCAACTGATCGGTGAAACCATCTGGATCGCCACCTCGTCCGGTCTGGCCGCCGCCGACAAGACACTGCCGCTGCTGTTGAAATCTCCGGCAACCTGGACAGCTTTCAATGTCGACAACCACCCCGAGCTGGGTACCGTGGATTTTCGCCGGGTTGTCTGGTACGACAGCGCCTTGTATGTCGCCACTGCCAAAGGATTGTTCCGTCTCGATCGCTCGCCGACCGATACAGTTTTCACCGCTCTGCCGGTCGGCGTCGGTGAACCCTTTACAGAACTGAAGATCGAGAACGATTCTCTGTTTTTCTATTACGAGGGCGGCCTGGGTGTCCTGGTGGATTCCACCATGACCTCTCTTTCCGTCACCGGCCCCCCTTCTCCACCGATCTCAGGTGTCAACACGGGAGATTATCGCTGGCTGGGCACGGGAGGTAACGGTATTTATACGGACCCGGATTCGACAGGCTACTTCAGTGAGTACATCTGGACCGGTCCTCCCGGCAATGACATATCGGATGTCGCTGTAAACTCGGCCGGACTGGTCACGGTCGGATTTACTGTACAAGGAGCAGCCCGGTACTATGACCGTCGCTGGACGACCCTGCCACACTCCTTTCGCGACGAGACCACCGACGTAATCAGCGATTCGTCGGGCAATGCCTGGATCGGCACCTGGGGCAGCGGTCTCTGGCGGGTTGCGGCAGATAGTGTGGCCAGGTACGACCAATCGAATTCGACACTGAGAGGTATCGGCCCCGAACCGGCTCCCTACCGCTACGTAGTCATCAGGGGACTGGCGACTGACGGCAGATATGTCTATGCCGGCTGCTACCGCGCCCTGAATGGCTATCCGATCGGTATCGGCGATCTGGACAATCTGGACAGACCCGATGGCTGGGATTCGCTGGGTACGGCTGACGGCATGACCAGTGAACGGGTCGGATCTCTGGATGTGTTTGGCCGCAAGCTGGCGGTGGGTTCTATCTCGGCCGGTCTGTTTTTGTGCCAAATGGGTGACGATCCCTTTGATCACAGCCGGCGCTCCTGTCAACAGTATACCACCGAATCGGGCCTCCCCTCCGACGCCGTCAGGTGCGTGCGATTCTCACCGACCGGTGACCTCTGGGTGGGTACCAGCTTCGGGCTGGTCCGCTGGGACCTGGATCGCTTTGTGAATGTCAATCTCCCGGCCGGGATCGGACCTGACATTACGGCGCTGGAATTCGACCCTCGCGGCATTGTCTGGATAGGCGCCGCCAACGGCCTGGGGCGAGTCGAACAAGAATCGGGCGTCGATACCGTCTTCAAGAGTCGCACCAGTGGCCTGGTAGCTGACGAAATCACCAATCTGACCCTGGATTCCCGCACCGGGGATCTGTACATCGCCACGCCGTCCGGATTATCGGTGCTGCGCTCGGGTGTAACGAGCCTTACTTCCCGAATCGATCAGGTCGTAGCTTATCCCAACCCGTTTGTGATTCGTTTCGATCATGACACGGTCAGCTTTAATTTCTCCGGTAGCGGCAAAGTCAGTTGGTTTACCCTGGCCGGTGAACTGATTGCCGAACACCCCACCAGCCGGGCCTGGACGGGACAAAATCAGCGAGGTGAACCGGTCGCTTCCGGAGTCTATTTTTTCGTTATCTCCGACCAGGACGGCAACCTCGGCCGCGGCAAGATACTGCTGGTCCGTCAGCAATGAAAGTGTCCCGCTACCGGCAGGACCGCCTGCCCTGGGATTCGGTGGCTGGCCTGATCGGTAACTCGTTTTTCGGTTCGCGGGACTTTGCCAATCTATGGTGCACTCTTGGAGGAAAACCGGTATACTGGGTAGCGGAAGAGGGCGGGGAAATACAGGCGGTTCTTCCCGGTGTCGAATTCGGGTTCAAATTCATTCGCCGTTTCCATGCCATGCCGGCCGGGTGTTACGCTCGTTTGTTCTGCCGACCGGATATCGACGACAAAACCGAATTAGCCGCTGCCATAATGAAGGCACTCACGCGGGCCGGTTACATCAAGCTGTTTGTGAATGATTTCTACGCGACCTTCCAGCCGGCGGGAATGCTTCAAACTTCCCAGAGAGAAACATTACTGGTCGACATTTCCTCTCCCGACTGGGAACCGCCCGACAAGAAACTGCGCCAGCAGATTCGCAAGGCTGAAAAGGAGGGGATTTGTCGGGAGTCTTTTGACCGGCAACGCCATCTCTCCGGATTTCTCCGCCTGGTTGAGCAGACCGGCCGACGCACCGGCAGCCGGGTTACTTTCGGTTCCCGTTTCTTTGAAACCCTGGCCAAGCTGGCCGAGCATGACAGCCGCCTTCACTGGGTCTGGTGTGAACACCGGGGTGAACCGGTGTCGTCGAATATCTTCATTGTCGAGGGTAGCCATCTCTTTCACTGGCAGGCGTTCATCGATGAGGCTCACTCGTATTTGCAGGCCGCCAAGTACATCCCGTTTGCAACGGCGCGTTCGGCTGCCCGCGAAGACATCACGATCCTTAATCTCGGTTCTTCACCGGAGGATGCGCCCGGCGTGGACAGTTTCAAGAGAAAGTGGGGTGGTCGGCCGCACGTTTACAACTGCTATTACCGCAAATCGGGTCTGGGAAAACTGCTGTGAAACGCGCGCGATTTAAGGTTCTGCTTCTGGCCAAGAGTTCATCGTTTCACACGGAGCGCTTCGCGGCCGAGTTGCGCCGACAGGGTTGCCACGTTCTGGTGGCTTCAATCGAGCCGGGAGATATACTGCACTTCCATCTCAAAGGACGCGGACCGCATCGGATCTTCCATTACCCCTTGTCGGCAATTCAAATTCGCCGACTCATCGATCGTTTCCGACCGGACGTCATAAACCCGCATTATGCCGCCGGTTATGGCTTCGCAGCAGCCATAGCGACCATCGGGAAACAAACTCCAATCGTGCTCAATCTGTGGGGTGGAGATATACTGCTGGCTCCGAAAAAATCGTTTCTTCACAAGATGAAACCCGTACTGGCTCTCAAGGCGGCTGACTGTGTCATAGGTGATTCGCATTATCTGGTCGAGGCGGCCCGTGAACTAAGCCAACTGGCGTCTTCAGCGGTTATCCCCTGGGGAATCGAAGGGAGATACCTTTCGCTTCACAGACAGAGCTACCGCTTCCAGAATCCACTCAGAATCATTGTGCCTCGTCGTCATGAGCGATTATACAATAACACTTTCCTCATCCGGGCGCTGGCACCGTTGGTACTGGAGCGCAGAGTGGAAATAACCTTCCCCGGTTATGGTCAGTTGATCGACGATTTCCGCAGCGAGGCAACTCGGCTGGCCGGAGATGGTATCCGTTACTATGAGAAGTTGCCACGCTCTGAATTTCTGCCGTTCATGGCAGAACACGATGTCTACCTGTCCGCGGCCACCACTGATTCGTCACCAGCCTCCCTGATTGAAGCCATGGGACTGGGGTTACTGCCGGTGGTGGCCGATATCCCCGGCGTCAGAGAATGGCTCACCCCCGGCAGCGGCTACGCCTATCGTGAGAATGATACCGAGGCACTCAGGACGCTGATCACAACCTTGCTGCAGACACGGAATCCCCACGAGCAGATACGTCGTGAGAACCTGGCCCGAGTCAAACGGGAGGCGGTGTTCGAGAACAACATCGCCTGCGAATTTGGTATCATGCAGCGGCTGGCGCGGGGGGAATCACTGTGAAGGGTTGTGTCCTGCTGATCTGCTACGATTTCCCGCCGGTGGGCGGGCCCGCCATCGGGCGTCCGGTGGGGCTGTACAAGTATCTTCCCCTCTGCAGCTACAAATGTGATGTTCTCACCGTCAAACCAACCGCCTGCCGTGTTAAGGAACCGGAGTTGCTGGATGGCGTCGAATCAGGCCGTATTCACCGGTCAGGCTCGCATGATCCCCAGCGCCTGATGTACTTGCTGGGTATCCGCAGAGTCCGCAACGCAGTTGTGCAAAGCGGCAAGAGGGCCTCCCGCCGGTTCTTCCCCGATCACAAAGTTGGCTGGGTCAGACCGGCTATTCGAATGGGACGCACACTCCTGTCCAATTACCGTTACGATGTTTTAATCTCAACCTCTCCCCCGATTTCCAATCATCTGGTCGCCAGACAGTTGTCCCTTGAGACAGATACTCCCTGGATCGCTGATTTCAGAGATTTCTGGTCTCTTTACAAAGCCGAGGACACATACCAAAACGAGAGGCAGGTCACCAAAGCTCAGGTTCTGCTGCAGACGATAAGAAAGCAGGCAACGTTAGTGACAGCGGTCAATCCATCAATCGCCGACTACGTTCGAGCCGATGAAGTGATATACAACAGCTACGATCCCGAGTTCGCCGCGCTCTGGCGCACACCCAATGACCACGAGCACCTGGTTATCGGCCTGCTGGGAACATTTGACGAAATCTGCCCGGTAGAGCCACTACTGAAAATGATTGCAGTGGTGCGCGAAAAACAACCGAGGCTGTTTAACAAGATCAGATTGTTACAAGTAGGTCGGGTCGACAGCCGCTGGCTGTCATTACAACTCGAGCGGTATGATCTAACCGATACTTGTGACTGTCACGGCTTTCAGAGTCGCGCCGGCACGATACGCATCCTCTCCGACGCTTCGTTGTTTTACGTCAGCGTGGCATCCGAAAAAGAATCCGGCGTCATACCCGGCCGCATATACACGCTGCTGGCCTCCGGACGACCGATTATGGCGGCCGTACCGCACGGCAGCGAGGTCGAGAAACTTCTGGCACCAACCGGCAACAGCTTCTGCTTCACCAAGAACAATATCACCAACGCCGCCAATTATCTATGCGAACAGATATCATTGTCTGAAAATGATGGCCTTGCCATCTCCCCTATGCCCGACTACGCCCGCATGTTTTCATCGGAGCAGATGGCCCGCAGGTTTGCGGGGCTGCTGGATAAGATACACAGCCGATAACCAGATGCAGGTGTCAGCCAGAGTCGGCTGCCATCACTCGATTAACAAACAAGGGCAGGTATAGAAGAGACTTGCCAGGTCAACTTACTTCATTTTCATATTATCAATCAACCGCACGCGGTGGAGTTTCACCGCCAGCGAGCAGACAGTGCCCTTGACCACCCGTTTGACCGGAGCCAGTGAGGTGAAGTCCGTAAAGGCGATATAGTCGATCTTCGCCGTCGGGCAGATACTTCTGATAACTGCCTGCATCTCCCGGCTGATTTTCCTGACATCGACAATGCCACTTGACACCATCGCCTTCGACGTGTGCAGGGCGTAGTAAAGGCAGAGCGCCTCCTGTCGCTGCCGGTCGCTGAGGTGCTTATTGCGCGATGACAGCGCCAGGCCGTCGCGTTCGCGCACCGTTGGAGCTATAATCATCTTGACCGGGTAACTCAGGTCGGCGGTCATTCGCTTGAGCACTATCGCCTGCTGGTAGTCTTTCATGCCGAAAACGGCCACGTCGGGACGGCAGATATTAAACAGCTTGGCGACAATGGTAGTCACGCCGCGAAAGTGCGTCGGGCGACTGGTTCCTTCGAGAGTGTGGGTCAGTTTCTCGACCGTTACAAAGGTCTGGAAGTCGTCGGGGTAGATATCGTTTGTCCTGGGGATAAAGACAATGTCGCCGCCATCCGCTTTGATCTTGCGAATATCGCCTCGTTCATCGCGGGGGTAGCGGTTGAGGTCTTCGTCGGGCGCAAACTGGGCGGGGTTGACAAAGATACTGGTAATGACAACGTCGGCCGCTTTATTCGCCCGACGTATCAGCGACAGGTGTCCCTCGTGCAGACAGCCCATCGTCGGCACCAGCCCGATTGTTTTACCCTGCGCCGCCAGCTTTCGGGCGACGGTTTGCATACGTTTGATGGAGCGGATAGTGGTCATCAGGGCTTATTGATCATGTGATGCGGTATGTTGGCCAGTTCCAGCATTCTCCTCATCTGGCCCCGGTCAATAGACCCCTCGACATACTTGTCGAAAATTGATTTGCTGTGTTCCCACCACTCGCTTATGTTGGCACGCCGCAAGTACTTGAATATCTGTTCCAGAGAATGATTTAGAAAGTGTTTAGCTTCAATCTTATCTTTGACAGAAAGTTCTTCCTTCTGTGCGTGGAGATAACGCCCCAATTTCCCGTGGGTCTCCTGTAACCAGACGAAATCCGGAATCACGACAGGATAGTGATATCCACCCACTTCGAAAACTGTATTTATAAAGTCAACCAACTTTGCGTAGTGCGGTGCTTCTCTGAATACAGCCTGAAAAAGCTCTTTCGGCTTGTAAAGTTTGAGTTCGCTTTTTGAGAGATCCCTTGTGCGATGGGTTAGTAGCACCAGACACTCGAAGCATACTCGTTCGATACAGCATCTGAGTTCCAGTGCAGCATAGAAGAAATCACTGGAATCCCTGGGTTCGTCCAGTAGCTTTCTACATCGCTGCCAGTGATCAGTAGCAGTGATATTATGGTCCTGGCTCGGACTATGAATCTCGGTGTTGGACATCTCCCACCTCTGCTAACAGAGCCCGGTTAATCTTGCGGCTCAAGCGGCGTTGCGTCGTCCCCCTCTTCCACCGGCGGGTTGACATGTTCCTCTTCGAAGAAAAGCGGGTCTTCATCTTCAATCCGATAGCCGTCCTTGTGGTAGCGTATAATGACATACCCCCGCGCCTGGGCTGTCGCCACCACCGCCAACGCATAGCCGATCACGGAAGCAAATACTACAAACAGCATGACCGCCATCAGGTATCCGGCCGCCTCGTTACCGCCGCCGCGACCCCAGGCGGCTAATGAGAACGACCAGTCAATCCCGGGAAAGACACTGAGTGTCTCTTTTACCAGTGGGGAACCGGTCGGCAGATGAGAAGCGCCTGATTTCAGCAGCCGCCAGACTTTGTCGCCGGCGCCGAGCGATGCCGAGAATGTCAGAAACTGCACCGCCCGGTAGCAGAAGTAAGCATAGACAAAGCTGCACACTTTGGCGGCCACCAGCGCGTAGGCGGTGTAGACCAGCCACCTGACCGGCTGGCGGATGATTGTCGAGAACGTTTCCAGGATGGCGGTGAAGCTTTCACCACGACGTTCCGCCGCCGCCACCGTCGGCAGGACAACGATCGACAAAACCATCACCAGGACCACCAGTACCGTCAGCAGCGCGATAATGAAATTGGGCACCAGGAAAAACAGAGCGTAAAGCCACTCTCCCAAAAGCGGGATGCGGGTCACCAGGCCGAAGACAAAGATCAGCAGTACAATAAAGCCGACAAAACAGACCATCGCCAGTTCCGACAACAGCAACTGCCCCAGACGTCGCAGGCTGAACCTGATAGCGCTCCCGGCAGAAAAGAAGCGATTGCCGCGTATCTGTTCGATTTCGATTGCCGACACCCCAAAGAAGCCCAACATGAGCACCAGTACCGCCGCCGCAATCCCCAGAGCATACATCGCCTGGGCGACCCAGTTGGAAAATATGAGACCGGACAGAGGGATCAGGCCATAAACCGAGAAAAATGCTCCCAGTGGTTCACCGTCGATCAGCACCGCCAGGTAGACAAACAGGTCAAACACAAGCAGCGCCAGACAGATGAAAAAGGTCATGACAGTAATACGCTTGGCCGATAGGGCCGCCGCAGGGGTGGTCAGAATGTCCCTGAGATTGTAATTCAGTGGTGCCGCCATGTCGCAATTTTGCGACGATCCGATCGGCATGTCAAGACTTTATTGTATCGGTTTCAGAATGCCGACTCTAATGAGTCTGTTGATAAACTTGCGTTTCACGTCATCGCGAGGCACGCCTTGCGTGCCGTGGTGATCTCAATTCACTGCTGGAAACCGAGTTCGAGATAGCCACGTCGCTTCGCTCCTCGCTATGACGTTTGTTATGCTTTTCAACATGCACTAAGCAGAGGGTGTTCTCGTTGAGTTAAGGAGAGAAAAGAGAGGTTGATAACTTACGGCTGCGGGCTCTGCCGGAGAGAACGGCAAACAGACCAGGCGACCGAAGTCAGCGGTGGCTGATCGACATGAGAACGATATTGACAATCTCCAGCAGCCGTTCGCAGGAGAACGGTTTCTTGATGAACATGTCGCCGCCCGCCTTGAACGATCGGCCCATGTCATCACCGCGATCCTTGCCGGTCAGAAAGATGATCGGTGTGGCGGTAAAATCAGGATCAGCTTTGATCTGCTGGCAGATGTCGTAGCCATCGATGCCCGGCATCATGATATCCAGCAGGATAACGTCAGGTTTGAAGTTACGCACTTTCTGCAGGGCAGTTTCCGGGTTGTTCTCAACCAGCACCTGGTAACCGGTTTCACTAAGAAAAGTCTGGATTATCTCAGTGATTTCCGGCTCGTCATCGATCACCAGAACCCTGGAGCCTTCTATCTTGATTTTGTATGACATGTTTCTATCCGTACCTCCGGTGATCGAAACGAGATATTTCTTACTGCTTCGGCTGTCACTCCCTGAGAGATTGCATGGCCAACGCTACCAGGTCACGCAGTTGCTTAGGTGAAAACGGCTTGCGCACAAAAGAGGCTCCGCCCTTGGCAAACGCCATGCCGTCATCTTCACTGGCCGATTTACCGGTCAGGAATATTATCGGCACATCCTTGAGATTGGGATCCTGCTTGAGTTGCTCCGCCGCTTGGTAACCATCCATCTCGGGCATGGTTATGTCCATAATGATCAGATCGGGACTGACTCGGCTTGCAAGGTCCACCCCCTCTTTCCCATCATGTGCCAGGTGAACCTGGTAGCCCTGATTGGACAGAACTGCCTGGATAGAGCCCGTGACGGCCGTCTCATCATCGATAACAAGAATTGTACCTGCCCCAGACGATGCTTCAGGGCTCATACATAATCCCTTCCGTTGGTCAGTTTAACCTGCCCCACTGCCTTCCCGGTAAACTTCGCTCCTTATAGAGTTATCGTCGTTCGGCCGCAAAAACTTAGCCGAGCGGACAGTTGCCTCACAGGGCTACAGGGCTATTCGGGCTGTGAAGCCCTCAGCCAACCGGTACTGGGCCGATTTTAATTGCGGCGGCCGGTGCCCCGGCCTATTGTACTAAATATGAAAGATGCTGCGGAAATACACTATGTTGCTCGAAATCGCCGGGCATGGCACGACTATAAGATCATAAGCCGCCTTGAAGCCGGCATTGAGCTGCGAGGTGGCGAGGTTAAGTCGTTAAGGGAAGGTAAGATAAACCTGTCTGACTCGTACGCGGTAATTGAAAACCGAGAGGTCATCCTGAAAAACCTGCATATCTCACCCTACCGGATGGCCCAGGAAGACCATGATCCGCTGCGACCCCGGCGGCTGCTGGTGCACAAACGTGAAATTCGCAAGTTGTTTTCACAGACGGAACAGAAGGGTCTCACTTTGATTCCAATGGCGATCTATTTCAAGGGGAAAGTCGCCAAGGTCGAACTGGCGGTGGCCTCCGGCCGTAAGAAATACGACAAGCGCGAGGTTATAGCCAAAGCGGATGCGGATCGGAAAATCAAAAGAGCAATTCATCGAGATTATTGAGAACACTTTGATACGCCGAAAAAATATACTGCTACTGACCGTTGTTCTGGCGGTAATGATACCGACAGCCGCTGCTGGCGGCAAATCCGTTAAGGTGACCTGTTCCGGGGGGGTCGAAAACATAGCATCTTTCGAACAAGAGGCGACCACCTACATATCGTTTTCTAAACTGGTCGAGATTCTGGGAGGCGAACTGGGCTGGGAAGTGATCGGTCATTCCGTCAGTTATACGGCAGATACCCAGCATTTTAGTTTTGTCATCGGTTCTCCGTTTTTCAGACATGGTGATGCCGCCCTTAACATGACCTTCCCGGCGGTTTTCCGGGACGGCCAACTCTTCCTGCCGACGGCGACCTTTGTCCCCTTCCTCAATCAGAGTCTGCCCCAGCAGGTAACTTGGAGCAGGGAAAATCAGACGTTGCGCATTGACTCGGAGTACTTCAACGTCACCGACCTGGCGGTTTCAGCCAAGGCCAACGGACTATTGATCGAGATATTTCTCACCGGCGCCCTGGCCTACGACATTTTTGTCACCGAGGGCAACTGGCTGAACGTGTCGATACGCGATGGCCATCTTAACAGCAATCGCATCCTGTCTCGTCGCGACCGACGCTACATGTATAACCTCAAGACTCACCAGGCGGCCGGATCGGGACAGGTTTCCTTGAGGTTAAAAAAAAACATCGACAACTGGCATCACAAACTGGTCTACGACCCGCCGCGGATTCAGATTTCAGTGGCTGATGTCGATTTCGAACTGGACAGTCTGGACTCACCCCGAGTTGTCGGTCCCGACGACAAGATTGACATTATTGTCATCGATCCCGGTCACGGCGGCAGTGACTACGGGGCTATCGGTCAGAGCGGCACCAGGGAAAAAGACGTGGTGCTGGATATCTCCAAAGAGCTGGCCAAACTGATCCGCAAGGACAAACAATTTCAGGTTATAATGACCCGTGACCGGGACAAGACAGTGTCTCTTCAAAAGCGAGCCGAGATCGCCAACAGCGCCGGCGTCGACCTGTTTATCTCAATCCATGCCAACTCTTCCACCAAACGGCAGGTCAGGGGATGGAATGTGTTCTTTCTGGCCCCGGCCAAAAACGATTCGGCTCGTGCCGTAGCCCAGTTTGAGAACAGCTTCTTTCTGCGGGAACAATCCGCCCTTGAGGCCCATCGCAGTGACCGACCCCAGGACGATCATTACGACCCGGTACTGACTATCCTCAACGAGATGATCATGACCGAATTCCAGACCGAATCGCATGATTTTGCCATGATGGTCGACCGCGAGTTCAGGCGGCGGCTGGATATCCCTTCGCGGGGAGTGGACCAGGCGGGTTTCTTTGTGCTCAACCAGGTTTTCACACCCTCGGTGCTGGTTGAATCGGGGTTCATCTCCAACAAGAACGAAGAAAAACTACTCAAAAGCGACAAGTATCAAAAGGAAGTGGCGGAGGCAATTTATAACGCTATCAAGAGATTCAAGGATAAGTATGAGTAGGCATATTCTCGATTTAATGCCGACCCGAAAACTACGGGAGATTACATGACCGGCAACACTCCAATCGGTATCTTTGATTCCGGCGTGGGCGGGCTGACAGTTGCCCGGCAAGTATTTCAAATGCTGCCGCAGGAAGCGGTTGTTTACTTCGGCGATGTCGGCCGTTACCCGTACGGCGGGCGCTCCCGGGAGATTATCACCCGCTTCACTATCCAGGACATTACCTTTCTGCTGGAACACCACGTCAAGTTCATCATCTGTGCCTGCAACTCGGCATCTTCGGTGGCGCTCGATCAGATCAAGAATAACTACGACGTGGAGATCATCGGCGTTATCGAACCGGGCGCCCGGGCGGCGGTGGAGCAGACAAAGAATGGACGGATCGGCGTTATCGGCACTAACGCCACAATCGGCTCTAACGCCTACGCACGCATCATCCACGATCTTGATCCGCAGACAAAAGTATTCTCGCTGGCCTGTCCCCTGTTCGTGCCGCTGGCCGAAGAGGGTTATGTCGACAAAGAAGCCGCCAACCTGATCGCCCGCGATTACCTGCAGACGATGCACGACGTCAAAATCGACACCCTGGTGTTAGGCTGTACCCATTACCCGCTGCTCAGGCACGTCATCGCTGACGTCATGGGTGACAACGTCACTCTTATTGACAGTGGCGCAGAAACAGCCAAAGTAGCCCAACAGCAACTTGCCGCATGCGACCTGCTCAGTCCGGCCGGTACGGACGTTGAAGCTACTGGCCAGCACAAGTTCTTTGTCAGTGACGTTCCCGAAAAATTCTCACAGGTAGCCGGCAGGTTCCTGGGTGAAGTGATCGAGCAAATCACCCGGGTGGATATAAGTGGGTATTGAGGGGCGGTAAACTGACCCGCAGTATTGGTAGGGCAAAACCCCTTGTGGTTTTGCCGATGAGAGCAGTAGTCTTGTCGAAACCGGAGACGGCAACCTTCGATTAGAGTGACCTATGCCAAAGTCACGGAAAAAGAAGCCCCCACGAAAAACAGATCGCAGAATAAACTTGGCGGCACTCCCGAGCGCGTTCGATTGTCGTGACTACCGCGGTCTGGACCTACGATGCAGTTGAACATCCGGTACTCTCACCTACCGTGCCGCCGAAGAGACTACTTGCTGAACAGGGCACATATACCTTTATTCTTGGAGTATGGGTAAAAGAAGACTTTTTCCATTCGGTCTGTACTATGTAGTGCTGCTGACGTACCTTTGCGGGGCATTCTTTCCAGAAATTCGTATTTGGGGATTCAACTGGTGGGCATACTATCCGGACGGGATTCAGTGGGGGCTGTTTGGAATCGGCGCCGTCGCTCCAGCATTCGCTCTGGTGACGCGCTGGTCTCGTCAGTACGAGGCTGACGAGCGCAAGGCAGCCAGCAGGGGACACGCATTTGGTATCTTCGCCATATCTGCGCCGTTACTATTTGGAGCGCTTTTCTATATCCTCCGTGTTAAGACTCATTTCCTTGGGGATGGCTACACTTTGCTCACATCGCTCGCAGCAGACCATGCTACTGCTCTGAAGGTGCGAGAAATCGGCGAATCACTCGCACACATTTGGCTAAAGGATATACTCCCCGGAAGTGACATTGGTTCAGCGTTGCTCAGCTATCAGATTATCTCTATTCTATCCGGATTCGTATTCGTAGCAGCAACTGTCATTATCTCAACAAGACTGTTCCCGATAAGTACGCCGAGGGTACTATTCGTTCTCGGAGTCTGTTCCGGAGGATACATGCTGCTCTACTTCGGTTATGTGGAGAATTATTCTCTGTTCCTAACAGCGGTTGGTGTCTATACCATGGTTGGGATTCTGGCGGCAGAGAGCCGGGTGGCGACCTGGCTGATTCTTATACCAGTTGCAGCTGCTATCTTCTTCCATATATTCGGCGTTGTCCTGCTACCGAGCGCGGCATACCTTATTTTGTCATCCACCAGGGTGGGGGGCAAATGGCGTCGCTCCTTCCGAAGAACGAAAGCGCTCATCGTCGGCCTTGCGTGCGTTTTACTTGCTGTGATATTCTACCACTACTATACTACGTCGTATTTCTTCCGCTTTGCACTCGTTCCGGTCGTATCAGACAAATTCACCATTGAGGGTTACACGCTGTTCTCGTCAAAGCACTTGCTTGACTACCTTAATCTGAATCTGCTCTTGCTACCGGGTCTTCCGATAATGGCCTCTGCAGCCTGGTTACTATGGCACAAGAGCCTGGTCAGAGAGTTTTGGTTCAAGTTCTCTGCCATCCTCGTTTTGTCGGTGTTGGGTGCTGTCTTTGTATTCGATCCGAGGCTTGGCATGCCGAGAGATTGGGATTTGTTTGCATTCTCGGGAGTGCCTATCGGTGTGGCCTCTTACTACCTCCTGTTATCACGGAGTGACAAGACCAGGTTGCGCAGGGACGCGGTGATATTGTCCATCACGTTGGGTGCACTGTCTCTTTTTCCAAGGGTCTATGCTCAAAATGTTCCAGAAACCGCCGTTCAACACGTATTGAACTACAAGAAGTTGGATAGTGCCAAATGCAGAAACGCACAGTGGCTATTGAAGGAATACTATGCATTGACCGGTGACCACTGGATTGAGCAGATTCGCCAAACTCACTGGAAAGGCACTTACGAGCAGGACCGGCTGTTGCTTGTAGGAATTGATGCCATGAATGAAGGCAACTTCAGCGCCGCCGTTAGCGCCTTTGATAGAGCCTGCAAGATCGATCCTTCATTCTGGAATGCATGGGTATCTCTGGGAGGCTGCTACTATGAATTGGGACTGTTTGATAAGGCGCTGTCAGCTCTGGACATCGCAGAGGGATACAATCCTCACAGTGCCGGAATGTTGTCCAACCGGGCGGGTGCGTACACGCGGCTGGGGAAATATGGCCAGGCGGAAGATGGATTTAGGAGAGCACTGGAAATAGACACCAGCAGTATAGGTCCTTATGTGGGCTTGATAAGGCTGTATAGGATCACTAAGCAGGAGGCTCTGTATAGGCAGTATTTGATGAGAGCCACAAACAGACTTGATGTACCTCCGATGTGGCTGAAAGAACTCGGCGACTATATGGTTTCAAAGGGGGATTTCTCCGCTGCAGCTGACGGCTATCGGCGTGCTATGGAAAAGGGCCTGGATAGCAGCTACGTACGAGAAACTGCAGAGTTGTACCCGCAGTTGAAAGAAGAGATGGGCTGGTAGCCACTTCGCCGGAACGACCATACAACTCGCCGGAAACGGCAACCTTCGATTTGAGTGACCTATGCCAAAGTCACGGAAAAAGAAGCCCCCACGAAAAACAGATCGCAGACGGTATGTGATTCCCATTATAATCGGTGTCGTGGCCGCCATTATGCTCGGTCCATCTCTGTATCACCTCCAGGCACCTTTCTTCTATTCTACAGATATGCAGTATGTCAAAGCCAAAGTCCTCTATGTCCTGAGTGGAAAGCTGTTTAATGACCCAGTCACCGGGTATCCTACTTTTCACCCACCCATGTATCATATCGTATTAGCCCCATTCAAAGCAATAGGTCTCAGTTTCAGCACCATCTTGTTCTGGGTTTTCGTCTTCAATATGACTATGACCTTTCTCATGGTGTACAAGGTCGTTGTGCGAGCGTTTGATAGCTACGTTGCCATGCTGACGTGCTTCATGATGCCGTTCATCATGAGCTACATCGGCGAGGGGGCGCTGTTGTTGGCCGACTCCTACAGTTTCTCCATTGCCTTCTACCTGATCGGATTGTGGTTGTTCATGCACCCGGCTCAGACACACAAGTTCGCCGTGCTGTCCGGCCTTGTCTGGGGGTTTGCATTTCTCTTATCCCCCGGCCACGTTTTCCTGCTGGGTTTTGGATTCTTGTATCAATTAGCCATAGCGAGACAATACAAACGGTTTCTTGCATCCGCCGTAACGTTTCTGGTGAGCATCATACCATTTTACATCCAGACCTATGTTATCTACTCTCAAAACCTCCAGGGTACGTCTGCTTTCGCGTTCTGGCGAGGCTTTCCCGGTGGGACATGGTTGACAGATTTGGTGGTGACACTGTTTGGCGGAAACGAGCGTAACCTGTTGAGCGTGGGCGCTCTGATTACGGTAGCTACTGTAATCACCGCACTGACGGGTATGTTCAAAACCCGAAAAGTCCCGTGGTTCGCCGTAGTCGCCGGGGTTGCTTTTCTCTTCACTTTCTATCATTTCAGCCACCAGTATGCCGTACGCGTCCAGTTCATACTGATGATATTTGCCGGTGCTCTCGCTATGAATTATGTTTCCAAACTCAGAGTCCCGAGACTGTTGACCTGGGGAATAATAGCAGTTATTTGTGCTCTATCTTTCCATCGCTACTACAGTTCATATAGCACGTGGCAGTCTAGTCAACATGTTGCCCACAGGCTCATGTCGCAGGAGAACTACTTTCCCGGTTGCCTGGATGGATATATCTCACCAGGCGATTTCATTTTCTGCTCGAAATACACATACCTTTATTTCCTGATGCCAAGAACCACTGCCCATGCTCTGGGGTGCTACAAGACAATGGAGTACTTCCAGCTCAAGACCGAGATATCACAGGAACTGGAAGCCGATTACAACACTATCGTAAACAGTAATGATTATAGTCAGGTGATGCAGATAGCCGACAAATACGGTATACGTGTCGCCGTATTCAGACACATTAGACGCGACCTGTCTCTTCCTCTCCACAAAGTCCTGACCGAACATTGGGAAAAGGTCCACGATGACGGGCGGTTTCAGATATTCAGTCGAGACCTTGCAAGCAGATCTGGTTCCGAGGGAGGAGGCTAAACCTTGTTCACCAATCGAGGAACTCGACGTTGTTATGGTGCGCAGCGAATGTCCACATGCGCAGCGACCTACGGCAGATATAGACATCTGCCGGTCACAGGTCCGGAAGCGGCAACCTTCGATTAGAGTAACCTATGGCCAAGTCACGGAAAAAGAAGTCCCCACAAAAAGCAGATCACGGACGTTTTTTGATCCCCATCATAATCGGTGTCGTGGTCGCCATTATGCTCGGTCCAACGCTGTATTATCTCCAGGCGCCTTTCTTCTATTCGCCTGACATGCAGTATGTCAAAGCCAAAATCCTCTACACCCTGAATGGAAAGCTGTTCAACGATCCAGTCACCGGGTATCCCACTTTTCACCCGCCCATGTATCATATCGTATTAGCCCCATTCAAAGCACTGGGGCTCAGTTTCAGCACGATCTTGTTCTGGGTTTTCGTCTTCAACATGACTATGACCTTTCTCATGGTGTACAAGGTCGTTGCGCGAGCGTTTGATAGCTATGTTGCCGTACTGACGTGTATGATGATGCCGTTTATCATGGCCTACATCGGCGATGGGGTTCTGCTGCTGGCTGATTCCTTTAGCTTCTCTATTGCCTTCTACCTGATCGGATTGTGGTTGTTCATGCACCCGGCTCAGACACACAAGCTCGCCATGCTGTCCGGCCTTGCCTGGGGTTTTGCCTTCCTCTTATCCCCCGGTTACGTTTTCCTTCTGGGTTTTGGGTTTCTATATCAATTGGCCATAGTGAGACAATACAGGCGATTTTTCATATCAGCCGCGACGTTTCTGGTGAGCATCATACCGTTTTATATCCAGGCCTATGTTATCTACTCTCAAAACCTCCAGGGTACGTCTGCCTTCGCGATCTGGCGAGGCTTTCCCGATGGGACCTGGTTGACAGACTTAGTGGTGACACTGTTTGGTGGAAACGAGCGTAACCTGTTGAGCGTGGGCGCTCTGATTACGGTAGCTATTGTAATCACCGCACTGACGGGTATATTCAGAACCCGAAAAGTCCCGTGGTTCGCCGCAGTCGCCGCGATTGCTTTTCTCTTCACTTTCTATCACTTCAGCCTCCAGTATGCCGTACGTATCCAATTCATACTGATGATATTTGCCGGCGCTGTCGCCATGAATTATGTCTCCAGGCTCAGGGTCCCGAGACCGTTGATCTGGGGCATAATGGCAGTTATTTGTGCACTCTCTGTCTATCACTACTACAGTTCATATAGCAGGGTCCAGACTCAGCACCATAGCGCACACTATCTCCTGTCGCAGGAGAGCTACTTCTCCGGTTACCTGGATGGATACATCTCACCCGGCGATTACATTTTCTGCACAAAGAAAACATACTGGCATTCACTGATGCCAAGAACCACTGCCCATGCGCTGGGGTGCTACAAAACAATGGAGTACTTCCAGCTCAATACTCAGATATCACAGGAGCTGGAAGCCGATTACAACACTGTCGTAAACAGTGATGATTATGGTCAGGTGATGCGGATAGCCGACAAGTACGGCATACGTGTCGCCGTGTTCAGACGCGTTAAAGGCGACCTGTCTCTTCCTCTCCACAAAGTCCTGACCGAACATTGGGAAGAGGTATACGGCGACAGGCGGTTTCAGATATTCCGTAGGGAGCATGCAGCCGCCGGAGGCTCTTAGCCGCGACGCTGGCTGTCAGTCTCCGGTTTGAGGATGGCAATCGGAGATAGGATGTTCATTAGAAAGGAGGTTACCCCATGTACCTGAATTCAGAATGGGAAAAACATTACAAACAACTCGGTCTGGATGCCAGCAAGATATGCCGGGATGGCAAACTAAACGCCGAGAAGTACAAAGCTGCCGGAAAGAAAATACTGTTCGTGCTAAAGGAAACGAATGACTACAAGGGCGGTCTGCAGAATCTGTTAAAAAACGGCCCCAGATTCCAGATGTGGCACGCTGTGGCAAGATGGGCACACGGCATTCTACACGACTTCCCCTCTTTTGATGAAAACATGTTAAGAGAAGAACTAACGGAGTCTCTGCACCGGGTGGCTGCGATCAATCTCAAGAAAGCGACGGGGGGAGCATCCTCTGATATGTCTGTTATCAACGCCTATGCCTTCCGCGATAGAGAGCTGCTGCTAAAACAAATCGGTGAAATCAAACCAGAGTTGATTGTCGCTTGCGGGACATTTGACATCCTGGTCTGGCTGCTGGAACTGAACGTAAAACCGGATCGACCAATGCAGGAACCTGTGAAAGACAAAACCGGTGATGTCTGGGTTATTCCGTTTAGACACCCGGCCAGGACTGACAATCGTAAGACGTATTGTGAGTTAAAGAAACCCTACAAGCTAACAAGCGGATAGTAGAGAACACCGTATTCCACCCAGCGAGTGGGTTTTCTTCTGAGTACGAGAGCTCAATGTTCACGTCCCCGGGACAGGGTGACGATTTTTGCTGCCTTAAGAAACTTGCTTGCAGGACAACGTCAGAGTGGCTGCCGGTGTTGGCAACCCATGAAAAATGCTCCCTCGCGACTCTTGCCGGATGGCCGGTTTGTAGTTATCATCCACCCACCTGTCTGCGGACAGAACAAGACAGATATGACATTGTGCTGTGAGATACACAGGAGGTAAACATGTACCGCGTGCCAGTTCCCAAGAATGAACCGATTCTCAATTACGCCCCCGGATCACCCGAACGGGCCAAGCTGGACCAGGCCCTGGCTGAACTCAAGAGCCAAACAATTCAGATCCCGATGATTATCAACGGCGAGGAAATCCGGCCCGACACAAGAGTTGAAATCCGTTCTCCGCATGACCATTCCCGGGTCCTGGGATATTACCACCAGGGCAGCACCGAGGAAGTTGCCCTGGCGGTGGAGTCGGCTATCGAGGCGCAGAAGACCTGGGCGCATATGCCCTGGGAACAGCGGTCGGCGATCTTTCTGAAAGCGGCCGATTTGCTGACCGGACCCTACCGGCACTTGATAAACGCCGCTACCATGCTGGCTCATTCCAAAACGATCTACCAGGCCGAAATTGACGCTGTTTGTGAGTTGGCCGATTTCTGGCGCTTCAACTGCTACTTCGCACAGCAGATCATGGACATCCAGCCGCTCAGCGCCCCCACTATCTGGGACCGCATTGACCATCGACCGCTGGAAGGATTCGTGTTTGCGGTGACGCCGTTTAACTTTGTCTCCATCAACGGCAACCTGCCGACAGCGCCCGCAATCATGGGTAACGTATCTGTCTGGAAACCGGCCTCGACCGCCGTGTACACCTCGCATTTCCTGATGAAGATTCTCATCGAGGCGGGACTACCCAAAGGTGTGGTCAATCTCATTTTCGCCCGCGGCGCCGCAATCGGTGATACCGTGCTGAAAAACGAACATCTGGCCGGGATTCATTTCACCGGCTCAACGGCTGTCTTTCAGTCGATGTGGAACACGGTGGGGGCAAACATTGCCGGTTACCGCTCTTATCCTCGCATTGTCGGTGAGACCGGCGGCAAGGACTTTATCGTCGCTCATAATTCGTGCAACGTTGATGCCCTGGTGGTAGCCATAGTACGTGGTTCATTTGAGTTCCAGGGTCAGAAATGCTCAGCATCGTCACGCTGCTACCTGCCGCAGTCACTGTGGCCGGAGATCAAGGGCAAGCTGGTAACGATGGTCGGCGAACTGAAAATGGGCGATCCGGAAGATTTCAGCACCTTCGTCAATGCCGTTATCGATGAACCCGCCTACCGCACGATTGTCGAGTACGTCGATTACGCCAAACAATCAAGCGACTGCGAGATTATCTGCGGCGGCAACTACGACAAGTCCAAAGGCTGGTTTATCGAGCCGACGGTGGTGGTCACCACCGACCCGCATTTCAAATTGATGGAAGAGGAGATATTCGGCCCGGTGGTTACTATCTATGTTTACGACGATGACGAATACGCCAATACGCTGCACGTGCTGGACAAGACCTCGCCATACGCACTGACGGGGGCCGTGTTCGCCACCGACCGCAACGCCGTCGCCCTGGCCGAGAGGACATTGCGCAACGCCGCCGGCAACTTCTATATCAACGACAAACCAACCGGTGCTGTGGTCGGACAGCAGCCGTTCGGCGGCGGTCGGGCATCGGGCACCAACGACAAGGCGGGCGGCATCCAGAATATGCTGCGCTGGACATCGCCCCGCTCGGTCAAGGAGAACTTCGTGCCCCCAACCGACTACCGGTATCCGTTTATGGGGTAAGTGGAGATAGATCACTACTAAACACAGCGCAGGTGTCGGGTTTCTCATAAGAGTGGCGAAACCACCGGAACCCGACCTGCTGCCTGGGGCGGGGAGCAACTGTAAACCAACTGATGAATGTGTTTTTCTCCATCCGCACAACCCCCTGCCCCACAACTTGCTACAATTACTATACAAAAAATATCACCGGGGCTGTTGGCTAATCGCTTCCGGTTGCTTATCTTAACTCGTTATGGATGACAAGACTATCTGGGCACCATGGCGGGTGGGGTTTATACTCGGTGAAAAAGAGCAGGGGTGTATCTTCTGCAACCGCATCAAGATGGAAGACACCGTCGAAAACCTGATCGTCCACCGCGGCCGCAAGAATATCGTTATTCTAAATAAATACCCCTACAACTCCGGCCATTCGATGATCGTCCCCATGCGGCATATAGCCCACCTGGAGGAACTGACTACCGAAGAAGCCAATGAATTTTTCGAATTGACGCGGCGTACGGTGACGGTCACCAAGCAGGCGTTTAATCCGCATTCTTTTAATATCGGCATGAATCTTGGCGAGACATCGGGCGCCGGTATTCCGGAGCACCTGCATATGCACGTAGTGCCGCGCTGGCAGGGTGACACCAACTTCATGCCGGTGATCGGCAAAACCAATGTCGTCTCGGTACCGCTGGAACCGCTCTGGGAAGCTCTTAAGAAAGGTTTCGAGAACTTATGAGACCGCGCCGGAAAATGCCCACCAAGGCCGAACTGATCCAGCTTCAGAAGCTGTACCGCACCGATGAAAAGATCGGCGAACGGCTGGGCGGCGTGCCGGCTTACCTGGTGGCTTACTGGCGACGCAAGAAAGGTGTGCCGCTGCATTCACTGCCTAAGTTCTCCGAGAGTGAAGTTCGCAACCTGTGGGAACGGTATGGTGACGACGACCGCTGCGGTTTGGAGTTGGGGATATCAAAAGCGGCGTTCTACAACTGGCGGCGACGTTATGGATTGCGGGAAAAACCGGCTTTTCTCAAACTGGAGCAGTTGGAACTCAATTTCCCCGGCCTTAAGACTGCCGGTCGTTCGACTTCGCTGTATGGCCAGCGAACCGTAGTCGAGAAGATCATCGCGCGTACGGCCGGTCTCGACAAGGTTACCGCCGGTGAGTTGGTAATGGTGCAGCCGGACCTGGTCATGTCACATGACGATACCTATGACATAATCGAGATGTTTCGTCAGGTTGGTGTCGAATACGTTTTCAATCCCAATCGAATTGTGATTTCATTATCGTGCCGCGGAAACGACGGCACCAATAAACTGGCCCGATCTCACCAGGTCATTCGCGAATTCGTGCGACGCCAGGGGATCAAGAGTTTTTTCGACATCGGCCAGGGGAACTCTCATCAGTTGGTGCTTGAGAACGGTGGCATCCTTCCCGGACAACTCGGCCTCGGCACCGATCGGCAGAGCACGCTGCATGGCGCTCTGGGGGCATTCGGAACGGGTATCGAAGTGCCGGAAATGGCAGCACTGTGGGCAACCGGCCAGACCTGGCTGAAAGTACCCTACACGCTGCGCATTGACATCGCCGGCCGCAGGCCGCCAAGAGTACATGCTTGCGATATTGCACTGGCCATTATCAAACGCCTTGGCACCGGCGGGGCTGAGTACAAGGCTATTGAGTATTATGGCCCGGCAGTATCCCAGATGAATATCGCTGATCGGGCCACGTTGTCCGGGCTGTCGGTGGACCTGGGAGCCAAGGCGGCCATCTGCCCCTATGAAGCGGTGACGCGACGGTATCTGTCCGGGCAAGCCGTGCCGCAGTATTCGGCGGTGATCGCCGACAAAGACGCCCGCTACGATGAGATGTTCCAGATAAACATCGGTCGTTTATTACCGCAGATCGCCGGTCCCGAGGGGTCGGGCGATATCCGAGCCGCAGCCGAACTGGACGGTCTCCCGGTGCAGCAAGTGATTATCGGATCCGGTAACGGCGGTCGATTCTCCGACCTGCGGGCAACGGCGGAGATTCTCAGGGGAAAGAAAGTTCATCCCGATTGCCGGGTGATGATTGTACCGGCGTCCCGATCAGTTTATCTGGATGCTCTCAAGAAAGGACTTATCCGGGTCTTCCTGGAAGCCGGTGTCGTGGTGGCCAATCCCGGTTACAATATCTCCAGCGATGATGCCCGGGGAATGCTGGCTCCCGGTGAACGCTGTCTGACCACCGCGGACTGGGATTGTCATCGCCCCACAGATGATGAAGGCCGGGAAGTCTTCCTTTGCTCCGCAGCCACCGCTGCGGCGTCGGCACTAAACGCAGCCGTTACTGACCCGACCGGGTACGGCAGATAACTACTTGACGTATCATCTCCGGAACAAAGATGACAAGATCACCGGTGAGGCTGTGACAACACTCACATCGACCAGATGTAGCCCAGGGTGATTCGGGCGTCACTGAGTCTTATCCGTTCCCTTCTCAGGGAGTAGCTCTCGTCAGTATAGCGCCGCACATAGGTCAGATTGGGTCGCGCTTCCGTAACAGCAATTTCAAGCGATACTGCCCGATGGAAACGCAGGCCCATAGTGATCCTGAAACCCAGGGAGGGATCAAAGCCAACATCGGCAATCTGGTGTTTGCTCCGCAACGAATCGGCCGCCACCGGAGCAAGCTCAAAACGATGAAAGGTGTAAACTGCACCCACACCGACGTATCCGGTCAGTTTGTGCGTACCACGATAGTACAGGACATCAGTCGAGACAGTAGCTCCGTGCAGAGTACCCCGGGGGTAGACGACCGAATTTACCTTACCGGTTCGGTAGTCAAAGGCAGCCCGGACAAGAATTGGATGGACGATACGGATCTCGTACTTGAACGAGAACTCCGGACCGGTCTCGGCCAGGCCATTGGGACTGCTTAACCCGACCGTGAAGTGCATATTGGCAGCTGCCATAGTATCCTGCACGACCGGATTAAGAGGGAAGGCGGGCAGAGAGAGCCAGGTAGCCAGTAACAAAGTGTGCATCAATCCTCCAAATAATGGCTGCTATATAATATAACGCAAAAAACAGCGGATTTATCCAAAGTAATTTCTTGATCTATAACATGGGTCCAGTTGAAAAATCTTTTGTCTCAGCCTCCAGGTGGGCGTGACTACCGGGCTGTTCAATTCATAGATTTTTCAGGAAAGTCCTCCAGACAATCTGCTTGCATCCCGGTGCTGATTTGCTATAATGCTGCCAAAATGACTTGACACCAGAGGATTGATAATGCCCCCAAGATACATGCCCCTTCTGGCTCTATTGCTGTCAGTAACAATCATCGGTTGCAGCAGTGACAATAAACAGACGATGGCCAACCCGGCGTTTAATTTCGAAGCCTATGACATAATGGGCCAATCTCACAACTCCGCCAAGTGGATCGGCAAGCAGCCGGTGGTACTGAATTTCTGGGGCACCTGGTGCGGACCCTGCCGCAAAGAGGTTCCCGACCTAGTGCGCCTCTATGAAGAATACTCGCCCCGAGGTGTTGAGATGATTGGCCTGGCTGTCAAAGACACCCCTGATAAGGTAGATGCGTTCACCCGGAATTTCGGCATGAAATGGATTATGCTCATGGCCGGCCGGGATATCATTCTGAAGTTCGGTGTCACCAGAGGTGTGCCCACCACGATCTTCCTGGATAAGGATGGACACGAAGTTATGCGCTTCGTCGGCGCCAGGCCTTACGAAACACTGAAAACAGGTTTCGAGGCGATAGTAACGAACTGACAGGGTTCGAGTAACCGATTCGACAGCCATCCCGATTGGCGACGAGTTATTTTCAAGAAAGACGTCGGAACCGCAGGGGGGGCCGAGTGGAGTGAAGCAAGGCAAAACGAAACGAGAAACCCAACAACCACGTTCCGGCTCAGACGCGGCAGATGTGGACATCTGCCGCCCACAATCTTCGCGTAGGGGGCGGCCTTGTGTCGCCCCGATTATCGGGACAATCCCTCCGGGTGGAGGTATGCATTAGTAGGGCAGCTCGGTAGTCAAACCCACTTGGGGCTTGACATTCATTTTGTCACGCCGCGAGTCGGCGTGACCTACGGGCTGATTGCAAAAAAACCGTTCAGTACACAAAATACGGCATTGACTTGAAAGACGGAATCTGCTTTGGCTTCAATAAGGCCACGCGACCATTAACTCTTTTCTTCCATTTTCAATAGTTATATATTCCAGCAGTCAAAATCGAAAGAGGACAGGTTTATGGATATTGCGCGTGAAGTTCTTGACACTGACATACTGATCGTGGGAGCCGGTCCGGCGGGACTGGCGCTGGCCTACAAGCTGGCCTGCCTGGTGGAAACTGATGACTCGGTGGAGATGCCGGAGATTCTGCTGATGGAAAAGGGCAGCTATGCCGGTGCTCATTCTCTGTCCGGGGCGGTTATGGATCCTCGGGGCATTGCCGAACTGATTCCCGATTTCGTCGCCAAGGGAGCACCGCTGGAAACTGAAGTTATTGCCGACGAACTGCACTACCTGGCTCCCCGAGGTTCATTCAAATTTCCCTTCATGCCGCCATCGCTTAACAATCACGGCAGCTACATCGTATCGCTCAACAAGTTTACCGGCTGGATGGCCGAGCAGGTGGAAAGCAAGGGGATCGATGTCTTTGCCGGACTGGCCGGATATGACCTGCTGGTCGAGGACGGCGCCGTGATCGGCGTCCAGACGGTCGACATGGGACTGGATAAAGAGGGCAACAAAAAATCAAATTTCGAACCGGGCTCGATTGTGAAGGCCAAAGTGACGGTTCTGTGCGAGGGTGTTCACGGTTCGCTGACCCGGCAGGCTTTCGAGAAAATACCGCAGTTGATCGAAGACTGCCTGCCGCAATCGTACCTGACCGGTATCAAGGAAATCTGGGAAGTACCTGAAGGTCGCATCAAAGCCGGCCAGGTCATTCACAGCATCGGCTGGCCGCAACCATCGCATGAATACGGCGGCGGCTGGATTTATGCCATGACCGACACCATGGTTTCGGTCGGCTATGCCGTCGGATTGAACTCGCCGGACCCTACCAACGATCCCCATCTGAAGTTCCAGCGCTACAAAACGCATCCCCTGGTCAAGAGAATACTGAACGGCGGCGCCATGCTCCACTACGGAGCCAAGACGATTCCGGATGCCGGTTACTACTCGATGCCCCGTCTGTGTCACCACGGCCTGATACTCTGCGGCGACTCGGCCGGGTTCCTTAACCCTCGCAGGCTCAAAGGAATCCATCTGGCCATCAAGTCGGGTATCATGGCGGCCGAGACACTCTTCGAGTGTATTAAGAACTCGGATTACTCTATTAGCGTGCTGGAGGGTTACCCGCAACGTTTCGAGAAAAGCTGGGCGAAAAAAGAGTTGTATAGTTCGCGCAATTTCCACACCGGTTTCAAGGGCGGCCTGAAAGCCGGACTCTTCCACGGCGCTATTCAAATGGTGACCGGCGGACGCGGTTTGTACAATCGCCGTGAAAACAAGGCTGACCACAAGTATATGCTCAAAGTGGAGGACTACGTGCATCGGTTCGGTCACCCACCGGAAAAGGCCGTGCTCAAGCTCGACAACAAATACACTTTCGATAAGCTGACCGATGTCTACAAATCCGGCTCCACCCACGAGGAGGATCAGCCCCCGCATCTGGTCATAGTCGATTACGATACCTGCAACAACCGCTGCACCGAAGAGTACGGCAACCCCTGTCAACATTTTTGTCCGGCCCAGGTATATGAGATGGTCGACGACCCGGATCGCGAGGGAAAGCAGAAACTGCAATTGACGCCGTCCAATTGCGTCCATTGCAAGACGTGCGACATCGCCGATCCTTACCAGGTGATCCGCTGGGTCACGCCCCAGGGGGGCGAAGGCCCGAATTACACGAACCTGTAACCGGCGAACCCAACCCCGAACAAGTTTGGGGTTGCCACCCGTCGATCTTGTCCACAGTCAATATGGGAAACAATTATGATATTCAAGAATGAACATATTGCATCTCTGGGACCGAAGTTTTTCTTTATGGTGGTGGTATCGCTGACAGTTCTTGTCTCCGGCGTGCTGATGTTTGCCGATGTAAGTAAACTCAGCAGTTGGTTCGGAACCTATGAGCTCCGGGGGGATTTCCTTCGCCGCGTGGTTCTTCTGTCCTGCCTTATCATCTATCTTTTGCGTCTGCTGATAACCACATTTGTTTTTCTCAAGCGCCGGTTGACCTGGCCGGAAACGACTATTACATCATTTCTAATATCTCTGGCTATCTACATGTACGCGCGTGTCGGCGGTGGTAATGAACTGGCAATAGGCGCTATAGAGATCATCGGCATTGTAATGTACGTGTTCGGCTCCTGGTTCAATACCCGGTCAGAGTACACTCGTCATATGTTCAAACAAAAAAAAAACGAATCAAGGGCGACTCTACACTGAGGGGTTGTTCAGACACTCTATGCACATCAATTACTTCGGAGATATAGTCCTTTTCATCGGACTCTCTTTGATTGCTCATAGCTTCACTATCCTTGTCATCCCCCTGGTAATGACGTTGAATTTCGTATTTTTCATCATTCCGACACTGGATAAGCACCTGGCTCAGAAGTATGGTGACCAGTTTACGGAATACGCCGAACATACAAAGAAATTCATTCCTAAGATATACTGATAGGAACACCAGCTGATTCAAATTGACCGAGCACTATTGTGCCCGGCAGCCTGCCACCTTGCACCGGCCCGGATTCTTGCGTATAATTGACCAATTGACAGATTATATTCACAGGTCATAAGGAGGACCACCATGGATCCGTTTGGTGCTGTCGGCATTTTGAAAACGAAAAACAACAGCTACAATATCTTCCGTCTGGATAAGCTGTCGCAGTACGGTCAGATTGACCGTTTGCCCTACTCGATTAGAATCCTGCTGGAGAACGTTCTGCGCAACGTCGACGGCCGGGCCGTGCGCGAGGAGGATGTCACCAGCCTGGCCGCCTACAGCGCGGAGAATATCGGCCACCGGGAATTGCCGTTTAAGCCGGCGCGGGTGCTGCTGCAGGATTTCACCGGCGTCCCGGCCGTGGTCGACCTGGCGGCGCTGCGGTCGGCGATGAAACGGATGGGCGGCGATCCGCGAAAGATCAACCCGTTGGTACCGGTCGACCTGGTGATCGACCACTCGGTGCAGGTCGATGCCTACGCCTCCGATGATGCCGAACGAATCAACACCGCCAAAGAATTCGAGCGCAACCGGGAACGGTATGAGTTTCTTCATTGGGGCCAGAAGGCTTTTGACAACTTCCGCGTGGTGCCTCCCGGCACCGGCATCTGTCACCAGGTCAACCTTGAGTTTCTGGCCAAGGGTGTCCTTATCCGCGACGGTGCAGCCTTTCCCGACACGCTGGTGGGAACCGACAGCCATACCGTTATGGCCAACGGTCTCGGCGTGGTCGGCTGGGGAGTCGGCGGTATCGAGGCCGAGGCGGCCATGTTGGGTCAGCCGATCTACATGCTCACACCCGGAGTGGTCGGTTTCAAACTGACCGGCAAGCTGGCCGAAGGCGCCACCGGCACCGACCTGGTGCTGACGGTCACCCAGATGTTGCGACAAAAAGGCGTGGTGGGCAAATTCGTCGAATACTACGGACCGGCACTCGATGATCTCTCACTGCCGACCAAGGCGATGGTGGCCAACATGGCTCCCGAATACGGCGCTACTATGGGTTATTTCCCGTTCGATGACTCGACCCTGGCTTACCTGCGCATGACCGGCCGCAGCGACGACGAAGTCGACCTGGTTGAACGTTACGCCAAAGAACAGATGCTCTTCCGCGAAAGGGGCTCAGCCCCTCCCAGCTACTCCGACAGTCTAGAGCTCGACATCTCGACAGTGGAACCGTCACTGGCCGGACCGAAACGTCCCCACGATCGAATTGCTCTATCACACATGAAAAACGAGTTCCAGTCCGCTCTGTCCAAGCCAGTCAAAGAGCGTGGTTTCGAGTTGCCGGTCAAACAACACGGACGGAGCGTCACTATCGAGGACGGCTCCAAATCTGAGATCAGTCATGGCGCAATCGTGATAGCAGCTATCACCTCCTGCACCAACACCTCTGATCCGTATGTGCTGATCGCCGCAGGACTGGTAGCGAAAAAAGCTGCCGAGCGCGGACTGAAAGTCAAGCCATACGTCAAGACATCGCTGGCACCCGGCTCACAAGTGGTGGTCGATTATCTTCTGAAAGCAGGTTTGATAGAGCCGCTGAAGCAGCTTGGTTTCCATACGGTCGGATTCGGCTGCACGACCTGTATCGGCAACTCCGGTCCTCTCTCAGATGCTGTTGTCGATGCCATCAATAAAGGCGACCTCGTCGTCTCGGCGGTGCTTTCGGGTAATCGCAATTTCGAGGGCCGGGTCAGCCCGCACACCAAGGCTAACTATCTTGCCTCTCCCCCGCTGGTCGTTGCTTACGCCCTGGCCGGAACGGTTAATATCGACCTGACCAAAGAACCGCTGGGAAAGGACAAATCGGGCGCGCCGGTGTTCCTTAAAGACATCTGGCCGTCGCAGCAGGAAATCACCGACACTGTCTCCGCTACCGTAACACCGGAAGCGTTTCGTAAACGGTACGCCTCGGTCTTTGACGCCAACGACCGGTGGAACAAGATCAAAAGCCCCGGCGGTGATCTGTTCGAATGGGACGAATCCTCGACCTACATCCAGGAGCCGCCGTTCTTTGTCGACATGCCCAAAGATCCCGCCGATATTATGCCCATAAATGACGCTCGCGTCCTGGTGATGTTGGGTGATTCGATCACCACCGACCATATCTCACCGGCGGGTGTTATCAAAGCCGACTCCCCGGCCGGCAAGTACCTGGTCGAACACGGTGTCAAGTTCGAGGACTTCAACTCCTATGGTTCGCGGCGCGGCAACGACCGCGTTATGACGCGCGGCACCTTTGCCAATATCCGTCTGCGCAACCTGCTGGCGCCCGGCACCGAGGGCGGTATCACCACTCATCTGTCATCGGGAGAGCAGATGTCCATCTATGATGCCGCAATAAAATATAAAAGAGACGATGCCTCAGTCCCGCTGGTGGCGCTGGCGGGGAATCTGTACGGCATGGGTTCATCGCGTGACTGGGCCGCCAAAGGCACCAACCTGCTGGGTATCCAGGCGGTCATGGCACAGTCTTACGAACGTATCCACCGCTCCAACCTGGTGGGGATGGGCGTGCTGCCGTTGCAGTTTCTGGAGGGTGAATCGCGGGAATCACTCGGCCTGACCGGGCAGGAGACGTTCACTATCGAAGGCCTCTCCAACGACTTGCAACCCCAGCAGAAAGTCACGGTACGAGCCAAAGGCGCCGATGGCGCTGAGAAGACGTTTGAGATGCTCGTCCGCCTTGACACTCCTATCGACGTCGACTATTATCGACATGGAGGCATTTTACAGATGGTGTTGCGCCAGATGCTGGGGTAGGGGGTTGCTGATTATTGGTTCTGTGATGAGTTGGCACTGTACTGGGTGAACCACATGCTGTTGGGAAAGAGAAATGGCGAGATATCGATTCGGTGAAGTACTGGGCGGTGGAGGCTTCGGCGATGTCCACGAGGCTATCCGCACGGACGACGACTGGAAATGCGTTGTTAAAAAACTTAAGTCTGACGCTACACCTGAGGACTTGCTAAGATTCCAAAGGGAAGTGCGACTTCAATCCCAGCTCGACCATCCCAACATAGTGCCAATATCTGGAATGAACCTCACAGTCAGCCCGCCGTGGTTCGTTATGCCGAGAGCACTCGTAAATCTGCGAGTGTACTTACAGCAGAGCCACGGAGTGGAGGATCTCTGGATTTTCCACGAAACAGCGACAGGTATCGAGTATGCGCACAATAATGGTATCATCCATCGTGACATAAAGCCTGAGAACATCCTCATATACAATGATTCCGATGGAGATATGTTCGCCGCAGTCTCGGATTTTGGTTTGGGTCGGCTTGTCGACAGAGATTCGCCCGCTGTTACAGGTTCCGATGTTGTAATGGGTACTATAGGTTACGCCGCTCCAGAACAATGGGGAGATGCAAAGCATGCGGACGTACGGGCCGACGTATATTCGCTGGGCAAGACTCTATACGAAATTCTGACCGGGCGTAATCCACATCCATCTCTCAATTTGGAAGCCACCCCACAGAAATTCCATTACATCATCCAGAAGGCGACTGCCGAAGAACCGGATAATCGCTATCAGACTGTGGCCGATATGGTCAAAGATGTGGTCTTGGTGACGAAACGCGGACAAGATTTCGAGAAGCCCGGCGAATTAGCCCTGCAAATGGTACAAAACCTCATCAGAGATCAGCGTTTTGACACTCAATCCATCGAATCTTTGGCGAGATTTCTTAGCGAGACTGCAGATGATTATCAGATGTTGACTCAAGTCTTTCCAAACATTCCGGACCCAATCCTGATTCCACTTATACAGAACCATCCAGTACAATTTGGACAGGTTTTCAGGGCTTACGACCGACAGGTGGATGAGCCGCTTGCGTTCTCATATTGTGACGTTGTTGCTACCTTCTACGGAAAGGTATTCCGGTGCACTGAAGATTTTGACGTAAAAACGATCATCTTACGACGTCTGCCGGTGCTCGGGTGCTCACATAATCGATACTATGTCGGCAAAGTATACGCCAAACTCGTTTCCGAGTTGACTGACCATTCCCTGATCTTGGCAGTGCGCGATGTTCTTGCGGAGAATCCCAACGCTGCGCAATGGTGTAGCCAATACTTCAGGGAAATCAGTGTCCCTCCGATCATTCGTCAAGTAGTCGGGTCATGAGCACCAGGTGGCAACCCCAAACTTGTTTGCGCCAGGTTGCCCTACAGCATGCTGCGTGTTTTTCTCGCATGTCATTCCCGTGAAAACGGGAATCCAGTTCATACAGGGCAGGAGTCTCCGGCTGGGGTGGCAACCCCAAACTTGTTTGGGGTTGAAGCAACCAAGATGAGCAGCAAGAAAATCCATTTCAATACACCGGGACATGCGCACGAACTTACCTTCTCATGCTACCGGAACCGGCAATCTCTTTGTGATGAGCAAACGTGTCTGTTTCTTGTTGATGCCGTGAACATGGCACGGAAAAAACATTGTCTCAGTATATGGGCTTATGTCTTTATGCCGGATCATGTGCACTTACTACTTTATCCGGAGAGTGAGGAATATTCCGTAGCTGGCATTCTACTGACCATCAAACAGTCCGTTGCACGAAGGGTCTTGCTGGATACACGGAAGAATCATCCGGACAGGCTCAAACAGTTCATGACCGGATTGACGTCCAAGAAGTATCGTTTCTGGCAGGACGGTGGCGGCTATAACAGAAATATCACTAACAGGCATACGCTCCTCAAAGTCATTGATTACATCCATGCCAACCCGGTAAGGAAAGGGTTGGTTAGGTCACCAGAAGAATGGAAGTGGTCAAGTTTTGGCGATTGGCACAATCTGAGGTGTGGCCCCATTCCTATTGATAGAAGTCACATCCCATTTTCATAAGTACCACTCCCAAACGAGTTTGGGAGTGCCACCCGGCCGTCATAAAGGGTTTTGACTTATAGTTCATACAGGGTAGGAGTCTCCGACTCCTGCCGATTCTCTTTCCGGCAGGTCTCGGGGTAATCTGCCCTACAACCAATATCCCCCTATCAGTAATCACCCACCCGATCTGATGTTGACATTGACAGGCATTGGGCTTTACTTCAGCGCAATAACTCGATGATCGGGACCAGTAAATATGACCGAGGAACCTGTCAAAACCCCGTTTTACGATTTTCACGTAGCCGCCGGCGCCAAAATGGTTGCTTTCGCCGGTTTCCAGATGCCGGTTCAGTACCATGGGATTACGGCCGAGCACCTGGCGGTGCGCCACAACGTCGGGCTGTTTGATCTGTCCCATATGGGTGAGTTTGAGGTCAGTGGCGACGAGGCTCTGGCGTTCCTTCAGAAAACGACTACCAACAATGTGGCGGCTCTGGATGTCGGCCAGATACAGTACGCGTGCATGACTACCGCCGAGGGCGGTATTGTCGATGATTTGCTGGTGTACCGGCTGGACGACGGCTACCTGCTGGTAGTCAACGCCGCCAATATCGACAAGGATTTTGCCTGGCTGCAGAAACATTTGTCAGGTGACGTTCAATTGACTAACGTCTCATCTGAAACCGGTCTGCTGTCGATTCAGGGACCCAACGCTCAACGGGTGTTGCAGAAAGTAACCGACCATGATCTGAACAGCATGGCCTACTATACATCGGTGGTGGCCGAGATTGCCGGGATCAAGCTGTTGTTCTCCCGCACCGGCTACACCGGCGAGGACGGTTTTGAGATCTATATTCCGCAACAACATTGTGCCGCCCTTTGGCAGGCCATTACCGAAGCCGGCCGGGAGCACGATCTGCAACTGATCGGACTGGGTGCCCGCGACACGCTGCGACTGGAAATGAAGATGACTCTTTACGGCAACGACATCGACGAAACCACGACACCGATTGAGGCCGGTCTGAGCTGGATTGTCCATCTCGACAAGGATTTTATCGGTCGCGACGTAATCGCCGGGCAGAAAGCCCGGAAGCCGAGTCGGCGTCTGGTCTGCCTGGAACTTGAGGGCCGGGTGTTTCCTCGGCACGGCTATGACATCTATGATGATGGTGAAGTGGTCGGCCACGTGACCTCCGGTACATTTTCGCCGTCGCTGAAAAAACCGATAGCACTGGGGTATGTACCGCGTAGTCGAGCCAAAGCCGGCTCCACCGTGACTGTTGAAATCAGGGGGAAGCGACACCCGGCCGTAGTGGTCAAACCACCCTTTTACAAGAAAGCTTCGCACCGATGAGGCGTTCCCCATGAAAATCAGCCTTTACCTGACGCCGATGCCCTCGACCCGGGTCAGCCTTGAGGGCAAGACGGTAGTGGTTATCGACGTGCTGCGTTTTTGCACCTCCGCCTGTGCCGCCCTGATGGCCGGCGCGAGGGGCGTTATCCCGACTATCGGTCCCGGCGAGGCGGGCGAAATGTGGGGCAAACTGGGGTCCGATATGGCGGTCCTGGCCGGTGAACGGGACTGTGTCAAAATCGAAAACTTCAAGCTGGGTAATTCGCCGACCGAGTTTACCAGCGACAGCGTCGGCGACAAGTTTGTGGTTATGACCACATCCAACGGGACCGGCGTATTCAACCGATGTAACAATGCCGGCCTGGTCATCTGTTGCGCCCTGGTTAATATATCACGGGTGGCGGACGCGGTAGCAGAGCGAGATCGTGACCTGATAATCGTATGCTCCGGGCATGACGGCGGCTTCTCTATTGAGGACACGCTCTGCGGCGGCATACTGATCGATCGGCTGATCAACCAGAGACACCTTCCGGCGACTCTGAACGATGCCGGCTCGCTGGCCCTGCTGCTTTACCGGACCAGCCGAACAGCCATCAAGCAAACGATCCAGCAGGGAGAACATGGCCGGCATCTGATTGAATTGGGATTCGACTTGGATTGTGAGATCGCGGCAAGCATCGATGCTATGCCGGTTCTGCCCATTCTCAAGGAGGGGCAACTGGTGACAACGAAGGAATCGGATGACGACTGAGTGTCCTGTCGTCAACGTTTTCCCTGACTCTCAGTATAAGGTATGATGATGAAGCGTGTTTCTTTTCTGATATTGGCTGCTGTCCTTATCGGTGCCGCAGCATGGGCCGATAAAGGCGTTATGTTTGCCTTCGACGTCTACCAGTATGATTCCACTCGCCAGGAAAACGTACGGATTGTCACCGACACCGCCCGACTGGTCAGGGGGATTTCGGCCAACGGCTTCCTGGCCGCCTTTTCGGTGGAAGTTAAAATCGATCTGGTCGATAGTGCTCAGACAGCTTTCGATCTGCACCTGGTAACTCTGGGGCCACCGGCCGAGGTAATCTCGCGGAGTTTCAGAGTCGAATACGGTTTACCGGCTGCGATCAAACCTATTACCGGTAAGGGGGCGGCAATCTATGAACTGGTGATAACGCCCCTCTCGGCGATCACAGTCGACACTTCCATGTGCGCCCTCAGCCATCGCGATGACGGTGTCTTCCGGTTTGATCCCACGGCTCACATGGATCTGTACTTCGTGCCCAACTCTCTCGGTGACTACTACTTTGGATCCGTCAAGGAACTCTTCGAACACGATTACCGACTGTTTAAGAACCTGCTTGATCTCAATCTGCCGGGCAAGTACCACGTTTTCCTGTGTCCCTGCCCGCTCTCTTCGGTGCTTTGGGATGACCGGTTCGGGATGGCGATCGACCCCACCTCCGGTACGGCCTTTGCTATCTACAGTCAGTCCATCAACTCCGCTGACCCATTCCTTATTGTGCAGACAGCCTTGCTGCGTAACCTCGGATATGCACCGCCGTTTCTGTCGGAAGGGCTGGCGTCCTACCTGACACCGGCGGTACTCGACATGAAGGAGTTGCTGCAGGAGGAACGGTCACTACCGCTGACGTTCCTGCTAAACAGCGATCAGTATTACCACGCCGATCCGTTCATTGCTGATCGTTCCTCGGCTTCATTTGTTAAGTACCTTGTCGATCAGTATTCGCTGGCACGAGTGAGGTCACTATGGAAAGCGGCTGATGACCTCAATCTGGGCGCCGCTATTGAGCAGATATATGATCGCAGCCTGTCGCAACTGGAACAGGAGTGGCACACTTACATTGATACCGTGACGATCTCCGCCGAGGAGTTCACTTTCCACATCGAGCGGTCGGAACAGATGCGTGACTACTCCCGGATGTTGCAGTATGCCCGCTCGTTTGTGCGGCAGGCGACGACGGTCGGCGACTCTCTGGGCGCGCTGTACCATCTCAAGAGAGCCTGCTTCTTCGCCGGTGATTACTATGCCGCCACCACGGCTCAGGCGGCAATGACCAATCTGGCTGCAGAAACAGCCAGAAACTGGACCGGTCTGGGGGCGTACAAAATGATGAACGGTTATTATGAAGAAGCCCGCGCGGACCTTCTCAAGGCGCTGGAGACAGACTCCACCGATAATTTTACCCGGTTCAACCTGGCCTTAAACAACCTCTTTACAGGCAGAGAAACAGAAGGCAGGCGGATACTGCAGGACCTGGTTAACAATCCCACCCGGTACAGCAGTGGCGAGAGCAGAGTCTTGTTGGCCGGTATTCTCAGAGCCTCTGCCGACAAGGCTGATCGCGCCCTGGCCATCACCTATTTTAATGAAACACTGGCTTTCTATGACCAGCAGTTGCAAACCCACAAGGCTTCACCCACAGCTTACCTCTGGCTCGGCATCGCATTTCTGGGGCTGGATGATACCGGCATGGCCGGTGATTACTTGCGAACGGCTTTATTCCTTGAGACGCGACCCTTCTATCAGGGAATGATCAACCTCTGGCTGGGGAAGACCGCCGATCTGCAGGGTGATCGCTCGGCGGCACGTGATTTCTACGGGCACGTTTTGTCTCTGGCTTCAGCCGACTACCACCAGGTAGAAGCTCGCCGATACCTGGACACACCGTACCGGCAATAGGCGCACAAAATGTTTGGTTTTCTGAATTCGACAATTCTGCTGGCGGCGGTAGCTTCCCTGGTCCCTCTGCTGATACACCTGTTCTTTCGTCGCCGGGTCAAGGTGGTTGAGTTTTCATCGCTGAAACATCTCAAGGCGATGCAGCGACGCCAGGTGCGACGCCTGAAGATCAGGCAATGGCTGCTGTTGCTTTTGCGGATGCTTATCATTTTGATGGTGGTGCTGGCGTTTGCCCGTCCCACCAGCACCGGCGGCAGTGTCGGCGCTCATGCCACGGTGTCGGCGGTGGTATTGATGGATAACTCAGCTTCCATGAATCGTCAGACGGCTGATGGTGATCTGTTTGAAATCGCCCGTCGTCAAACCGAACGACTGCTGGCAACATTCGGCGAATCCGATGAAGTGGCCCTGGTGCCTTTATGTCGCAGCAAGCTGTCGGCGCCGATTCTCCGGCTGGGTTCGCCGGCCATAGCCGCACAACAGTTGCGTGATTTACCGGCCGGACATGGTCGCTCTGACCTCGAAGGCGGTCTGGCCGCCGCTGCCGGTGTGCTGGCCGATGCCGGCAATCTTAACAAGGAAATATACATTGTCTGCGACCGTCAGAGAGGCTCGCTCCCGGACAGCCAGGTGTCGGCGTCAATTGACGCTCACGTCTATATTGTGGACCTGCCTCTGGAGGGACATGCCAACTGCGGCATAACCGGCATGGCGTTTGGCGGCCAGTTGTTGGTGCCGGGACAGGACTTTGATCTTACCGCTACCGTCAGAAACTACGGCGCTGACGACCGTTCCGACATCATTGCATCGCTGTTTATAAACGATCAGCGGGTTGCTCAGGTTGATCTCGCCGTCGCCGCCGGACAGGAAACCACTGCTCGATTCACCCGGAATCTGTCCCGCGGAGGGTTCCATTCCGGTTATGTCGAACTCTCCGACGATCGCTTCGCCGGTGACAACCGTTACTATTTCAGCTTCCGCATCCCGCCGACGTTCAACGTGCTGATAATCGACGGCGACGGAACCGGGCAGTTGCTGGGCCTGGCCCTGGTGCCTTCAGCCTCGGCCAACCATTACTGGTCGGTCAAACGAGCCGGACTGCAGGAACTGTCCCAGGTGAGTTTTTCCGACTACGACGTCATCATTCTGGCCGGCTCGCCCGAACTGCCGGCGTCGTATGCCAATCGTATCAAGTCTTTTGTCAAAAACGGCAAGTCCCTGCTGCTGACATACGGCGACCGGACCGACATTGATTATTTCAACCAGGAGTGGTCTGAGGTCTCCGGAGTTGTGTTTGACGAACCGATCCGGCAAGACTTCACCCGGGCCGGGTACTACACTTTTCACACTTTCGATCTGAACCATCCCATCTTCACGGTCTTCGGCTTTGAGAAAGAGCCGCCACCGGAGATTAAGTTTTTCACCCTGCCCAAAGCCCATACCATCGGCCAGGCCCGGACAGTGGCCGTCTTCACCGGCGGTCGACCGGCGATGGTCCAGGCCGATTTCAGCCAGGGGCGGGTGGTGACATTTATTGCTCCGTTAGCACCTGAGTATACTGATCTGGCGGCGCGGGCTTTTTTTGTACCATTGGTGGCCAGAACCGTTGAGTACCTAAGTTCCGATCTGTCCAGTTACGACGTGCATCTATTCACCGACGATCACATCAGACGCAATCTCATCGTGAAGGGTGCGGTAGGGGCGGCTTATGAATTAACCGCTCCCGATGGCCGGGTTTATAGCATCCCTCCCGAAGAACAACAGGGCGTACTGGTGCTGTCGCCCGAACCGACCGACCTGCCCGGTATCTACCGTATAAGCTCGCTGAGTTACGAGGTTGACCGGTTTGCAGTCAATCTCGATCCTGACGAGGGTGACCTGACGGCTGCCGACGTGGACCAGTTTGCCACGGCCCTGGGCGTCCGAGACTATCGCCTGCTGGATACCGGCGAGAATGTGACCGCTGCCATCGCCCAACTCCGCTTCGGTAAAGAACTCTGGCCCCTCTTTTTGTGGACGGCAATCATGCTTCTGGCCGCCGAGATGCTGCTTTCGAGGGCTGCCGGCGCCAGGGAGTAGCCGTGACTCTTCTTACCGCAGATAAAATCTCCAAGAAGTTTGACGATCAGATAATCTTCGAGAACATTTGTATTACAGTCGGAGACGAAGATCGTGTCGGCTTGGTCGGTAAAAACGGCAGCGGCAAAACCACGTTGTTTGAGATCATAACCGGACGCATCAGACCCGATAGCGGTACCGTAGTTCGAGCCAAAGCCTGTCGTATCGACTATGTAGAGCAGGACCTGAACCGTTATCTCGATCTGAGTCTTTTTGAGTTCGTAGCCTCAGCAAGACAGGACCTGCTGACCCTCCGGCAGCAAATGCAGACACTGCAGCAGCAACTGGCGGTCACCCCCACCGACGGGGCCACGCTGACTCGGCTGGGGCAATTGCAGAGCCGCTTTGAAGCGGAGGGTGGCTTCGGCTTTGAGAGTGAGGTTCATATCATCCTGGCCGGGCTTGGTTTTGAACCTGATCGGCACATCGAGCTACTGCGCCATTTTTCAGGTGGTGAAAAGAACCGAGCCGGTCTGGCGTGCGCCCTGGCCGGCAACGGCACCCTGCTGCTGCTGGATGAACCCACCAACCACCTGGACATCGAGTCCACGATGTGGCTGGAGGAATACTTGAGCAAGACCGACAGGAGTTACCTGATTGTATCGCACGATCGCGCTTTCCTGACGGCTACGGTACAGCAGGTATGGGAGATTAGCCACGGACAGGTCGATTTCTATGCGGGCGGCTTTGCCGGTTACCTCAAACAAAGAGATGAGCGCCGCCGACTGCATGAACACCGCTACAAACACCAGCAACAGGAGATCAAAAAGATCGAGGAATTCGTGCGGCGCAATATGGCCGGGCAAAAGACCAAGCAGGCGCAGTCCAAGCTGAAATACCTCAATCGCATCAAGCGCCTGCCCCCGCCCCGGTCAGAAGGCAAGGCTACCAACCTGCCTATGCATCTGTCCGGTCGTTCGTTCGCTCACGTGCTGGCGGTCGAGAATGTTACTCTCGGTTACGGTTCCACAGCGGTTGTCACCGGGGCTTCCTTTGACATCTATCGCGGCGACAAGGTCGGCCTGATCGGCCCCAACGGATCGGGCAAGACTACGATTCTCAAGGCACTTTGCGGTGAGCTGGCGCCAATCTCCGGTGATATCAGGCTGGGGACCAACGTCGATGTCGCCTACTTCGACCAGGAACTGGCTGACCTGGACCCGGAGTTGACGGTACTGGATACGGTCTGGACCGCTGACCCCACCGCCGAAATGGGTCGTATGCGCTCGTTTCTGGGTCGTTTCGGTTTCAGCGGCGATGACAGTCTCAAACCGGTAGCGGCGCTGTCAGGTGGTGAAAGAACCAAACTGGCCCTGGCCCGGCTGTTATACCGTCCGGCCAACTTCCTGATCTTTGATGAACCGACCAATCACCTGGACCTGGACTCCCGCGAAGTACTGGAGAAGGCATTGGTGGAATTCGACGGCAGTTGCCTGATCGTCAGCCACGACCGCTATTTTCTGGACCGTGTTATCAGCCGCATTTTCTACCTGAAAAACACCTCGTTGCAGATATTCGACGGCAACTATGCCTACTTCAAGGGAAAAACAAGCGTGACAACTCCACCGGCCAAGACCACCGACAAATCTCAAAAGGCGGCTTATATGGCTTTCAAGGAGAAGTCGCGACGACAGTCACGCCACAAGCGAAGGGTTCAGTCGACAAGGTCGAAGATCGCCGACCTGGAGAAGGAACTGGGGCAACTGGATGAGGGTATCCGCTCCGACATCCCCCGCAACGACTGGGAGCAGCTTCACCGGGCGTCATCACGCAAACGGAAGCTGGAAGATATGATACTTGATCTCTACGCCAAGCTGGAACAACTGGAGAAGACTAACCTTGATTAGGCTGCTGGCCATATCGGCATCTCCCGTCGAAGGGTCGTCTACCGACCTTCTTCTCAATCGTCTGGCTACTGCCGTCACGGACAACCTGGCCGGCAAACATCGGATCAGCACGGATTTTGTGAAGCTGAACGAACTGCGTTTCGCACCCTGTCAGTCGTGCGGCGAGGCGCCGACTCCGAAGTTCTGCTTTCTGGAGGACGACCTGACCGATATCTATGCCAGGTTAGTCGCCTGCGACTGCGTTCTGTTCGGCTCACCCGTGTATTTTGACACGGTGTCAGCACAGGCCAAGATGTTTATCGATCGTTGTAACTGTTTCCGTCCGCCCGATTTCAACAACGTCGACCCCCAACATGATTTCATCCGCATACTTGACCGTAGTCGTCCCGGAGCCATGGTGCTGGTGGGCGGCCGACGGGGATGGTTCGAGGGAGCGAGACGAGTCGTAGCCGGTTTTTTCAAGTGGGTGGAGGTAGACAACCAGGGTGTACTCACCTATAGTTCACCCCGGTTCACCAGATCGGGCAGCGCTGCCGACTGCCCCGACACTTTGAAGCGAGCCGACGAAATAGGGCGGCTGCTGGCGGAGGCAATAGTCAAGAAACATGAATGATGCCAACACTGAAGATTACTACCGGGCGCGAGCACCGGAATACGAACAGATATACTATCGGGATGTTCCGGATCGCAGGCGGGAAATTGACCGGGATGCGGCCCGGTTGATGGATCTGGTCGATGGCCGGGAAGTCGTTGATATCGCCTGCGGCACCGGCTACTGGACTCATGTGATTTCCCGGACTGCGGCTTATGTCGCAGCTATGGACATCTCTATGGAAATGCTGACAGAGGCTCGCCAAAAAGAGTACGCCCGGCCGGTAGACTTTCTGACAGCCGATTTGCAGTGCCTGCCGATTGCCGAAGCCGGCTTCGACATCGTAACGCTTGGTTTCTGGTTTTCCCATCATCCTCGTCAGGATTACCACCGGCTGTTTCAACAGATGCGACGGCCACTCAGGAAAAACGGACTGATCTGGATGATTGACAACAACCCCCCGGCAGAAGGCCCGCAGACGAATATCATCAGAACCGACAATCACGGCAACAGTTTCAAGATCCGCCGACTGCAGGATGGCACCGAGTTCGTGATCCTGAAGAACTATTTCACCCGCGATCAGTTGCAGTCAATCCTGGCGCCATGCTTTTCCATCAAGCGTCTGGACTATGGAACTTACTACTGGTCGGTACTGCTGGCGGTTTAGATTATGGCACGCAGCTTGACATTGACTCGGGATATTATATATTCGACCTGTCGAATCGGCCGCTGCCCCCGGCTCTAAACAATGTCGGTTGGACCGGGCTAAGAATTTGGCGGCAGTCGCCGATTTGTCTTAAGGTACTGGGAGATAGTCCAATGGCAGGGCATGCGGCTCTGGACCGCAGAATCTGGGTTCGAATCCCAGTCTCCCAGCTTTTTGTCACCTGCGCCCCCTTCAGCGACCAAGTTGAAGGGTTTGTTGTATGTGGGACAAAGGGTTGCCCCCTTCATCGTGCAGTTCGAAAGTAGCGTACGCAACAGCTTGGCTTTTTCGTCGATTGTCTGGCTAAGGTATAACGAGGGGGCTGCTTGGGCGAGTTCTAAGAAATCGACGCCCTGTTCGTAGTAGTTCTTGTTGGCGCGCGTCAATTCCTCCATCCTGCTTGATACCAAGTTCTGCTCACTGATCCATCTATCGTGCGTCTTCCTCCAAAACTCGGTGTCAATTCGTCCCTCAATCTTATCCAGGTATGTCTGATCAAGGTGGCCTTGGAGTCGCGCCTGTTCACGCTTCAGCCTGGCGACTTCTTTCGTCCGATATCCCTTTTCTGTTTCGAAGCTGGCCCTCAGAGCCTCTCTTATCTCTCCTGCTTGGGACGAGCTAATACGCACTCGAATAACGACTTCCGCAAGAGTATCAGCAAGCTTCTCTTCGCGAACGTACGGCTGCTTGCACTTACCCTTGCCGTTAGTGCACCGATAGTAGACGTACTTCCCTTTCTTGAGTTCGGCAGTGATAGCACAGCCACAGTAGCCACAAGTGAGCAGTCCCTTGAAAGCAAACTTCCGAGTGTTGGCCTTGGATTTGCCGCTCCTACGGAACCGCGCCCGGACCTCTTCGAACAGCGTCTCAGATATTATCGGTGCGTGGATTCCCCGGAAGGTGGTGCCTTTCCATACGAATCGACCGGCATATATCGGGTTCTTCAGAACTCTCTCGATGTTGCTTCGGCTGCAATACCGGTTCGAGTTTCTGTACTTAAGGCCCAGCTCTTTTGCTCTTTGGTGTAAAGTTGTGATGGAATGCTGTCCAGTAGAGTACAATTCAAAAAGCTGTGCGATTATTGGAGCACGGTCCGGATCAACCTCAAGCAGGTGGGTTTCCTTGTTGTTCAGATAGCCCAAGGGTGCTTTGTTGGGCCATTCACCCTGCTCGGCTTTCTCACGCATTCCCTTCTTCACTTCCTCCGAGAGGTTGTCGATGTAGTTCTTGGCCATCAGGACCTTGATGCCGTGAAGAAATTTCTCTGACGACTTTGAATCCTTTGAAAGAATGAAGTTCTCTTTGACGAAGTGAACCTCAACATTATACTCGTCCAAAGTGACCCAGTCCCTGATATTGCGGTAGAGGCGGTCTGTCTTCTCCACCAGAATTACGCGACACTCGTGCATAGGTGCCTTGATGTATGCCAACATTTCGCCGAATCCAGTTCGCCCCGTGGCCTTGGCTGTTTCCACGTCGATGTACTCCTGCACCACTTCCAGGTTGTTCTCACGGGCGTATTTTCGCACGAGTTTCAGTTGTGACGGAATTGAAAAGCCCTCGCGCTCCTGCTCTTTCGACGAGACCCTGGCATAGATCACGCACTTCATCGCTTGCGTCCCTTAGAAGATAGGAGCTTCTCGATGTGGTACTCCTGAATCCGGTTCGGGTACTGATGACCGTTCAGCCACCGATTGACGGTTACGAATGCCACTCCCATCATATCCGCCAGTTCGGTCTGAGTGATCCTGTTCTCCAACCGAAACTCTTCGAGCTTTGTTATCAAATCCTTCTTAGCCATTGTACACCCCAATATATCGTCATATGTCGCCTATGTCAAGAGTTCTTTTTCAGTTTTTCAAGCTGTCTCAGCACATCCTCGATCACCTGATTCTGGTTCACCTTGCAGCAACCGGCTGAAAAATCCATTCCTCTAATGATCTCCTCTACTCTGAAGTCGTCCAGTGTCCCGTAGGTGACCATCGTAGTACCGATGTAGTCATGACCGAAGTTCTGACTTACTGCCTTGATTTCCTCAGCGTTACGGCAGTACCTCATAGCCAGACTCACAGCCGTATGGCGATACGAGTGAGGGTGATAATAATTCAGGCCTGCTTTTGCCGAGCGAACCTTCAGAATCTGTCTGATGCTACCAGCCCCTTTCCAGTACACTCCCTCAACCTGCCGCGAGATGAAAGTCAAACCACCCTCTACTTGTTCCACTCTGCTCCGCGGAAACAGTGGATCAGTGGAGGCGAACAGCTTCGTCTCTGTCAAGTACTTGACCCAGTTGATCACATACTCAACAAGCTTGTCATCAAAGCGGAACAAAACACTTATGAAGGATTTCCCGAACTTGGTGTCAACGCCTGCTACCGGGTCCTGCTGAATCTCCAGCGTCTGGGTATCAAAACAACCGATGGGGAGAGTACTGACGGCCTTGTCTCTCATTCCGCTCAGAAGCAGGAATGCAATCAGCGCTCGATCTCTCTGATCAATCTCGTTTCTCACATCGATAGAATCAGCAAGATTCCGGACATACTCCAAGGAAGGATACTTCACTCGCTTAGGTGCGGTTGCCTCTCGTACTTTCTTTTTCTCCAGCGACAAGTACGAGACGCTGTCTAAACTTATCCTCGACTTGTAGCCAGGTTGGCCAGACAACCAGACAAAAAACCGTTTAAGATGACGCAGGTAGTGATATACTGTGGTGATCGAGACTGGCTTTCCTCTGTAGGTTCTGCTCAGCAGCCATTTCTTCAGCCTGACAGCTTTGCTCTGGTTGAATCCCGCGAAGTCACCGTGATTGGTGAAGTCCTCGTACAGCCAGATCGCTTTCTCTACAGCACAGACAGTTAGCTCCGACAGGCCGTTTGCCTCCCTCAACCACCTGAAGTACTTCCTCTTGATCTTCTCATTTTTGCTATTCACTTGCACTGTTTTCACCTCCGCTGAAGTCAGTGTTTAAGATAGGACGGGAGTCCCCCTGTAGTAAGTCCTACTCTTCTTCACCGCTACGTTCCTTTTCCAGCCACGCTCGGAGGATGCCAAAGTACTCCGCCAGATTCCGGCAGATTTCCGCGTATTCAACCTGCGTTACCTGACGACCTTGAAAAGCCACGAACTCGACACGGTTCTTCTCCGGCCGGGGCGGGTCTTCCCCTTCTTGCCACGAATCTTTGGAAACAAGTGCCAAATCCAGCTCCAAAGCAAAAAAGGTCCGGAAGGCAGATTGGCGTTGAAGGCACCTTCCGGACCTCGACCACAAGGGTCATGCCGTTTTGCTTTCGCCAATCATTTTGTCCTTCGTATTTCTTTGGCGAAATTTCGCTGAGGCGAGAAAAAACACCTGAATCGGACAGACGTCTCCCGTATTACACAGTGCAACGGGAGATTAGAGAGCTAACTATTTTTCAGAGTGGATTGCGGTGATCCGTCGATATTTCGGCGATCAGGTTTTTGCAGTGCGGTCGTAAAGAATACTGAAGCGCGTTTGGTAGCCTACTTTTTTGTCATATGGAGCCAGAGGGTCCTCAGTCAGACCGAAGAACGCTTTGAGGGTGTTTCTGAGCCTTTGGAAGTCCTTATGGTACCAGTGCCCCGTTCTTTCTTCCGAACTCCATGCCAGGGTCCCGCCAGCTTCAGCAAAGTCAAAAAGAAGATCCCAAATGCGGTTGGGTAAGTTCTTCTTGTGATCCTTGAATCCCATGTCAAATGCCGTTACTGCATGATACTGATCGCCGATGAATATCTTGGCCGCATCGTTGCCGACAATTTCAACGGTGATGTCTTCCCAGACAGTATCCTCCGGCAAGGAAATGGGCATACAGCCTTTTGGCACAGCGGGCGTCTTGGTTGGTTGCTCAGCTATCATGCTTAGCATGGAGTTCGCCGGGACACCTCCACGCGCCACCAGTCCTCCGTGGGTTTCAACGATGTCCTGGAGTACCTGGCACACTTGCTGACCGTGGCGCTTGTGCAGCTCCAAGAGCCTGTTTGCGGCCGGGTCCGATTTCATGTCCAGCGCAGTCACAATCGCCATCGCCTGCCCGTAACGGCCGAAGAAACTGACCACATCGGCACTCTCGAAGTCCCGCGCCGCTTTGATGATTAGCTCCAACATGGCTCGCTCAATGTCCTTGGTTATTGGGTCCAGAGGCATCCTGACCCGATACATTTCTTCCGGATCATCGGCTTCCGCGGAGTTGTGCAGAATCGCCAACCGTCTGCCTATGCACTGGGAACAAACACCGCAGTGATTGCCCAATGGGTTGCCTGATCTAACATGACTACAACTGCTCGTGTGACGAATCAAATCCTTCGCTCCGCAATCCCTTATGATCTTGACGATATCCGCCTTCGTCTTCCAGAAGAACGGATTGTCGACAGAGAAATCTTGATTGAAGATTACTGACAGCAGTCTGCTAAAGCCCTTGAGAACTTGCGGATGCGTGGTTCTGCTGGTGCGAGCTCCAAGAGCCGATGGCGCAATAGCCAGGTTCGAACTGGTAATCCCGTTCTCGTAGAAGTACACCTTTGACAGATTGTGCATATGAGCCAGCGAGGCTGCCAATGAAGCATACAGGAATGATCTGGTTCGCTGGTGCGTGTCCTTGGTGAGTTTCTCAGCTTTGTTTATCCAGACCGGCACATGCAACAGACGCTTCTGGCTTTCGGTCAACCCTGTGAAATCAGCCAGTAGTTTTCTCTGCAAATGGTCTGTTTGCGGTGCCGGGCGATGACTCACAAGAACGATTCTCTGATTGTCGTCCTTCACGCTCTCACATAGACCGGCCAGGGAGTCGAGTCCACCTGAAAACAGCATGACCTTGTTGGCATCAAACCACGGTCTGCCTTCGTCAAAATCAATGTATGTCTGAGGATCAACTTCCCTGGTCAACTCTCGAAACTTGAACTCATAGAAATCATCTGAAAGGAAGGTCAGTAGATTGACAAGAGCTTCAGATGTTTCTTCGCTTTGCCACAGGTCAAGACGCCGAACCGGAATGTGATACACAAACTCCCTGCGCCAGTCTTTGCCGTCTCCCCGTAGCGTCCTACCCCCGCGACGGACCGATTGATCCGCCGCATAAACGTAGCTGGCGATTTCGAGGAGATCGAGGACTACCGGAGACAGATTCTTGGCGAGCTTCTTTGTGATATTCTTAATCCGGAGGTTGACGTTGTGGAAATCGGGGACTGTGTTGAGGAGGACTGTGCGCCTTCGACTGAAACTTCTCGGCAGTAACTCCGGACCGCACCAGATGTCCACCGGTTCATCCATTAGCCTCTCCACCTCGCCGAAATTCGCTACGAATCTTCTTGAAGGCTGTATGGGCAAAGCGAGACACGTCCTTATGCGAGAGCCTCTCCTCATATCGTGCCTTGCCAAACCAACCCGGAGTGAACTCGTCGGCTATCCGCACTGTCTGCCTGACATGGAGGTCAAACGCCTTGTTGAACTCCGAATGCCCATCCACATTTGAAAACGCCTTGCCGGTCCCAACGTGATTAGGCAATTCGCGACCCAAGTAGTAATTGAGATACCTTTGAGTGAAGGTGGCGAAGAACTCGTGCATAGTCGAGCCGAGTGGCTTCCCCTTGAGGTTGGATCGCAAAGCTTGTTTCGCATCAGTTGAATCGACGCCGAAGAGAGTCTGCAACGATGAACCGGCGTATTTCAGCAGAACTTGCGAGAAACTATCCCGTGCGATTTCAGCGATATCGGATCGCGCGTGGACAGCCGCTGCTGCGTCCTCGGCTCGCGCCTTGAAGCTACCGACATAGTCAAATAGTGAAGCATCCGTCGGCACGGCAAAGCCTTTTTGACGCAAACTGGTAACTGGAGTTTTGGATTGGAGAGCGTCAATGAAACCAAATATGACGGTAAGGGTCTGAGTGAAGCCGGCATCAATGGGTATTCGAGACAAACCCGTTTGAGCGGCGTAGAATGTTGCCCGCGCCAACTCGTCAATGGACCTGCCCTGGTGAAGTAACTCAATAACCTCTTTCCAACGCCTGGTCTTCGGTAGTCGGTCGAGTCGGATATGTCCCATACGCTTACCTCCTACCTCTGGAATAGCAGGTTGTCAGTTGGTTGACAATCACAAATCGAGCACTCAATCTGATTCTGAGCGGAGAAGCAGTCATAATCCTAAACTCACCAGTAGTTTTGACCCACTGAGTTTCCAGAAACCACCCTCAGGCGGTAGCTCGTCTCAAACAAGAAGAACCTTAGTACGCGCGCTCATGAACGGAGGTATCGAGTTTGGCATCATTCAATCAGTCGCTCCACACGTATGTATCCGATTTCACTGCTTCATAGTTGGTGTCAAGGGTTGGCTGCAACAAGATGATCGCTGCGATGCGACGTGTCGTGTCGGTGACATATTCGACTTCTTCCATTTTCAGGGAGCGTCCAAGAAGACTTTTCTCACGGTAGCTGAGCCACTTCTTGATGACCTGGTAGCCACCTATATGGTAGTCCCACACGTTGACTGGAATGTTCTTCCAGTACGCCATGTCGTTCAGATAAACATCGAGCGTGTTCTTCCCAAGATGCTCAAGCACTTGCTTCAATGTAAGACCGAGTCCCTTTGCCCCAGCGTTAAACGCTTCAAGCTCCTCACCCGTATAGGCCCGCTCCTCGATCTTCCCCCTGCCGGGCATCGTGACGCCAGCTTTTCCAGCGTGTCCCCAACCGGCGGTCAAGCCGAAGCCGCCTTCCTCCGCAGTCAAGCTACCTCCACCAACACGCGAGACGATCCCCATTGTCTTTAGTTCTGCGCGAAGCCTACCAGATGTGACGCCGGACAAGCCCCTCTCTGTATCGAGCAAGGCTGCGACCCGGTTGCCGAGCTTGGCAGAGGCCAGGAGTGCTTTCTTCGAGTCAGGAAGCGGGATTCTCGGCCAGTCCTGGCGGATGCCATCGGCATTTTCGGAAAGGTAGGCAGGCGAGTATCCGATGGCCAGCGCGTGCATCCAGATGAGGCTCGCTGTCTCTGCGTTCATGTCCGGGTTGGAGATGCCGAAGGATTTCAGGTATGCGCGTGCGTTGTTCGAGAGGTTGGCGGCCACGGCCCGTTGCGGCTTGATTTCGAGAGCCAAGCTGCCAGAGGCGCTGTCTGCCCTTCGTTTCCTGGTGGCCGGGCGAAATTGCACCGGGAAGTAGTAGGCATGTCCCCGCAGGGAGTCGTTGTCACCGATGGTGCTTGTGAAAAACAGCGGAGTTCCTTCAACACTCGCAACTCCGGCAGGACGCGTTATGATGAATGTGTTTCCCTCCCAGCATTGCTCCTTGTAGTTCGGTCGCGCACGATTCCAAACGCCTGGGACGGCGCAGTAATAAGCCCACTGTATTTCGAAGGGGCGTACCGAATACCGGACCAAATGTTGTGGCTTATATGGTTCTGCTGCTATTGCTTTCTTCCTCAGTTTCTCGGGATCATCAATACCTGCCTTCGGTTTCTCAAGCCCGTAGCCGAGTGACCTGTACCCCTCCCAATCAAGGTTCGCATCGAAGTAAGCCGTCACACGCCTTTCAAGAGCCTGTCTCTCCACATCAATGAGGCTACCGCCTCGTTTCTCCATCAAGCCGTTACTGGGTGCTTCGCCACACAGCGCAGTAAGCTTTGGCCATGACAGATAATGAGCGTCGACAACCTGGGGTCGAAACGAAAACCTGTTTCCTGTATTAGGACCGGAGATGTCGTAGTCCTTATTGAACTTCTTAACCTTCAAGCTGTTCAGGACATCTGCTCGCTTTGTCGCTCCCCAAAAGTGGCGGAAGCGAACCGTGGGCATTCTTGAACGCTTGCGCCTGCGAACCATTGTGCAGATCGCCGTGCCTACTCGAATGCCTACGCGGCTCTGCTCTGTGGAGAAGACGCTGGGATCGGGTTTCCCGTCAGGAGTCTTCTTGCCAGTCTCCCGACTATCACCGTTCATGGAATCGAACCAGAGCTTGTCAAATTCATCAAGGAATCGTTGGCGCATGACCACGAATGATGGGTCGCCAAGGTAAGAGAAGTTCGAGATATAGCTGACTACTCCCATGCCACTCTTGACAATCCGCCGCTCGGCGATGCGGAAGAAGCGGACATAGAGGTCATCGAGGTTGAACTTCTTTATCCCCCAGCCGCCATCCTTGACCGGTTTAGTGAGTCCATCCTTGAAAGACTCGACCAAGCCCCGTTCCTCTGCAGGGCTTGTTCCGGCAAAGGCGTTGTAGGGTGGGTTACCGAGGACTACCAAGATCGGGACTTCACGTTTGACTTTTCCAGACTCTTCGAGTTCCTCCTGCAGTTCCGGGAAGGCCAATTGGTCCTTGGGGCTTTTGGGCGGCTCCCATCCTGTCAGGGCGTTTGTGAGATAGACACCGACGCGCTCTTTACCATTCTCAGAAAGGGGCGCTCCGAGAGTCCTGAGCATAAGACCCAGTTGAAGGTGTGACACAACAAAAGGCGCGGGGAGAATCTCAAATCCGAAGACACGTTCCATTGCCGCCTTTTTGAGCTGCTGGGCGGTCAAAGCATCAGCACCTTTTTCCTTCAGTGTCCGGTGAATGCTGCGCAGCACCTCCACCAAATACGCCCCCGTACCGCAGCAGGGATCGAGCACATAGACGCTGGGGTCAGCCAGGCCGTCTTCGATGTCTAATTCCTCTCGGAGCACAGTATCCACACGTGCAACCTGGTACTTGACAATCTCCTGTGGCGTGTACCAGACGCCGAGTTTTTTTCTCAGATCAGGATCGTAGGCTTTCAAGAACGGCTCGTAGAAATACTGGACTGCCTGCTCCTCCTCAAACTTCTCAAAGAACTTGTCTCGTACTATACGGTTAAGAGCCATGCCGGTCCAATCGAGGATCTCATCCAACCCCAGCGGCTTAAGTTTATTCGGTGTGGCAATCTGCTGAAATAAGCCGGCAATCATAGGAACATGGAGATTCCATGCCGCCTCATGCCAGTTGAACCGGTCAGTTTCTTTGGTGCCGTTATCGCGTGCCCACAGGACCCAGGATGAAAAGACGCCGTAGAAAAGGGTTTGAATCAATGTTGCACGAAAGAAGTGTTCACCTTCCTCGCCCTCGAATCTCAAGCCAAGTGACTCTTCCAGCCCTCCGCGCAAAGCAGCAAGACCAGGCAGATCGCTCACGGCTTCAATCCGTGCCTTAGCTTCACGCGCGTACGACGCCAGGAACCAGGCTAAGTCCTCCGGATCAGTAATCGCAGCAGCGTGCTGCATGATGCGACACAAGAACTCAATCAGCCTGTCACCCTTATCCTGTGCCGTCTTTCGCGGGTGAGTTGTAGCTGCCCAGAAGGCGTTCTCCGTGTCGGCCAGGCGAAATGTCTCCAGCTTCACTGGTTTGTCTCTTTCATCTCGACCGATAAAGACGAAATCGCGGTAGTTGGTGACCAGTACCTGTCCGTAACGCCCCCAGTATTTGGTGACCTGTGTCCCCTTTGCCGTGAGCCAGGAATCATCGTCGGTGGGTTTGACCTCAATCACGCCGCGTTCCGGCAGCTGACCCGGTAAGGGTTCGGCATTCTTGGCTTTCTGGAATTGATTTGCCGTATATAACCCAAAGTCGGGGAACCCTGCACCGGTATTTACCAGATTATGAACGCAACGAACTTTGGGCTTAAGCTTCCTTCCCACCTCGTTTAGCAGTGCTTCCAAAGCACCATAGTAAGATATTTCAGCCGAGCCACCGCCGGTGGCACGAATTTCATGAAGCTCACTGAGGTAAGTCTCGACGGGGTGTTTAGGCATACCTATGCGACTCCCCAGAACGTCACGTTCTTAGCGAATACAACACAACGACTCGGTTCACCAAACGGCGAGTTTAGAATTGGGTTCTCTATTGTGACCTGTGCCATAATCGACCGTACGCTCCATCCCTGACTGTGATCCAGAATATACTGTGCGGGGGTGGTAGTTGGCAAGGCCGTAAATGCGCCCTATTGATAACCACTGCACAGCTTGATATGTCTTCGGAGTGGGACTTGTACCCTATATGGCTCCGGAGCCACCGGAGGGTTTTGTGGAGCGTCCAAATGAGTACGACCAGCTTCTTAGCTTAGTATTGGACAAAAATCGGGAGAATCCGGTTGTCATCACAACTGCTCTGTATGGTGCCGGTGGATTCGGCAAGACTACCCTGGCGGCAGCACTTTGTCATAATGAAGAAGTTATCACTGCTTACAATGATGGTATTCTCTAGGTCACGCTTGGTGAGAAGCCGGATGTAGTGGGTACACTCGCGAAGTTGTACGCGGCGCTGACCGGTGAGCGTCCCCCCTTTGTGGACGAAGAGGATGCCATAAATACCGTGGCTGGTAAGGTGGCTGGTAAGGATTGCCTGGTTGTGCTGGACGATATCTGGAACCGCAGGGAGTTGGAGTGTCTCAGGCGAGCGGTAGGCGGTTGCACTGTGATGGTCACGACTCGGCGGAGCGATCTGGTTACCGGAATGCCACTGGTCTCGGTTGATGAGATGACTTCAGACGAGGCCACGGAGATGTTGGTAGGTCAGCTTAAAAGCCGTCCCCATGATTTGCAGCCGTACCGTGAGTTGTCAGCTCGTATGGGAGAGTGGCCGCTCTTACTTTCCCTGGCTGGTAGTGCTCTGAAAGAACGCATTGTACGAGGCGTCAGCGCGGACGAGGCGGTGGCGTACCTCAACAAGGCGCTCGACAAGCGGGGGATTGATGCTTTCAACCGCCACAATCCTGAACATCGTAATGATGCAATCGATCTGACTGTCGGTGCCAGTTTGGAGCTGTTGCCTGCCAAGGGACGTGAACGCTACCTGCACCTGGGTATCTTTCCTGAGGATGAAAACGTACCGCTTGATGTAGTGAGTCAATTATGGGGATTGGACGAGCTTGACACAGAAGACTTAGCGTTGCGGCTGGCCAACCTTTCTTTGCTGCAGAATCTTGACCTGAATAAGAAAACTCTTCGCCCGCACGATGTTATTCGAACCTATCTTATCTCACAGATGGCGGATGGGCACTCTGTGCACGGCAAACTGGCGGATTCCTGGAAAGATCATTACAACCTTCCCAACCAATACGCCTGTCAATGGGTCGGCTACCATCTCCAAGGCGCTAATCGTGCAGAGACCCTGCGGCGCTTATTGAAAAATTTCAAATGGCTGCAAGCAAAGCTGAACAGCACGGATTTACAGAGCCTGATATCCGACTACGACTTCTTCCCGGATGATTCTGTTTTGCGCCTTATACAATCGGCCCTGCGGCTGGCAGCTCACATTCTCATGACGGACAAGGATCAACTGGCCGAACAGCTCTATGCGCGTCTTTTTTCAAGCAGGGAAGCGGACATCGTTAACCTTCGTGATCAGGCGTCAGAGGCCAAACAGGCTTGGTTACGCCTATTGCACCCCAGCATCACGCAGGCAGGGGGCAGTGAGTTAATGAGTCTAAGGGGGCACACGGGTGGGGTCAATGCCCTGGCGGTGACGCCCGACGGCGGCCGTGTCATCTCCGGGTCTTGGGACCATACCCTGAAGGTTTGGGATCTGGAGTCGGGGCAAGTCATCCGCACCCTGGAGGGGCACACGGGTTGGGTCAATGCCCTGGCGGTGACGCCCGACGGCGGCCGTGTCATCTCCGGGTCTTCTGATCAGACCCTGAAGGTTTGGGATCTGGAGTCGGGGCAGATTCTGATGAATTTCGATATTGATGAAAGTCTGTACTGCTGTGCGGTCTGCCCTGATGGCGTCACGATCCTCGTTGGCGGTGCTTCAGGTTACGTGCATTTCCTGCAGTTGGAGAGAGCCTAACAGTCTCTAGGCAGCCACATTCTCGATTACCCAGTTGCGGAAATCGTCTCGTAGCCCCCGCCATTTTATATTCTATTGTCAGAGAATAGCTTACAGCAGTGTCAGAACCAAACCTCACTCTCACCATACTTTCCCCCCAGCCAAACCAGTTATGAAGTCCCAATAAGATTTAGCTGTGCCGATGGCGGTGGTGAAGGTCGGGCCAATGGGGGTGGGCGTGCTCGACCACATTATGCTCGTGCCAGTGAGAGTTACGCGTCCCCGACGCGAGTTCCGGATGAGCGTGATCGTGATGCTCGTCATCATGACGGTGCGCGTGTTCATGCTCCATCGGGTCATGTACATGCCCATGATGGTGCCTGTCTCGAAAGAGAGCGGCCAGTGATATGGCCAACAAGACGCCAGAGGTCAATTGAAGAGCAGTTATTGATTCCCCCAAAGCAATCGCCGACAGAGCAACTCCGAAGAATGGAGCACTGGCGAAGAACATCTGTGCGCGAGTGGCTCCCATTCCCTGAGCGGCGGTGATGTACAGTGTAATGCTGGCACCGTACGAGAACACTCCGATAACAAGCGCACCCACCGTGATCGTCACAGAAGCATCGTAAGAGTGCAGAATGAGGCCTAATATCAGGTTGACTGAGCCTGCCACAAGCCCTTTCCAGAAGGTGCTTTGAGAGGGCGTGATGCCGTCGATGAGGGAAGTAAAATGGTTGTCCAACCCCCAGCAGGTACAAGCTGCCGTAACCAAAAGGCCAGCCCAAAGACCAGCCAAACCTTCTCCGACACTGAGCAAAGCTCCGGTGGCCACAATGCCTGCTACGCCCAACCAGCCGTAACGCCCTAAGTGATCGTGAAAGAACATCCTCCCCAGAACCGCCGTCGCAACTATTTCGAGGTTCAGCCACATAGATACGGAGGTCGCTGAAGCCATTTGCAAGCCAAAAAGTAGAAGCACCGGTCCGAGGAGGCCGCCGAAAAAGACGGCTCCGATTAGATTTCGTTGGTTCTTGGCTGTCATCGCCCACGGCGGGCGCCAAGACCGCTTTCGAATCATGACAGTTAGGACCCCCAAGGCCGCACCGAGGTAAAGTAATCCCGCTAACTGGAATGCCGTGAGGTTTCCAAGCACCGCCTTGCTTGCCGGGGTGGCAGCCCCAAACAAGGCTGCCGAGACGAGAGCGAGCGAGACTACATACGCACCTGAACCACGTGTCTTAGTACCTGAAGTAGCCATGAACCAATAATACCAGATGGTCAAGGTACTCAAAAGGTCAAATTCACTATGTGCGAACTAATATGTTGGAACATATGACACATACGGGAGCTACAAACCTTATAACGAGTAGGATTCTGTTTGACTATTTGAGAAACTTGACTACATTTGCCTTCTATGGATAGTTCGCCAAACGTAAACAAGCGCTACGGATGGCCAAAGCTGGCTTTGGTGCTCTTATTGGTTTACTTCAGCCAAGTCTATCCGTATGTCCATTTCCACCATTCGCACGACGACCAAGGATTCCCAATAGAGATAAGTCTCCACCCGGTTGATGTAGATCCGGACGCTATTGAGGATCATCACGAGGACGGGCATCATCACCATACATTCGACCAAAGTATCGACTACTGGCATAGAACCCGTTCGTATGATAGAAACACCTCATTACCAGTCAATGTATTGGGTGTATGTGGCGAAGTAGTCGACGGTTCCGATGTCGGCCAAAGGTCTTCAGCAAGCGTGTGCGACGGAGACTCGCTTCCAGAATCGGTTTCCATAGACACATTCGTCTGTCGTGGTCCGCCTAAGCTGACCTGATCCTAAGTCTTTTTCTAAACAAAACAATCAATATTCTTAAACAAGGATAACGTGTATGCTTGACAGAGCATCATGGATTCTTCGCGCTGGGCTGATACTGAGTGTTCTCATCTCAGTCGCCCAGGCGGAGACCAAGACAATCAGATTTTCTGATCTGGACAATCACGCGCAGGAATACAGCCCGCGTGCCCAGATCATTGGGCAGGAGTTCGAAAGGGTTCTTGCCGAACGAGACGAAGACCTGCAATGGTCAAATCCAGTAATCGCATATGATCGTGAGGATGTCGACCAGGCCAAAGAATACCAAATCACAATTGGGAAACAGGTCGAGGTACCGTGGGCCTACTCAAAGAAGCGGTCAAGTTGGAAAGATCGCGTCAAATCGGCTGAATTGACGAAAGAGCAGAGCAGGCGAACACATTTGGCTACGTTGAAGTCCGGGTACGTAGCCTTACAACTCCTTGATGAGTATCTTTCGCGATTAGAGCGGTTTAAAGAAGCCCTTTCGGATGCCTCACATGTGGCAACCTCAAGACACTCCGAGGGGCATCTATCAGGTGCAGAAGAACACCTCATCCAGATGGCGATAATATCTCTCAACGCGAGTCACCAATCAGCTCTGCAGGAGAGAAAAGAGCTCTCAGCATTCTGGCGAGCCAATGTGGGATTGGGTCCCGATGACGTGGTCACACTGGCCACGCCGGTCGGTTTCGGATTGATCGACTTGAAGCCGGTCGAGCACTACACTGCGGTGGTAGAATCTCAGCCAGATTATATGTCCAGGTCGCTCTTGGTAGAGTCGTTTCGCAAGCGCGCATCTGCTGAAAAGGGGAAGTTCATACCGGCTCTCAACGTGTATGCGGGACTTAAGAAGATTGATCCGGACGTGGACGGATATGTGGCGGGTGTTTCACTAAGCCTACCGCTCTTCAATCGCAACGGTTCGACGGCACGTAAGTACCGGATCGAGAGCGATATTGCTCGGACCGAGATGCAACTTAACCGCACTCAGGCCATTGGTCAAGTGCAGGCGCTTACAGAATCGATTGCCGGTTCGCAGGGATCTCTTGCACTAGCTTCACCACACTTCCTTGAGGATTCGGAGGAGTTCAACAATCTCTTGTATTCCTATGAAGAAGGCTGGTTGACCCTTAATGAGCTCCTAAACGCAATTCAAATAGAGGTGGCCGGCCTTGAGCACTACTACGGGCAGTTGACTCAATTCTACCTGAACCTTTTTCAATTGGAAACAATCACGGGTGAGACTCTCGTGAACTTTGAAGAATAGGATTACACGATGAAGATTACAGCATATATCGCTCTGTTCCTTTTAGCCTTTGCAACTCAGGCTTTTGCCAGTGGAAGTAGTGAGCCTGCTGAAGGGAGGACGGATCAGAACAACTCAGAAACCGCCGTCCAGGGGAATAACGGTGAGGCTCCCTCGGTTTCGGTGACAGAATTTACGGACCAAATGGGATTGTTCATGGAATACCCTCTCCTGGTGGCAAACCAGCCGAGCAAGTTTATTATTCACCTTACTATTCTTGAAGGTTTTCAGCCTGTCAGAGAAGGCAAAGTCACCCTAACATTCATGAATGAAACACGATCCGTGCTCGAAATAGTGGAAACTGATCTGCTTCGAGAAGGCATTTTCACGCCAACCGTTGAACTTAAGGATGTCGAGAGTCTCAGACTCAATCTTACTTACGAGGGACCAATCGCGCGCGACTCGTTCGTTATAGATGGTTTTGAGGTGTATTCATCCATTGACGCTATACCTGCGCAGGAAGAGGGTGAGACTGGTGGAGGGATAAGCTTCCTCATGGAGCAACAGTGGAAAATTCCTTTTGCCACTAGCGAGGTTGAAACCCGCGAGATCAAGCGATCGGTGTGGGCGATTGGTGAAGTGCTACCCAGCCCCGACTCCTACGTTGAGATAGTTTCACCTGTCGATGGAATCTTGCATGTGGGTAACGGTAGCCAATTGGCGCTACCGGGATCATTGGTCAAACGAGGTGACGTCGTGGTTACGATCACACCACCATTACAAGGCACAGGATATGCCTCCTCGCATCTGGCGTATGAGCAAGCGAAACGTGATTATGAGAGGGCGCAACGTCTCAAAGATCGCGAGGCTATCTCTGAACGGGAGTTTGAGCTCGTTCGAGACGATTACTTGGCGATGAAAGCGGGCTTTGAGGCCCTTTCGAGCGGTGGCAAAAACGGCACTCTAACTCTTAAGGCACCCATATCTGGAAAGATCGTCGAGTGGCAGGCTCGTCCCGGACAGCGAGTTCGCTCTGGCGACAAGCTGATGTCCATCGTAGACCCCGCCACAGTGTGGTTACAGGTGAATGTGTATGAGAGAGACTTCTATCAATTGGGAAGTCCGGTCGGAGCGTTTGTGAAGACCGATGGTCTGCCCGGAGGATGGGCCATCCCGAACTCTGATATGCGTGTTCTCACCACCGGGGGTGCCCTCGATCCGGCCACGCGCACCATTCCCGTGCTCCTGGAAGTGAGCAATACGAATGATTATTTGAGGATCAATGAAACCTCTCCTGTGGAATTGTATTCCAGCGAAGGAAGCATTTCGACCGCAGTTCCCACATCTGCCCTCTACGACGATAATGGCATGTCTGTCGTGTTTGTCCAGGCTGATGGGGAGTCATTCACAAAAAGAATAGTCAGCAGAGGACCGCACTATGCGGGATATGTAGCTATTCTTGACGGCTTGGAGCCGGGCGAACGTGTCGTAACGACCGGCGGTTATCATGTCAAGCTCGCATCCACTTCGGCCAAAATCGGACATGGGCATGCACATTAAGACGAGAAATGGCGAAAAAGAGGTGAAGCAATGCTAGACAAACTCATGCAAGCCAGCTTACACAACCGGTTAATTGTTCTGGTTGCCGCAGCAGGCCTATTGATACTGGGGACGATAGTCACCCTAAACATGCCTATCGATGTATTCCCGGACCTTACAGCGCCAACCGTAACGATTCTTACGGAAGCCCATGGGATGGCTCCGGAGGAAGTTGAGAAACTCGTTACATTCCCCATCGAGACGGTTGTCAACGGTGCGTCTAGCGTCAGACGCGTGCGATCTAATTCCATTCAAGGACTCTCAACTATCTGGGTCGAATTCGACTGGGGTGTAGACATCTACATCGCGCGTCAAATCGTAAACGAAAAGATACAAATAGTAGGAAACGCGCTTCCAGAAGGCGTCGACCAACCAATGATGGCGCCGATTACATCGATAATGGGCGAGATCATGCTGGTAGGATTGACAGCCGATTCTACTTCGCCGATGGAACTTCGCACATTGGCGGATTTCGCGGTCGCCAGACGCATACAATCTGTTCCGGGAGTCTCTCAGGTTCTGGTTTACGGCGGAGAGACTCAGCAGTATCAGGTTCAGGTTGATCCCTACAAGGTGGCGGCACGTGGCTTGACGCTTGATCATGTCCTCAAGGCAGTTGCAGAGTCGAACATTAACGCCACAGGTGGAGTCTTTGTAGAATCCGGTCAGGAGTTCTTGATTCGTGGCCTTGGTCGTATTCAGAATATCGAAGATCTCAAGAAGACCGTGATTACGGTCGAGAATCGAATCCCGGTTTTGATTCAGGACGTAGCGGAGGTGACCGTAGCCTCGGCCTTCAAACTCGGAACGGCATCGATAAACAACGAAAACGGAGCCTTGCTTATCATTGCCAAACAGCCGGATGCCAACACCCTGCTCCTTACCGAACAGATTCTAACCAGGTTGGAGCAGTTGCGACCATCGCTTCCGAGCGATGTTGTGATGCATACGGAGATATTTAAGCAGTCTGATTTCATCGAGATCGCGATAGAAAACGTCACTCAATCCCTGAAGTACGGCGCCATACTTGTTACCCTGGTGCTTTTTGCGTTCTTGATGAATTTCCGTACTACCGTGATATCGGTTTTGGCTATTCCGCTCTCTCTTGTAACGGCTTTCCTGACACTGAAAGTCATGGGGTTGTCGGTAAACACTATGACGCTCGGTGGGATGGCAATTGCTGTTGGGATTTTGGTGGATGATGGCATCATATACGTTGAGAATGTCTACCGGCGCATTCGTGAAAATGCCGCATTGCTCGAGTCAGACCGACGGCCTTTCATGCGGGTCGTTGAGGCGGCATCCTCGGAAATTCGCGGACCAATGGCTACGGCAACACCGATTGTAAGTGTGGTGTTCGTGCCACTGTTCTTTCTAAGCGGTGTCGAGGGCAGGATGCTGATTCCCCTTGGTGCAGCCTATGTAGTGTCAGTGCTAGCTTCGTTGCTGGTGGCCATAACGGTTACTCCGGTTCTCAGTTCCATTCTCCTTCGGAAGGTGGGAGCTGGAAAGCACCAGGAAAGCTGGCTCGTGCGGCAACTGAAGTACCTATACGAGCCCTTTCTCAGGTACTTCCTAAAGCACAGGGGATTGATCATCGGCGCTTCTCTGGTGCTTACAATCGCGGCAATGGCCACGATGCCGTTCCTTGGTCGATCTTTCCTTCCTGAGTTCAATGAAGGTACCTTTAACATCTCGATGGCGACTGTTCCGGGGACATCCCTTGAACAATCGGATCAGCTTGGCTCAATGGTGGAGAAGATCCTGCTTTCTCATGACGCAGTGATCTCTACAGCTCGCCGTACTGGTCGAACAGAACTTGATGAACACTCTCTCGGTTCGCATGCTCATGAGATGGAAGTGCAAATTGACTTGTCAAACATTTCCAAGACCCAACTACTCGAGGAATTACGATCACAGTTGTCTATTGTCCAAGGCACAAATATTACAATCGGTCAGCCCATCTCCCACCGGATTGATCACATGCTGTCGGGTACGAGAGCCGCCATCGCCGTGAAGCTCTTTGGTCCTGACCTTTACGGATTGCGGCAATACGCCGAGGAGATCAAGCAGGAAATGGAAGAGGTCGACGGACTGGTAGATATTTTCGTAGATCAGCAGACCGACGTTCCTCAGGTACGCGTTCAAGCTAACAGGGAGAAGATGGCTCTCTATGGTCTCAGGCCGACTGACATGGACGAAATGATTGACGTGGCCTTCTTGGGAGTAACGACATCTCAAGTCTATGAGGGCGACCAACGCTTCGACCTCAAGGTGCAGTACGCTCCTGAACATCGAGGCGATCTGGAGGCGATCAAGAGGAGCTTGATTGACGTTCCGACGGGTGGGGCCATACCACTTGAAGTGGTTGCTGATATCACTGTCGATCGGGGACCCAATTATGTCAGCCGCGAAAACGTTCAGCGTAAGATTGTCATTCAGGCCAACGTTGCGGAACGCGATCTTCACGGAGCAGTTCAGGAAATCAGCCAACTGATTGACGATAATGTTGATCTCCCCAAAGGATATTTTGTGGAGATGGGTGGACAGTTCGAGAGTGAGCGCGAGGCCACTCGGACCGTCACTCTCTTCAGTATTGTGTCCATTGTGGCCATACTGGTGCTGCTCTACCTGCTGTTCGGCAATTTCCGCCATCCGATCCTCGTGATGGTCAACTTGCCGTTAGCCTTGATCGGCGGAATACTGGCCATCCTGCTTACCGACGGCATAATGTCGATCGCTTCTCTTGTGGGATTCATTACGCTATTTGGAATTGCTGTTCGTAATGGCATCGTGATGTTGTCGCATTACAATTTCCTGATTGATAGAGAAGGTAAGCCGATAATGGAGGCCGTGATTCAGGGCTCGATGGAAAGGCTGAGTCCAATCCTTATGACTGCCCTGACCACCGGACTGGCTCTACTCCCGTTGGCGATTGCAGCGGATAAACCCGGAAGTGAAATCCAAGCGCCCATGGCAATCGTGATTCTAGGCGGTCTGATCAGCGCCACCTTCTTGAATCTGGTGGTGGTGCCCGCTCTTTTTATCAAATGGGGACGCAAACAGCCTACATCAGCGGCAGCTCAGTAACTGTATAAGAATGCCGGGTGAGCGAAATCTCACCCGGACTTTTGTCGAGCCAACCAATTGTAGATTGCTATAGAATCTATCTGATTGTCTTCCAACGCGTTCCGTTTGCCGTCGAATAACCCATTTTCACTTCAAACACTAATTCAATGAGAGTTTTGGGAGAGTGAGGTCCACCCCGCCATAGACTAAGCTAGTCTATAATTGTCTGTGTTTCCCCCAAGAGTCCACGTATATTCTTCAGGCTGATATTTGAGTTGAATCATGACCTGATTCGTCTAAAACCCAACGAATGCGGTGACGCAACGTCGGTCCGAATGGAATAAGATGGCGTAGCGCGCTAACTGGAGGTGAACGAAACATGCAGATCCACTACCTTGAAATCGTGACCAAGGAGGTCGACGCGGTGTGCGCCGCGTACGCCAGAGCGAACGGGGCGCAGTTCGGTGAGCCGGACGCCGGGCTCGGCAACGCACGGACGGCCGCGCTGCCGGGAGGCGGGCTTGTTGGCGTACGAGCGCCCATGCACGAGGCGGAGGAGCCAGTGGTGCGGCCCTACTGGCTGGTGGACGACATAGAAGCGGCCGTCGCTGCGGCGGTGGAGGCCGGCGGCGAGGTCGCCCACCCACCCTTGGAGATCCCCGGCCACGGTACGTTCGCCATCTACATCCAGGGGGGCATCCACCACGGCCTCTGGCAGCGATAATGCGGTCTGCGCTAAAGCGCAGGCAAGAGCATTTTATGCACTTGGCTTACTAAAACCGCCACTCAAGCCGTCGGTTCTACGTCGGGTCCGTGGCGCTTGCGCGTTGAAACAACAACGCAGATAAGACAAACAGCGCGACGAAGAACCCATTCACGTTCAAAATCTCAGACACGGAGCTACCAGGATACTGGTGCATCCCGGCGATAAGCGCGATCACAGCGACCAACGCCTGAGCGAGCGCCGTCGCGAACAACGCGCGTGCCATTCCATGTGACTGTAAGCGCGCGATGATGGCACCGATGATTCCGACGGCGAGCACCCCGACATATATCAGGTTGGCGGGGTTGTCCTCAGACCCGATGAGCCCAACGGCAAGGTTCACCCAGACGAGGATGAGTGCTGCCGCCACCGCAACACCGACGGCGGCTCGGTACGCGATATTGCCCGCCTTCCTCGCTACCAGCTCATACGTAAGACCAGCGCCGAACAGGAGGGCGCCGGCGACAGCGAAATCGGCCAGGTCCCAGACCACTTCATCGGTGAACTGCATCGCCAACAAGGGCAGTAGCAATATGAACGCTGTCGCGAGCGTAATGCGGATAATGTTTTTGTTTTGCATAATGATAAATTTTATATTCTCTCTAATAATTCCTGCGGATGTCTCGATGAACATCCAGAGAGCGCAATCGAATAATCCTCTTTCTTCTTCTGCGCGCTCTCGGAGAAGATCGTTGAAGGTTTGCTCCATTCCCTCGCCGAAGCGCTCATAGTACGGCTTCGAATAGAGGCGAAGCAGTTTTGCATACCAGTGCCGACATCGTCGTATTGAGTGTTCATATGCCATACGCTAAAGTACTCGGCGAGAGCCGTTTTTGTCTGGCGACCGCCACGACTCCACGATACCGCTCCAATTCCGCCGCTAGCGCTTTTTGGCCGAGGCCGGTGATTTTGTAATAGACTCGCCGTTCATCGTCCATATCGGGATCTACTTTTTTGTCGCTCTCGCGAATCAACCCCGCATCAATCATGCGGCCCAGCGAACCATAGAGCGTACCAGGTCCCATGTTCACTTTTCCCTGCGAATCGGCTTCCACCTGCTTCATGATTCCATAGCCATGCCGCTCTCTTGTTGAGAGTGCGAGGAGGATATGAAGCACCGCCGGAGTGAGGGGCTTTGCTTTTTTGTTTACCATGATCAGATACTATATCCGTTGCGGATATATGTCAAGTGAAAAATAGTTTTTTGTGGATTGCCCACGCGAGCTTGCGAGCGCGTCCCGAGGCGTGTTGGTTCGCATTGGCACGCAATCGGAGCGTACGGGAAAGATTAGAGTCACCACGTTGGCATAATACGTCGCAATTAAGTAATTGTTTTCCAACGCCTTCCATTTGCTGTTGAATAGCTACTTTTCACCGAAAACCTAAATTCCACGGAAGTTTGGGGAGAGTGAGGCCCACCCCGCTTTCTTATATCACGCTGCCCCACAATGAGTTATGCCACATGGAAGTATCTTAACGCAAAGAACCCCCGTTAATCACATTAACTGTTGATTCAACCGGTCTACTCCACTTATTTTATGACATCAATCATTAACTGCAAAATCCGGTAAGGACGAATAAGTGTAGACCAATACAAGAGGATAGGAAAAAGATGAATACTGGAGTTTATGAAAAACTGGCGCAGGCTTTGGATAGATTACCCAACGGATTTCCGCGGACTCCCTCCAATGTTGAGATTACATTGTTGCAAAAGATCTTTTCGGAGGAAGAAGCTAAGCTGGTGGGGTATTTAACTGGAACAATGGAACCGACCGAAGCTATCGCGCATAGAGCCGGACTTCCGGTCGACGAGGTGGCGGCCGCATTAAAAGAAATGGCCCAGAGAGGGTTGTTGTGGTTCGATAAAAGCTCCAACGAAATAAAATTCCGATTGGCTCCATTCGTTGTAGGGTTTTATGAGGCACAACTACATAGCATGGACAGAGAGCTGGCTCAATTAGTGGATGATTACCTTGCTGACGGCGGAGCGGCGGGGATTATGAAATATGATCCGGCTCTTCATCGTGTAATACCGGTTCGGGGCGCAGCCACGGGAGATTGGGTACTCCCATATGATGACGTTAAGAAAATTCTTATGAGAGCGAAGTCGTTTGCCAACCATGATTGCATTTGTCGGGTTCAAAAAGTGCATTTGGGACAAAAATGTGATTTTCCGGTCAGAAATTGTCTGGCATTTAATATACGGAGCGGAACGCCCGGATTTGATATGATATCGCAGGAAGAAGCATTGGCGCTTCTTGATGAGGCAGAAGAGGTCGGACTGGTGCACTGCGTGAGTAACATCACCGACGGCATCGGGTATATTTGCAATTGTTGCGGATGCTGTTGCGCCGTTTTGCGGGGCGTCACCGAATGGGGCATAGATAGATCGGTTGCCTACGCCAACTATTATGCTGTTGTCGACTCCAATAAATGCAGCGATTGCCAGACCTGTCATGATAGATGCCAGGTGAATGCGATTGAAACGATGGATGATGTTTCGGTAGTCGTACGTGAAAAATGTATCGGATGCGGATTGTGCGTAACCGGATGCCCGGAGGAAGCGATTGAATTGAGATTGAAACCGGAGAATGAAATCGTCCATCCGCCCAAAGATTTTCCAACCTGGGAAAAGATGCGCCGCGAAAGCCGCGGGTTGGCGTGATCGTCCGTTCACGTTGCCTTTTATATTTGCGGCTAAGCTAACTGCAAGGGCAGTACCAACATCGCTAATGCATCATTTGTGGTATGCTACATCTTCTTCGACGATCCGTCTCCATGTGAGGCATAAACGGAGGAATTTGGCTAAGTGATCCTCAAGAATAATCTTACGCGGCAGGTTTCTCCATAATCCAGTTGCGGAAATCGTCTCGTAGACCCCGTTCTGATCTCACGCTGCAGTTCTAAAATAGTCCACTATGGCCAGCTTTTCTTTTTTCTACTCTTACAACTTCCGGGAATGTACGTCATCAGACAATCCGGACAGGGTGTATTGCAATCCAAGATACAGTTTGTCAGGCAGTAATGGCTTTTGGGTGATTGCGTTTCCTCTGTTTCATCGTTCGTTCTTTGATTCGCTCTCTTCTTTCCTGTATCCGTACTAATCGACCGAAATAGACATCAACCGGGATCACGAATCCAGCAACTCATGATTGTGGCGGTTCAAAGTTCATCTTTTAACTCGGGCGGCTACTCCCCGCAACGTTTATCGCCGTGAAAAGCAGGATCGTCACACGGATTGGCGCCGGTTGTAAGCTTACTATTCAGATAAGCCGCCACAATCTCCTCAGGCTTTCCATTCGGTGCCCCCATAATAACCTCGATACCGTTCTGCTGGAAGATACCGACGGCTCGCCCTCCCATTCCCCCGGCGATTATTACCGTACAACCCATCTGGTTTAACCATGCGGGAAGCACACCGGGCTCGTGCGGGGGTGGGGTCAGCATCTCAACTTCATTAATTGACTTCGTTTCAGGGTCAACATCAAGGATTGCAAACTGCTGACAGTGACCAAAATGCGGACACAATACTCCATCTACTGTCGGAATGGCGATTTTCATTGTCCAAACCCCATATTGTTTTTCATTGGTTCGTATTATTTGCTACTCTGGCATCGGATCATTGCTCTACTCAATGAGTTCCTTAATCAGGTTCGACCACAAGGACTTGAGGCTTTGGGATGCACCGTTGGCAAAATGTTCGACAACGGTGGTTCCCGCCAGTTGTGCTTCGGTCACTGCCGGGTCGAAGGGAATTCGCCCCAGTATCCTTATTTTCTGATCCCTGGCAAACTCCTCAATTCGAGATGTTAGAGCAAGGTTGATATCTGACTTGTTAATACATATTCCCGTAGGAATTCTGAAATGTTTGGTTAACTGTAACATTCGTTCCATATCGTGCATAGCCGACATGGATGGTTCAGTGACTATCAGAACGTACCCGGCCCCGGTGATCGAGGCAATCACGGGACAGCCGATTCCAGGCGGGCCATCTACAATTATCAAATCCAGCCCTCTCTTGTCCGCCAACAACCTTGCCTGCTGACGCAACAGTGAAACCAGCTTGCCTGAATTGGCTTGCGCCAGACCTAAGCGCGCATGCACCAGAGGGCCATACGGCGTATCAGAGATGTACCACTCACCGCTGATCACCTCTCTGAAATCAATTGCATGCTCCGGGCAGTGACACACACAGACCCCGCATCCATCACAGGCATGTTTGTCTATCCAATACCGCTCCTTTTCGGCGCTGGTTGTCGGTACCTCATGCTTAATCGCATCGAATCGGCAGTACTCCGGGCAGATACCGCAATTCGTGCAGTCTTCTTCAATGATGAACGCCTGCCTGCCACCGGTGAATTCAGATGTTTTCCGTATGTTGTTCTGCAGAATCAGATGAAGATCAGCAGCGTCGACATCGCCATCAACCAGCACTTTGTCCCGTGACAAAGCGGCGAGCGATCCAACCAGGCTGGTCTTGCCGGTACCGCCCTTACCGCTGACTATGACTAATTCCGTCATTGTTGATCCTGTCTACGATGTTTTCGTACAACTTGCGGAGACTTATCTCATACTCGGAATCGACCCCAAACATCATCTCGCCCCGCGAGTATGCCTCGGCGACCTGGCGATCAAAGAGGATCTTCATCAAAATATCGATTTCTTCCCGGTGACAATACTCATCGGTCCTGTTGTCGCCGATATCCGAGCGATTGATCACAACGCCGAACATCAGATCGATCTCGCGTACCATGCCAACGGCCAGCTTTAGATCATTCAGTCCAAACGGCGTTGGTTCAGTTACCAGGATAACGAAATCGGTGCCTCTGATCGCCTCGATGACCGGACATGACGTACCGGGAGGAGCATCAACAATAATAACATCAGACTTTATGGCGAGCTTCTTTAATGCCTTGGTAACGGGAGGTGACACTGCTTCTCCAACATTAAGACGCCCCTCAAGGAACTCGACTCCCATCCCCGCTCCGCGACTGATGTGCCCGATGGTTCTGGGGATCTCTTCAATGGCATCCTCCGGACAGACATCAGTACATCCCCCGCAGCCGTGACAGAGCAAAGAAAAGACCTCCACTGTTTTTCCCAGGACAGCAATGGCATGATACTTGCAGGCGGCGGAACACTCACCACAGAGGGTACATTTATCGAGATCAACCCGGGGAACCGGAACAGTAACATCGAATTGCTCCCTGATCTCCGGCTTTAAGAATATGCTACCGTTCGGCTCCTCGACATCACAATCAAGGTAGGCAACGTCCTTGCCCATCCGGGCAACGGCAACAGCCAGATTCGTGGCAATCGTGGTTTTCCCCGTGCCCCCCTTGCCGCTGGCGACAGATATCTTCAGAGTGTGGTTCTTCAGTTCCCTACTGCCTTGTCATCTTCCGGCCACACTTCGGGCAGTCTACCTCAATACAAGGCTGACCTTGCTGATGTGGAACAGTCGCACCACAGTCAGGGCAAGTGCATTCACCACTGGGGCCAAGACCACGTCCACCACGACCCATACCTCGACCACCGCCGCGACCCTGTCCTGAACCTTGTCCACCACCCCGACCTTGCCCGGAGCCTTGCCCGCCTCCTTGACCACGACCACCACCTTGTCCTTGCCCTGAACCTTGACCGCCACCACCACCGGAACTATTTCTTGCTGGCAAAGTATCCCTTCTCACTTCTTCTCTTTCTCCTGCACCTTGCTTGAATCTGCCGATTGCTGCTGAAGTTCATTGACACGCGCTCTGATATCGTCAAGAACTCCTTCGAAATGATGTACCTGATCTTTCAGATAAGTAAGCTCCTCTTCCCGAGCCGATTTCGAGGTCGTGGCTGCACCGGGATCAACCGCGTATCCTGCTGGAAAAGGATGCGGATATGCGTATCCACGAGCCCATCCCGGCAATCCGGTGGCGTAGTAACGGTGGCGCCAACCGCGACCACCGCCTTGAAAACCGTGGCCGAATCCTCGTCCCCGACCACCTCCGAACCCTCGTCCGAAAGCAGGGTTCATGTATCCCGGCACATCGTAGCCGGCGCACATACCGGCGCCTCGTCCGGTCATTGGTCCGGCACCCATGGGTCCGGTTCTGTCTCCACCCGGCATTTTCAACTCCTTTCGTGTTCGGTTACCAAGTCGTACTAACTGTTCTTGTCGCTGTCGTCCTCGAGGATCTCAACCTCGTTGGTGATATCAATCGCCTCCACCTTTTCTGTTTTCGCAGGTAGAAGCTTTCTAACCATTCCTCCGATAAGCCTGCGGACAATGCTGTTGGGTTTCTTGAGATCGTTGACGACATAACCGATAATAGGCGCCGCAATCGACGTAAAACCAATTGCCTTACCGGCCTTGCCGGAGAACATACCCCTTGATCGCTTACGCTCTCTCTGACCACCGGCACCTGTTCCGGCACTATCTGGTTTTCCTGGTGTCATAATGATACCTCTTCGGATAAAGTCGGAAAACTACATCCAATGCCCCTCGACATTGGCCTGGTCGCATATCTCGAGTTTATCGTTCCGAGCCAGTTCAATCGCCTCTGATACCGTCCCATCCGCCCACAGCGCAACCTTGACACCAGCCGCACCAAGAGCTCGAAATGCCTTCGGACCGAAATTGCCCGCCACAACAATATCCACGTTCTTCTTAACGACGTTCTCAGCAGCCTGAATACCGGCTCCTTGTGCAGCATTCACATTCTGGTCGTTATTGACGACTTCAAGGCTCTCGTCATCTGTATCAAAAACCAGGAAGCATTGTGCCCGTCCGAAGCGTGGGTCAACCTTGCTGGTCAAATCAGATCCTTGAGATGAAACCGCTATTCTCATCACTCCTCCTTAAACTGTTTACGCGCCCCGAATCCCGGGCGTCGTCCGCAATGCTGGCCCCTTTGCCGACGGCGACGCCGCCCGCAACCGGGCAACAAGAAATTATCATTCTGCAGTACCCCCTTCAAATGGGCGGCAATGACTTCATCAACTTCACCGCGGAACCAGGGATTTGTTTTTACTCCCAAAGCAGTGAGCATCCGGTCGAATTGGTGCGATATGGCGCCACAGATCAAAACGTCGACACCAAGCTCTGAAATAAAACCAGCACGGTAGGACACATTCGCCTGAGGGATATCAATGATTGTACGTGAAATTTCCTTACTATCTACGGTTTCAGTAATAAGCAGACGACACGCAGTATCCATAACTGGTGAAACACGCCCTTTCCATATCGGAATTGCAGTCTTCATAATCCAGTTCACTTTTATAGCACGATTCATGCCGGAATCATCACGCCCCGAAACCACAACTCTAATGCAAATGTAATCAATGACTTACGGGTGGGAGTTGGCCTGCCTGCTATTGTAAGGAAGAACAGATGGTTGCAATTATGCAATTATCGAGGAAAGTGGGGTTGCATGTACGCAACTATGATTCGGCTGGATGACGGATTCCCAGTTTCTTCATCTTGCGCCAGAGTGTCGTTTTGTGCATTCCAAGCTCGTCGGCAGTTTCTTTCCTGCTCCAGTTGTTTTTTCTCAGTGCTTCGCTTATGTAGACAGCCTCGAGATCATCCATCGACATCGACCTGGCTGGAGTGCTGCCATCCCAGGGTCTGACGTTGTCCGGCAGATCATCAACATTGATGGTAGTTCCCCGGCAGAGAACGAAGGCATGTTCGATGACGTTTTCGAGTTCTCTGATATTGCCCGGATAGTCATGACTCACCAAAGCAGCCAGAGCATCAGGTGAAATTTCCGCGATAAGCTTTCTCTTGAGGTTGTTGAAGCGGCGAATGAAATGATCTACCAATAAAGGAATATCTTCTTTGCGACTACGGAGCGGCGGCAACTTGATGCGGATCACATTGATGCGATAGTACAGATCTTCCCGAAACTCTCCCGATTTTACAAGCCCACCGAGGTCCCGGTTCGAAGCGACGATAATGCGGACATCTGCCTGAACCGGTTTCGTGGCACCTAACGGTTCATACATACGCTCCTGAACAACCCGAAGCAGGCGCACCTGCAGGGCGGGAGAGATATCGGCAATCTCATCGAGGAATATCGTCCCGGTTTCGGCGATTGCAAAGCGACCCGGTTTATCTCTGCGGGCATCAGTGAAAGCTCCTGCTTTGTAGCCGAAGAGTTCCGATTCGAGAAGAGTGTCGGGAAGAGCACCGCAGTTGACGGCAACAAATGGCTTGTCCTTCCGATGCGATAGATTGTGCAGGGCACGGGCGATCAACTCTTTGCCGGTTCCGGTCTCACCTTCGATAAGCACGATACTGTCGCTCTCGGCGACACCCGGAAGAATGTCAAAGACCCGAAGCATCTCGCTGTTTTTGCTGATGATGTCATGAAAAGAGTACTTCTTTTCCAGTTCCAGCCGGAGTTCCTCAATCGTACTTAAATCCCTGAATGTTTCCACGCCACCGATGATATCCCCGTTTTTGTTTTTCAAGACCGCTGTTGAAATACTGATCGGGATTCTGTTGCCACCAGCATCAACAACGTATACCGCGCGGTTGATTACAGGTCTCCCGGACTCGAAAGTCTCTCTAAGGGCACAACTTGTTTCGCAGATGGAGGCATGGAACACATCACAGCACCGTTGGCCGACGGCCTCCTCTCTCAGAATGCCGGTTATCTTCTCCGCAGCATTGTTAAAGGATGTTATCCGCCATTCGCGATCAACCGTGAACACGCCATCGGCTATTGAGTCGAGGATTATCCCGGTGGTATCTAAATTTGTATTTGCCATATCCGTTTAGTATAACAATCTCTTAATCCATGATACGACTTACATTGCAGAAATGCAACCATTCCTGGTGCGAGATACTATAAACCGATACTCCGGTTTATTTCTATGTGGCTGCGAAACAGCGACTTACTTTGATTACCCCCTGTGGATTTTCGAACTCGCACAGTCCACAGTGTACCCGTTGAATAACCTGCGTTTTACTTCTTCACAAAGAGGTAAGCCCCTTTTATGCGTGGCGATCTCCATTCACTGCAGGAAGTTGAACTGGTCACAACCAAACCGGCCCCGGAACTACGGCCAGTCTGAAAGAAAAAGGTTGAATCGGTCATAGACCATCAGGTAACTAAAGAGGGGACTCCCATCCCAGATGGTCGAAAGAAATGGATAAAGCCGGAGTCATTCACGTCACAATTATGATTCTGGCGAAAGGAGAATAGACCGATGATAGAGTTTTCCCAAGCGGAAAGACAACTACTGTCGACGCTTCGAATGATCCTCAAGAAAGAAGAAACAGCGAATCATGAAGCCCTTGAGCGATACGGAAAGCGTCTGTTTGACGATGAACTGGTTGACTGGGCCGAAGCATTTGAAAGCCTATCGGAAAAAGGATTGTTGCAGCAAAGAGATGATGTCTATTCGTTAACCAGTGAGGGTGAGGCTCAGGCGAAGGAAGCTCAGAGGGAGCAATTCAGTCAGGGATTTGCCGACACCCTGACACGAAGTGAATTGAGCAAAGCTTACGGAACTTTTTGTGAGCGTGTATTTGGGAAGAACCTTTGTCAGTTCAACATGATGGATATGGAGCAACTGAACAAACTTCTTGACGTTCTACACCTTGACGAGAACTGTCTTGTGCTTGACCTAGGTTGCGGTACAGGGACAATAACCGAATACATCTCCGATGTAACGCAAGCTCACCTTACCGGGATCGATTATGCGATGGGAGCAATTGAACAGGCATTAAGACGGACGGGAAGTAAACGAGACCGCCTGTCCTTCCGGGAAGGTGATATGAATGATCTGGATTACCCGTCTGACTCATTCGACACGATCATTGCTATTGATACTCTGTACTTCGTTGATGATCTGGAAGTCACGTTATCGCACATGAAAAAGATTCTGAGGCCAAGCGGACAGATGGGGTTGTTTTACAGTCAGATGATTAAACCTGATGAATCCAGAGAGGTTCTGCTTCCGGAGAAAACCAGGTTGGCTCAAGCCCTGAAGAAGCATGGTCTCCGTTTTCGAGTCTGGGATTACACAGAACTTGAGGAGCGACTCTGGCAAAAGGGCAAGCATGTCGCAGAAGAGTTAAGATCAGAATTCGAAGCAGAAGGGAATCTTGACTTATACAGAGGCAGAATTCAGGAGTCCGAAAAACTCTTGAAGCTGGTTGATCCGGTCAGGCATAGCCGGTTCTTATATCAAGTACAATTATGATTGAAGCGTTCGACGAGACAAAAAATGGGACAGGTCGATTTGTCGACCTGTCCCCTATTGTGTCTCCTGAATTGGTTCCTATTTCAGTAGCAGCATCCTCTTGCTTTCCACATACTCGCCCGCCTCAAGTCGGTAGAAATAAACACCGCTGGCCACGGCTTGTCCATTGTGAGCTTCTCCGGTCCAGGGTACATCATAGTGTCCTGCATCCTGGTATGTATTAACCAGGGTGGTCACTCGCTGGCCCATGATGTTATAAACTTCCAGCTTCACCTGGGCACCCCGGGGCAGATCGTAGCTGATTGTGGTCGTCGGGTTGAACGGATTGGGGTAGGCGTTATGAAGCTGATAGCCATTCGGTACCAGATTGGTGAGAGCGGCATAGTCCGGTTCATATCGTCCCGCAGCACGCACCACATACTCGCGCCTGACAGTCGGATCAACGACCTCATCCACCGCGAACCTGAAATCCAACACGTCCCCTTTTACCATCTTCAACGGCGTCGAGGCATCGTCTGCGTTCCAGATTTTCTCCGATGAACCGGCCGTCCTTATCGAATAATTCGACATCTCCCAGCCCTCTATGATGGGCTCCTCATAGGAAGGAACAAACTGGTTAATGACATCCGTTGAATAACCGTTGGTCCAGGAAATGCGGAGTGTGATAACTTCCTGTTCGGCGGTCAGGTAGGGAGCGGGAGTAACCACCTCATAAACCAGGTTTTCTCGAGGCGGAATATTGGCGACCTGAATCCAGTTACCGTTGTCATCCAGAATCTCGGCGGTGAGTCGGCCCGGCCCCTGGGAATCGCCTTCACCCACCTTGGTGATCTTCCGGCACAGCGGTTTATCGATGGCACTAAGGCTGTATCCGAATCGCTTGCCGAAAACATTCGGAAACGTGACTATCAAATATCCGGGTTCGTCAGCCATGAACCATTCACCATCCGAGACGCGCACCGCGTCGAGTTGATCCGTACCGTTATTGTCCACGACACTCAGTGGTTCGACGATTTCCTCGTAAATGTATATGTATCCGTCAACGTCACATACCACATCTGTGCCAATGGGATGATCGATAGTGTAGAGCTTCACCGCTTCGAGATAAGTGATCTCATCTTCCATCTCCCGCAACTGGAAGCGGATACTACCATCAATCGCGACAACCGGAACCTGGACCTGATAATGGTCGACAACAACGTCCTGATACTCGGACGCCTCACAGGCAGTCAACAGCGGGTTATCCTGAACGAAATCGGTTCCGTCCCAGGTATACAATACGGGACACGAGGTCACCGGACAATTGCCGCAATAGCCACTGGTGATCTCCGGCTGGTTGACGGACACATTACGCGGGTTGCTGTACTGGTCGAGCATGTAGTACTCACTGAACACCACGTCGTCGGTATAGGTGTGGTTGCAGTAACAGGGGTGGTCCAGCTCATAGGTGATAGTGGCAATAGTCGTCCAGCCGCCGGCGGTGGCCGGCCATGAAATTGATCCGTCAGCAGAAATACGCCAACAGGATATATCCAGATCGCAGGTTTCCTCTACTGCTGTCACTCCCGCCTCGAGGGCCACGTCAGTGATGTCGAAATCAGTGCCGGTGGAGACCAGAATGGAGAAATTGTCCAAAACGAATTCGTGTTGAACCTTCAGTTCCCTGACGATGATTTGACCGCTGCCGCCGTCACTGTAGAATTCTCCCGGAGAGTTCAGGTGCACCGAACCGCCGTAGAAGTCAACTTCAGCGAAGGTCCGGGCAGTGGCACAGAGTTCATTAGGACCGCTGCAATTGTAGTCTCCGTTGTTATAGATGTTGTCTGCCACAAAGAGATCGTCACCCAAAACATCAACCAGAACGTTTTTACCGCAGCTCCGTGGGTACTCGTTTGGTTCCCAATTAAAATTAATTGGTGTAACTTCATCCTGAGCACTCAGCACGTGGAACGTTACCTGGGCCAGTTGTGACAACCCGGTCGGTGCATAGCAGGATGGATGATAGGGACCATTGTTCTGGTCAGCAAATGAGAGAAAGCGAATACGCTTAACCTCGGTGCAGCCACTGCAGCAGGCAGGTACCCAGTTATCCTTGTGTTGACCAGAGAAATACTCCCAACCACAATCGGTCAGAAAGCTGCCCTGGGTGGCGCTTACGAATTGAAGCTTCAGTGGGTCGTAACTGATAGTCAGATCGAAACCTCCCAGGGCTTCGACGGTCCCATCCGGTTCGATAGTAACATCTACGGTGACGTCCTGATTGTAGGCAGCATCAGATATTTCGCTGATCGCTACCTTATACTTCGCCCCGGATGTGCCGGCCATCACCAGCAGACCAAGGGTTATTAGGGTAAGAAATTTTATCGCATTCATATTGCCATCCTCCTTCGGGGGTTATTGTCATGGAACCTGGTTGAATACTTACGCTCGCTTGTCGGAGCCGGATTATCCAAAGTAGCCATAGCTATTCCCCGCATGACGGAGGCGCCTGTATCTCCGCGATAATCCGCTGAAGCAGAATGAGGTCAGCCATAGTCAAAGGAGAACCGTCGCAGTTGACGTCGGTGGCGGCAATCTGCTCGGCTATGTTTATGCGAAACGCAGAGAGTCCACTAAAAAAATACTGTTCGAACACCATATAGTCACCCAAATCGTACGGGATGTCGTTGCGGTTGACATCGCCGCGGAAGGACCCGGCCAGGTAGACACCGCCTCCGTAGAAATCGATATCGGCCACGGCCCCGGGTGGGTTTTCGCAACTGGGGTCCGGGCCGCTGCAGTTGAACAGCCCGTTGTCATAGACGCCGTCGCCAATGAGCGACGCCGTGCCCAACTGGTTGGAGAACGAGTTATCGGAGCATTCTTCGCCGGTTCTCCAGTAGAAATATATGGGGGTGAACACTTCTTCCTCGCTGGTGACCTGAAACGTTATTTTCGCCAGGGAAGTTTTCACGGTCGGCGCGTAGCATGAGGGATGCGGCGTCCCGTTATTCATGTCAGCTATTGAAACAAACTGGACAAGCTTGACATTGTCGCAGTCAACACAACAGGGTAAAAAGGTACCTGGTTCAAGACCAGCCTGGAACATCTCCCAGGCGCAATCTGTCAATAAATCACCCTGTTGAGTGCTTACGTACTCCAGTTTCCCCGGATCGTAACTCACCCAGAGTTCAAACCCTCCCAGGTCCGTAGCGGTACCCTCGGGTTCAATTGAGACATCGACCACAATACTCTGCCCGAAATTGGCCTGCGGCACAGTCTCAATCTCCACTTTGTACTTGGCGCTGGCCGACACCGTCAGCAACGACAAACAAAGCAGCACTGTTGTGAAAAGTTTGCTACCTCTCATACTCCTCTCCTCCTGAAACAATGTGATGGGCTCTATATTTACGTATGTGTCTTGCCCGTTCCTTCACGGCTGAATTCCAGCTTGGAATACCACTCACAGTATACCCGAACTGCTATACGCTGTCAAGCCCGGAGTGATATTGGTAGTGCAAGGATTATTGTGTAAATTGAGTTATGTGGTTTTCCCTGAGTCTTTGGTTCAGTTCAATTACCTGAGTGTATACTATCCTTTCACAGCTTTGTTCATCCCGAAAAGAGTCGATTAATCTGACTCTTCGTCGGA
>JBDRNJ010000030.1:0-35531 GCA_043811375.1 bacterium | reverse complement strand
GTCAATGACCAGATACTTGAAACGACCAAGATCATCTTGTCTCCGAGGCGACCGATCCAGCCAGTAGCCGATAATGCGTCTGATAGTACTCCTACTGTACCCACTTTGCGCAACCAGTTGTCGGACACTGTAGCCCTCTACGATCCACCGTTCGAACCATATGCGCTGCCGATCCCGGCGACGGGGCAGACCCGGCTGAACAAACGTCCGACCACACGCTCGACACAGCCAACGTTGCTTCCCATGACCACAACCGTTGCGAACAGCACCGTACACACCGCAGTGCCGACAGAATCTTTTTGACCCATACTCTCAGGCTCCTCAGTCCAGTCCCATAAAACCCCAAGAATAACAACCAATTACACCAAAACCATCAACACTTCCTGACTATTATGCCCGCTATGACGTTTGTTATGTTTATCAACAAGCCCCTTGCTGTGGGATTTTTCGGACAAACTTACCTTCTGATTGTATTCACAAAAGCAACTTGTTGCCCCCCCTCACTTCGCCTTCGGCGCGACCCCCCAGTGCAGCTTGTTGCGCAGCAACTTATAGAAAGAGTATTGCGGGAATGTGACCAGCTTCAGATGGAAATCGGCGCGTCTGATGACCACCTGGTCAGTGTCGATCAACGGCGCCGTGACCTGGCCGTCGAGAGTCAATCCGGCCACACCGTGCTCCGAGTGGATGTTGAGTTCCAGCACATCGCTGCCGGAAAAAACCATCGGTCGCGTGTTGAGCGAAAAAGAGGAAATGGGGGCGGCTATAATGGCCTCCATCTTGGGGTGCATGATCGGCCCGCCGACCGCCAGCGAATAAGCGGTCGAGCCGGTCGGTGTGGCGATCACCAGCCCGTCGGCCTTGTAGGCGACAATATCTTCACCGTTGACACGCAGGTTGATGTCGATCAGGCGGCTGACGGGACCGTTGTCTACCACTACGTCGTTGAGAGCAAAGGGGTTGTCCAATTGCCGCTTACCTTCGACATAGACTCGCAGCATCATCCGTTCTTCGATTTGGTAGTCACCGGCAACGATCGCGTCAAGCGCCTGCCTGAGATGTTCTTCGGGGAACTGTGTCAGAAAACCCAGTGAACCGAGGTTGATTCCCAACAGCGGCGTTCCCTGCTCACCGACTGCCCGGGCCGAGGCCAGCAGAGTCCCGTCACCACCCATCGACACCAGAACATCAACCTCAGCGGGCAGCGAGGGCCGTGGATGAAATTCCACGTCCTCGGTAACGGTCTGCTTGAGTTCTTCCGCCAGGACGACATCGTGGCCGGTCTCTCGAGCCCAACCGATAAAGGCAGCGATTGCCCGGTTGACGCTTTCGCGCTGTACATTTGCTATCAGGCCAAATCTCATAGTCCGTAGCTCCGCTCCCTCATTATAATACTCTCAAGGCAGGAAATCCCAGCCTTTTTCACAATTGAAATCAGACCTGATCAACCGATTGGGTCTGCCGTTGGTCATTCTGGTCGAGCTTGCGTCCTTTACAGATATAGAAGTCACCGGAGCCGCACTGAAAAAAGGTGCCGTCGTTCAGTTGCTGCTGTATGGTGGCTCTGATACTGTCGTACAGCTTCCGGTAACGCTCGAATTCGCCAGGATCACCACCGCCGGCAGCGAAGTCCTGTTCATCCCGATCGATACGGACCCGGCACAATTCATCGTCGAGCCATTTCTTCCTGTCCCACTCGAGATGAAACTGCTGCAAATCTCCTTCGTATGGCGGTTCCGTATAGTAAACCCGGTCGTTTATGCGGACACCAATATCGGACAAACCGAGCTGTTTCATCATGGATGGGATATTGGCTCCGATGCTGTTATCACCCTGTCCGCGGTTGATACGCCCCTTGTTGCATACCAGCGCCACTTTGGCAAACAGCAACCGCGCCTCGATATCAAACCGGGGCACAGACGGGTATGCAAGCGTCATCAGGGTAGCCACGTTGTCGGGTTCCAGGCAGACCACCAATCCGCCGGACCGAGAAACGCGAATCATTTCAGCCAGAGCTTGTTGAGGATGCTCAAGATGCATCATGAGGGTCTGACAGATAACGACATCGGCACAGGAATCGGCCAATGGCAGCTGATAAGCGTCACCCGCCTGAAAGTCGGCATGGCCGCCGACAGCCCACTTTTTTGCACTCCGTGCCGTTTCGCACAGAAGCTCCCGGGACAGATCAATCCCCAGGTAGCTGCCACCCTGTCCGAAGTACGGCCAGAAGGTGTAACCCAGAAAGCCTAATCCGCAGCCAATGTCCACAACCGTCAGTCCGGGTTTCAGATCAATCCAACAAGCCAGCTTGTCCAACGTGTCCGGCAGGATTTCGCGACGGCGCTGGTAGATCAACATCTCCTTCCAGCAACGGTCCGACCAGTTAATCTGATTGCTATTTTCATTCATCTGGTTGTTTGTTTTCCCACGTGATCATGCATCTAAATGCCGAAACGGCGCCGGTTGTTTATTCTACTACCGAGTACCAGTCTATCCGGTCAGAATCCGCATCCCCATCAACGGCCAGACCACCAGCACGAATCCAGCCAGAACCACCATCAGGAGGATGCTGGCTGGAATACCGGCCATGAAGAATTCTCCCGATGTAAACTGTTTACTCTCGTATGCTATGGCGTTTGGCGCGGCTCCTACCAGCAGCAGGAACGGCATACCGGCCGTGACCAGGGAGGCAAACAGGATAACATCCGGCGCCACCCCGAGATACGGTGCAATTACAAGGGCTACCGGCAGACAGATGGCGATAGCAGCCACATTCATGATGACGTTGGTCATTATCAGGACGAAAAAGGCGATGCCCATTACGAAGATGAACCAGTGTGATTGCTCGAACATAGCCAGCCAGTTGATAGCCAGCCACTCGGCAGCGCCGGTCTGCCAGAGGCAGAAGCCGATACTCATGGCGCCCCCGAACAACAGGATGATGTTCCAGGGTATCTCTTCCAGGTCATCCAGTTTTAATATCCGGGACAGGAAGAACAGAACGGTTGTCACCAGCAGGATGGCGCTTTTGTTGAGCACGGCCATCGCCGGGATAAAGGACCGTAAGCCCAGCACGGCAATGGCGCCAAATACGATAGCGAGTGTCATCATCTCGTGCCGGCTCAGGGGTCCCAACCGGGAATGGAGCGCCTTGGCGCGTTCCCGCAAACCCGGGATGCGACTCTTTTCGGGCCGGAAAAAGACCATGAAAAAGCCCCACAGAAGAAACACCATCAGTACCCCGATCGGCAGCATATAGTAGGTCAGACCAAAAAATGAAATGTCCCGGCCAACTATATCCTTAAAGAAACCGATAGCGACAGCGCCCCGAGCAGCCCCCAGCAAAGTAATAATGCTTCCGGCGCCGGCCGTGAAGGCCATACCGATAAACAGTCCTTTGCCGAAGCGGGTCGGTTTCTGATCCTCCCGGTACAAAGGATATATGGCCAACAACAGCGGAAAAATAGCGGCCGCCACGGCGGTATGTGCCATAATCAGCGTCATACCGGCCGTCATAACAAAAACACCGAGGTAGATGACACTGGTGCGTTCTCCCACCAGGGTAAGCATTCTGTAGGCCAACCGCTTGGTCAGTCCGGTCCGACTGAAAGCCATACCAATCACCACCGAGCCGATAATAAACCAGACCGACGGGTCCATGAAATCGCCGAAGGCCACTTTGGCCGGTCGGATCAGAAACAACACCTGGATAACACCAACAGCGATGCTGGTAACCCCGATCGGTATCACCTCAAAAACCCACCAGACGACAGTCAGGAAAAACAGGGCCAGGGCAGCTTTACCCTGCGATGTCAGCACGAAATGTTTCCCCTGCGGATCGACAGCGTCGGGCATTTGCGGTGCGAAGTAGACAATGCAAAACAGGGCGATACCGAGCATCACATAGAAGAGGCGTTTCCAGTCGATGCGCCGGACTACTCCGACAAGATATACATCAGTCGACTCCGGGGTCCGGCCGCTGTCAATTCTTTTATCCTCACCTGGCATCAATGATTGATCTTTGATTATGGGTTACGAGATATCGTCCTGTTACAGTATAATACCGGCAATCACATGGACGATTTCGACAGTGCGAACGATACCAACAACCCTGCTGTCCTTGAGCACCGGCAGAATGCTGACGTTGTGCATGTTCATCTCGTATATGACCTTGATGATGTGATCCTGATAATCAACGGTCGCCAAAATGGGCAACATCACTTCACTCACCGGCCGGTTAGCCCGCTCACGAACACCGGAAATCACTTTGTCGAAAGACAATTCAGAGAGGTCGGGGTCGATCTTGACATCAAAGAGCTTGCGGCGATAGGTGATCGGCTCCTGCAGGAGGAACTCGGGTTCCAGGCCGCGCAGGATATCCCGTCGCCTAACCGTTCCCAGTAACTCCGATTTCTCATTAAACACCAACAGCACCCGGGGAAGAGATTTACGCCCGTGTCGCTCCAGTTGTGATTTTTCTATGATCTCAATTGCTTGGCGCAGAGAACACGAGTCCTGCAAGTGGGGATAATCCTCCAGGGGGATCATAATATCGCCGACGCGTACATTTTCCATAATGTATCTCCTGTTCAGTTGAAGAAAATAGGTGGTTACCATATGGAAGTCAACAGTATTTGTATCAATAGCAACAGGCGAAAAGACAGCCCCTCATATTGAGGGGCTGCTGGTGGTTTTTCTTTTTACACATGGAAAAGGACGGCCGTGCCCTACCTGCTGCTTACGGGCACGGCGGTGGAACCGGGCCACCCTGGAAGAGGTAAGCAACCAGGTACGTCAGATCACCAACGTCAATACTACCGCTGGCGTCAACGTCCCCTTCCTCAAGACATGGCGGCTCTGGTCCGCCCTGAAAGAGATAGGCGACCAGGTAGGTCAGGTCACCCACGTCGATAGCATCGCTGCCGTCAACATCACCTCGGACCTGACAGCATCCGGTCGAGTAGAGAGCGCGGAAGGCGTATGCAATACCGTTGGAGCCGAATATGACGCAGGCTATGTTGGCGGCGCCGTCACCACTGATATCGCCGATTTGGATGTCCATGACATCACCGGCGGTGCTGTAGCTGAAGGAACTCAAACCGCTGATGCCATCGAGGACGTAAACCATCTGGTCATCGGACCCGGCGATAACATCGGGTACCGTATCGCCGGTAACCTCGGCTACCCGCACGACATTGACCTCTCCCCCGGTCGGAAAGCTCCACAACTGTGCGCCGCTGGGACCGTGATAGGCGTAAACCGAGCGGTCATCGGTATTGCCGCCGGCCACCAGGTCGTCAGCACCGTCCAGATTCAGATCGCCGTGCGCCAGTCCCGTATTTACCGTGGGGACGAAGGGATCAACGGTCCACATTTGTGTGTGGGTGGCGCCATTGACGACAATCAACCGTCCGGCAGTGGCGCCCATCTTCTGTATGCCGATCGCGACATCGAGCGTGTCATCGTTGTCAGCGTCGAGGACTTCAACATGCTCGGCATAAGCCGTATTGGTGCTGTACTCCCAGATCACGTCCCCGCTAAAACCATCGATAACCACCATCTTCCCCGATGTTCCACCTATCGCGGCCACTACATCAAGCGGTCCGCTGGTGTTCATCTGCGCCAGTTCCACTTCGTTGATGTCGCTGGGGAAACTGATGGTGGACCATATCTCGAGGCCGGTTTCACCGTTGATGGCATAGACATGGTTGTCCTCGGAACCTGCGATGACATCCATATTACTGTCGCCATTGACATCCGTGACGGCCAGGCACTTGCGGTAGATATCGTCGGTGGGTGTTGTAAACTGCCACATCACACCGCCGATATTGCCTTTCAGGGCCGTAACCGTGTTGTCCCAGCCGCCGACCGCTACGTCGATCTGACCGTCCTTGTCAAAATCGCCGGTGACTACGGCGAACAGGTTGTCGGTACCGTCCCAGCTCCACAATTCGAGACCGGTTTCGCCGTCAATAGCTATCACGGTATCATCGGAAGACGAGACGACCACAACATCCAGTTGCGGATCGTCGGTAAGATCACCGATAGCCAGGGCGTTGCCGTACTCACCGAAGTCAAACTCCCACAACAACTGCGAGGCGGTAGTTCGCAGCGCCCACACCGACTTGCCGGGATCGGGAGGAATACCGGAGTTATCGGCGCCACCCCCGGCACCGACATCCATCACCCCATCGTCGTCATAATCGCCGGTGGTTACGGCGGCAATAGTGCCGCCGACCGAGTAGTACCAGACTTTGCTGCCGTCAACGGCATTGAGGACTTGCACCCGGTCGAAAGTAACGGCCACCACGTTCTGATAGCCGTCACCGGTAACGTCACCAAATGCCAGGTACTTGGGATAGCCGTTGAGGGTATCGGAAATCCACATGGGAGTGGCGGCATCGCCTTCGAAGGCGTACACGAAGTATGAGCCGATATTATTACCGACAATCAAGTCCAGATCATTGTCACCATCAATGTCATGCGCACCGAGGAAAATGTCACCGTTAGTGTGATCGACGGGTCCGATCGCATACTGCCACTCAAGAACACCGGTAGACGCGTTGCGTACATAAATCGTCCCCTGGTCGGCAGCGCTGACACCGCCGAAAACTGTCTCCAACTGACCGTCGTCATCGATATCATCCATCAGCACCGAAGATACCACATAGTCGACAATCGAGTCCCAGAGAACCGTGCCGTCGGTGCCGTCGATGACACCGAAGTGATTGTCCCAACCGGCCAGGTATTCATGGGCGTAGGCGACGTCGTCGGTATCATCGGCGTTTACATCACCGGTAGCCACGGCGTTGATCCACATGCTGCCGATCAATTCCCTCCAGAGCTGATTACCGGTCTGGCCGTTGATGGCGTAGACGTAGTCGTCAAAACAGCCCACCGCCACATCCATATAAGCATCCCCGTTGAGATCACCGATAGTGACGTCCTGATTGGTAGCTCCGGTATAGAACGTCCACAACTGGCTGCCATCGGTGCCGTCGATGGCGTGAATACGGCCATCGGGAGTATTTGTCGAATGATATGAAGCTCCGGCCACCACGTCGGCGACCCCGTCATCGTTGATGTCACCGACAGCCATCGACCGCACCCCATCATCGAGCAGGTAGGTCCACAGGGTGTCGCCGTTATAGCCGTTGATGGCAATGACCCGGGAAGGATTACCATAGTAGTCGGTATTGTATTCCCCGGCGATGATGTCCGGGACATTGTCGCCATTGAGGTCCTCCGAAGCCACATGTCTGACATACAGATCGGAGTCATAGATCCAGATCGGCTCGGCGCCGAGGCTGTCGGCCACAGCCGGTTGTCCACCTGCGGACAGCAGCATCAGGCAGACGGTAAACAGGATAGAGTTGATAATTGACTGGTGAGTGAACACACGCTTCATCATGACGTCTCCCGAGGTATGATGTTATGCAACCTGCAGGGCGGCCGGCGATCCTGCTGTGACTGCGGGACAGCCCACGCTCACTACGGATTGGTACCTGTGATCGGTTATATTAAACCGGTTGCAAGATAATCCGTTAAGCGGCTTTTGTCAAGAACTTTGGGCGTTTGCGACGAATCCCGGCAGGATAAACCGGAACGGTGTGCCGGGGAGTGTTTCTCAACCGCAGGTTCTTCGTATTCTGGCCAGGGCTTCTTCACAATCGGCACGGGTAACGTCGAGGTGTGTTACCATCCGAATCTGCTTAGGACCAAAGGGAACTACCCAGACGTCGGCTTCTTTCAGCTTTTGTATAACAACCTCGGCTGTTCGGTCACCGGTAACTTTAGCTACCACGATGTTCGTCTGCACGCGCGAGAGATCGACCTCGAACAGGTCGATACGGTCTAACCCCTCAGCCAGCAGACGAGCGTTGGCATGATCATCGGCCAGACGCTCCAGGTTGTGCCTGACAGCGTAGAGACCGGCGGCGGCAATAATACCCACCTGGCGCATTCCACCGCCGAACAGCTTGCGGATTCTGCGGCAGCGTTCGATGAACTCCGCCGAACCGAGCACTATTGAGCCGATCGGCGCTCCCAGCCCCTTGGACAGGCAGACTGAAATCGAATCGAACAGTCGTGTCAGTTCCGGCAGGGACAGGCCGGTTGCCATGTGCACGTTCCAGATACGGGCGCCGTCCAGGTGCAATATGAGATCGAATTCATCGCATACTTTTCTGACGCGGACAATCTCCTGCTGGTCATAGATAGTACCCCCGTGCCGGTTGTGGCTGTTTTCCAGAGAGACCAGTTTCGTCAGCGGGCAGTGCAGGTTAACCGGTCGGATGTTGTCCCGAATCATGTCGGATGTTATTGTTCCCCGCTCAGTGTCAAGGAGATTCACCAGCAGTCCGGAGTGAACTACCGGACCGGCCACCTCGTAATTGATAATGTGGCTTTGTCTATCGCACAGCAATTCCCAGCCCGGTTGAGAGTGGGCTTTCAGACAGACCTGGTTACCCATCGTCCCGGACGGCACAAACAGGGCGGCCTCTCGCTCGAACAGCCCGGCAACGTAGTTCTCCAGTTCCTTGACGGTCGGGTCATCGCCGAAAACATCATCGCCGACTTCAGCGGTGAACATAGCCTGCCGCATCTCCGACGATGGCCTGGTTACCGTATCAGATCGCAGATCAATCACTTTCATGGGGCTTAATATAGTGCGTGCCGTCATGCTGCACAAGCCCGTTGGATTCCTGAGCCGATTACAACCGGCCATAAGATTTGCACAAATCTTGACTCTGACCGTCTTTAGACATATATTTTCAGGTGAAGAACGGCCCCCAGGGACGGCAACTGCGGGAGGATTCGGATTATGAGTACCATCATAAAGCTCTTGGGCACTATATGCCTGATGTTACTGCTGGTGGCTGCCTGCGATGACGACAGTCCTCTCACCGGGGGCGGTCGAGATTCGTCGGGAATCACTGATTTCCCCGCTGCCGTCGGCATGTTGTGGACATACGAGGTCTATGACAGCCTGACCGGCACCACCGATACGGTACAAGTTTCGATCGTCGACACTCATTCTCTGGCCGGGATCGTCGAGGTTACGGTATGGAGGTATAATTATGGTGATTCGGTCACGACCAGGTTGGTCTTACTGGATGATGACACCCTCAAAATCTGGTATGACACTTGCAATGCCCCGCCTTTCGAGATTTTCGTTTTTCCGTTGGAATTGGGAAATGTCTGGACCGGTCCGTTGATCTGGGCCGGTGATACTAGCCGCGTTATCGACTACGGCACGATATCGACCCCGTCCGGCATCTTTACTAACGCTACCCGCATTGACCGTTCCTGGATGGTCGACTTCGAAGGCGGCGGCAATTACATTACCACCTGGATAGTCCCTGGTGTGGGTTCCGCTTACAGGTACCGACTGAGACGATGGTCGACCGGCGGAATAGTTTTCACGATAGTCAATGAAGTCTGGGAATTGGTGAGCTACAACCTGCACACGTTCGACATCCACCAGTTCCCTAACGAAGTCGGCTGGCAGTGGACGTATGAAATAAACCGATGGTCCTTCAGTGACGAATATGACACGTTGACAGTGACCATCGTTGACACCACAACTATTCATGGAAACCTCCATGCAACGATCTGGGAGTACGCAGCTACTAATTGGATCGACACAGAGTATGTTGTCGTGACTGGAGATATGGTGATCCCATATCCCGATACAGATGCTGCCTATTTCTACCCACTCGATTATGAGTTTCCCCTGGCCGTCGGGCGTTCTTGGGGAATGAATACCTCTGATCCCCTCCAGGATTTGGAAGAAAAAGGACCCGTAAGTGTACCAGCCGGAACATTTAATGTCGGCTTCCGTTACCGCCACTCACGCCAGGGATTAAACTACTTCTGGTTTGTGGACAACTGGCTGGTGCCTGGTGTAGGACTGGTATCCCGTATTGAAAGGGAATACAATCTGGGTCCCAGCAAAACTGTCACCTGGGAACTGCTGAGCTACCAGCCTGCTCGTTGAAACCGCATCGTTTACCTCCACCTGTGACCTGCAATCTCCGCTTGAAACGACAGCAGAAACATCGTACCTTCGATCTTCAAAACTATGGTTAGTACGATAACATATTTCGGTGAAGCGATGGCGCTGCTGTCAGCCATCGTTTGGGCGCTGGCGGTCATTCTGTTCAAGAAGAGCGGCGAGGTGGTGCACCCGGTCGGCCTTAACCTCTTTAAGAATGCTCTGGCGGCAGTTCTGCTGATTCCGACCGCCTGGCTGTTCGGCGAGAGTCTCCTGCGCCCGGCGCCTGCGAGCGACTATCTGTTGCTTCTGCTCAGCGGTGCCCTCGGCATCGGTATTGCCGACACCCTCTTTTTCAAAGCTCTCAATACCCTGGGCGCCGGGCTGGTGGCGGTAGTTGATTGCCTGTACAGCCCGGCAATTATCGGCCTGTCGATGCTCTGGCTGGGAGACCAGCTTACCCAGTGGCAAATTTTTGGCGTGGCTATGATCCTGTCGGCGGTCCTGTCGGTGACAAGAGAAGGGCAGAACCATCCGGCCGGTCGAAGAAACCTCCTGCTGGGTATCCTCTGGGGTGTGCTGGCGATTCTAACCATGGCTGTCGGCATTGTTATGATCAAACCGATACTGGATCACTCGCCACTCATCTGGGCCACCGAAATACGCCTCATCGGAGGACTGCTCGTCCTGGCCGTGGTGCTGTTGCTGCACCCGTCGCGGCGGGCTATACTGCTATCTATTCACACAACGCAACGTTGGGCATACACGCTGGGCGGTTCGTTTATGGGAGCTTACCTGGCCATGATCATCTGGCTGGCCGGTATGAAATACACACAAGTATCAACCGCCTCAGCCCTGAACCAGACCACCAACATTTTCATCTTCATTTTTGCCGCCCTGCTGCTGAAAGAGAAGGTGACGCTGCTGCGCCTGGCGGCGATTGTCCTGGCTGTTGCCGGTGCCCTGCTGGTGACGTTCGGGTGAGGGGGGCGTGTGCTAGTTGCTCGGCACCCAATACATAGAGGTTAGGGGGAACCGGTCCATGTGCTGTCGACAACAAACAGGACATCAAATGAAAGGATATCATTTAAGTACCGGTCAATGTTGCCGGATGATCGAGCAACTTCCCGATCTGGAATCAGAGTCAACACTGCTTCAGTTTCTATATAGCCACCCGAAAGCAGTTTCTCAAACTGCACACACTCTGATCCTCGCCTAGTGTAACCGTAGATCTCAGATTTATCCGGATAAGGCCTCCCGCAAAAACCTAAAGGGTCTTCCCCTACAATCAATGTTAGATGGTCGTCAGTTATCCACACCGTACCGTCGAGTAATGTCATCCCGGACTTAGCCTCGGCAATAACAAATCTCGCGGCCACCGGGACCTCGAGTTCAGTGTACTTTGGGAAATGCTGCGTGGCTATAGTCACCTTGAAGAAGTCAAAACTATAGTCATCACCAGCATCTTTAAGGGTTTTCTGAATCGAAACCTTCTGGAAATCAAGCTGAGCCTCAACTGCCTCCGTGATGTCTTGTGATGTGACCGCTATCGGGAATCCTTCCGGGAAATCGGTGAAGAGGTTGACTTTGATAGTATCCAACGCTGTGTCAGCTTCAAAAGGTCGCAGCATCGCAAACTCAGGAGCCTCTGCAAAGACTATGTTCCTGAAACGCTGGGAGTGCAGCTGTGTCCTATTATCCATACGGTCAATGGCATCGCCGTACAAGCCATCATAAACACACACAACATCATGAAAGAAATTCCACCGGATGTAACCGGCAGTACTATCGATGATGTTGGCAGGACCAAAAGACTGATTGGCGGTGGGATCAGCAGTGGTGTCTGCATAATAAAGGAGCCTCATACTATCGGTGGTGTGGTGGCGTTCAACAATGTGACGGACTGCAATGTGATGGACGCCATCATGTACGGTGTCAACCAAATCCCTAAGAGGAACCCCCCCAATTGCTCGCGGCCGTGGACGGGTCGTCCTATGGCCCGGGTATTCATAGCCGTAAACGTAAGAACGCCACATCACGGGTGTGAACGGTGAGCTGTCGACGGACACCTCGAATGTCACTAACGCGACAACTGTATCCGGACCAATGACATTGCTTTCAAAACAGGGAATGTTGTGTTGAATAACGTGTAGGCGAGCGCGATCCTTAATAGCAAAACGATTGACCGAAAAATCGAACTGGTCCTCCGCTATATGGAATAGCCTGGTCGCGGAATCGGCCCGACCGGAAAGCAACTCGCTTTTCAACACTTCAGAGTACTCATCCCACCGTGGCTCAAACTCATACGGTGAAGTCTTTGTCAGGATCGCTTTCTCGAGAGTTCTCAGCAGTGACGAGTACACCTGTTGTGCGGCTTCTCGTTTCCGAATCTCCGTTGAACGGTAGTGCAGAAGTCCAGAGCCCACAACTACAACGACTCCCAAGACGATGAATAGAAGACGATGACGGGAGACATACTTGCCCGCACGCGTCAACACTGTCGGTCGCTGAGCCTGCACTGGCTCATCATTCAACACCGCCTGAAGATCACGGGCAAACTCCGCGGCGCTTTGATACCGTGCGTCCGGGTCATGGTTCATCGCCTTCATCAGGACTGTCTCCAGATCACGCGGAAGACGCTTGTTTAGTCGGCAGGCCGGAATACTGTGCCCGGACAGTATCTCTGTTATGAAGTGCTCTTCGGAGTCGCCTTTATATGGCAAAGACAGTGTCAGTGCTTCGTACAACGTCACACCGAGGGAATAGATGTCACTCCGCTTGTCGACACGGGCGCGATGAGCAGTCAACTGCTCCGGAGACATATACTTGACCGTGCCCATAAAGTCCCCCGCCCGCGTCAGCTTAGTCATATCATCAGAGTGGGCAATGCCAAAGTCTGAGAACTTGTACTGCTTCACAGGTCCGGATATCAAGATGTTGTGGGGCTTGATGTCGCGGTGAATGAAGCCGCTGGAGTGTATATGCTCCAGAGCAGAAGCCAGTTCGATGAACTTCTGCAATACGACACGCATGTACTCCCGGCTGACGGTGTCGCTGACATCGGAGCCGATCGGGATTTCCTTCCGCATCTGCTTGATCTGGTCCGAGAGAGAGCCACCACCGGCCATTTCCATCACCAGGTACTTGAAGCCCTCTTCCTCTCCTCGGCTGTGGACCTTGATGATATTGGGGTGTTCCAACTGCCCGGCAATCCAGGCCTCACGAGCGAAACGCTCTTGAGTTGAGCCGATCAAGTCTAACGATGGGTGCAGTACCTTGAGCGCGATGGTCCGTTTCATCGACTCATCGTACGCTTCAAAGACCGAAGCCATGCCACCGGAGCCAATAGTCCGGTTGATCCGGAAGGAGCCTATGCGCTTAATTCGCGCTTTCTCAACGTCCCTGACCAAGTCCGGGATAGACTCAGTTTTGCTGTCGTCTGGTTTTTTCTTATCAGACTCGGACACGGTTACCTCTCCACACTGTCGTTGACCTCACTAAGTAAAGTGAATTTCGCAACTCAGGCAAATCACTCAGACGGCGACTCAATCGGTGTCCACTCAGCAATGTTCTCCACTGCTACTTTGCACTTGCCTTTCGATGTCCACCGTTCATTGGCATTGTAACCCCATGCCAGGTATTCCGAACCGCCCCCGCCGACAGTCGTGATCAGTATTTTGTTGCTGAGATAGCCAAACGAGTCGGCTCTTGTTGAGGGCCACTTGGAGTCGCCCCGGGAGGGATCGACCGGCAGCCAGCCATAGTTGGGCAGATAGATCTCAACCCAGCGGTGGAATACATCGTCATACGATGCGTCATCGCCCCGAATCGCGATCGAACCGGCATACCGGGCCGGTAAACCGGCGGCACGGCACATGGCAATATACACAAAGCTGTACTCGGAGCAGGAACCATTGCCTCGATCGAGAACCGCCGGGGCGATATTCCAGCCGCCGGCCAGCTCGTACTCAATGTGGTCGATGACATAGTTGAATATCTTTCGTCCTATCCAGTAGGGATTGGTTTCATCACCAACCGCTTCTTTCACCGCCTCCTGAATAACCTGATCCTCCACGGAGAACTTGGTGTCATCTACCAGGTATGTGCCGAGGATTGACTTGGGAATGTCGCTCAGCTTGCCGACTTTGTCGGGGAATACGAAATAGCGGGTCTCATATAGTTTTGCTGAAGCGAGCATCGTCACGGTCGTGAACTGAGTCGGGCCAAGATCCATAAACTGAAAATGGGCGACTTTTTGTCCCCACTTATCGATTAACACTTCTTTCGGTTCCGGATCGAATGCAATCGTTCCTATCAATTCCTGGTTGTCCATATCACGTGGAATGGCGAGATATACGCTAAGTGTCTGAAGTGTACCCGGGCCATAGTTTCTGACTTGATGGATGAACTCGACCTGTTCTGTTTTCTCCTCCAGCCGGGTGAAAGCCGTTTCGTCGTCAATTACCAACATGTAGACTCGGTCAGTCTGATAGTCGACATTCCACAAGTGCGAACCGTCCCAGGCCAACCCCCAGGTGTGTGGACCGGGAGCGTCAAAACATACAATAACATCTCCGTTGTCAGGTGTGATCATGTAGATCATGTCCTGGTACCGGTCAGAAACCCACAGGTAGGTGCCGTCAAATGTTAACCCACAGGCGTGCGACGTCGGGGCCGGCACTGAGGCAATGGTGGTGCCATCCTCGCTGCTTATCTGATGGATCTTATCGTCTCGGTCAGCGGCAATCCACAGGTACTTACCATCCCAGGCAAGGCCGGTGGGACGCGAGACCGGACAGTAAATCGTCCTTTCCACTATTTCCGTTTTCGGGTCAATGGCAAAGATCAATCCCTCTTCATCTCCATCAACGCACCACAACCATTGGCCGTCCCAGGTTAGTCCGCGCGGTACGTAACCGGGCGTCGGAATGGAGTCAACCACCGATCCATCCCCGGGTTTAATCTTATAAACCATGTCGCTCTTCCTGTCGACATTCCAGAGGTGTTCGCCGTCAAAGGCAAGTCCCTGGGGGCAATCGAAGGGCGTAGCGAACGATTTTATGGTATCGCCAGGGACAGCCGCAACCGGCTGGCACATAAGAAGCGTCAACACGAACATCAATCCGTTAGTGCATACTACACGCATCACTACCTCCTGTATTTACAATTGGTAAAAGATATTGACCGTCACATATAGCCTTCATGCCGCCGTCACCTTTCCACTTAGCTCTTCCTTCGACTCCGCTCAGGATGACGGCAGGACTCGTCCCTCAACACATCTACCGCAACAGACCGTTGGCGATTACCAGTCGCTGAACCTCGTTGGTCCCTTCATAGATTTCAGTCACCCGCTGATCCCGGTACAGCTTCTCGATTATCGAAAATTCGCCGATATACCCGTACCCGGAGTGAATCTGCATCGCCTTATCAACACAGAAGTTGGCGGCTTCAGAGGCATACATCTTGGCCTGAGCCGCTTCTACATTGCAACTGGCGCCGGTGTCCTGAACCTGGGCAGCCTTGTATGTCAAAAGGCGAGCCGCCTCGCAGCGGGTAGCCATGTCGGCAATCATCCACTGGATAGCCTGGAGTTTGGCGATAGGAGCGCCAAATGCGACCCTCTTTTTGGCATAAGCGGTTGACTCGTCCAGAGCTCGCTGGGCAATACCGACTGCCTGGGCGGCGACACCGATACGAGCGCCATCGAGAGTACCCATGGCTATTCTGAAGCCCTTGCCGACTTCGCCCAACTGGTTGGCCTTAGGCGCCCTCACGTTTTCAATCATGATATGACCGGTTGTGGCAGCTCGCATACCCATCTTATGCTGGAGTGTTCGTGCCTTCCAGCCGGGAGTGTCGGTTTCAACCAGGATACAGGAGAGCCTGGTGCGACTCGAGCCTTTCTCACCGATACGACAAAACAACGTGGCCAGGTTGCAGACGTCACCGTGCATGATGAAAATCTTCTCACCGTTGATCACGTAATCGTCGCCATCGGGAACCGCCAGCGTCTGCTGATTGGAGGCATCGGAGCCGGCATTGCGCTCGGTCAACACAAAGGATGGTATTATCTCCCCCGATGCGCACCGGGGCACATATTTCTTTTTTTGCTCTTCGTTGCCGTAGGTGAAAATGGGATAGGTGGCCAGTTGCGGTATGGCCGCCATCAGACCGGTGGGCGCATCCCAGTAAGTCAGCTCTTCAATAAGAGCAATGTATTCGATATTGGAGTAGCCGCCACCACCATATTCTTTGGGCATGGCAAAACCAAGATACCCGGCTTTTGCCAGCTTCTGATAGTAGTCAAACGGGAACGATTCCTTTCGACGATCCAGCTCCAGACAAACCGGCAGAACTTCCTTTTCTGCAAATTCCTTTACCTGAGCACGAATCGACTGCTGTCTTTCATCAATATTATAAACCATTGCTCCTCCTGAGAACAGGGTATGATACTTATCCTGCCGGATTTCACTCGGGTCACCCGGGTCCGATAACGCGACCAGCGGATTCCCCACCTGGTTCTAAAATTGAAAACTAACTACTCGGGTCCGGGAAATCAATCGCAATCTCATCGCCGACCGGTTCGGGCTTCCAATCATTATGGTTTCGATCAAAAAGCAGGTTGAATAATCAACGGCGGTCGCTTATACTGGAGCCCATATGCACCGCGCTGAGTTGATGTGATCGGCGTGGGGGCATCCCGGTTGGTTGTCAAGGTCGCTGATTGACTTCGCAACTTAGTGCAAGTAAAGAACTTGATTACAATAGTGGAGCCTGTTTGAGCCCGGTAAAACAACAGAAAAAGGGCGTCGTGTCTGTCGAGATCAACGGCAACCTCTGCAAAGGATGCGATATATGTATCGAGTTCTGCCCCACGGATGTCTTTGAGAAATCGGACAATCTCAACCGGCGGGGGTATTATGTTCCGATAGTTGCCCGGGTGGAAGAATGCACCGACTGTCGCATTTGCGACCTGTTATGCCCGGAGATGGCAATTGTCATCAAGAGTGAGCGGCAGCGCCGCAGAACAAAGGCAGATACCGGTCATGGCGATTAACGAAAACCGGGCTCAGTACCTCAATCGTCTGGGCGGCAGGACCTTCTTCATACTTGGAGACGAGGCCTGCGGCTACGGTGCGATTTATGCCGGCTGCGACTTTTTTGCCGGCTATCCCATAACACCGGCCAGCGAAGTGGCTGAGTTGATGGCGGCCCAACTACCACGGGCGGGTGGCATCTGTATCCAGATGGAGGATGAACTGGCCAGCATGGCGGCTATCGTCGGCGCCTCCTGGACCGGCGCTCGCACCATGACGGCTACCAGTGGTCCCGGGTTTTCCCTCATGCAGGAGAATATCGGCTATGCCATAATGACCGAAACCCCCTGTGTGATTGTCAACGTCCAGCGATCCGGACCCTCCACCGGTCAGGCCACCAAACCGGCCCAGGGAGATGTGCTCCAGGCCCGTTGGGGCACCCATGGAGACCATGACATTATCGCCCTGGCTCCCCATTCCGTCCAGGAATGCTTCGACCTGATGCAGGATTGTTTCGACCTGGCCGACATCTATCGAACTCCGGTGATTCTGCTGATGGATGGTGAGATCGGCCACATAAGAGAGAGCGTTGTCATGCCGGAGCTGTCATCGATCAAACACGCCTCAAGGAAGATTGCCGGCCCCGGAGAAGATATATTCGGCGGTCCGGAACTGGTGCCGGGCATGATTCATTATGGCGAGGGACACAACATCCACGTAACCGGTTCGACACACCTGCCCAACGGTATGCGGGATGTATCGACGGCGCAGGTACATGATACACTCATCCGACGTCTCTGCCGAAAGATCAATGAGAACCGGGAGAATATCGTACGTGTCGAGACTGATATCAACGACAACGGGAATGCCCGGGTGGGTGTCATATCGTACGGGGCCACCGCCCGGCCGGCTCACGGCGCCGTCAAACAGGCGCGGGCGGCAGGTGCCGATGTGGATTTCCTGAGACTGGTAACGATATGGCCTTTCGCCCGGAAACAGGTGAAACAGTTCGCCGAGAATCTGGATGTCATCCTGGTGCCGGAGATGAACCTGGGCCAGATGTCGCGAGAGATCGAGAGGTTCGCCGCTTGTCCCGTCGTCCCGGTATCGAAAATCGGCGGTGTCGCCCACTCGGTCGACGAGATACACCAGGCTATTATGGAGGCGATCTGATGGCTGAACCCCGACACCCACTGATGGACTACGTGCGGGAAGAGATCATGCCCCATCGCTTCTGTGTCGGTTGCGGCTGCGGCACGGTGCTGAATGTCTTCACCAATGCGGTCGCCGACCTGGACCTGGACACTGCCCGCATGGTCTGCGTCTCCGGGATCGGCTGTTCCGCCTGGATACCCAGCCCTTACTTCAAAGCCGACACGCTGCACACCACCCATGGCCGTCCGATAGCGTTCGCCACCGGCGTGAAGGTCATGCGTCCCGACCTGAAGGTGGTGGTTATAGCCGGTGATGGCGATATTGCCGGTATCGGCGGCAATCATCTTATCCACGCCGCCCGGCGCAACATCGATCTGACCGTCTTTATGGTGAACAACATGATTTACGGCATGACCGGCGGTCAGGTGGCGCCCACCACACCGGTGGGCATTGTAACCTCCACCACACCGCATAAAAATATCGAACCCCCCTTCAAAGTCGCCGACCTGGTGCTTGCCGCCGGAGCCTCTTACGTTTCCCGCTGGACAACTTACCACGTGTTCCAGTTGCAGAAATCCATGCAGAATGCCCTGACCAAAAAAGGATTCAGTTTCATTGAGATCGTCTCGCAGTGTCCGGAAAACTACGGCCGCCGCATCGGTCTGAGAACCGGGGTGGATTTTCTTAAGAGATTCAAGAAAGACTCTGTCCGTATTAAGAAGGCTCAGACGATGTCCGAGCAGGAGCTTCGGGACAAGATCGTGGTCGGCACGTTGTGCGACGTGGACCGTCCCGAGTACGTCACGCAACTGCACGAAATCACCCGCGAACAGGTCGCTCTCCTGAGCAGGGAGGAAGCAAAGTGATCATTCGCTTTGTCGGCTTTGGCGGTCAGGGGATAGTCCTCTCCAGTTATATCATGGGTCAAGCCGCTGTTCTTGACGGCAAAAAGGCGATTCAGAACCAGTCTTACGGCAGTGAGTCGCGCGGCGGCGAATGCCGGGGCGATGTAATCATCTCCGAGGATGACATCTACGAACTGGAACCCCACCAACACGACGTGCTGGTGGCGATGACTCAACCCGGCTATGAGAAATTCATCGGTTCGCTGAAACCGGGCGGAACATTAATCTATGACACCGACCTGGTGGTTACAGACGACAACCTTGATCCACCGGACATAAAGAAATGCGGCATCGCCGCCACTGACATAGCTCACAAGAAATTCGGTCACAAGATTGTTGCCAACATGGTAATGCTGGGCTACCTGAACACGCTGCTGAACATAGTGGCTATGGAGGCACTGGAGCAAGCCATCTCCCAGAGCGTCCCCAAAGGCACCGACGAATTGAACCTGAAAGCCATGCACGAGGGAATCGACCTGGCGCGACAGTGAGAGCGACCGGCCTTGACAAGGCTAGACCTACGGTTCTTCCTTGAGTACATGTGCCACGTAGTTGATCAACGATATTACCTTCAGACAATTCGTTTTGGTGCCATAGTCGAGCGAGTCTCCGTGAAGGACCATGTGCCGATTCAGTTCGCTGAAACTGTCCTCTCGCTCATGCTCCCGTGCCCACAGCGGTAGACGCGTCGCAAGTGGGCTTAGCAGTGCCGCCCGGTATGTATCTGTCGCGAATTGTTCAACGTAAGCTGCGGTTCGGGGTTTCCTGTCGCGACTTAGGAACAAGTATTGATTGACCAGTTCCTTACAGATTCCGTCTGTCTGCGCGAGAAGAACAGGAATGGACAATTCGTATTCCTGTCTTCGATAAGCATGAAATGCGGAACTAATCAGTTTCTGACGCCTCGGAAATCGCTTAGCGATGGACTCCTCAATCTCATCCACTCGGTCTTCATAGTATGCAGCCAGAGCATCTTCGGCCTCTGTAACATTACCTTCCGATAGTGCTCTTTTAAGCTTCCAAAGCCCAGACTCCGGCAGTTTCAGGTCCATGTACCAGCCATGTGTCCCAAGCAAGATAAGAGCGTCGCGTGTGCGCGGCGAAAGCTCAAGAAGACTCTCGTGTAATTGTTCTAATGCGGAACGTACTGATTCATGTTGGGTGAGTATGCTGTTAACCAACGATTCCCGCTCCGCGAAGATTGACTCTATGGTGTCCTGGAATGCCCTTGCCGACTCGACGATTGGCTGCAGCGACTTCTCGAACTGCTCTTGTATCTTCATTGCAGGCGATACAGAGGCTCTTACGGCTCGTTGCATCTCCTCCAATTGCCTGAAATACGCCTCCAAGTGCAGTGGAGTCTCGTCGCTTCCGGCCATATTAACAGCCCTCACTCAAGATCTTAAGGTGTGGTCGCCCACCGCTCTGCCGTGGGTTACCCGTTCATCTTTCTCTTAATCCTCTCATGATGCCTATGAAACTCATCATAACCATGGCCACAACCAAGATTTCCCCCAGCAGAACTAAAGGTAGAAAATGGAACCACCCAAAGATAGTGCTTAACACCACTCCCACTATTAGAAGTATCCCAAGACTCTTTTTGGCCCTATCTGAAAATCTCATGTCTGGCATGACTAAAGCCACCAAGATCAAGAGGAATGCAAAACACAGGGCATGTGAGTGGCTCGAAGCATGCATCTTCCAGGCGTTCATTGTACTCCAAAACTCCACAAGATTTCCCTCTTGAGCTAATTTCTCCATCTTTTGGATATGGGGCATATGTTGCGATCCCAGATAAAAACCAACTCCACACAACACAAATACCCAAATCAATCCAAAGGCGATCAAAATCTTTCTCATCTTTTTCACCTCTTTTAAGAATGGCAATTTCTTATAACTTGTTGATCACAGGAACCTTTTGGCTGGCAGCCTGACAATAATTAGACTGATCCGCATAAGATGCGGAGCTTCCGTTTCCTGTCCGTATAACACGACATTGATCCACCTGCTTATCTTGGCGTTTTGTACGTATCGTCATAAGGACCCCTTCGATTCACGCCTTACGTATGTAGAATATAGCGAACCATAGAACAATGTCAATCGCGAATTCTTCCGCTTCAGCAAAGCTGTGGGTTACCCGTTGATGTAAGCTAGCCCGGATTTCCTTTTTCCAGTAATTGTCTTAAGAATTCGAATGATCCATTTCCGATTGTTCTTCCTTATTTTTCCGAAATTGACTTGCTAAAGGAACCCATATAAATAATAAATGAAACCCTGCCCCACCTGAAAGGATCAATCTAATATCATCATAACATGCCGTACCTTTCAATTTGAAGGAGCATCCAAGTATTACTGCTCCCCATACAATAGCACTTGCTATCATATAATATCCGATTGATTTCTTTTTCATAATTGTTAGCTCCTTCTCTTTTATTAAACATAACAATGATTAGATTGACCCGCATAGGATGAGGAATTTTGCTTTCCCGTCCGCATAACACGTTGTTAATCTACCTGAGAAAAAAGTCAATCGCCAATTCTCCCGTTAATGAATGTCAAGCCCCAAGTGGGCTTGACCTACCGTCTTTTGTCCCGCTTTGCTCGCATCGCCGCCACCAGACGTTCGGGGGTGACGGGAAGTTCGTCTATACGCACGCCGGTGGCGTCATAGATGGCGTTTAGAATCGAGGGAATGACCGGCATGATAGCACCTTCGCCGACCTCTTTGGCGCCGTAGGGACCGTGCGGTTCGTTCGATTCGACGATGATCGCATCCAGGTGCGGCATGTCCAGCGCTGTTGGTATTTTGTATTCGGCCAGATTGGCGTTGACGATACGTCCCTTTTTGTCGTAGATGATTTCCTCCATCAGCGCCTCCCCCATGCCCATCATCATCGACCCCTGCATCTGACCTTCAACCTGGGTGACGTTGATGGCAAAGCCGCAATCGTGCGCACCGGTGATGTTCTCGACTCTGATCTCTCCGGTCTCAAGATCGACCGAGACCTCGGCCACCTGCGCCGAACAACCAAAAGCGGGTGAGGTGCCTACCGCTGCGCCCTTAAACGAGCCGCCCAGCGGTGGCGGACGGTACTTGCCGGTGCCTATGATAGTACCGCGTTCGAGAAAGGCTATCCTGCTGGCCTCGGCAAAAGTGAGTTGAGGACCATCGGGCAGGTCCATAAAGCCTTTGTGTTCCCGGAGGTATTCTTTCCTGAGTGCGGAAAAATCTATCTCGCCGGCTGTACTCACCAACATGCCGTCCCTGAGTTCAAGCGTCTCCGGCGGTACATGCAGCAAGCCTGCTACCGCCTCGAGAATCTGTCGCCTGGCGTCCAGGGCGGCCTCGCGGCAGGCATGTCCGGTCATGAGAGTGGTGCGGCTGGAGTAAGCACCCAAATCGACACTGAGACTGGAGTCACCCGAAACCACTCGTACATCATCGAGGGTCAAGCCCAACTCCTCGGCGGTAATCATGGCCAGCACGGTGTCGGAACCCTGACCGATATCGGCCGCCCCGGAGGAAACGGTGACGCCGCCGCCAACTTCGTCGACCTTGGTCACGACAGTACAGTGGTAGGTTCGGGAACGGTAGATCGAATAACCGGCGCCTGAAACGAAAAAGCCGCAGGCGGCGCCTATCCCTTTCCCATCCTGCCGAATCCGACCCGCCGAGGAACGCTTCTTTTCCCAGGCAGCCGAGTCGCGGACCGCCTCCAGGGCTTCGCGCATACCAAAGCTGCTCACAAACAGTTCGTTGCAGGTTGTCTCGCCCGCTTCCATAACGTTCTTCAGACGTAGCTCGATAGGATCCATGCCAAGCTCTTCAGCGATGCGATCCAGTTGCACCTCGAACAGCGCCCGCGCGATAACGGCCCCGTGTCCGCGCTGAGCTCCGCAGACCGGTTTGTTGGTAACTACGCGGTAGCCGTCATACTTCATGTTCTTCAATCGATACGGCCCCCCCAGCAGGGAGCCGGAGTAGTATATGGTGGCGATACCAAAACTGGCGTAAGCGCCACCGTCTAAGATACAATGATGCTCAAGAAATGCCAGGCTGCCGTCTTTTTTGACACCGGTGGTCATAATATGAAAGAACTGATGCCGTGCCCGCGAATGCAGAAAGACCTGTTCGCGATCGAAGGTGAGCTTTACCGGTTGACCGGTTTTCACAGCCAGCAGACAGGTTGCCAATTCAGCGGTCGAACAGGAAGCCTTGGGGCCGAAACCGCCGCCAACCGCGGGTTTAATCACTCGGACTTTGTGTAAGGGAAGACCCAGCGCCATCGCTAACGTGCGCTGGACATAGTGCGGGGCCTGGGTGGAGCTGAACATGGTCAGGTTGCCCTGAGAATCCATCTCGGCCAGCACGCTCTGCGGCTCCAGGAAGGCAGCGTCCTGCATCTTGCTCGTCAACCGGTCAGTGCGCACAAGATGGGAATCCTGTCGCCCCTGTTCGATATCTCCGAAATGCCAGTGCACTTGCGCACAGACATTGTTCTTGTACATATCGTGAAGCTGCGGCTGATCTTCGTCCATAGCGGTACGGCCATCAAGCACCAGAGGAAGTTCCTCGAAATCCACCTGTATCAGACTGATCGCCTCCAGAGCCGTATCCAGATCAACTGCCGCCACAGCGGCGATTTCGTCACCGACATAGCGTACTTTGTCGTGGCAAAATATCGTTTCATCATAGCGGGCCGGGCTGACCCCGTACGGCGTCGTGCCTGCCTCACGATAAGTCACCACTGCTTTGACGCCAGGCAGGCGTTGAGCTCGTGAAGTATCGATATTCACAATCCGGGCGTGAGCCAGCGGGCTATGCAAAATAGCCGCGGTCAGCATACCCGGTTTCTTGAGGTCGTCCGTATAAAGCGCCTTTCCGGTAGCCTTGTCGGTGGCATCCACCCGTGGAGCGCGTGTATTGAGAATGCGATACTTACTCATTTTGCTTCCTTTGAAGCTGCCTGTATGGCTTCGACAATCTTCTGGTAGCCGGTGCATCGGCAGAGGTTGCCGGAGATCGCCCGGCGGATTTCCTGTTCGCTGGGATGGGGATTGCGTCGTAACAACTCAGTGGTCGTCATCAACATACCCGGCGTGCAGAAACCGCACTGGATAGCCCCCTGGTCGACAAACGCCCGTTGAAGACGGTCCAGTTGGCCGTCTTTCGCCAACCCTTCAACCGTTTCCACCGAACAACCATCGGCCTGCACAGCCAGCGTCAGACAACTGAATGTGGCCACACCGTCCAACAGCACCGTGCAGGCGCCACAGTCACCTATTCCACATCCCTTTTTAGTACCGGTGAAACCCAGATCATATCGCAACAGATCGGCCAGTGTGCGGCGGGGTTCAACCGCGACTTCGTGAAGGACACCGTTGACCGTAAGTGAGACGATCTTTTTCATTGGCTCCCCCGAACCTGCCTGAGGACGGTTTTCAACAGACGCCGGGTCAGCAATTCGATCATTTGAACACGGTACCAGGCAGAGCCGCGATGGTCATCGATGGGGCGGGCATCGCCGGCAGCAGCCCGGGCGGCTTCAGATATGGCTTGTGTGTCGGGAACCTTGCCGATGAGGATCCCTCTGACCGACTCCGCCATAATCGGCGTTGGTCCCACGGCACCCAGCGCAACCCGCACATCGGTGACCGGACCGTCCGGTTCCGCCAGCGCCAGCCAGACCGCCACCCCGACAGTAGATATCTCCAGCGCTCTTCGGTTGGCCAGCTTGCGGTAGGCACTGGAGGAGTATGGCTCCGGAGGTGGAAAACAAATATCGGTCAGAATCTCATTCGGTTCGATGACCGATATACCCGGTCCGCGAGGGAAATCCCCAGCCGCGACAGTGCGTTGGCCGGTCGGTCCGGTCAATGTCAGGGTGCCGTTGAGAGCAATGGTCGGGACTGCACAATCGGCGGCAGGGCGAGCGTTGGCGATATTGCCCCCCAGAGTACCACGATTGCGAACCAGTGGGCTGCCCAGACTGTCGGCGCCTTCGGACAGAGCCGTCCAGCCGTTGCGAATCTCCTGCGATCGTTCGATCTCGGCGATTGTCGTCAGAGCTCCTATTCTGAGACCACCGTCCTTGAGCCGCTCAATGCCCTTCAACTGATCCAGTTTGTGCAAAGAAACCAAGTATGCCGGCGATGCCTGCCGGGAATCAGCTAGTGCGGCCCGGATCGACCCGCCTGAGGGCTTCAGCTTATCAGAATCGTCGACGGTACACTCGATAGTAGACAGAATCTGTCCCTCCGGATGGTTGGAACAGCCATCGCATCGGGGAACGTGCTGGGGAATAATCGGGCGTCGTAAATCAACCAGAAGGTCGGTGCCGCCGGCAAGGAGCCGCACACCTTCGTCAGCGTGATCGGCCAGTATGGCGCAGGCTTCTTCAACAGTGTCCGGCACTAAGACATCAAAACGGGGCAGGATCATATTCTCTCAATGTTCTTTTTCTGCAATTAACCGGCAGCAATATGAAACCATTCAGCCTATTTCGCAATCGGAAATTGAGCATTTTCCATTCGTGCTATTTGATAGCGAGGAAGCGGGGGATGCAGCCACCATCTTTCTGAGGGAAAGAAGTGATCAGGTTTTTCTTGACAGATTGAAAATTCGGCATATGATTTGAGCGAACGTCCAATTTTCTAATCGTCGTAAGGGATCAGCAAGTTTGCCAGAGAGACTTCATTTCCTATGAGAAAATCTGAATGCCCACATTCTCTTCGAGAGCTTGCTGACTTCGCACTCTCAGTCAAGTATCTTCGCGAGGTCCACGAGATGTTAAATCTCTACCCTAGTTTGGCGGAGAGAGTGGAAATCATGCAGCTACACAGACGGCTTGTAGAGTATGTGGAGAAATCACTAGAACTGGAGAAGTTTCGCACACTGAAGGAATTGTACCAAAATCCCCCGTTTTCGACTGAAAGACCACCAGACTCCCTAGCTATAATTTTCACCATACCGCTTACGTGGCTTGGCGTCAAACTCCGCGGCGAATCCTACGACATAACCTCTCTTCCAGAAAACAAGATGAAAGAGGAGGTTGACGCTATCCTGTCCGAATCCTTATCTCATGTATCCCCATCGCTACGTTCTACAATTGAAACCCTGCTCAGAATAATGATGTTCGACTGCTACCTCCCACATCCGACAGGAGAGCCCGAGTACAATTCGAAGCCAAGAACTCTCTACTTGCTGACAGAATACTGGATTCTCTATTCGGAATACATCATGTATAGGTCAACAGCAGATGTCTGGTTCAATCCCGACCCTATGTTAACATTTAGGACCAGCGTCAAGGTCAGAATTGAACAGTGTATCCGTCTCCTCGATGTAGAGGAATCTCTTAGCGACATTAGCGAAGTATTAGGGATGCCTCTCCAGGATGTGGATGCCATACCTGAGTACATCTCTGAGATTGTTGATGCTGCCTCGGAGGCCCTAGAAGTACTCCGAGTCAACATCGGCCACGCTACCTTCCAGCTGACCGCACAGGAGAGAATGTTTGTTTACGCGTTCCGTGAAAACTTTCAGAAATGCAGAGCACAGGCTGAAGAATGGTTCCACAAACTTCTGAGACAGGTCGATCACGAACGAAAGGTAAAAGAATCTCAACTGACCGAGCGGACCGAGCCGTCATGCTTTGAGTACATCCGAAAGGTCGAGCATGTGTTACGTTCGCTCGTAGAGACACAATATCAAGAAGCTTTCAGTGATGATTGGCTTGACAGAATCAAAGACGCTATCGGCGAGGTTGCATACGAGAACGCCGTGACCACAATGAAACAACGCAGAGTCACTGACAGAAGACAGCTACTGCACTTCACAACCTTCCCTGATTTGCAGCAGGCTATTATCCAAAACTGGCGAATGTTTCAGCCACTGATTGTTATCAAAAGAAGGGAATTCAATAAGCTGATCGCTCCAATCCTCAGCGGACGGACGGAGGAAGCACATAATCGACCAAAGCACCTTTGGCCTGAAATAGAGCAACAGAGAGTTAGGATAGCCTGCAGCGACTTACTCAAGAAAATCAGATCTTAGGGCATAGCAGAGCAATCTTCGATTTACTCATTGAAGTACACTCCAAACCAATTAGCCAACCCATCACACGCGGTACACTGCATGTTGCTTCTCCTGACCTCTCTAATGAAAATAGATTTCAACTGCGAGTTGGTAAGCTGCATTTTTTCGCTTGACAGACCAATCGGCAGGCGATATTATTAGAACGAACGTTCGATTCTTTTCATAGTCAGGAGAAGATTATCGGTCCTGCAAAAACAGAGTTGAAACGGGTCGTATCGCGGCGAAACGACAAATACGAAAAGCGGTTGTCGTCGATACTTAAAGCAGCCTCAATAGTCATTGCCCGGGACGGCTTTGAGGGAGCTTCCGTCCGCGAAGTTGCGGCCAAAAGCAGAATCGGACTGTCCGGCATATATTATTATTTCAAGAGCAAAGATGAATTGCTGTATGCCATACAGCACCGAACCTTTTCGATCCTGTTCAGCTCGCTTAAAGACAGACTGGAGGCGGCCGCCTCGCCGGAAGACAGGCTGAAAACAGTTATTGATAATCACTTCCGGTTCTTTGTTGATAACGTGGATGACCTGAAGGTCTGCGTTCATGAAATAGAATCGTTATCGGGGAAATATTACAGGAACATTCTCAAGATAAGACAGGAGTACTTTCGGCTGGTCCGGACGGTTGTAGCCGAGATTTCTCACGGATCGCCGTATAATATCGACCTGGCCACTCTCTGTCTGTTCGGTTCCCTGAATTGGGCATACATGTGGTATGATCCCCAGAAGAATCCTGATATCGATAAAATAACCTCACAGTTTAATAGAATCTTTCTCAATGGAATAGACAAGTCCTAAGCGATACAGGAGGCCTATGTTCACACAATTCTTTGAATGGTACGAGAAACGTCATGATTACGCCAGAGACTGGCTGGCAAAAAACGACGGAGAGATCGTGGGCTGTTTCTGCAGTTATGCTCCGGAGGAATTGATCTATGCCGCCGGGCTGTTGCCGGTCAGGGTGCTCGGTTCCCATGAGCCGCAGGACGTCACCGAACCGCATATATTCAGTATGTTTTGCCCGTTCTGCCGTGATGTTCTGGCGCAGGGGTTAAAAGGTCGCTACGACTATATGAAGGGCATCCTGCTTACTCAATCATGCTTGCACCTGAGACAGGCCTTTACTTCCTGGAAAAATCACATCCCGGTCGATTATGCTTTTTATCTCTACATGCCCAACAAGGTACAGACGGAACATGCGCGTTCCTATTACCCCGGAGAGCTGGCCAAATTCAAGAAATCACTGGAACAGTGGACCGGACGAACCATTACCGACGAGAAGCTCCGGGAAGCTGTCGATCTCTGTAACGAAAGCCGCCGCCTGCTACACGAGGTGTACGACCTGCGCCGGGCAGCCGATCCGCCGGTTACCGGCCTGGAGGCAATGGTCATGGTGGCATCATCGTTTTTCGTTGACAAGAAAGACCATAATGCCGAGTTACGGCGTATCCTGCCTCAGCTCAAATCACGGCGACTCGATCGCGAGACCGGGGGGCGTTTGATGATCATCGGGTCGGAGAATGACGACACCGAATTCATCAGGATGGTGGAATCGGTCGGAGCCACGGTGGTGGTGGATGACCACTGTACCGGCTCCCGTTATTTCTGGAATCTGACACAATCAACCGGCAACTTGCTGCGGGATATCTCCGACCGATACCTTGATCGGCCGCCCTGCCCTACCAAGGACTGGGAAGAACGGCGCCGGTTCCCCCATGTTCTGGACCTGGTCAAGCGGTTCAATGTCGAGGGCGCTATCCTGATTCAACAGAAGTTCTGTGATCCCCATGAATGCGATATGGTCCCGTTGAAAGAGTACCTCAACGGTCATGACTGTCCGACCTTGTTTCTTGAATTCGATGTGACCGTGCCTCTGGGTCAAATGAGGATCAGAGTGGAGGCGTTCCTGGAGATGCTGGGTGTTGAGGAACTGTTTTAAGCCTGTTAACGACGAGGAGTATATATGGCTGAGTATAAAACCGAACCTTTGAAATGCTGGCAAAAGGCCAAAGAGTTGCGGCTCAAGTACTACAAAGACTACCAGGAGGCGCACAGTAAAGGCGGTATCCGTTGGACGGGTGGCGCCTGGGCGTTTGATGCCATACCGGCCGGGCTGGGTCGCGATGTCTACAATATCACCGGCGAACCATATGGAGCATCGCTCGCCTTTGACAAGAAGCTGTCCATGGAATGCCTGGAAGCAGCCGAGGCCAAAGGGTGGGCGCGCGATCTGTGCAGCTACATGCGCAACTACTGGGGCTCGATGTACCTGGGTAAGTATGCTTTTGGAGGTGAGTACCCGGAGCCTGATTTCTGTTTCCAGGACCACATTTGCTGCAGCCACGGCAAGTGGTATCAGCATGTAGCCGAGTACAAGAAAGTCCCCTATTTCTGTATCGACGTGTCAGTTGGTCCTTACAAGGACCTGGACGAAAACCGGTTGATGTTCGTCGTCAACCAGATGCATGAGTCTATTGAGTGGCTTGAGAAGATCACCGGGCGCAAGTACCAGGACGAACTTCTGATCGAGGCAGTGCAGAATGAATTGCGATCCACATCCACCTGGGCTGAAATCTGCTGCCTGAACATGGGTAAACCGGCGCCCTTAGACGAAAAGACAATGTACTCACTCTACGTCCATGGCACCCTGGCCAAACACTCCGGTGAAATCGCGGATTTCTATGAAGAACTCCGCGACGAAGTCAAATACCGGATAGACAATCAGATTGCAGCCTTACCGAACGAGAAATGTCGACTCATGTCGGATACCCAGCCGCCGTGGGGATTCCTGAAGGTATTCCGTTATCTTGAGAAATTCGGCGCCATCTCGGTCGGGTCGCTTTACACTTTCGGTTTGATCGGCATTTGGGAAACTAAAGCTGATGGAAGCTGGGGACCGAGGACGACACCTATGCAAAAGGGTGAAACCATTTCCAGCCGTGATGACGCCCTGAGGATTCTGGCCGACTGGAACCTCTCCAAACCCGAATGGCAGCACTTCTACGATCCCAATCTCAAAACCGAGATGATGCTTCAAATCGTCAAACAGTGGCAACTGGACGGAGTAATGCTGCATCTGAATCGCGGCTGCGAGGGGCTTTCCTGCGGCATCATGGAAAACCGACTGGGAATTGCCAAAACCGGAATTCCGGTAATGACTTTTGAGGGCAACATGGGCGACGAGCGGGAATTCGACGAAAAACGAGTGATGACCAGAATCGATTCGTTTATGGAAACGCTGGATATGAAGATGCTGGACAAATCGGCCAGTACGGCATCATCGAAGTAAGTGGTTGGCCTGCGAAATCAAACAGGATAGACGGCGGCGGAGACAAGCCCCGTCGCTACGTGATTAGAGCACGTTCTGATTACAGGAGGAATGATGGTTACTGCTGGAATAGACATGGGCTCCAAGTTTGTAAAGGTGGTCATTCTGAAAGATGGGACAATCCAGGGCAAGGCTATCGAAACTACCGGCTTTGCACCTGCCGTCTCAGCTTCAAAATGTCTGGAAATGGCCGCCAAAGAATCCGGTATCGACATATCGTCGATTGAGCATATTACATCGACCGGCGCCGGAAGGAAAGCGGCCCCAAATGCCAACTCCGACATAACCGATGTCGGCGCTGCCGCCAAAGGTGTTGTCCACTTGATACCTCAGGCACGCACGGTGATAGATGTCGGTGCTGAGGAAGGTCGGGGTATCAAGATAGAAGCCAACGGCAAAGTGATTGATTTCGCCGTCAACGAAAAGTGTGCCGCCGGAGCGGGCGCTTTCGCTGAGGCTATGTCCCGCGCTCTGGAAGTATCTCTTGAGGAGTTCGGTCAACTGTCGTTGAAGTCGGACAAGAGTATCCCGATGAATGCTCAGTGCGCCGTCTTTGCTGAAAGCGAGGTCGTTTCACTGGTGCATGCCAAGACTCCCAAACAGGATATTTCCCGGGCGGTCCACGACGCCATTGCCAGCCGCATTGTCTCGATGGTTCGACGGGTGGGAATTAATGAGGACGTGGTACTGATCGGCGGGCTGGCCTACAACCCCGGCTTTGTGGATGCCCTGACGCGCGGACTCGAAACCGAGGTGAGTGTTCCCGACAACCCGGAATACATTGGAGCAATGGGAGCCGCAATCGTTGCTGGTGAAAGGAATCAATAATGTCTGAAAATACCAAAGAATTCTGGCGCTGGAAAGAATACAACTGGCATGACAAGACTGTTGATCCCAAAAACACCGAGACAATATCTGCCGGAGTGGATGTCGGCTCCGTCAGTTCACAGGCGGTCGTCCTGACAGATGGCAAGCTCTATGCCTTTGCCAGTATGCGCACCGGTTCCGACAGCCCTGACAGCGCGCGAAATGCCATGAACTGGGCTCTGAAAGACACTAACCTGACACTGGATGATCTGCATTACACGGTGGGAACCGGCTATGGCCGAGTTAATGTCCCGTTCGCCGATCGCGCCATCACCGAAATCGCCTGCCACGCCCGAGGCGGCAATCTCATGTACGGCCCGACTGTCCGAACCATTCTGGACATGGGCGGACAGGACTGCAAGGCGATCCATTGCGATGAAAAAGGTAAAGTGACCAACTTCCTGATGAACGACAAGTGTGCCGCCGGGACCGGTCGAGGGATGGAAGTCTTCGCCGACCTGCTGGCCGTGTCTATTGAGGAGGTGGGTGACTTGTCACTGGATGTTGATGAGGAACCGCCGCCGGTTTCCTCTACCTGTGTAGTGTTTGCCAAATCAGAAGCATCATCTTTGCTGCGGGAAGGTTGGTCGAAAAAACGGGTACTTGCCGCATACTGCTCCGCTATGGCTCACCGCGTCGTCTCTCTCCTGGAACGAATCGGAGTTGAAAAAGATTTCGCCATCACCGGCGGTATCGCCAAGAACAGCGGTGTTGTGGTCCGACTGGAAAAGGAACTGCATCTTACATCGCTCAAGTCCAAATACGATACCCAGATCGCCGGAGCACTCGGCGCGGCGCTGTTTGCCAAAGCGCTGGTAGAAAAGAAGCGAAAGAAGGTCGCTCCATGAAGGCCAATTACGGATATATGGACGGCAGCGGAGAGTTTTACATAACTATTGACACCGACCTCTGTACCAAATGCGCCGATCACGGTTGTGTCAACGCCTGTCCGCTGGGCATGTTTGAGATTATCATTGATGACTATGACGATGAAGTGGCTGCCATCAAAGAGGACCATCGCAAGAAACTCAAGTATGACTGCGCCCCGTGTAAGCCGACCACCGACCGGCCCACTTTGCCGTGTGTGGTTGGCTGTACTCCCGGTGCGGTTACGCATTCCTGGTAGCCGCCGGCACACCGGCCCTGCCAGCGAGGGAGATAACCTGAGAGAGCAAGCACGCTCGGCATCGTAGAGGCTCATGGAAACGCTGACACTGACAATTGACGGACAATCGGTCGAGTGCCCGGCCGGCAGCACTATCCTTGCAGCCGCCGACGCGGCCGGCATTTATATCCCACGATTGTGTCATCATCCCGACCTGCCCCCGGTCAGTGAGATAACCTGGGCGGACACCGTCTATCAGGTAGAGACCGGGATTACCGGAGAAAAGCCGGGCGAGCCTGCCGGAGAAGAAGCACACTGCAACCTGTGCCTGGTCGAGGTATCGGGACAGCCAGAACCGGTCAACTCCTGCATCACACCTGTAACAGACGGTCTGGTCGTACACACCGACACCGAGGAAGTGATACAGCGACGCCAACAGGCGTTGAGTAACATACTTGCCGATCACCCCCATTCCTGCCTCACCTGTGCTCAAAAAGAGGGATGCAGCCGCACCGATTGCTCGTCGAACGTCCCTGTGGAGGAACGGTGCTGTGTTCTGCTCGGCCGATGCGAATTGGAGAAAGTGAGCGCGTATATCGGCATCCCCGGTGATACGTCCAAGTATGTTCCCGCACAACGCGCGCATTCCGGTGATGATCCACTCATTGAGAGGGATTGTGAACTCTGCATAGGTTGTCTGCGTTGTGTTCGCATTTGCCGAAAGCTCCATGACACCGATGTGCTGGGCGCGGTGTGGAAAGATGGTCGAGCCTGGGTGGGGACCTTGTCCGGTGCGGCACTGAAAGACACATCGTGTCGATTCTGCGGCGCCTGCGTGGAGGTTTGCCCTACCGGAGCCTTACGAGATAAAGAGGGGGCGCCAGCTGTCCGTCGTGACTCACCTCTCCCCTGTGTCGGCAACTGCCCGGCCGGTATAGATATCCCGCGTTATGTGCACGCCATCGCCGCCGGAGAGTACCGGCAAGCACTGAACGTTATTCGATCCAGTGTGCCCTTCCCCGGCATTCTGGGATACACCTGCTTTCATCCCTGCGAGGATGTCTGTCGGCGCGGAGAAGTTGACCAGGCTGTCGCTATATGTGATTTGAAACGATTTGTGGCGGACAGCGTCATCGACGCCGAGCCCCTGACGGTTCAAAAACGTCCGGATACCGGCAGGAAGGTGGCTATTATCGGTTCCGGTCCGGCCGGTGCCACCGCCGCGTACTATCTTGGTGTGCTCGGTCATCAGGTCAGTATGTTCGAACAGGAAGACCGGCCGGGTGGTATGCTGCGCCATGGTATCCCCGATTACCGGCTTCCCGTCGAGGTCCTGAAGCGAGAAATGGCAGTCCTGGAAACTCTGGGGGTCGACATTCGGACGGGCCACCAATTTGATAGCGAGCAGTGGCCGGAGGAGCTCAAGTCGAGGGGTTTTGATGCCATCCTGGTGGCTACCGGGGCATCCGAAAGTAAACCTCTGTCTATTGAGAATTCGGACCTGGAAGGGATATACTTGGGACTCGAGTTCCTGAAGTCGGCCAAACTTTCCCGTAAACCTGAACTGAACGGCCCGGCGGTTGTGATTGGTGGCGGCAATGTAGCTATCGACGCGGCCATGACGGCAGTGCGGCTGGGTGCTGATCCTGTCCACCTGCTTTGCCTGGAATCGCGAAATGAAATGCCTGCCCATGACTGGGAAATCAGTCAGGCGGAACAGGAGGGTGTCACAATTCATCCTTCCTGGGGTCCAAAACGATTTACATCACAACAGGGTCGCCTTACAGGCGTCGAATTCAGGAAGTGCACCAGTGTATTTGATACCCGGGGCCGGTTCGACCCGCAGTACGATGAAGGCACGACAAAGCAGGTCCCGGCCGATTCAGTCATTGTAGCCATCGGGCAGCAAGTGGCTTCGAAACTGTTGCGCCATGTTGAAGGCGCATCGAAAGGTCCCGGCAATACCCTGAAAGTTGATGGTGATTTTACCTTTGGTCTTGAGGGTGTTTTTGCCGCCGGTGACGTGACGCGAGGACCATCGTCCGTTGTTGACGCCATAGCTGACGGACGACAGGTGGCGAATGTAATCGATAAGTATCTCGGCGGGAACGGGCTGGCTGATTCTGATTGCGCTACAGCGCACGACATCCCGGAACCGGACATCTCAGACGATATGTTTCATCAGCCCAGACATAGCGGCGCTCTTGCCGATCCCAATCAGCGTAAGTCAGGATTCGACCTTATCCAACGGACTCTATCGGAACAAGAGGCTAAGTCGGAAGCCCAACGCTGTCTGCAATGTTACCTGAGACAGGAAATCACACCGGTGGTTTTGCCACCCGAACGCCGACAGCCGTTGAATGACGAGGCCGTGAATGCTGTCCCGGAAACAGAGGGTGTTTTTCAGCTTCTTAATGATGATAACAAGGTTATTCGCATCGCGGGAACGGCCAATTTGCGCCAAAGCCTGCAGGAATGCCTGGAAAATCCCGGCAACGCCTGCTGGTTTATCTGGGAAGAAGACCCCATGTTTACCAAACGCGAAAGCGAACTGATCCAGCAATATCTTCAGGAGCACGGCGAACTCCCCGGTGGGGGCGGCGATGACGACCTGGATGATTTGTTCTAATGACAGCAAACTCTCTTGATAAACTGAAATCCGAAGGCTGGGTCCAGCGATTCACTGCCTCCGGCTCCCGCCTGCAGGAAGCGATTGAGAATTACCGTGAACTGGGGTTTGAGGTCAAAACAATCCCGGCCAAAGAATTGGACCCGGAAGGCTGCACCATCTGTTTTGAAGACGAGACAGACGATACGGTAGTGATTTTCACGCGGAAGAAGTGACAGCGGAGTTCGAGTTTCGGTCTATCATTCACCACATCTAAACAGTTCCTGTAGGTCGGTGTTGATCTTGCCCCAATAAAGTGGACACTTTACGAAGGTCGTGTTAGATTGACCTGAGGAGGTGTTTTTAATGTTACGACGTCATTTTGACCGAGATTTCAAGCTCAATGCGGTGCGCCTGCTGGAGAGTTCTGACTTGCCA
>JBDRNJ010000029.1:0-20896 GCA_043811375.1 bacterium | reverse complement strand
CCACTGGTAGCCCCGGCTGTAATCATAATCCGGGTAGATCGACTTTAGGGGCGGATGCTCAACCATGTCGCGGGCAAACTCCGGGTGTTCTTGGTACTCATCCAAAGAGGCCTCGCGAACAATTGGCCGCCCCTCCATGCGGGAATGATCCTGAGTATTGGCCAGCACGCGCGAGCGGTCGGTTTTGGTCAGCGAGGCGCCCGTTACGAAATACATGCCGTCGGTGGTTCGCAGCGGGTAGACATCGCCCCCAACGTTGTCCCCCACGCGACCGGCGGCCGAACGACCGTAGCCAAGCCACAAGGAGACCGTGTTGTCAGTCACGCCCGGTTGAATCCAGACCGGAGACTCAATAGTGCGACCGGCAGCGTTCAGTTGGACAACATCACCATTGACGACATTCAACGCTCCAGCCGTTGCCGGTGAAAGCAGAGCGGCATTGTCCCAGGCCAGCTTGCTGACGGAGTCCGGCAGTTCCTGCAGCCAGCCATTGTTGGCGTAGCGGCCGTCCCCAAGGTTTGACTCGTAGAATCCTATTTCAAGCCGTTCCGCCGTTGGCTCAGGGATTGTATTGGGGGCTTGCGCGATGATATCTTCTATGGATTTACGCTGTCTATACTTCTCGGTATCCGATTCACTTTCAGGCAGCCAGCCGTCGTGCAGGACCTTCCGCCAGCGCTTGTCAAACTCGTAGTCGTTGCCCTTGAGGATTTTCTTCCAGGTTTCCTTTACCGGTTCGTGACCGCGAGTGTCAGTTCCGGTCAGCAATGTACTCAGCAGCTCAATGCAGGTATGTCCCTGGTGCAGCGGCTCGATCATCGGCTGGACCAGGCTCATGGTGCCGTCGACAGCCCGGCAGTCGGACCAACTTTCCAGGAAATGCGCACGCGGCAAATGCCAGTTCACAGCCTTGGAGGTTTCGTCACGATGCGAACTCAAATGGACAGTGGTCTTCACTTTTTTGAGAGCCGTGGCAAATCCCATATCTGCCGGAGCGTTGTAAACCGGGTTGCCGCCGAGCATGATTAGCGTACTGATCTGACCGTCTTTCATCCGTGCGGTCAGATTCTTCAGTTCGCCGACGCTCGACAGTCCGGCATCTTCGACCTCTCGCAGTTCAATCGTGCTGCCGATATTGCCAAGGTTGGCGTTCAGCGTCAGGGCCAATTCGTGCACCCATTGCGGCTGCCGCTCGCCGACGATTATCAGGCTCTGACCCCGGTTGGCCAGGAGATCGTCGGCCAGAGCGATTAGCCAGTCTTCATACTCGCCGCTTGGCTGCGCTGGCGGCCAAGCACCGTTTAGATCGAGCGGCTTACGCATCCGATCAGCAAGCGCCCGTACCAATCCGCCCGATCGGCTCGACGGGACTCGCAGCCGATGGTCGGCCATGCCGCCGGTGACAGACAGGCCGCTTTCGATCACGTACAGGCGATTCATATCGTCCTTAGTCGACTCCACCCGGCGTCCGTCTGCGAAACCACGCGAATAGAGAACATTGTCCGGATGATGCTGCAGAAAATCGGAATCAAGGGCCAGGATCACTTTGGCCTTATCAACGTGATAGACCGGACGAACGTCTTTTTCGGTCACCGCTCGGGCGGCGGCGAGTTCGGTCTCATTGCTGAGTGGATCAAAAACAGTCCAGGACGCTTTCTTATTTTTCTTTTCGAACTCGCGGCGCAGACGAGCCAGGGTGGGACAGGCGTAGCTCTCGCTCAGAATTGCCAGCCCCTGGCCATTGTTCGCCTCATATGTTTTGGCCAACTCGGCCCAGCCTTTAACGAAGTCTTCGTACTTGGCCGGCTCGCCATTCAAATATGGTGAGCGCGAGCGATCCGGGTCATACAGCGCCAGGATTTCAGCTTGGGCAAAAAAGTCGGTCGAACCGCGGGATGCCGGATGTCCAGGATTGCCCTCGATCTTGGTGGGGCGCCCTTCGTGTGTCTCGACAATCAACCCCAGGGCCGAATTGCCTCGCGGCATAGTTGTGGCGTAGAATTTGGGTACTCCGGGAATCACATTCTCCGGCTGATCCACATAGGGTACGATTTTCTCGATCGGCCGCCTGCAACCAGCCAGTCCGGCCAGGGCCATCGAGGCCCCCATCAGGGTCAGGAAACTACGCCTGTCGAGTTCGGTTCGCTCGGAGCTGTGGGCGTCGTGGTGCCCGCGGCGATCTTCCCGACGAAAGTCTTCGCTGTCGCTGAGTTCACTCAGGCTGCGCCAGTAGTGGCGGGCTCTCTTGTCGTTTCTGATCGTCATCGGTGACACCCTGAACAATCGACGGGAGGATTGACCCCTCTATCCTGAATCATCTTCGTTGCCCACTCTTGATGCTTGTCCGACGGCACCCAGGCCATATTGGTAATTTGATCGACCGGTCTCAGGTGCGGGGCCGGATCGCGATGGCAATCCAGACACCACGACATCGACAGCGGCTGCTGCTGCGTGACTACCGGCATTTTGTCTATCTGGCCGTGGCAGCTTACGCAACCCACGCCGGCCGCCAGGTGAGCGGCATGATTGAAATAGGCGTAGTCCGGTAGTTTGTGAACTCGTACCCACTCGATAGGCTGCTTGAGGGCAAAACTCTCAACCAGCGGTTTGATGCTGGTGCTGTCGGCAAAGATAATTTTGTGGCAATTCATGCACGTTTGCGTCGGCGGGATATTGGCATGCGGTGAAAGCTCCACAAAGTTGTGGCAGTAACGGCAATCCAGCCCCAGGTCGTCGGCGTGCAGTTTGTGACTATAGGCCAGCGGTTGCTCCGGACGATAGCCGACATCGGTGTACCAGGGAGAGAAGTAATACCATATAACGCCCACTACCAAAGCGGCAAAGAGTATCTTGCCGAGGACGAATATAGCCGGCAACTTGTTAAACCACTTTGGAAATATCTGAGCCAATCGTCGGTCCCTTTAAGTCAAACCCAATCCTGACTGCTCGGTCAAGGGTTTCGGAGACTTATCTACTATGAGCGCAAAAATAAGCGCAATCAAATATAAAATGGAAATTCGAATACCGTCCAGATCATATCCTCTTTGTCTCTGCTCACACTAGATCGAGCCGTTATGCCACCAAAACACGTCGACCTAACAAAGCTTCCCATCGGTCAAGCAAGTTTTCCGTAACTGCCCCGACCAATCTTGCCAGCGACCACAAGGTGGGCGTCCAACCAGTAAACCTCAACAAATAAGACGGGTCGCCACCGGCCGACTGGCTATGAGCTCGAGCGGCCGTCCGCCAATTCTGGAGAGAATGTATAACTTGGACCCATATTTGTCAATCAGTAGAATCGATTTTGCGGATTCCTTGTGAGCCGGTGACTCAGTCGTGGGTGGTAGTCGTATTTTGAGGCGAATCGACTCAAGCGTCGGGCTGCTTTTTAGCTTGACCAAATCGGTCTTTGGGAGTATTCTACATATAGATTCAGGCGTGTTACATTTCCAGGATACTACACTGTCGCGGACAACTCGGTTCGACAAAGGTAACTTCTTGATATACAATGGTATTTATCGCGTGACTTTCACTGGAGAAAGAGAGGTTTGAGCATGTGTCGATGTAGAACGATGACCTGTGCACTTCTGCTGTTGGCCGCTTTTGGCCTACTGGCTGGTTCAGCAACAGCAGCGGTTACAGCCACCTGTGAGTTTAATGAGACAACACAGTCACTGGACTATTCCATTTCGGGTGGTGGCGCAGGTCTGATTTACCATATCAGTATTGTAGATGAGCATGGCTGCGTCTACCTTGATGCCGCCCCCGAGCTCACCGGCCCTGATGATGCCGCCAGCGTGGCCATGAACTGCGAAGGTGGGGGCACGGCCGGCCTGAAAGTGGAAATCTGCCAGGGCGTCCTTTGTTTCGCTCAGTACCAATTCCGGTTTGTGTGCGATCCTTCCTGCCAGATTAGAGCCTTGGGAGCCGTACCGAGTCATTCTGATTGGAGCCTGGCGGGGTTGATGCTGCTGCTGTTAGGTGGTGGCGCCGTTGTCCTGTATCGCCGATACGCTACGACACGCATATAAACGTATTATTGGTTTTAGTATCGCTGTACTGAGTATCAAGAAGAACTGCTGATAATCCGACCGGGATCGCTGTTGCGATCCCGGTTTTTCATTGATATGAGGTATCCGGGTATTCGAGTGTAGAGTTTCGAGGATCGTCTTGGGCTCTCTGGGTCGACTTAGTAAGCTGTTGTAAGGTGGGGCGGTAACGGCGTTCATACGGATCCGCGGGCACTCAATTACCCCGTCCCTGTTCACATTTTGCTCAGAGTGGCCCAATTTCCTGCCACGGTGCATCCCACAGCCCGCAAGATTCGGCCAAATCGGCCGAATTAAAATTGTAGCATCTAAATGTGGAGGATGCGCCGAGACAATTGCGCGGCCAGGCTACCCTAAGAATGTGTGGCCGCCAGGTCTCTTCTAATCACACTGCACCAACGTTGGCGTTGATCCTCCGGTAGATTCTGATTAACCAGGGAGCCAGGACAATGAAATGCAAGCTTGGGTCATTATTGTTAGTGGCTGGATTTTTGTTGTCGTCCGGAGCGGATGTTAGGGGTGAGGACACATCGCACAAGCCGTTTTACGAGATGAATCTGGAGGAGCTCATCGGCATCCATGTCATTACGGCATCGACCGTCAGCCAGACGGTAAGCGAGGCATGTGCCATTATCGACGTCTATACCGAGGAGCAGATCAGGGACCTGGGGGCCGACAACTTGTATGAGTTTTTGAGCTTCTTGCCGGGCGTGGAAGTGATGGAGACGTACTTTGGGTATACAGACGTTCAGTTCCGCGGCATCCTGCAGACTCACTACAACAACAAATCGAGCCTGTTGGTGAACGGTCAGCCTCTGTATGATGCTATCGTCTCTTCGTACTATCTGGAGCAGGTGCCCCTGTCGGCGATCAAACAGGTGGAGGTCATCCGCGGACCGGGGGGTGTTCTCTACGGGACCAATGCCTTCGCCGGGGTTATCAACATTCTCACCAAAGACGGCAAATCGGCCGCCGGCGCCACGGCTCACCTGAAGGGTGGCAGTTTCGTCACCAGAAAAGCCAGCCTGGCCCTGGGCAGCAATGCCGAGGAGATTGACCTGTTCATCAGCGGCGAGTATGTCAATAGTGATGGCTACAACAAGCGCATCATCTGGGATGAGGACGACATCGCCCCCGGCACGGGGTCTCTGACCCTGGAAGAAACCGGGGAAAGAACGTTGGGCCTCTATGCCGACGACCGCCAGGCCTACGAAAACGACTACGCCACTTTCTTTACGGCCATCGGCTATCGCAACTTTGAAGTCAACGCCCTGTTGTTTGAAAGCAACAAAGACAAATTCGGCATAATCCCTGCCAGGGTGTCCACCGGAGAAAGGTCCATTCGTGGCGGCAGTGTCAACGTCAGACACCGCCAGCCGTTTGACAAAGAAAGGATTGAGCTGGGGACCATCGCCTGGTTTGATGTCGTCGACAAGAGTGAGAGGGTTGATTCCTACCCGCCTTCCTCATGGGTCGCGGGTGTCCCGCATACCCAGCAATACGGCGGAACCAAGGGCGGATTTCAGACTCACGTTTCGTATGCCCTGTCGGGCAAGATTGGTTTCCTTTGTGGCCTCGGGACCGAGTATTCCCACTCCGATCCCTATTTGTTTCTTTTTGTGGATTCAGTGACAGGAGACGGGCGACCGGTTCAGAATGTTGCAGCCAACGCCTTTCCCCAGTCGCAGAGCACCAATGATCTCTGGTCGTTCGTGCAGATTTCGGTTAACCCATTTGACAAGCTCTATTTTCAGGCCGGCGGACGGCTCAACGCCAACCGGCAGGCGGGTGCTGTCCTGGTCCCCAGCCTTGGCGCCGTTTACCGGGCCAGCGACAGATTGGCCATAAAGTGTATCCTGGGCAGCGGCTTCAGAAACCCGAGTTTCTTCGAAAAGTTCGTGCGGACGGTGAATGTGCTGGCCGGTGACACCGACCTCGAGCCGGAGAAAATCCGTACCCTGGACGTAGGGATAGATTTTAATACCTCGGCAATATCCCTGCGAGCCAACGGCTTTTATGCAACTACCGCCAATCTCATCGAACGGCGGGCCTTGACCACGGGCGAACTGTCAGGGCTCAACGGCGAGTATGGATATGGTTCTGATGATATGGAATGGACCAATGGCTATGTCTATTTCAACGCTGATGGTTGCGTGCACCGGGGTATCGAACTTTCGTTCAGCGGCATACCCAGGCCGGGACTGTCGATACAGGGGAACTTTGCCTACAAAACCGGCGAAGATTCGGACGGCAACGATTTGCAGTACTTTGCCCCTTACACAGCCAATCTGGCGGCGCACTTTTCGCCGCTGAAACAGCTTGGTCTGGCCCTTACCGCCCAGTACGTGTCTTCACGAAAGGGTAACTACGGCGCCTCTTCATCGTGGCAAACCTGGGCAACGGCCGCTTCAGGGGGAACCGACTACACTCTCGACCACTACACTCTGGTGAATGCCCGGATCGCTTTGAGACCTTCCGGTCCGCTGGAGTTTTCCTTGATTGTTAAGAACATTCTCAACCAGGACTATGTGTACCCGGAGTATATACGAAGAAACATTCCGTATATCCCGGGCGGTCCCCAGAGATCGGCTTTTGTGGAGGTCAGCTACCGTCTATAGGCGCCGCCCATCGGCGACTCGATATGCAGACCGATGTCCCTATGAATCGCTGGACGCAAAATACAGAAGCTCTTAGGGCTGGAAACCGAGGCAGCTTACCCCGGTCCCATTGCACCATGAGAACGCCTTGTCACGGAGGGCGGTCCTACCTTTGGTACGCGGTGATCGGTCTGGCCTTGGTCTCGGGCTTGGCCGCCGTGGCGTGGACTCAAACAGCAGGTCCGACCGAATACGAAATCAAAGCCGCATGCCTTTACAACTTCGCCAAACTGATTGACTGGCCGGAGGATGCGTTTGGCAGTGACGACGAACCCTTTTGTATCGGCATCCTGGGTCGGGATCCGTTTGGCCAAGCCCTTGAGCGGGCGGTCAAAGATAAAACCATGAAAGGTCGTCAAATTGCCCTGAGACGTTCCAGCGGCCACCTGTCATGTCAGCTTCTGTTTGTCTGCGCTACTGAATCGGACAATATCGAGCGAGTACTGGAAAGCACCAGGGGATTGCCTATCGTCACCGTCAGCGAACTCGAAGGCTTCGCCGATCAGGGTGGTACCATCGAATTCTACATCGAAGACAACAGCGTCCGCTTTGCGATCAACATTGACGTGGCCAACGATGCCCGCCTTGAGATAGATCCGCAGCTACTCGGGCTGGCCCGGGTGGTTACCGTAGACTCCACCGACCAATCGGAGACTTCACCCACCGAATAGGCGAGCGCCGGTCCCAGTGATAGCGTTGGCCGTCCCGACTGCCTCTACTGTCCGGCCCCTGTCTAATGCCGGCCAGCCAGCACGATGCTGCTGCTGAACTTGGACATTGAGAGAGTGCCCGTTGGGCAATTATGAATGGCGTGCGCGGAGTCGTGTCCCAGTTGTGGCGCCCGACTGGGCGACGTCTGCGACGCGTGCGCGCCTCCTCAGAGACACATTCGTCAGAAGACCGTATTGGAGAGGATGACGGTCCTCAAAGTCCTCGTCGAGATGGGGTAATGAAATGGTAGCGGTGCAGGGATTTGTAACATTATGGAAGTAGCGGTAGATTTTGAGTTCGTAGTGAGTTCAGGGCGCCGCTCAGCCTAATAGGCGCCGTTGAAACCGCTCGAGAATCGTTGTAAGTTGCTGGGAATTAGAGGGATGTATATACATACCCCGGGGAAATTCCGAGGTAAGTGCCGGGCACAGCAGGGTAGGGGCAATGCCGGGTCTGGTTCTCTCTATCATGGGCCAACTACTCGCGTTCTTCTCACGCCGACACTTTCGTAGAACCGGTGCAAGCAGAGCGAGTCAGCTAGCGGCATTAGAATGCATTGAAATAGCTCGCGACCGGGAGCACAGAGACTACTGCCAGAATCACGTGCAGCAGTCTCTGAATGGTCTTCCTGCTTCCCAACAAGCCCGAGCGAATCCATTCTCCGCTCTGATTGATTTCTTGCAGCGGCTGTGCATAAGACTCTAATGTTCTTTTTGCCCGCCTCTGGTGCAACCGGCACCATTTTGCCGCCCGGTTGATGTAACTGATAGCGAAAAGGTTAGAGCATATCATCAGCCCCGGCAGTCCCAGCCCCGTCATGGGCGATAACTCAGTTGCCTTTCCAAAGGCCAGACTGAACGCCAGGATAGTGATGGTGATGACGATATTGCTGACCATCAGGCTCTGGTCCTCTAGTCTGCCCATCCGTTCGAACTGGTGCTCGTAGTACATTCGCACATAGTCAGCTGCCAACGGACCCTGCTGTTGCGATTGAATTGTCTCCATTGTACGAACCTCCCAAGTCTTCGATAATCTCCAATCTCATTTCTGTAGAACGCTATGGGCATATGCGGCAGGTTGCAACCACAATCTGTGGCATCGCACGGTTACCGAATCCCAGTGCGGCGTCCGCGTGGCAAGCGTGTGCCCTTATATCGGACGGCGCGTCGTGCGGTCCGAAGTGCATCTTCAGCCCTAAACCTGAGTGAAAACATTGCCGATATACTCCACAACGAATTGCAGGCCGACCCTCTTGCCCATGGGAAGGTCATGGTGTCCATTTCGAATGGGAGTCCGAGTTGTTTGAAGCGGCGATCATATTTGGTAGCCTGATATTCCTGGTAGCCCTTGGCAGGCTGATTATGCTGGGGGTGCAAATGAAAAGGTCCCTCAAAAGGCTGCTTCGCCCCGCCGAAAGCGAACCGGCACCGGATATCCCGTCACAATCTGCTGAGCTGGTCGCGGATTCCATAAGTCCTGTCCCACTTGCTGAGACGAGAGATGCCGAGCAAACTAAGGCCAGGACTGGTGAGCAGGCCCCCGGGTATGGGGTTGAAACAGAGAAATACGGTGCCTCCAAGACCAAGATGATGATGGCCTTTGCGCGGATTGTGCACGACGATCTGGAGGGCCTGGAGCATGCCAATTTTGAGTCACCGAGAATCGCTGAGAGTCCCCTGCTCAATTTCGACCTGGACCAGATACTGCCTCAGGCTGATTCCCCCGAACTGCTCGATCTCGTAGCCCTGAACAAAGGCGAACCTCCCGACCAGAAACGCCGTGATCCAATCAGCCAACGTACCGAAGCAGCTGAGCACGAGGTGCTGGAACCGGCCGCCGCAGGACCCGAAAGATAACTGCAATGACGGATCTGATCCTTCTTCTAAAGTCAGGCAGCAACGCCATTGCCAACAGCGTGTACACATTACCGCTGATGCAATTTCCCATGGAAGTGTTAGCCCTGACGATCGCAAGCGGGATCGGTTTCTTCACTCTGGTCCAGTTTAGGCATTCCACGCTGCGGAGGCTGACAGGATACCAGACAAGGGAAAAGAGGGTCGAGAGGCTGAGACAATTGGACAAGCATCACGAGTTCGCACGGTTGGGGGGATGGCTCAACGCTGCGGCAGTGGCATTCACCCTAGCATGGTGCTGCTATCCGACAGCTCCGGAAACCGTGCCGGGTGACAATGTGCGCCTTGTTACGTACTTCGCGTTTGTCGCCGTTGTCTTTTCTTTAGTCGCGGTTGGCATTGCTCTGGCCTCCTTGGGCCACCACTTTGTTAAAGGCGAAAGGGATCGATTGGAAGCATCTCTCAAGGCCATCGAAGCCACTGTCTGCTTTCGAGGTGGTCGTAGAGTTAGGGGTTATCTGCAGAATCTGAATCTACTGCAAGGTCACCCGTATTTCAGTTTTCTTACCATGAATCAAGAACCGATCTGGATCGACTCAGCCAAGATAGAGTGCGTGTTTCTACAGAAGAATGCCATCAACGATACAGCCTTGGCCCCGGCGATGTTCAGGGAGGGGCCGCACAATCTAGTTCTTCGGTCACCTTTCGATGAGCAATTCAAGGCCGCCAGATGGTATGAACGATCCGGGTTCCGAGTATTTCCCTGTTACAAGAGAGACACTAAAACCAGGTTCGTCATTGCCAGGCAGTCAAAAGTGGACGTACTCATTCAGTAGGCTAATCTCCGGCGAATCGGGATCGTCCCCATTGAACTTCACGCTCGGCTTCGTGATTGAGTTGGGTGTAAGCAAGTGGGGAGACGTGCTCTACTCCTTGCCGCTCCACAGTGACTATCTTGATAGGTGTCCTTGGCCGCACTGACAGGCTCCGTTGTATGTCACTGTCGCTGCTGCGGCAGGGCATGGGTGGACTGGGGCGTCGACGATGAATCGAGTTCCGACCTTTTGACCTTATCGCTGCAATCGCTAAGACGACATAGATACCGGCTGGAATCGACCACTTCAGGAAGTAGCATACCTGTTCAAGCAGAACAGCCTCTTCGCCCCAGCAATCTGCCACTGACTCGTAGATTACGTTTCCCTCACTTCCGAAGACGTCCGCGAGTCGAGCTGCCTTGGCGGCTGGTTTCGCGCTGTCTGGATTCAGTCTCGCTGACTCATAGTATGGTATTACAGCTGCGACGTTTCCTTGGATGGACTGCAGATCAGTTGGCATCACGACATCGAAGTCTGGATCTATGACGTACCATGAACCGTCATCTCCGCGAACCTCAGCCACCATGTGGCCGCTCAGCAGGATTGGTTTGGCGGCAATGTCGTTAGCCGTCAAAATCCCCACCGCCGCCATTACGTGCTGGGAGCACAGTCCAATCCCTCGCTCCAGCGCCTTCGCTGGGTCTATGAACTCATAACCAACTTCAGGAGGCCATAGTGATAAGTAGGATGCCAGCAAGTAGTTTTCCCAAAAGGGCACATCCAAGTGATATGGATCAGATTCGGTGCGGATCCAGTAGTGAGCAATACCCTTGTTAACGGTTTTGCAAACACGTTTGACATATAGGCTGTCTGGTTCGTCTGCCAACCTGCGGCAACAATCCGATAACTCACCGGGCGTCAATGTAATGTCGCTTTGGAATAGGGTGTTCCGCTCCTCGTACAGCGTCGGGTTACGCAATGTGTGCAAGCTTCCGTACAGATTGAGACATAGGAGGAAGGATGCTGAAATCAGCATCATCCCGCTTCCTATCTTGCGCACTTTGGGGTGTCTCACCATTGTCAGGAGCATCCTACCCTATCAGGACGAAAACGTCCGACACACCCAATTCGATCCGCAAGTGTCCATGTCAAGTGGATGAATCATAGGTGGGATTTTCTACTCGTTTGTCGTTACTGCATGACCATCGGTGACGGGCGGCCTTTAGCTCGTAACTTGCCTGACACCTACTCAAACCACCATAAACGACGCTTGAACCACTAATGCAACGGGTCAGCAATCATAGAAAACATGATCCAGAAAGTTGCTATACCAATGACGATCCCAGACTCGTGCGGATCGGCGCTCCTTATAATCTATTCCACAGCAAGCTGCGAGGCCCCCGTGCCTCAGTCAACTTCCGGATACGGATCCACTTTTTGCCCAGCAGAGTCGGGATAATAAGCGCCGGGATCCAAATAATACCTGTAGAGGTCGTAATATCTACGATAGGGAAACTCCTTAAGGAGTGCCTGCAACATAGGCGGGGCATCCCTGACTATGTCGGGAAGCGCACCGGTAGCAGTGACCACACCGCGCCATATCAGGCGCAAGCTATCAGTCTCTGACAGATAATCTGCGTCGGCAAAATACAGGTTTATGACCTTATAGAACTCTGTTTCAACATGGCCCCGGCGGACTGTCGCAGGTTGGAACTCGACCGTGGCAGCAGTCTCTTGGGTGACGGTGACCATTTGAGTACCAATCCACCCATGAGTCCTGGTTCTCTGCCCCGGCTTATACACGGGTAAAGGAATAGTCACTGGTGGTTTGTACACCTCATAGGAACCCACGAAATACTGCGGTATGATCAGAAAGTCAGGGTTCCCCTCATCCAGCACATAACCATTGGCCGTCAGCTGCAATTCAACCAAGTGCAAAATCTGCTTGTAGACTAACGGGGTTTCCGACTCGGGCAGAACTGTTGCAAAGCGCTTGTACTTGCCATAGTCCAACTCGGCATCCCAATGACCGTACACGTGCATTCCCAAGTACCCCGCTGCACACCCCACACTCATAGCGGCTGTGAGTACAACCGCTGGGATAACCTTGGCTGCTCTTCGCATTCCCTTTCCTTTCACCATGCTCTTACGATTGTACATGTTTTTTGCTTTTCAGCGATCCGCTAAATTTTTGCCCGGGAACCGTTTGAACCCAGCCACCAAGAGAACACCGGCCGTGGCCAGGTCAATGACGGCCCAGATCGAGCGTGACAGGTGGATAGGGATGATCGGATTGAAGATGACGGCCACCATTCCTAAGGCAACGGACCAGCCTTCCTTGCCTTCCCTGTGAGCGGCCCACGCCAGGAACGTGGAGACGCCGCACACAACGAGCCGCAATGTCTGGTAGTAGCTGTAGGGGTTGTTGCCCAACGCAACCAAGCACATCGCAGCCGCGACCAGCGCAGGCACGAGAATGGCCACCTTGGGCAACTGTTTAGGTTCTTCCACCGAGCACACCTCCCAGTCTCTGGATTCAGAATAATAGCCCGGACTGACAGGGGCTGTCAGTAAAAAACTTGGGGTGTCCGGCTTTAGATGCCCTTGACGGTACCGTCCGGCACAGACGGAAATGACCATCGAAGCAACCCGGCATCGACAACGGCACCAATGATGAATAAAGTAGTCCTGTTTTGCCTTGACTAAACCGGGTTTTCGGCGATCTTACGGGGAGAGATATGGATCACTGTGCTAATGGGGGGTCCGTTGAGAATCGCTGTATTAGCTGTCTTTCTGGCCATTGCATCAATAGTCGTTTACGCTGACGAAGTCAACCGTGCACGTCTTGGCGAGACGTTACCGCGTGCCGGTAACGAGGCACCTTCAATTAGTTCTCCGCCAGCCCTACAACTAAGCGACCTCCAATCTGAATCTGTTGCCCTTGGCCGTCGAATCGGTAGCACATGGTACGACTACCAAAAGAACGGCTCCATGGGCCGGATGGTGGACTGGGGTAACAGCGCGCCGTCAGGTCCAATTGTCCACTTCGGTTGGATGTATCTGCCGACCAGAGACATCGCCGGGAGCCGGGCCTATCGGTACACCGCATGGGTTGACAATTCGGCTTCGCAAACAAGTCAGCAATCGGTTCAGCCTTCGGGTGAGTATGCAGGTTTTGTGGCTATCGACGTAACCAGAACCACCGCGGGCAGCGGGCCCAACCGCGCCGTCGTTGGTGGTCACAACAACCAGGGCGCCGGTTATTCCTGCCAGTTCTACTGGGATTTTTCACCAGCTTCTGCATTCTTTACCGGCAATAGCCGCATTCCTGACGCTACTCAGAACTGGAGCGCCCAGACGGGAGCTGAGTACACCATCTGGCCGACCATGTGTTATCAAGATGTGGCCGGTCAGACACCCGTGCTTCACGCCTTCGCGCAGGCCTCAATGCCGAACGCGGCCGATCCGCAGGCGATCTATTACTTCCGTAAGATCGGCGCCGACGCTGCCGGAACCTGGGATTTCCCGCCCATTATCGTTGATACCGTCTTTGATATCTCTCAGGATGTAGCCTGCTCCTATACCACTGGCAAGGTGGCTCTGGTTTGGACAGCCAACCTCTGCCCGGATCTGAGCCTCTGTGACACCTGCTCGGACAACACTGGGACCTATGCCGAATACAGCGTTCAGCTTGAAAACGACATTTACTACCAAGTTTCCTACGACTACGGTGCGACCTGGAACACCCGTGTCAACCTGACCAAGAACCGTCAGGGCGAAACGGGCTATCGTCCTTACACTGATCTGTCGGCGCTCATAACTTCAGATAATATCTTGCATATAGCTTGGAACGGAAGGGTTTGGCCAGCGGATCCGATTGCCGACAGTGTCGGGTACGATTGCTCCATGTTTCATTGGGGAGAGAGTCTCGGTTTCAACACTGATCACGCGGATGGATTGCCGCGCGGTGCGATAGTTAGAGTGGCTGACTTGGAATGGGACCAAACAACGTGCAATGGTGGAAACTGGCAGCTGAATGGTTCAAAAATGTCCATCTCTGAGTGTAACGATCGCCTCTACTTCATTTGGGTGCAATTTAATGATATTCCTGCAGGCATCGAAGATGACTGCGCCCAAAGAGGTCTCGACGGCTCCGACCGCGTCGGCTCGGCCAACGGTGAATTGTTCCTGTCTGTCTGCCCGGATCTGACCGGTCTGTTGTGGGATGGTGCTCGTAACCTGACTAACTCTTACACTCCGGGCTGCGACTCGGCCACCGGCGCTGGCGGACGTTGCCAGTCCGAGCATTGGCCCTCGATGGCACGCTATGGCACTAACCTGATCGTAAATGCGCCTGATTCGCTGATTGTTGACCCGAGTGGGCAATACACAGGAGACTATTTTCTCGACGTGATGTACATTGATGACCCTGACCCAGGGGGCATTGTACTAGACGAGGGAACTTGGCAATCTGCTGATGTACGTTGGTTCAGGTTGGCCTGCATTGAACCGATGTTCGATGCGCAGTTCCGAGCATCTTGGCGTGACGTCGAATCTCCCTGTACTGATCACGGGGTGCAAGCCGATACTGCCCTTACTATTACAAATGTCGGACCCCTAAATCTGTACTTCGACATCGGTATTGAGATTGATTCGGGACCCTCGGGGTGGCTTCAAACCTCTGGTTTCGAAAGCGGTATGGTCCCGTCAGGGATGTCAAACGCACTGACCGGTTTGGTGCACCTGAATTTCGACGGAGTGGTTAACGATCCCGACTCGATAGTGGTGCTGTCCGGCAGACTCATATTCACAAGTAACGCTCCGACCAGTCCAGATACACTCCATGTTTCGATCGCGGTCGGATGCGACGACGATCTTGACGGTGTTCCAAATGACACAGACAATTGCCGCCACACACAGAACAGTTTGCAAGAGGACGTCGATCAGGACGGCGTTGGTGATTCATGCGATAACTGCTTGATGGCCGGTAATTTACTACAAGAGGACACGGACGGGGACGGGATCGGCGACAGTTGCGATGCGTGCCCTGGATATGATGACCTGACGGATTCTGATGGGGACGGGACGGCAGACGGCTGCGACAACTGTGCCTCTGTCTTTAATCCGGGGCAGGCGGACGCCGACAGCGACGGCGTGGGTGATTTGTGCGACAACTGCCAGCTGACGGCCAATGCGAATCAGATCAACTCCGACAGCGACGCGCTGGGCGATGCCTGCGATAATTGCCCGACTGTGGCTAATGTATATCAAGAGGACGAGGAGGGGGATGGTGTTGGCGATGCCTGCGATAACTGCATTTCCGCTTACAACGCGGAGCAGAAAGACACTGACTTTGACAGTCTGGGGGATTCGTGCGACAACTGCCCGAATGTAGCTAATGTGAACCAAGCGGATCTCGATGCAGATGGAGTAGGCGATGCCTGCGATAACTGTCCGGAAGACTCTAACCACGCCCAATCAGACGCGGACAATGACAGCATCGGCGATGTGTGCGACGAGTGTCCATTTGACGGCCAGAATGACTCCGACGGAGACGAACTCTGTGCCAACAATGACAATTGCCCCAGCATCTTCAACCCTGTTCAGGACGACGCTGACGCTGACAACGTGGGCGACACCTGTGACAACTGCACGACCGTTCCAAACGTCGGCCAGGAGAATAGCGACGGCGATACCCTTGGTGACGCCTGTGATAACTGCCCGACGGTCGACAATCCTAATCAGGACAATTCCGACAGCGACACGCTGGGTGACGCCTGTGATAACTGCCCGACCGTCGACAATCCCGGCCAGACGGATTCTGACGGTGATGGCTTCGGTAACGTCTGCGACAATTGTCCGGACAACTACAATGGGTCCCAAAACGATGCTGATGGGGATGGCATTGGAGACGTGTGCGACTTCTGCCCGTTCGATACGCTTAATGATGCAGATTCTGATGGCATCTGCGGGTCAGCTGACAACTGCCCTGAAGTCCACAACCCAGACCAAGCCGATGCCGACGGCGACGGCATAGGCGATGCCTGCGAATACTGTTGCGAGATCCGCGGTGATGTCAATCACAGTGGCGACGAGACTGTGGATATCACGGATCTGGTGTATCTGGTGAATTATAGTTTCTTATCCGGTCCGGAGCCGCCCTGCTTCGGAGAAGCGGACATCAATGGATCCGGCGGACTAATTGACATATCCGACCTTGTGTACCTTGTGAATTTCATGTTCCACGAAGGACCGATGCCACCGCTGTGCCCGTAGCGAGAAGGAACGGGTGGCTCGGACCCGAGCAGCCATCAACGTATGCTGGGCCACAAACGCTCGGTTGTGGCCCGACGAGACACAGATAACTATCTGAGATACATGGCATTGCGCGTGTTTTGGTGGGCGTTTGTGACGCGCCTGACAGTGGTTTTGGGGACGCCAAACCGATCGGAAATGGCCTGAAAAGACAGCCCCGATCGCCTTGCACGTTTCATCTTGGTGACCGCCTTCTGCTGGTCCGGGTCTTTTTCAAGGCAACCGTCGGGACCGACTCGGAAACCAAAGGGAACGCGGCCCACGTGCTCGCCATTGGCCTTTTTGTTGGCCAGGGTGTGCCGGGTGCGCTCGGCGATCAGTTTGCGCTCCATTTGCGCCAGGGACGCCATGACGGACATAATGAACTCGCCCACGGCCGTGCCGGTGTCGACGCCTTCGCTGACCGACATGAAGTCCACCCCGGCGGCCTCGAATTCGCCCAGCAGTTCGTACAAATCCACCACCGACCTGCTGATCCGGTCGAACTTGTAGACGATCACCGTGCCGATCTCAGGCAAATCGGCCCGCAGACGAGCCAGGGCAGGGCGGTCGGTGTCTTTGCCGCTGGCTCCGTCGTCCATGTAAACCCGACTGAACGGGAGTTCGTGCGCCCGGGCATAGGCCCGGATACTGTCTTCCTGGGCTTGCAGGCTGTGGCCGTTTTGGGCCTGGCGGTCGGTCGACACGCGGATATAGCCGACAACCAAACCCTCAGATTTACCTGGATGCCACCGGCCGGGTTAAAACCGTCCACCTTGGGTCGGGTCAAAACCCGCCAGTTTAACTCTCCGACATCTCTATCATGATGCCTTCTTCTCCTTTTGGCAAGCTCGATCTGTTTTGGTTGCGCGATCTTTCAATCGATAGCTCTTGCCCGTGATCTGGATGATCTCGGCCCGGTGGAGGATGCGATCGAGGATAGCCGTTGCGGTCGGCACATCGCCAATCAACTTGCCCCATTCCTCCAGCGGTCGGTTGGAGGTCATGATCGTGGAACGTAACTCGTACCGTCGCATGATAATCTCGAACAGATACTCCCCGGACTGCTTGGGCAATCTTTTGATACCCATGTCATCGATTATCAACAGGTCGACTTTGAGATAACGGTTCATGGTCTTGATACTGTCACCGAAGTTCTCAGCCTGGGTCAACTCGGCAATGGTATCGAAGATGGAACGATAGAGCACCGTGTATCCGATCCTGGCCGCCTGGTGTCCGATAGCCTGCACCAGGTGCGACTTACCCACTCCGGGCGGACCTAGAAGAAGCAAATCAGTCTTGTCTCTTATGAAGCGGCCGGTGGCCAGATCCATGACCTGACGTCGCTTGATAGAGGGATTGAAGCTGAAGTCGAAATCCTCCAGACTTTTGAGTTCCCGGAAGCCGGCCTTCTTGATTCTTCGCGCGATCGCCCGGTCGTCGCGAACGGCCATTTCATCATTGACGATCAGTTCCAAAAACTCCTGATGGTTGAGTTGATTGCCGGCCGCCTCTTGCAGACGGACCTCGAGGGTGGAGGCCAGTCCCGATAGCCGCAGCTTCTTGAGATTGGACATCAGCGGTACATTCATTGTTTCACCTGTGGGCCACAAGTGGCTTTTTTGTTTTTGGTTTGAGATGCTATTGGTGACTTGGTTAGAAGGTTCTGGTATTCTGACAGTGGCCGTATGATGGCATGCTCATCGGAGAAGGAGAGTTCCTCCTGGTCCTCGGCGTAGCGTTGGCATAGTTGGCGCACGGGACGAAGATGGAAACAGGCCGCCTCCAAAGCTCTGTCACCGGCCTGGTTGATGACGTTGGCCGGATACTTCTTACCCAGCGACAAGAACCCCTGCAGGACCCGGACACCCGGGATACCCCGGACCGCGATCATCTGCGTCGCCCAGCGACCGGCGCCATCACCCAGACGACGCGCTCGAGTCAGCATGTACTCAACGCCCCGTTCGACAGATGATATCTTGGCCTCGGCCAGATGGCTGCGGTCGGTGTGGAACTTCCCCGGCGAGACCCTGACATGAACGGCTATCTGCTGCAACTGTTCGTTGTAGATCCTCACCATGCGACTGTCCCAGTGTACCCATACCCGATGTCCCAGATACTCAGGAGGAACCGAGTAGTAAGCTCGGGCGACCTCTATGTGACCGTCGCGATTGACCTTGCGTCTTCCTTCGGCGTAGAGCGGGAACCGTTCTTGAGCCAGCGGCATCAGAGTCGCTCGTTCTACATCACGGAACCGCTTGCCGACTTGCTGCCGGGTGGTGCCGTGGATGCGAGTATCGGCTACCTGTCGCTCCCAATGAGCCAGGAACTGGTTATGTTCAGCCAGAGTTGAGAAGGTGCGCCCTTTCAGAGCGTTGTTTTTGACGTATTTGACACCCGACTCCACCTTCCCTTTATGCCTTGGCATATATGGTTTGGTTGGCAGGAAGACGAAACCGTAGTGTCGGGCGAAGGCCAGGATCTTCGGGTTCAGTTCAGGATCAAACCAGTCGGCCTTTGTCACGGCCGCTTTAAGGTTGTCGATCACCAGCGTTTTGGGAACGCCACCGAGAGCGTAGAAGGCATTCTCCAGGACTCTGATGAAGTTCTCGGTGGTCTGTTTGAAGACCGCCTCTGAGTACCCCTTGCGAGAATGGCTCAGGATAACACGGAGAACATGAGCTCGGCGTTTCTTGCCGTCCTGGACTATCCAGGCGCCCGATCCGAAGTCGACCTGAGCTTCATGGCCGGGTTCGCATTCCATGCGGCGGAAGGGTAAGGGAGTCTTGCCCCCCAACCGGCGAACGAAACGCTTGACCGAAGAGTAGGAGCCGTCAAAGCCCTGTTCGGTAACCAGGTCTTGATAGATCCGTTGAGCGGACAGCCCTTGATCCAGCTCATTCTTGATGACGGCCTCGAATGGCTGACACCGGCTGGGCGGACCCAGCGAGCGAGCGGTGGGCGCCAGGCCAAGATACCCGGGGGTCGGGTTGGCTGGTTTTGAATCCGCTGACAGCCTCAGCCGATCATAGCGGGCCACGGTGCCACGGTCGACGCCCAGTTCACGGGCAATCCGCCGATACGACCAATCCTGGTCCAGTAGCCCGATAATTGCATGTACAACAGCCACTTTGAGTACGTTCGCCATTGAATACCTCCTGACGAAGGTATATATGGCGAATCCTTCCTCTCTAAGTGGCGGGTTTTAATGTGACCCCTAGTGGCTGGTTTTGCCCGGCCGATGACACCTGGAGTACAATCCTGACCGTGTTGATTAGACATGGGAACCTCTTCACTTCAATTCACACTCACCTTAGTCTACCATTATATCGGCCATTTGTCAATATCATATTATTAGAATATTAGTATTGATTAATGTCGCTGAATATGCTATCTGGGAAGGGTAGTAGTGAAACGTAGCGCGCGGACAGGAAGGACGGTGACCTTTGGCCGACAAGAAGCGAAAGAAGCGACCCGGGCCGGGTAGGCCGAGTAGCGAAGTCGAAAAGAAAACGGCCTCATACAATCTACCTGCCCGCTTGGTCGAGATGGTCAATGGTGAGGCATATCACACCAGGATGAGCAGGAGCGACGTTGTTGCCATGGCGCTGATCGAGTTTTTCGCTGGTCGTCCTGCGAGAAAACAGCCGGATTCGCCGTCGATTGCCGAGATTGCCAAGAGAATGGGAGTGAAGCTGTGAGCAGGGAGGGCCCTCTTATGCGGCCGCTTTTCCATCCCCTATAACGGATTAGCAATCCACAGTATTATGTCTTAGTACCAACGACTTACGGGGACAACTGAACGAAATTTTGGCCCGTTTAGTCATGCATACCTGACATTTCGACGAATTGAGAAGCGGGCTGAATTACCCGCCTCCATTGACAAGATTGAAACTACTTTCCGGGCTACCTACTTCATTAGCACCATCTTCCGTGAGGCAGTAAACTCCTCGGTTTCGAGGCGATAGAAGTACACTCCGCTGGCGAGAGTAGATGCATCCCAATGTGCGGCATGTCTTCCGGCTTCCAGGAACCCACTCACCAGCGTTTCTACCCTTTGCCCGGCTATGTTGTAGACGCACAAACTCGCTCGCATCGCTGACGGAAGCGCAAAGCCGATCTCGGTAGTCGGGTTGAATGGATTGGGGTAGTTTTGCTCCAATAGGAATTCCCCCGGCAAAGGCTGGACGCCCGTCAACTTGTATCGGACAGAGGAGGATGGAATCACACCGCTACCAATAAGTGCGCCCGTGTTTATCAGTTCGCAGATGTTCTTTGCGAACTCATCGTTCGTCTCGTCATCATCGCTGATCAAACTTGCTACATAGCTCACAGCTTCCGCAGTAACTCTATCGTCGGCCGAAATCACTGTCTCGTTGCCAATACGGCCAGACACGATATTGAGCAGCAGAGCAAACATATGTTCCTTGGCCCGATCCAGCATCGCATCGCCACACTTGACCGTAAGTACATCATTGGCATCGACAAAATCGAATTGATCCAACTCACCGTAGATA
>JBDRNJ010000028.1:0-17930 GCA_043811375.1 bacterium | reverse complement strand
GAGTGCCGTCGTTGGCGATTGTAGAACACCTCAATATACTCAAAAATCTTCGTTTGCGCCTCCTCTCGGCTCAAAAACTTCTCAAAATATATCATCTCCGTCTTAAGCGTCCCGAAAAACGATTCCATCACGGCATTATCCCAGCGATCCCCGCGACGACTCATGCTGGCCACCAGACCTTGATCGGTCAGTAGGTCTCGGTAATCATCGGCGGTGTATTGCTTGCCCTGATCGGAATGATGAAGCAACCCCCGACCGGGATGACGACGGGCAATCACCTGACGCAAAGCCGAGAGCGTCAACTGGCCATCGACCCGGCGGCTCATGGCCCAGCCCACCACCTGACGGGAATACAAATGGTTTGCGCAAAGTGCGGAGCAAAGATCACTGCCGAGCGAAAGAAGGGCAGGTATATCTATTACCACTGCACCGGCATGAAACCGGGCGGCTGCGATCTTGTGTATGTAAGGGAGGCCGACGTCGTCGATCAGTTCTCCGATTTGCTTGGACCGCTTGTGCTGACCCGCGCTCAGGCCTCTAAGATCATGAAGGAGTTGTCAAGCCGTCACCGAACAACAGCGGAACGAACGCAAGCCGAGCGGCAGAGAATCTCAGTCAGACTCGGGCAGATCGACACCTGGACTGAGCAGGCGTACCAGGACAAGCTCGAAAACACTATCACAACTGAGCACTGGAAGACTCTCTCGGCAAAATGGGAAGCTGAACAGATCCGATTGCAGTCACAGCTTGAGGCTCTAAACGGCAATGGGCCGGATATTCTCTACACTGCCGAGAGAATACTAGAACTCTCGCAAAAGCTTCCTGATCTTTGGCTTAGCCGAAATAACGACGAAAAACGAGAATTGGTCGATTTGCTATATTGGAACTGCTCGCTCGCTGGCGCAACCCTAAGTGCCGCATACAAAAAGCCCTTCAGCATCATTGCCGAAGGGACCCAAACTCAAAAATGGCGGGGTTGACGTTACGAAACACAGGACTTTCGAGTTCGCGTTCAGCTTGGGTTAGCTCCCCCGGCAAGGTTCCAGCTTGCCACATAGCACGGTAGCTTCGGCGACACTCTTCAAAAAGAACGAGGGACCGCTATCAAGCAGTCCCTCGATCGTCGTTACCCAACGTTGTGGTACCAAGGTTGAGTGTAGAACGAGATTCGCAGCCATTTGGGTGGCAAGAGAACGGACACGGCTCTCTTGCCTGTCGGCCCTTCAGTTAGTGACCTGAAGGACAATGTATCAGTTCTTCTCCACCATTAAACATGAAGTTCACCAAGTGAACCAGGTCGGCAATGTCTGGTCCGATGCAGTCACCGGTGACATCCGCAGCTGTCATGATTTCCGGGGCAGGCCCGTCATTGAACATGTAGTTGACCATGTGAATCAAGTCGGCAATGTCCACTGCTCCGTCAGCATTTAGGTCCCCTGCGATATGACCGCCGAGGACCACCGGGACGGCATGTGCTCCAGGCTCACCATTGACCTCAAAAGTGAATTCATAGGTCAAATCCAACGCGCCCCAAATCAGACTGTCAGGCTGTTGATACTCAATCTCTACGATTAGATCGGGAATTACGTATGTAGCCTTGAGGGCATCGCCAATAATGCCGCCGGGGGCAACCGGGACAATCTCGGTGGTCAGGTCAACTGAGATTTCGGAGCAGGTCATAGCCAGATTCGCTATGTCACTGACATCGCCGTCCTGCCCGATCACCCACTTACTCAAATAGACTGCTCCGATCTTGGCATCACCGACAGCGTTCTTCATCACGACAGACAGCGTATCCGGATCTGCAACATGGAGAACCGGCGGGGGACCAACGTCGATTGTGACCGGGACTATGTCGATCGTCTTGCCGGGATCTGCACCGGTATGCGTAATGAGAATGTTGGCGTTGTGTATGCCTTCATCCAATCCGCTAACATCATAGCCGACCTGCAGCTCGGAAGTGCCGGCACCGGGAATTACCCCTTCCTCAGGCAAAACGCTTAACCATGGCGTGGGGAGATTGCAGTCCACCGTAAACCAGTAGTTGTTATGTGCGCCGCAGCGATAATAGTAAAATACGGCGGGAGCTGCGAAGACCGCGTAAGTTCCCGGCTCCACTTTCAGCTGAGTAGAAATTGTATCTCCCGGAAGGCCGGCAACCCAGGGCTCAAGGTACAGAGCATTGTCACAATCAACCACGCCCATCGGATCGAAGGCCACAAAGGCCAGCACGAGCGGTAGCTCGGCGCATCCAGTGATGGTAAGCCAGCCGGCGTCCTCAACCGTTACCGTGTAGAAGTCCGTATCTCTGTAATTATCCTGAGCAAACAGAGTCCCGCAAATGGTGTCGCCACACTCCACCGTTTCAAATGCCGGTTCCGGCATGTTGCAGCCGTTGTTGCTTATTCCGCCGCATTCTTCGAGCTCGGGAATGCTGTTGTCAGGACAGGCCATAGGCTCAGAAGGCTCCACGGCGGAGAAGTCGAACACGTAGTCGCCGGCTTCGCTGTAACCGTCCACCACGATGTAATATGTGTTTCCGGCGTAAACAGCCACGTCGAAGAGGGCCGAGGTATAGTCGGCATAGAAGTCGTCGTTGCAAGCGATTACTGTGTTTTCATCGTTCTCAAAAACGAAGAGCTTAGTGTCGTACGAGGAACCATAAAGATCGATATTCAAGTATCTATCCTGAGTAGCCGTGTAGGCGTAGACGACATCTGGCGCTGCCGGACTCCAGTAAGGACACTCCTCGTAGTAGTGGTCGATATATCCGTCTGTCGTTCCAGTCGTGCTGTATGTATCCGAGGGAATCACGAACGCATCAGCAATCTGATCGCCTCCCTGTTTAGGTGATCCCGAAGGATTGGTGTATTCCGGACCGGAGTACGGAGCTTTGTCGGGTAGCGTGTTACCCATGTCGGTTATGACTTGGCGCATTCCAGGGTAGTCGGGTGTGCCTTCGTAAGCGATTTCGGTCCAATACAGGATCTCGTAGTCGCCGTCAACTGTAAGGTTGAGTGTCGTGCCCCCCGTGGTTCCTCCCTCGACGGATCCGAAGTCGATCGAGGTAGGTTCAACTATCAACGAAGGCGGGCTGCCGCCGACATCGACTGTGTAGTCTTCGATCTCTCCCGCCCAGCTGTTACCACAGGGATAGGGCTCCATTCCGGAATCGAAGCGAACTCTCAGGCGAGTTGCTCCCAGAGCAGCGTCCGCTGGAACTGTTACGGGCAGCGTTACCTGGCCGGACCACCAGTACTCGAAAACCTGTTCACCCGGATCACTAAAATCCCAATCCTGATTCCAGTCGACCCACACTCGAATGGCCTCGTAGCTCCACGAGTTGGCGATTGTTACGCTCATGTCGTATGTCTCGCCCGGTTGCACAAAAGCTGCCTTGTCGGTGAAATCACCATAGAGTTCGCAGACCGAACTGTTGTTGATATTGGCGAACTGGAAGTTCTCGATCCACTGATCACACCACGCCGACGAAGTGGCCTCGCAGTAGTGCCAATAGGTTGGTTCGGCGCTGATGTTGATGGTGTAAGGACCCTCGTAGTAGTAGTTGATCGGACTGTAGTTTGGATCGTTGGATACAACCGGAATGTAGTACGTACCGGCCGGCAGAATGTCGAACGTCATCGAAATGTTTCCATCACACAGATACCAGTCATAGGTGGACGCTTCGTAAGACTCGACTCCACCATCGCACGGACAAGCAGTGTAGATCGTCGTTGCAACAACTTCGAAGGCCGGCGCAGTGCCGCAGAAATCGATGGTGACTGCTGACAGTGTATCGATCGTGAAGGCTTCCCAGGCGACACCCAGATAGGGGAGATCCGGACAGTCATTGCTAGCGCACGTGTTCTCGCCAGTCAGAGTCACCGTGACCCCGGATTCTACTGCTACCGGCGTAACGTCGGCGCAGTTGTCATTGGGAATCCCCGGACACTCGAATTCACTGATACTGATGTCAATCTGTGGGATACACGTCTGGTCGGGATCGCTCCACGGAATCTGATTGTCGAACAACAGGTAGTATGTTCCCGGATCTAGATCAATCCGGAAGCTCTTTGGGTCGGCTCCGTAGTTGTAGGTGGTCACCAGACAGGTACCCCAACCGCTGGGCGGAGGACACTGATCAGTGAGAATCTGTCCTACGTACGACGTTCCCATCGGATCATAAGAGATTTCGACCCGCATAGGCGATTCAATGTTCAATTGATAGACCAGATCCTCGCCATCGTCCCAGCTGTTATTACAGGTTTGATTGTAGTTGTTGTAACGACCACAGGTCGTTTCAATGGCATTGTAAGGGAAATCTGTGGAGGAATTCAGAACGATCGGAGTTCCACAGTTGTCGCCGGGTGCCGTAGGCTGGGCTTCGTCAATAGAGAGCTCGAACTCGAACAGACAATCGGTAGACCGGTCGATCATTAGGTAATACGAGCCCGGCTCCAAGTGAACCGAGAATAGCTTGGACTCGCCGGTACCTGTGTTGGCATAGTAGTCCAAGCAGTTGAGTTCATCCGGGCATCCGGTGGCTATCAGCACGCCAACATTGTTAACCCCAAAGGAATTGACGGTGACATCTATATCAGTTGCGTTTGTGACATCAAGCTGATAGAAGATATCCTCGCCGGAGTCATGCCATCCCAGACAGGTCATATCATTGCTGTTGCCGCGCAGGCAGGTCGTATTGGTGTCAACATAACCTCCGCCGGCGAGGGCGGCATCAATGTCAACGATGATTGGGTCCTCGCAAGTGCTTCCAGGACCGAGATCCGGTGGGATCTCTATCCACAAATCGAAGTCCTCCATGCAAGCCGTACTGTCCCCATAGGCGCCTTTATAGCCATCGATCAAGAGGTAGTAAGTGCCTGCTGAAAGTTGTTGGACCCCCGAACTGAAAGGAGCGGATCCTGTCCAATCACCAGTGGCGTAGAACAAGCACTCGCCGGCAGACGGTGTACACGACGTGCCGACCTGGAAGATAGCCTGCTTGTTGCCTTTCGGATCCATAGTTATTATGAGGTCTGTCTCAGACGTCAGCACAAGTTCGTAGACCATGTCGTAGTCTCGACCGTATCCCCATGTCTCGCAAAGGGTGCCCTCCTCGATGTCATTGCCGCGACCACAGGTTGTCTGTCCAAGATCTTCGTATGGTAACGCAGCCGGGAGGCTGATAACTATAGGGTTGATACAGTTGTCGCCGGGCTGACACGGATTGTCGGTGCAATTCAGCTCCTCATTCCAATGGCCACCTGCGGCATCGCAGTCTGCTTCCATCATGTCATCGCAGGTCCCATCGGCAAAGCAGCAGCGACCAACCGGCGGAGGTGAATCGTGCAGCTTAATAGCATCAAAGAGACCCCAATCACCGCCCCCCAGCTCACTGTAGTAACGGAAACCAAGAGCTATATTAGCCTCGCCGGCATAAGCCGACATGTCCATGACCGCGTATTCCCAGTAATCAAAGGTCTCCGGTCCGTTGGTCTCCTCGTCCCAAATCTTGGCCGCCCAGGTGGCACCACCATCAAGCGAGATCCAGACTTCCAGATCGTAGTTGTCGTACGGCCAAACAGCCAGCTGCGACCAGCCTACCCAGGCAAACTCCAGGCGAAGGCAAGACGGATCAGCGCTGGTCAGGTCCATCGCAGGTGAAATCAACCATTCATCCATAAGGCTGGTAGCCATCCAACCATTGACGCGAGCGGCATAGCCGTCAAGGTCATAGTTGGAATAGGTGTCTACATACCAGTTGTCACCTTCCGTATTGGTATTGATAACCGTCCAACTCGGATCGAAGCTGTAGTCTAAGAAGGTTTCCCAGAGAAAGATAGTCCTTCCATTGGCGCCGTCGACCGGATTAGGAGCCAGAACCGACGCATATGGATTCTTGAGCTTCCCGGTCTCCCGGGCTTCGGTAATTACGTCCTGCATAGCGCGCACGCCTTCCTCATCAGCCGGCGCGGCTTGATCTTCGGAGGGTGCTTGGGTAGGAGCCGATTCGATGATCGGCGCCTCGTCAATTCGATCTTGTTCCAAGATAACATTGGGCGAGACAGCGATCCCCGGAACGGAGGAGCGTTTCACGTCCTCGGGCCATGCCGTCGCGCACATCGCGAAAACCAGCAGAATGCCGGCAGCTTGCAATAGCGTTGCTTTTTGTCTAGACACGTTCTTTACCTTTCTGTTGACCATCCTATTCGTCATTTATAGGATAGGCATAGATCGAGATCCAACAAGGACCGAAAAGTGCCTATAGGAGTGCCTATGTCGAGGAGCCTACCGAGCCTTCAGAAAGGAAGCTAAATTGATGTGTTTATTAGTGATACCGAGCTTTTTGCGGATTTGCTCACGGTGATTCTTAACTGTGTAAAGTGAGATGCTAAGGGCATCTGCGACTTGCTTTGAGGTGAGCCCCTTTTTTAGGAGCATGCAGATCTGCATCTCTCGCGGTGATAACCTGGCGTATTTGTCCTTGAACTCGGACATGTCCTGATCAAGAATGGCTCTAAGAGTCATGCTCATATGCTCAATCACCTGGGCATTCTGCTTGTCAGATATATCGGCGAGTTTGTCCATGAACGGCAGCAGAGACTTCTCTAGATTGAGATATACTTCACGTTTTGTCTTCTGACGTTTAGTTTCAAGGTGTTCGAGAATCTGGTTGAGGGCTATGTTCTTTTGTGCCAGAGCAGTTCTTTCCTGTTCGAGCTCTTGAGTTCTCTCGTCGACGAGCCTTTGGAGTTGCTTTTGGTACTTGGAGAGTTCGCGCTCGACTTTCTTACGTTCTTTTATTTCGCCTGCCAACTCAACATTCTTCAGGCGATAAATCTCGGCTTCTTTCCTGTTTCTCTCGCTTTCAAATCTGGCTTCCATTTCAGCTATCAGGGCACTTCGACGTTCATCGTGCAGCTTGTCCTTTATGGAGTCATATTGCTCCAAATACTCGAAAGCCGCTTCATAGGACTGTTGCGCCCTTCTTACTACCGCCAGATCCTTCAGGGCCTCAAGCTCTATGAATGTATTCTTGATCTGTCGTGAAATCTCAAGGCAGCTCTTCAGAAGCTCCTCAGCCTTAGCATAGTCTTTCAGGCGGAAGTATGACAATCCCATGTTACCACGAGCTTGTGCCAGGCCCTCTTTGAAGTCTATCGCTTCACTAAGTCCCTCAGCCATGTGTCCGTACTTAAGGGACTGTTCGCAGTCACCTTTAAGAAGAAGGATCTTGCTCAGGTTGATGAAGACATGGACCGCATTCAGATGCTCGAGCTCCCCCATGTCGTCCCAAATTGCCCTGGCTTGCATGCAATGTTCAAGCGCCATGTCAAGCTGCTCAATTTCCAGATAAAGTACCCCCATATTACCCAGGATCGTTGCGGCGTTCTTTTCGTCACCTACGTTACGAAACGCTTCAAGTGCCCTATTCGAGTAGTCGAATGACTTCTCGAACTCCTTGCGAACCCAATAGACATAGCTAATCTCATTGAATGTCTTACCGACATTGCTCTGATCCTCAATCGCTTCATAAGCTGCAACCGCCTTGAATAGGGATTCCAGCGCCCTATCATGCTCATGTATGCGGCTTAGACTCCTCCCGATCGAACGATAGGCCTCTCCAACCCCTCGTTGATCATCAAGCTCTTGAAACAGGCGCAGGGCCGAATTCGCGACCTCAATGGCCTTGTCGCTATCCCCTTTTACCCAGTATGCTAAGCTCATATACAGAAAAGCCTTGGGCTTGGCCTGCGGGTAGTTGACTGATCCGGCCAACTCCACAGCTTCCTCAACGAGCCTGATGGCTCGGTCGGGAGCAGACTTTCCGATTAGTGAGGCCAACTCCAGAAGAGTATTCACTCGGTCAATGCCGGTAGCGAAGTCGAGTATTTCTTCCAGATTGGAGACTCGGTCCATTGAGGACTTCCTAAATGATACTGAAATTAGCGTTGTATCTTATATCGGGCTTCTGGGTGCCTATGATAATGACCAAATGTGTTACTGAGACCGAGGTTATTCTCGATCTGCCGGATGGCGAGATTCATCTTAGCTAACCGCCAAGTGGTATGGTTCGATTCCTGGCCAAAGATGCTGACATCGGCCTTTGTTTTTCCTCCATTACCATTGCCGTTGGCGTGGGCCTTAACGAATTCAACCGACTGAACAAACATTCCGCCAGAGCCACAGCACGGGTCATAGACTCGCCCCTTGTAAGGGGCAAGCATTTCGACCAGAACACGGACAACGCAACGTGGTGTATAGAACTGGCCGCCTTTCTTACCCTCGGCGCTGGCGAACTGAGAGAGAAAATACTCGTAGACCCGGCCGAGAATATCCCTGGAGCGGTTGGCCTTATCTCCCAGACCTATGTTGCCAATCATGTCGATGAGTTGACCAAGCCTCTGCTTGTCGAGGCGCGGGTGGGCGTAGTCCTTGGGCAGCACACCTTTGAGCGATGGGTTATCGCGTTCGATGGCGAGCATGGCGTCATCGATGACCTTGCCGATGGTCGGCTGCTTGGCTTCGGATTTGAGCTTGGACCAGCGCGCCTCTTTGGGCACCCAAAATATGTTGATGGCCCGGTACTCGTCGGGGTCTTCCGGGTCGGCTCCCTGTGCACGGTCCGCTTCGAGCTTGGCATGCTGCTCTTCAAAAGCGTCTGAGATGTACTTGAGGAAGATTAGACCGAGCACGACGTGTTTATACTCAGCGGCATCCATGTTGGACCGTAAGGCGTCGGCCGCTCGCCAGAGTTCGGATTCGAAGCCGAGATTTGCGCCGTTAATAGAGCCGTGAGCCATACTCGATTCCCCATTCTCTGTGTTCTCGCACGGTGACGCCAATAGTATCACCGGCGTTCGATGCAAAACCTCCACCACCCCTAAAGGCCAAGGCCCGACCACATGGAAGAACCTGCTGTTTAGGCTCCTCGCTCTCCAATCAGGCCAGTAAGTCTGGGTGCCCTTCTGAACTTAACTCCAACAAACGCTGCGTGTCAACGGGCCATTATCCTCAGTGGTGGTGTTTGGCTTTGTTTCGCAGAAATGGGAATCAGGCCGAGGCTGAGAGCTCGACGTTGATTGGCGGGGGGACAGCATCGCCCTTGCGAGCCCGCTGGAGGCGTTCGAGCTGGTTCAGGGCGCGGTACAGCTGCCTTTCGATGGTGGTCTCATAACGGAGACAGGTATTGGTGGTGTTGGCGTCAGGAATGCTGAGAGCCATTGATTCAGCTTGGAGTCCCAGTTTAACCTTGGTCTCAGCTTGTTTCAGAGTCTTTTTGAGGCTGGATATTTCCCATTTCACCAAACCGAGCAGTGTCTGCTTGCGCTCTTCCTCATTCAAAGGCTCGACTTGCGAAACTCCGGAGTCTCCGTTGACAACTTTGTCAGCTAAGCGATTGTAGTAGTTCAGCAAGCTGCCTGTGTTCAAGTCTGTGCGACCGTAAAACTCGAATAGCCGTTCAATGCTGTGCTCGGAAATGTGACCGTCCTCTTCGATCTGAGTCTTGACCACTTCCAACTCATCTATGAGCAGCTGGAGTCCCTTTGGATCGGTCATGATGCTCTCTCTACACTCAGGCAAATCTGAGAATCGCATGTTGTGCTTTAAGTCACTTTCGGCCTTCCGGGCGCTGGTCCAGATAAACGAATCGAGCTGATTACGAATGGCCCCTGTTTCGGCCCGGAGAGCGCGACGCAACCGCCAATAGCTGACGGCAATGCGCTCCACAAGTATCTGTTCCATTGGGCCGACAGGCTGAAAATCGTCGACGAGTGACTGCAGGGTCTTGCCGAAATCGGCTTCATTCTCCTTGCCGTCACCAACGGTTATCACTGCCTCTTTCGCCAACAAGCCATGCTTCATGGCGTTGTAACGTACAATCGCCTTGCCCCGTTTGGTCTTGGGACCAGTCGACTTCTTCGCATTGCGCCGATTGGCGGCAATCTTGGCCGGGGATGATACGGCCATGTTATAGAACTCCCTCTGCGAGGATTTCACCGTCGCACAACTTCTTGATGTGGTGGATTCTCTTAACGAAATCGGGTGATAGTTGGTAAACAGCCATGAGTTCCTCTGGCAGGTAGGTGACGTATTTGTGGCCATACAGCACACGGCATCGGTCATTTGAAGCTAAGACGATATCCTCGCCCAGTAGATAGCTTCGCACCAACACAGCCAGATTGGCGTCGCGGAACTCGGTGGCGGACATGGAGAGCACGCCTTCAGCCACAACGGCAGACAGTTCAGGCGGCTTCGGGACCTTGGACCGCCCACGGAAGCTTCGCAGGAATTCCACCACGTTAGGCATGCGACCTCCCCATCTCACCAAATGTGACCAAGTTGGCGTTGGTCAGGTTATCCTTTTGAGGCCCAACGTCTAAGGCACATCTCACCAATATCGCCACGGAAAACGAGGGGTTAAAACAAACGTTCGTGCTAAAGCTCATTTGACCTCCCTTCACACCCTTGGGTAGGTTGGTGAGGTTGGGTTAAGTCGTTTTCAATTCCATCCTTAATCCCACCAATGGGCATTTGGTTAGGTTTGGGGAGATGCGATTCCTGTTGCGCCTCGAATCGCCTCCGAAGCTCTTCGGGATGAACAAGTAGACATGTTTCCTTATCAGGCATCCTCAGAATACTAAACAGGTGTGCCTTTCCCGAGCGATCCTCCTCGACGACTCCCTGCTTGATGAGCTCACGGAGGTACTTCTTGACCGTATTGCCGGTGGCCTCGTGACCATCAACAATCTCCCTGTTGGTGATTGGTTGTCCGCCGTTTTCGCCTTGTAGGCGGTCGATCAGGTTGGCGAGCTTCTCGGCCTGCGGCGTGATCTGCTTGATGGTCTGTTGCAAGACGTCTGTGGCGAGACTATATGCCACTACGTAGTCTTCGAGTCCGGCGATCAGATACTCCTGGCCATCGATTGTTCGCCTCTCCCTCTGGTGTTGGTGAAGGGTTGCGCTCGCCTCAATCAGAGTCAGGAGACGATCGTGATCGCGTCGCACGCGCAGAGGTTTGGTAGGGAAGGGGATCAGGTCGATGTAGTCAATGATGACCGGAAGAGGCTCAAGGATGCGTTGAGCTACTACCCACGGTCTCGTATCAACGGCTCGCTGCTCTCCTGGCGCACGGAAGCGCTCTTTCTGAGCTTCGTGAACCAGGCGAGTCTGTTCTTCCGATTCATCGATATAGATTTCGAAACACCTTGTTTCGTTTTCGGCGTGGATGTGAGTCTGCGTGGTGGTCTCAATGTAGGCTACGGGGCCCGGCACCACTTTGTCGTGATTGATCCACTCTCCGGTTTCCGGGTCCTTAATCGACATGGTGATCAGCAGCTTCCCTTCCGATTGGAGTGACCGAATCGAGTAGTCGCTCTCTTCGGCACCGGGCCGCTCAAACACAATCAACCCCTTGTGTTCGAGTCCGCCCTTCCGGTGGAAGAGGGCCTTTGGAGTGATGGCCGTGAATTTGAGAATGTCCTCCTCTGGGAAGAGTTTGGTGACAGTCTCGACCAAGTAGCTCTTGCCGGCGGAACTCTCGCCTTTCACTATCAGACTAATCGGGTGCTCCAGAATCCGCGACGTCAAGGCCATGTAGACGATGACCTTATTGTTCCCTTCTCCGACACAGCCCAAGTCGGTCAACACGGAGCCGATCTTCTCGATGAGATCAGGGTCTCGGAGCAACTCCAGGGCCTGTTCTCGCTCAGTGTCAGTGATAGGCTGCTCTTTCTCAGGTTCGCCCTCGAGTGGCGGATCGGGCTTGTCGGCCTTGCCTGCGTAAACGCCTGCTTCGATTGTCTTCTTGTTGAGCTTGAATTCACGCTTGACCCTGTCGATGTAACGCTGGCGGTCGAAATCATCAAGTCCGAAAAGCAACGGCAGAAACTCCCGGACCTCGTCCATTCGTCTATTCTCCGGGATCGTTGAAATCCGGTCGATTTCCAGGTCAAGATAGCGTTTTCCTTCGTCCAGCAGGGTCTGGAATTTCTCCGGTGTGTTCCGCATCAGGTAATCATTGATGTCGACGCCGTCAGGCATAGCCACAACGATTGCTTTGTCAGGCAGCCATCGACCTATCCTACTGGCAGCATTGCGACCGGCATCGTCCCCGTCAAGACAGACGTAGACCGATTTGCATTTCCGGAAGCGGTCTGGATACGACTCATTGAACTGGCTGGTGCCGAGTATAGAGACGGCAGGCCAACCAGCCTGAACGGCAGTGATGCAGTCGGGAGCCCCCTCGCAGAGAACGACTTGCTCGTTCCGGAGCGCATCCTCAGTGAAAAGGTAGTGCATTGAGCCTGGCAAGTGCAGGTATTTCGGACCTTTATCATCGAGCGTGCGACCTGTCAAGTGAACCACTCGTCCGGCCTTCCAATTGGGAAAGATGATCCGTTGGTAAAAGTAGTCGCGTACTGGCCCTTGATCCGTCTCTTTGAGCACGCCTGCTCTGAGGCAAAGTTCCATTGAGAACCGGCAATCCTGGGTCAAATGATGCCTGAGGCTACCACCCGCCCAGCCGAGGCAGAACTTCCCGATTATTTCGTCCGTGAAGCCTCGATCCTTGCGGAGGTAATCTGCCGCCTCGGTAGACAGACTCGCATGATAGTACCGGGCGGTGGCTGTCAGAACGTCTGCTACCTGACGCGCTTCGCTCATTGTTCGTATCTGATCTTCATCAAGATTCTTGAACGGAATGCCTGTCAGACCGGCGAGTTTGCTGGCAGCCTCTGTGAATGGGAGGCCCTCGATCAGCTCAACGAAGCGGATCACGTCGCCACCTTTCCCGCAGCCGAAGCAGTGGAAATACTGGCCGTCGGGATTGACCGAGAAGCTGGGATTGCTGTCTTCGTGAAAGGGACAACAGCCCATATTGCGGCTATTGAGTTCCACGTGGGCGCCGATGACCTCTAAGATATTGACGGCATTCTTGATCTGGTCGACAACCTGACGGAATTCGATCTCATTCATGCAGTTTTCTCCAGAACGCTACTGCTGATGGGGTATGCCGCCGCCACACTCTTGTGATCTGTAGTGGCTCGGTCCTGTTTCTGACAATCACGGACAACCGTGCGAGCGATAAGGCGGGCAAGGATGGCGAGGCCCTGATCGTGGCTGTGGCTGTTGTCAATGACGGCGGTCACAGACTATCTCCTGGTTCGCACTTCAAAGAGGTTGTCGAGGCTGCACTTACAGGCTTCGGCTATCGCCAGTGCGTATGGGGATGAAAGGAAGAGCGCACCAGACTCCAGCTCGCTGATGATGGTCGGAGCGATGCCAGTCAGTCGGGCGAGGTCCTTCTGCTTGGGGATGTGTGCGCTGAGGCGGCACTCCAGCACACGAGCACGGTACTTCTGCTTCATCCTATCCGTGGGATTCGAGTTGTCTGACAAACCACATATTTCCTATGCAGTGACGTATTGTCGTTGGCGCAATACTCCTGTCTCTCAACGAGCAGAATGCACATAAGCACTCTGTAAGTCAAGCAAATAATGACACTTATTGGCTGGTCATGTCAGAACATCACTAATCAGTGAAGATCCTATAGATTTCTGTTGACAAATATCTTGTGGGGATGCATATAGTTGATGCTAAAGGCGAAGGATGAGGATGAAACAATGACAAAAGACGTTCAACTGGCCGAGAAGATCAAGGTCAAGCGGCACGAGTTAGGTCTAAGTCAAGCGGACCTGGCCCGCAAGTCAGGCTTGGCTCAAGCTACAATCTCTAGGTTGGAGTCTGGAGAAGTCACTCAACTGAAGTCTGACAAGCTCGCGGGGCTGGCCCGGGCCCTACGCGTAAGCGTAGACTTCTTGGTGAGCAATGCTGAGCGAATGGAGTTCGACGAGGCACTTCGGACCGATGAAAGAGCTAACGTGATCTTCCGAGGGTATGAGAAGCTCTCCGAGGGTAAGAGGCGGGAGCTGCTCGACTACGTCAAGTTCCTGATAATGCAGGAGAAGGATGACAAGGGATAGGTTTTGCGCTACGACACGGTGGTGACGCATGACATCGGATTCTACGCTGGACGGACCCTGCGCGACGTGGGCGTGAAGGAGCCGCCGATTCCAATCGACCCGATTCTGGCATACTTCGACATCGAGTTGGTTGGGATAGATGACAGCAGCGTAGATGAGTTGAGGAGAAGAGCAGGCTTGGAAATGCATGTGCCTGCCTTCATGATTGCACGGGGCGATGACGCGCAGATTGTGATTAAGGCAGGCGATAGTCTTGAACGACAGAGACTCAGCGTTTTGCACGAAATCGGACACTACGATCTCCCCTGGCACAATGGATACGACTTCGCGTGCGAGTGTGCTTCCATACCGGATATTGGTCTGAAGGGTTTTGAGAGAGAAGCGTTTGAATACGCTGGCCTTATACTATTCCCGCAGGGCTGTTTCGTGGCAGATGCTACGAGCATGCCCACGGAGATAGCGACGATTAAGGCCCTGTCGCACCGTTACGTGGCCTCGTTCGAAGCTACAACCATTCGATACGTGCAGGCGCATCCGGGCCTATGCGCTGCGGTATACATCGAACCGAACTCGAACGACGATGACTCCGAACATCCGTTCCGCGTGCGATACGCTGTGAAGTCCAAGCGCTTCCACAGGTATTGGAGGGCTGGAGACGGCATAACTTACGATGACTCCATAGCAGTTTGTATGAATGACAGGGTGCCGATAGAGACTGAGCTGCCCGCTACGGTGTTTGGCTCAACAAGGGGCCACGACTACGTCGTCGACCTGAAACCTCACGGCATCAACCAAGTTTGCGCGTTACTAAGAATGGATGATCCCCAAACGTCGTTTCTGGGAGGTTTGATATGAACGCAGTCCTGTACGCAAGAGTCTCGTCGGAGCGGCAGGCAGAAAAGGACCTGTCGATATCCGCCCAACTGAGGGCACTGCGTAAGTACGCCGCTGAGAAGGGCTACGAAATCGTCAGGGAGTTCATCGACGAAGCCGAGAGCGCGCGGACAGCGAATCGGCCGGCATTCCAGGAGATGATATCCTTGGCCAAGGCCAAGCCGAAGCCGTTCGACGCTATTTTGCTCTGGAAGCTGTCACGGTTTGCCCGCAATCGTGAAGACTCCATTGTCTACAAGTCTCTTCTCCGCAGGCGGGGGATTCAGGTAGTCTCGATCAACGAGCCCGTTGACGATAGCCCGGTAGGTGCGTTGCTGGAAGGCATGATAGAATCTATTGACGAGTTCTACTCCGCTAACCTGTCTCAGGATACCAAGCGAGGGCTGAAAGAGAATGCTCTACGAGGCTTTTGCAACGGCGGGTATCCCCCCTTCGGCTACAAGCACGAGACCATCCGGGATAGTGCTACCAAGCGTCGGAAGCTCGTACCGGACCAGGAGTCCGCATCGACCGTGGCACTGATATTCAACCGTTGCTGTGAGGGTCATGGAGCAAAAGAGATTGCAAAGGAGTTGAACCGGCGCGGATTCTTGACCCGGCGCGGGAAAAAGTGGGCGAAGATGGCGGTTTATCGCGTTCTTCGGAATCCGATCGTGATTGGTAAATACGTATATGCCATGCACCGGGAGCTCAAGCCCGGGGAAGAGAGGTTCGAGGTGGACGACTACTGTGAGCCGATAGTTCCGAGGGAACAGTTTGACACAGCTCAGCTACTAATGGATAGCCGGAATCCGAATCTCTATCATCCTCGGCGGCAGAGTTCGTCCTATCTGCTGAGTGGCCTCGTTCGCTGTGGAAAGTGCGGACGGGCCATGCAGGGAGGCAGCGCCAAGTCCGGCAATTACCGGTACTACGGTTGCTACAATCATCTCCGCAAGGGCAGCGATGTGTGCGATGCCAAGATGGTGCCGGTTGGCGCACTGGAGAGAGCGGTCGTTGAGAAGATCAAGGAGCGGGTCTTGACGCCCGAAAACCTCACAGAGCTGCTGAAGTTGACGAACGAGGAGATTCGACGAGCCCGAGAGGGGAGCAGTGGCAAGGTCGAAGCCGTGAACGATCAGCTCAAAGCGACGCAGAACAGGCTCGATCGCCTGTATGCCTGCCTTGAATCGGGAGAGCTTGAGCTATCTGACCTCGCTCCACGAATCAAAAGGTTGAAGGCCCAGGTCGACGCACTTCAGGCAGAGGCGAACAGGCTCGAATGCCAACGACGTCAACAGGGCACGGTGCCCGGCATCAGCAAGGCCGACTTACGACGCTACGTCGACGATATGTACGATCTTCTTGCGGAGGGGAGTATATGGGAGCGTCAGACGTTCCTAAGGTCATTTGTTAGGGAAATAGACGTGGACTACCCGCAAGTCACTGTCGAATATACTCTTCCTGATCTTCGGAAGGCCGCCCCCAATGGTGAAGTTCTGTCTATTGACAAAATAAGCGGGGTTGACGAGACTCGAACTCGCGGCCTCCTGCGTGACAGGCAGGCGTTCTAACCAACTGAACTACAACCCCGGCATCTGTATTTCACTGTATCGGCATTGGTATCAGGCAACCATAGGCCCGCTGGCGTTGGCGACAATCACGTATACCAGCGATCTCGCGCCATCCAGGTTACCCCGACTCGCACCAACTTGGGGGTACTTCAGCCCGCGTTTCCGGTCCTGTCCACAAAAGATCCAGTCTGCCCACCAAAATGGGCGGTACTGGATTCGAACCAGTGACCCCCTGCGTGTAAGGCAGGTGCTCTAACCAGCTGAGCTAACCGCCCATACCGTACAGCTTACACTTGTCAAAGACCACTCGCCGGACAGTAACCTGCCAGAGGCAAGATACCCTCCGACGGCCTGTCAGTATAACCAAATGCGCCCAAAAAGCAAGAGCATTTTTCGTTCCACAGCAGCACTGTAACGGGGGGGAATCGGCTCTCAGGACCAAGCATCAACCCGCTACAAACCGACTGAAGCGCGGCTTCGGGTGATCGCCTTCGAGCCTTATGTTTGCGTTCTGCGCCAAAGCACTCAAATTTCAAATTGACGCAGTAGTTAAAAATCCGGTAGTATGAGTCTATACATTGAGGACACCCATGATTGTAGATCCTTCGATTTTTAAGGCTTACGATATTCGTGGCACCTTCCCCGATCAGGTAAACGGCAATATTGCCTTCCAGATCGGCTATCATTTGTCTCATTTGCTCAAACCCAGGACAATCGCCGTCGGTCGCGACATGCGCCTGTCTTCTGACGAATTGTTCGAGCATCTGGCGCGGGGAATCAACGACGCCGGCGCCGATGTCATTGACCTGGGAATGGTCTCAACCGACGGACTCTACTTTGCGGTTGGTCGCTTCGAGTACGATGCCGGTATCATGATCACGGCCAGCCACAATCCCAAGCAATACAATGGCTTCAAAATCTGTCGCGAGAGAGCCGAACCGCTTTCCGGACAGGATGGACTGAACCTCATTCTCAAGGCGATTGAGGCGGATAAGCCGATCACCAGAGCTCCGTCACGAGGCGTAGTCGTGCGCAAAGACATCGCCGCCGACTACGCCGCTCACTGCCTGTCGTTTATCGACATTGCGGCCGTCAAGCCCTACCATATTGCTATCGACGCCGGTAATGGTGTCGCTGGAGCTACCTTGCCTCCAGTCCTGAAACAGCTTCCCATTAAGGTCACCCAGCTGTTCTTTGAACCGGACGGCAACTTCCCCAATCATCCCGCCTCCCCGATTGAGCCGGAAAACCTGGTTGATCTGCAGCGAGCCATCGCCGACACCAAGGCCGACTTCGGGGTGGCCTTTGACGGTGATGCCGACCGTATGTTCTTAGTCGATCGACACGGGCGACCATTGGGTGGGGACCTGGTTACCGCTTTGGTGGCCAAATCGTTGTTGGCCAAACACCCGGGTGAGACCGTTCTGTACAATCTGATCTGCTCCCGCTGTGTTCCGGAGTTGATAGAGCGCCTGGGTGGGACAGCCGTGCGCACTCG
>JBDRNJ010000027.1:0-79538 GCA_043811375.1 bacterium | reverse complement strand
CCAGAGGAACTGGCGGCCCGGATGGGTAATCTCATTTTCGGCTGCGACATCTGCCAGGAAGTCTGCCCGCACAACGAACGAGCCATCGTAATCGGCCACCGGGATTTCCTACCGGAAAACGGCGTCGGTGAATCGCTCGATGCTCGCCGAATTCTCAATCTGCAAGACGACTATGAGTTCCTGGAGTTGACGGAAGGTACTTCGTTGACCCGCCCCAAGCTGGCCGGTCTTCAGAACAACGCCCGTATTGTACTGCAAAACCAGAACCTGAAGCCGTAAACCGGACCGGCCACCACAATGCTCTCCATGTTATCTTTGACCTTGCGCCGCCGACCGGGAATCGAGACATTACATGCATGGCTGAGATTGCTCCCTCGGTGTTAGGCGCCGACTTTTCACGTCTGGCAGAAGAGATAGTCGATGCCGATCGACTGGGTGTCGACATGTTTCATCTCGACATCATGGACGGGCGTTTTGCGCCCAATATCTCGTTCGGGCCGGGTATCGTCAAAACCATCGACCGGCTGACCGATCGCTTCCTCGATGTTCACCTGATGCTGTCACGGCCGGAAGAGTACTTCGATGCCTTCCACCGGGCCGGTGCCGACAGCATAACGTTTCACATCGAGATTCACCCCGATCCGACCGAGATCGTGCGCCGTATCAGGAACCTGGGACTCAAAGCGGGCATTTCCCTCAACCCGGACATGCCTGTCGAGAAGGTCCTGCCATATTTGCAACTGTTTGACTACCTGCTGATAATGTCGGTATTCCCCGGTTTTGGAGGCCAGGAGTTCATAGAAGCGACGTTGCCGAAAATCACAGCCGCGCGCCGTTATATCGATTCTGAAGGTTTGTCGGCTAAAATTCAAGTGGACGGCGGTATCGACAACCACAATGCGGAAACGGTAGCCGGGGCCGGGGCGGACATACTGGTAATAGGTACCGCCTTTTTCGGCAGCACGGACCGCCGCGATCTGGTCAGTCAGGTGCATGAGTATCATTATCCGCCGACCCGCAACACCTCCGGTTAGAGCTATCTCTTTCGAATGAAGAACTATATCATATTTGTCAACGGCACCTATCGCACCGAACACCTGGCGTTCTATCGACGGCTGTGCCGATCACGGGTTAAGGTAGCCGCCGATGGCGGCATGAAGTTCTTCGCGAAAGCTCGTCTAGCACCGGACATTCTTATCGGCGACCTTGACTCTTTACCGGCTGCGACACGACCGCTTGTCAAACAGTCACAGGTGATCTCCTTTCCGGCCCGCAAGAACAAAACCGACCTGCAACTGGCGCTGGAATACTGCCTGGAAAGCCGTGCTGCCGGTATTGACATCGTGGTTCCCAACTGCGGTCGCCCGGACCACTTTATGGGAAACGTGATGCTGGTCCACCTGGTGGACAGGTTGCGTCGCAGGAGTTCGCTCCCACTGATTCGGTTTCTCGATCAACGCCACGAAATCACCTTCGTGCACGATGGCCAGGTAAGGTTTGTCGGTCGTTCCGGAGAAATTGTCTCGGTAATTCCACTTTCGCACCGAATCCGGCTGACATGCCGAGGAACCGAATTCGATGTCAGCAATACCTCTATTCGGCGAGGCGACACGCGTGGTATCAGCAACCGGATATGCGCTCACCGGGCCGTTTTCAAGGTCGAAGGCAACGCCCTGGTGGTGTGCTGTCGACGCCGATGAAATATCACATCCTGGCACGGTGTCCTTGACAGACCGGCCCGATGTATCCTATATTGCAGAAAGTTGGAATTTATTCGGAAGGGGAATTATGAGCGTCAACAAAGCTATCCTGATCGGAAACCTGGGTAAGGACCCGGAGTTGCGTTACACACAGAGTGGCAAAGCGGTCGCCAGTTTCACCCTGGCCACCAACGAACGGTGGAAAAGCGAGGATGGCCAGCAGAAGGAATCGACGGTGTGGCACAACATCGTCGCCTGGGGTCGCCAGGCAGAGGTGATCAAGGAATACTTATCCAAAGGTAAGCAGGTCTATATCGAAGGCCGCATCCAGAATCGGAGCTACGACGACAAAGACGGCAACAAACGCTATGTCTCAGAAGTAGTCGTTCAGAACTTCCAGTTCCTGGGCAGCAAGGACACTGCCTCCGGGGCACCTTCGCCATCAGCGGAAGCCGCCCCGGCTCCTTCGGATAGTTCCGGCAACGACGATGATCTGCCGTTCTGATCCGAATCTCAGCCAGTGGCCGGTTGACTTAGCCTTCAACACTTGATGGCCTATGGCGGCGTACCACTGCCTTCGCCATATTGGTTAGCCACCTGGAACCATACTTGGCGTAAAAGATCGAGTTGAAAGGGATTCACCTTTGAGGCCCGGTAATAGTATTGCTCAGCGATATTGAGATGGTATCTGTCCCTTCTGCTTTCAGCCACCATTTGAATGAATCGCCCGCACTGGAGTTGTACCCAGAAATCGGTTGGAAATCTCTCGGCTGCAGTTGTCAGTACGTGATACGCTTCCTCCGACCGACCCGACATGGCCAACAAGCTCCCCAGCAGCAATCCTGCTGATTTGGATTGGGGATGCTCCCGATAGAAAGTGTCGACCAGCTTCAGAGCTTCGACAAACTGCCCCTCTTGGTAGTATCGCATCGCTTCTTCGAACGGTGTTTCCTGATAGCGATGCGCTTCTTCGTTGTCGAAGACCTGGCTGATATTGTATAGTCGCACCTCAACATCGCGTATCCAGTAGATGGTAATCGGGTTCATGTCGGCCAGTTGCGGGTAGTCTTCGACCGCTTTGACCCAGTTGGAGGCATCAACAGCCAGGTGGGTGATCGGCTGGCGATCAAACAGAGTCGAGTCAACAGTGGCTACTCCAAAAAGGTGTATGAATGATTTCACCTGATTGTCCAACGTCAAACACGGTCCGTATGGGCCGGACACTACTGCCCCGTCGGAGACTATGGCTGCCAGGTCTGCATTGGCTTCCATAATGTTGAAATTGTGCTCCACCCAGTGGTGGCGGCGGATCTGGTACCAGTTGAAGGCTGCGGAAATCAGGACCAGGATCAGGCTCAACACTGCCAGTGTCCTTCCGGTTACTTTAATCGCCCGCTGCTTGAGAGCCTGCTTAACGGCGTAGGCCAGCACCACCGCTCCGGGCAGCGTGGCCCATGTCAGAAGCCGGATCGGGCGCGGTACGGTGTTGAGAAAAATTACTATTCCCAGTCCGTGAAACAAAACCAGCCAGAAGATAACCGTTAGCAGAATGAAATTGCCCTTGCCGGTAATCGACACCTGAACTTCTCCCCGCTTCGATAACACCTCCAGCATCGTCAGGCAGAAGATCACAATCGCCGGTATAATGAAAATGGCATAGCGCAGCGGCGAGTAGTTCAACGGCGCCAGCCCCGCCATTGCTATCGCCATCCAGCACAATGAGAATATGGTCGAGCGTGGAAGTGCTGCCAGGTGCTCCCGCTCAAGGTATACGGTCAGCAACAGCAGCCCCACCACCAAAAACAGCAGCAGGTCGATATCAAGGTAGTACAGGTGCCCCTTAAAACCGTATGAGACCAGTCTTTCAATCAGTGCCCACGGCGAACTGAGACCTTCCGGAAATCCCCGCAGGCCATATGTCTGCTCGTGTACATAGCCCATCGCGGCCCCAGCCTCAGTTCCGTAAAACAGCAACGCGCAGCCTGCAACGCTCAGAACGAAAGCCGTCACTGCCGTCAAGCTGAATCGCCAACGGGAAGGCTGCCCCGAAAGGAGGACAGCGGCCACCAGAGCCGGCATCAGTAAGGCTCCGAACAATTTCCCGGATATGGTCGCCAGCCCCACAACAACTCCGGCCAGGGCGATTCCCCAGAGACGATCTCCCCATCGGGAATAGATCAGGAACGTCAGTGCGGCCAGGAAAACCAACCCACTTTCAAGATAGGATAACCGTCCGTATGTATACAGCGTCACGTTGAGCAGATAACAAACAGCCAGCGCCGCCACAACCCACGGGCTGTGACGACGGATCAGCCCCAGTACGAGCAGAACCAGTCCCCCCAGACAGAGTATGACACCGACCATCCCGGCCTGTTCCATTGAGACACCGGCGACAGCAAACCAGAGGTAAGCCGTCAGAGATACCAGCGAGTGCTGGTAGACTGTCCAGCGCGGGTAATCGTACGGGTCAGAGTCACCGAAGAGAGCGTTGTTGCGGGCATGAAAGACGTACTGAGCGGGATCAGTTGATAACGATTGCCCGAGGCCGGTATAGTGCATCGGGGGATCGGACCGAAGATCGGACTGCCAGAAAACAAAGCCGACGACGAGTATGATTGCTGTCAGCAGATACCAAAGATGTTGCCGCCGAAAACGAGGCATCCGTTAATCCCTGTAAGGCTCACTCTACCAAAATGGGGACTTCACCCGGAGATTCCACCTGACCGATGCACTGAGCGAAGATTTTTCGTTTCGCCGCTTCCTGCTCAAATCGCTTTGCCCGGTCTTGCGGCACTGCCATCAGAAGACCGCCGGAAGTCTGCGGATCAAACATCACCGTCAGCAGATGCTCACCGACGTTCTCAGAGACCCGGATATGTCCCTCAAGGAACTGCTGGTTGGCTTTGGTCCCTCCCGGGGCCATACCGGCCGCTGCCAGTTCCAGCGCCTGCGGCATCAGTGGCAGAGAATCGGAATCAATCCTGATAGTCACTCGCGACGCCCGCGCTATCTCCAGGGCATGCCCCAACAAACCGTAACCGGTGACATCGGTGGCGGCCTGAACACTCATAGCGATCATCAACTCTGATGCTTTACTGTTCAACTGCGCCATCTGGGCTGTGACAATGGCGATCAGTTCACGATCGACGGCGTTTTTCTTGATGCCGGTAGTTATCAGGCCGGTCCCCAGCGGTTTGGTCAGGTACAGCCGGTCTCCAGCGCGCGCCCGGGAGTTGGTGATGATTTTCTCCGGATCAATCAGCCCGGTAACGGCAATGCCGTACTTGAGTTCCTTGTCCTTGATCGAATGACCGCCAACCACCACCGCTCCGGCCTCCTCGATCTTCTCCCCCGCGCCCCGTAACAATTGCACCAGTATTTCTGACGGCATATCCGATGACGGGAAACAGACGATGTTCAGCGCTGTCAACGGCCTTCCACCCATGGCATAAATATCCGACAGCGCGTTGGCGGCGGCGATGCGTCCGAAATCATACGGATCATCCACGATTGGCGGGAAGAAGTCAACCGTCTGCACCAGCGCCTGCCGGTCATTGATGCGATACACCCCGGCATCGTCGGCCTGACTGAAACCAACCAGCAAATCCGGATGGTACACCGGGGGCAGTTTCTCTAATGCCTCCGCCAAAAACTTTGGCGCCAGTTTAGACGCTCAACCGGAGCAACTTACTTCGGCGGTGAGCTTAATCTGTGTTTCACGACGCTTATCATCCATACCGAGCTAATGTAATACCGTACCTTTACATTGGCAACAATGGAAAATAAACTACACCCACTGCCTCCGCAGCTACTAATACTTTGGACATAAATGTCCGACTCCTTACATTGATTATCCAGATGACTGACTCGACTCGCCAGACAAGAATGCCAACGACCGCAGTGCTCGTGGCCTACTACGCCATCCTGACGGCCTTCCTGGTGGCATCGTTCTTCCCGCAGTACCGGGTGTGGGGGATTAACATCTGGGCCTACTTCCCGACTTACGTCCCTCTGGTGCTGTTTGGCTTGGGGGCTGTCATTCCTTTCGCTGTCAGTTGGATTCCCGGACGGGATCAGACGAGTAAGAATAACAAGAAATACGTCTGGCTGGTACTCGGCCTGACTCTGCTCTTTGGGCTGGCCTTCTATTTCCTGCGTGCCCGGACACATTTTCTGGGGGATGGCTATACTGTACTGTCGCTTCTCGCTCAGGAGAATCCGCTCGTAAAAACCAGAGAATTGGGCGAAGCTCTTGCGCATATCTGGATGAAATCCGCTGTTGGGGTAGGTGGTGAAAACGCTGCCCTCCTTAGTTTCCAGATCATTTCAATTTCATCCGGTATCTTGTTTCTGATTACCGTGGGTGCGGTTGGCAAATCACTGTTTGAGCGGACGACGGACCGGCTGCTGTTCTGGCTTGGACTTTGTTCAGGCGGCTACATGTTGCTCTTTTTTGGCTACGTAGAAAACTACTCACTCTTTGTGTTATCGGTAGCTGTCTATTCGTTACTCGGGTTACTGGCAACCCGGAAAAAGATCAGTAAATGGTTAATCTTGCCGCCACTGATGCTGGCAGTGTTCCTTCACATTCTCGGTGTGACACTGATCCCAAGTGCTGCTTACCTGCTACTTCTGGATTCACCGGTTGGCAACGCCATTCGTCGCTTGAGTATTAAGACAAAAGTGCTAATGTCGTTTGTTGTTGGCCTCATACTGCTGACAGTCATGTACCACTATTACTCAGTCAGCTTCTACTTCCAGCTTGCCCTTCTGCCTATAGTCCAAAACAGATTTACTGCTGAAGGTTACACTCTGTTCTCCCTGAGGCACCTCGTGGACTTGATCAATCTCCTTGTGTTGTTGCTGCCCGGTTTGCCCGTCGTGATTGCAGCGTTATTCTCCGTACCCTTGAGGAAGATAGCTCGTCGAGAAGACTTCCGATATCTGCTGATTTTGGCCGCTTCATGCATTGGAGCAGTTTTTATTTTTGACCCCAAACTCGGTATGCCGCGCGACTGGGATTTATTTGCTTTTGCAGGAGTGCCGCTGGTCCTCCTCAGCTTTCACCTGATACTGGAGAACCGTCAGCTTGTTCGGTCATACGCTTTGACATGTGTCATGCTGTCAGTTTTGGGTCTATTGTCCCTCTACCCGAGGGCCGTAGGTCAGTTAATGTCGAGTGTTTCCATTGCCCATTTCAAGCACCACTGCCAACTAGACAGGGTGAAGAACAGAACGTCCAGGTGGCTGCTAATCGACTTCTTCGAGAAAGCTGGTGACCTAGCACAAGCACAGGCTGAGAATCAGCGATGGTATGACGACTTTCCAGAAATGAGCCTCAGCGACAGTGCCCGTGTACTTCTAAACCGTGGCCGCGTCCGTCAGGCGATTCCACTCCTCGGTCGTGTTTTAGCAGCAAACGCCCTGTACGCTGATGCCTGGCAGAATCTGGGTAAGTGTAACTGGTACCTGGGACGATTCGATGAAGCACTTGAGTACATGACAATAGCCAATGGCTTGAATCCTTATAACGCAGGCTTCCTGAGTGATCTGGGGGTCGCATATATGATGTCAGGCAATCTGGACAAAGCCGAGAAACCCTTAATCAAGGCGGTAGCTCTCGATACCGCTCGGTATCAGCCACTATTTAACCTGGTTCACTTTTATGCGCTAAGAAAACGGTGGAGTGAGTACTCCCATTATTACTCGAAAGTGATTACTCGTTCCGATGTGCCTCTCGGCGACATCAAGACATTGGCGAGCCTGCACTTGGAGCGTGGAGATTATGCCAGAGCTGGTGAAGTGTATAAACTTGCTTTGAATAGAGGTCTCGACAGCAGCTACATCGACAGTCTGCTCAACTTCCACCCGCAGCTCAAACAGTTCCTGAATCTTTACCCCATCCCGTTTGACAAATCCCCGTAAACCATTACCTTACCCATCCAAATGACCGATTCATCGCACCATACCAAAACCGAAAAGCTGCTATTGGAAGCGGCCCGGCGGTTCAACTCCACGCTCGACTACGAGGAACTTATCGAGCAGGTGCTGCGACTGGCAATGGCGGCGGTCGATGCCGAGGCGGCCCTGGTCTTCCGGGTCGATCATAATCGCACCGATATGAAAATCCGCTTCCTGCGCGCCGGCGACGACACGGTAACCAGGTTCAACCGTGAAGTTGGCCAGGGTGTGCTCGGTTGGGTGGCCCGTTTTCGCGAACCGGTGATTGTCAACGACACTGCCAGCGACCCGAGAACCGATCAGGAGATCGAAAGGCAGAGCGGTATCAACATGCGATCACTGGTGACGGTGCCGTTGATCGGCAAAGGCCAGATGATCGGCGTTATCGAGGCCGTCAACAAACGGGAGGGCGAGTTTACCGACAGTGATCTCGATGTCCTGATCGGTCTGGCCAACCAGATCGCGGTGGCGATCGACAACGCCGCCCTGTATCGCGCGGTAAAACGGGAGGCCCTGGAAAAGAATCTCCTTTACGAGATCGGCAAGAAACTCTCCAGCTCACTGACCCTCGATGAAGTGCTGCGCGAGATACTCAGTTCACTCAAGCGTGTGGTCGACTACGATGCCGGCGGGATCTATCTGGTCGATCCGGACACCAGCAACATCGACTCCGTGTTTGCGGTGGGTTATGATCCTGATCGCGAATCCCACTTGCACCTCAAAGTTGGCCAGGGGCTGGTGGGGCACGTGGCCGATTCCGGTGAGCCGGTTATCGTTCCCGACGTTGCGGCAGATGATCGCTACTACAACGCCCGGCCGGCCACCCGCAGTGAGGTTACCGTACCGGTGATACTGGATGATCGGGTTATTGGCGGTATCAACCTGGAATCGGATTCGCTTAACGCTTACAACGGCTACCATGTATCGGCGTTGTCGGCTTTTGCTTCGCAGGCGGCAATTTCAATTGAACGAGCCCGTCTCCACGAACAGCTTCTTTCCGGTCAGAAGCTCAAGCAGCAACTTAATATAGCCCGCGAGATTCAGCGCAGCTTCCTGCCCGTATCCGACCCGTCCATCCCCGGCTACGATATAGCAGGACGCAATATATCGTCCGAGCAGGTCGGTGGCGACTACTACGACTTCATCAATATTGTCGACCACCACACCGGTATTGCCATTGCTGACGTCTCCGGCAAGGGTATTCCGGCAGCGCTCATAATGGCTTCGTTTCGGGCTTCGATGATTGCCGAGATTCGCAACAACTACGCCATCCGCACCATATGCGGCAAGGTCAACAACCTGTTATGTGAATCGATGCAACTGGGCAACTTCGTCACCGCTGTCTATGGCGTGCTGGACTCCAAGAACCACATCCTCACCTTTGCCAATTGCGGTCACGATCGCCCGGTGTTGCTCCACGGCAACGGCGAGATTGAGTATCTCAAAGAGGGCGGTCAGGTACTGGGTATCAGCCCGAACGCCGTTTACGAAGAACGACCACTGGTGCTGCAGTCGGGTGACGTGGTAATCTTCTACACCGACGGTGTCACCGAAGTATTTGACAGCGAAGGAGGCGAATTCGGCGTCAAGCAGTTGATTACAGTGGTGCGGAAGTGTCGGGAGCGGACGTCGCAGGAAATCCTGGATATCGTGCACGATGAAGTGAAGCGTTTCGCGTCACCCGAACATACTTTCGACGATCTTACAATGATTGTCCTGAAACGCCTGTAACGTCGTACTGCCTAGCGCACTGCTTCCATCAGGCGCGGTAAAGCATCAAAATAAGCCTCAGACAGCTCAGACAGATCGGCGTCTATCCAACCGTTAATGGTCAGGCGGGTTCCACCGACAGTCCCGATGCGAGTACAGGGAACCTCTTTTTCAGAGAAGAGCCTGGTTGCAGCCTCAGCCTGGTCGGGAGGGACACTGATGATAACACGTGACTGTGCCTCGCCAAACAGCAGGCAGTCGGTGCGAATGTCGTCACTCAACTTGATAGTCGCCCCCTGTTGCCGTTCGCGGTTGGAGATACAGCATTCGGCCAAGGCCACCGCCATTCCGCCGTCGGAGCAATCATGAGCAGACCTGACCAGTCCCGACCTGATGGCTGAAAGCAGTACCTCCTGCAGGCGTTTCTCAAACTCCAGGTCAAGTGGCGGCACACTGCCGACAGAACGGCCAAATACCGTATACAGGTACTCGGACGCGCCCAAATGCTCCAGGTTTCGCCCCAGCAGGAGGACGACGTCCTGTTCGTCCTTAAACCACTGGGTGGTTATATGTCTGACATCATCAATCAGCCCCACCATACCGATGGTCGGTGTCGGGAAGACGGCTGTTTGGGGATCTTCATTGTAAAAAGAGACATTGCCGCCGGTCACGGGAGTGTCAAGCACCCGGCAAGCTTCACCCATACCGGCCACCGCCTCGGCGAAAGCGTAGTAAATTTCCGGTTTGTAAGGGTTGCCGAAATTGAGACAATTGGTCACGGCCAGCGGACGTCCACCGGAACAGACAATGTTGCGGGCCGCCTCCGCCACCGCGCCGACAGCGCCGAGGCGCGGGTTAAGGTAGCAGTAACGGCCGTTGCAGTCGGTGGCCATAGCCAGCGCCTTGCCGGTCTTGCGAAGGCGCAGCACCGCCGCGTCCGATCCGGGACCAACCGCCGTGTTGGTACGCACCATGGAATCATACTGGTCGAAAACCCATCCCTTGTGGCAGATGTTGGGCGCCGCCAGCATCCTGCGCAGGACGTCGTTGAAATTCTGGTCCGGGGAGAGTTCACTCAGATCAAGATCAGCGGTTCTTTCGCTGTCGGTTGGACGTTTTGTATCGAGGTGATAGACCGGCGCGCCGCCACCCAGAACCAGTACTTCAGATGGAATCTGCGCTACAATTTCGCCGTGGAGACGGACCGTCATCAAACCATCGTCGGTAACATGGCCGATGACGGTGGAATTAAGGTCCCATTTGTCGAAAACACGGCGAATATCGTCCTCCCGACCCTCCTTGACACAGACCAGCATCCGCTCCTGAGACTCCGACAACAGAATCTCATAGGGGGTCATACCCGGCTCACGAACCGGGACTTTGTCTATGTCAATCATTACCCCCGACTCACCCTTGGCCGACATCTCCGCACTGGAGCAAGTAATCCCGGCTGCCCCCATATCCTGGATACCAACAATAAGATCTTTCTCTATGATTTCGAGAGTGGCTTCCACCAGCAGCTTCTCGGTGAAGGGATCACCTATCTGCACGGATGGCCGTTTTTCCTGCGACGCCTCAGTGAGTTCTTCGGAAGCGAAAGTCGCCCCATGGATACCGTCCCGGCCGGTTTTGGAACCGACAATCATGAGTGAATTGCCGGCGCCGCGAGCCACGGCGGAAGCCATGCGATCGGTCCTGACAATGCCCACTGCCATAGCGTTGATCAGCGGGTTGCCGGTGTAGGCTTCGTCGAAATAGACTTCCCCGGCAACGGTCGGCACCCCGAAAGAGTTGCCGTAGTCGCCGATACCGCGTACGACGCCGTCAATAAGGTACCGAACCCGTGGATTCTCCGGTGATCCAAAGCGCAGTGAGTTCAGGCAGGCTATCGGGCGGGCGCCCATCGTGAAGATGTCCCGCAGGATACCGCCCACACCGGTGGCGGCGCCCTGGTAGGGTTCCACCGCTGAAGGATTGTTGTGCGATTCGATCTTAAACACAACCGCCAGACCGTCACCAATATCCACCGCGCCGGCGTTCTCTTCACCGGCTTTGGCCAGCAGGCTGTCGCCTTCTCGCGGCAGGGTCTTCAACAGGGCAATCGAGCTCTTATATGAACAATGCTCCGACCACATGACGGAGAAAATGCCTAACTCTGTGTAACTCGGTCGGCGGCCGAGAATCTCCTTAATACGCTGATACTCCGATTCACTCAGCCCGTGCTGACGGACCATTCCCTCGGTCACTGCCGGTTGTTGATATGCTGTCTCCACACTACCTCCTGTCAATCCCAAAAGCCGAATATACACCTCCGCCCGGTCGCCGTCAACGGGATGGCGACTATTGAGTGAATCTTCCGGTGCCGCCGGTCTGCTCCTTGGATTGATGCCGGTTTGTGTCTGTTTTATTCGGGTCGGCAGCTTCTGCCCATCACGGCAGAAAGACAGTGATCTGAAACCCAGCATCATTTCTTGACGTATAAGCAACATAAGTATAAAGAGTAATTCAGAATGGAGGTCAAGATGAAGAAACTATGCTACCTGTCCATTGCTGTCGTAGTGGTAGCAGCGCTGTTGGTCAGCCCGCTGACAGCCAAGTCATCCAAAGGAAGTAAAACCGCCTGGCTGGGTGTCTACACACAGACCGTCGACAGAAACCTGGCCAGTGACAATGACCTTTCGGTCAAAAACGGCGCCTTTGTCAACGGCATTGTCGAGGATTCACCTGCCGAAAAGGCCGGTTTGCGGGAGGATGACATCATTATCGGCTTTAATGGATCGAAAATCAGGGATTCCGACGACCTTATCGAAGCCATCACCGATGCTTATCCCGGAGATGATGTGACGTTTCAAATTATTCGCGATAACGACAAGATGGAACTGAAGGTCACGCTGGGTAAAAAACCGGCCCGCAGCTTCAAAAAGTTAAAGTGGCATTCGAAGACTCCTGATGATAAGGATTTCTTTATCTATCGCTCTGGTACTAAAGAACATCCATATATCGGAGTCCAGCTGTCCGATCTCAGCCAACAACTGGGTGATTTCTTCGGCGCCGACAAGGGACGCGGTGCCCTGATAACTGAAATCATCGAGGGGTCCCCGTCAGAAGAAGCCGGTTTGAAAGCCGGGGACGTGATTGTGGCCGTTGACGACGAGAGGATATTCGATTCTGAAAATGTTCAGAAGGCAATTCTGGAGCGGGAAGCTGGTGACAAGGTCAAGTTAACGGTTCTCCGCGACCGCAAGAAAACCGAACTCACCGTCGAAGTGGGTGAAAGTGATGATCTGACGACTACTCTGAAACACAACATAGACTTTGATTTTGACATCCCCGATATTGACATCGACCTGCCTGATCTGTCCCGGCTCCGACACATTCCGAAGTCTGTCCCGGCCCTGCGTTATTACATTGACTCCGATGACAACGTGCATCTGAAGAAAGAAATAAAGGATGATCTTAAAATTGAGCTGAAACAACTGAAGAAGGAATTGAAAGCTCTCAGCAAAGAGATACAGGAGATACGCGAGAAGCTCGATTGAACGGAGTCCGGCCCGACGAAAAACGCCCTGCCGGTGGTGAACAGATACCCGCTCGGCGGCCGCCGAGCGGGCGGCAAGGCTCGGTTTGAAACCGGGTCTTTTTTTGTCAATTTTGTTTGTTGTCCGACTCAGTTCAATATCCGTATATTGATTCTACTATGCCAGGCATTGCCGTTGAAAAACTGTTTAGTATTCGCATCCAGGAACTGGAACTGACGGTTCTCAACAGTGACCAGGCCGGGATGAAGAAGGTCATTCAGCATCCTGACCTGCATCGACCGGGACTGGCTCTGACTGGGTTCTTTGAACGTTTTTCGCACAAACGCATCCAGGTTCTGGGAGAGACCGAGATGGCTTACCTGAGCCGGCTGTCGAGTGAGCGTCTGACGGAAATATCCCGCCAGTTGTTCGAGCGCGACATCCCGATGGTACTCATTTCAAAGGGCATCATACCTCGCCAGGAATTTATGGATGCCGCAAACGCTCTGCACACGGTGATATTCTCCAGCCGACTTACTACCGTGGAGCTAATCAACCGACTTTCGGCACATCTGGACCAGATATTCGCTCCGTCCATCACGGTACATGGCACTCTGGTTGATGTTTACGGAGTAGGCTTACTTTACACCGGCAAGTCGGGGGTTGGGAAATCAGAGGTGGCACTCGACCTGGTGGAACGCGGCCACCGCCTGGTAGCTGATGACGTTGTCAGGATCTATAAGCGAGGTGCCGACGTCATCATCGGCACCGGCGCTGAGCTGTTAGGACACCACATGGAGATTCGCGGGGTCGGCATTATCGATGTTCAGGAGTTGTTCGGTATCCGGTCCATTCGGTTGCAGAAGCGAATCGAAGTGGAGGTGAATCTGGCCCTGTGGTCGGAAACGGAAGAATATGAGCGGCTGGGGGTTGAGGATAAACGAACCTCCCACCTGGGAGTTGAAATTCCCTATGTACGCGTTCCGGTCTCCCCCGGCAAAAATATCACTGTGATATCCGAGGTGATTGCCATGGACCATATGCTGAAGGTCTACGGCAAAAACTCGGCTATAGAGTTTTCTGAGAAGCTATCGCAGCGCCTGAGTCGCCATTCTTCCTCCCTGGAGTACCTTGAATCAGACTTTGAGTAGGCACCGGTGGCGATCACGGCTGCCACAAAGCACTTGTTGCAACTTCCCTCATCAGTTATAATAGCGAGTTCGGGTGACATTCTATAGGAACCGGACGATGGATAAAAGGTACAAACTGAAAACCCTGGAGGATTTATAGCCAATGTGCTTTAGATATTTTCATTATTTAATTGTGATCGGCATCATGGCCGGCAGCCTGCTGACCGGATGCGGCAAATCGGGCGGCGACGTTGTGGCGGTAGTTGGAGATTATGAAATCAGGCTGGAGGAGTTCGAAAAAACGTACGGGTTCAGCTTCCAGTTTCCCACTGCCGAAGATGAATTCTCAACTCGACAAATGGCGCTCGACAGCGCCATAATTACCCGGCTTCTGATTCAGACCGCCTACGAAAAGAACATCGACCAATTGGAGGAACTATCACGGGTAGTTCTGGCCAACAAGGACAAGTTCCTGATCGCCACGCTCCTGGAGCGCAAGATTGGTGACCGCTCGGTGCCGTCGGAAGCGGAGTTGAAGGAATATTACAATCGCCTCGAATATAAGGTTAAGGCTTCCCATATCCTCGTGAAGGATTCGGGGCTGGCCGCCCAACTGGTGGAACAGATCAGCAACGGTGAGAGTTTTGAGATGCTGGCCTACAACCATTCCGAGGATAAATCTGCCCAGAAAAACCGTGGCGATCTCGGTTTCTTTATTTGGGGCACGATGATTGATGAGTTTCAGCGGGCTGCCTTTGCCATGGAGCCCGGCGAGGTGTCGCCGCCGGTGAAATCCAGGTATGGTTACCATATCATCAAAGTAGTGGATCGACTTCCCAATGAACAACGATCCAGCTACGAAGCTATGAGATCCTCGCTGGTGGATCAGGTAACACGGCAGAAATCTAATCGTTTCGGTGAACAGTACTTTGAAGAAATCAAGACTCGCTATCAGGTCACTATTGATAATTCCACTTGTGAGTACCTGATGCACAAGCGTGAAGTTCTCTATCCCCCGACAGTGCTGGCCGGCCTGCCTCGCAACGATTTCGATCAGGAACAACTTGACCGTAATGAAAAGGAGCTCATTCTGGGGACCTGGGATGGCGGTCAGATGTCTCTGGGGAAGTACCTTGACCTGGCCGGAAAGAGTATTCCTCTCAATGTGCGGCCGGATTTCGATGACTATGATTCCCTGGCAGCCACTATCTTCCGGCTGAATGTCAATAACATCCTGATTGTTGAAGCCCATCGGGAGGGAATAGACAACGACCCTGACTATGTTGATCAGATCCGCTTTTTCAAGGAACTGGCTATGGCGGAGATAATGAAAGACGACTCATTGCCGGCTCCCCCTGCACCTGACGAAGCTACTGTGCGTCAATACTACGATGATAATCAGGAGCTTTTTACGGAACAGGCCAAGATTCATATCCACGAGATGCTTCTCAGTGATGAACTCAAGGCTAAACGTCTCAAGAAGGGAGTGCGGTCACTGGAAGCCTTTAAGGAAATTGCTTCCAATAATACCGAACGGTCGGGCAAACGCATTGGCGGCGGTGATTTAGGTTATATCGAGAGACGATGGTTTCCGGCCGTTTTTGACGCAGCTTGGAAAACTCCTATTGGCGGCATCGGTGGTCCGGTACACAATCAAGATGGAAAATACGTGCTCTTTTACGTCGTTGACAAGGTAGATTCGCAACTGAAGGATTACCTGGGGCAGAAGCGAAGTATTATCCAGAGTTTGACGGATGAGCGTAAAAAAGAAGTTTTTGCAGCCTGGGTGGAGGACCGTCGACAATCAACGGAAATCATCGTCAACGAGGATGTCCTCTGGTCGACAATTGATATGAGTAAGTATACCACTGTCGACACCACCGGCGCTTCCGAGTAATAGCCGACTATGAGATTGCGGCCCATGATAAGAAATCTTTTCATCCCCTGCCTGTGGTGTCTGCTGGCGGTCGGCGTCGAAGCTGAACGTGAGGCCGTTGATCGCATCGTGGCTGTCGTGGATGATCGAGTTATACTGGCCTCAGAGTTGGCCAGCCAGGCACAGTTGATGGTATTGCAGGGGGGAATGCAGCCCGGGAACGAACAGGAACTTATGCAGTTGAACTCGGACGTACTGGAGCAGATGATATCCGACCAGTTGTTCCTGATTGCGGCCCGTAAGGATACCACCATCAACCTGCGTGCGGAAGAGATCGAACAGGCACTGGATGACCACCTGGCCGGTATTGCGCGCAATTTTGAGTCGAACGAAGCATTTCTCGATGCTCTTGCGGCTGAGGGCCTTACTATTCGTGAGTTAAGGAAAAGGTTTCGCGACGATGTGGAAAACCAAATCCTCAAGCAGCGTTACATACAGAAGAAGCTGTATTCGGTGGCGGTATCACGTCACGAGGTGGAGGAGTTTTTCCGTAACTTCCAGGACTCTCTCCCGGGACAACCGGAGGCAGTCAAACTGGCCCATATTCTGATGCCGGTGGAACCATCGCCGGAGTTGGAAGACTCCGTTAAAGAACTTACTGCCGAGTTGCGACGCCAGGTATTGGAAGGAGCCGACTTTGCCACCCTCTCCACCAACCACTCCAGCCTCGGCGCCGGAGCCAATGGTGGCGACCTTGGTTACATATCGCGTTCCGACGTGGTCCCGGAATTCGCCCGGGCCGCTTTCAACCTCTCGCCGGGAGACATCTCCGGCGTCATCCGCACACAGTTTGGCTATCACGTGATTAAATGTGAAGGGAAGATGGGCGATCGGCTGAAGCTGCGTCATATTCTGCTGGCCGTTCAGCCCAATCCTGAAGACACCCAGAGGGTGGCGGCACTGGCTGACTCACTCCAGGCGGAAGTGGCCGCAGGTGCTGATTTTCGGCAACTGGCCAAGACATTCTCGTTTGACGATGAGACACGCGCTCAAGGCGGTGAGCTGGGCTGGTTTGCGGTTACTGAACTGCCACCGGGATTCGCCTCGGAAGTGATCGGTTGGCAGACACCGGGTGAGATTCGAGGACCTGTTTACTCCCAATTCGGCCTGCACCTTTTAAAGTTGCTGGAATATCAGGCACCGCGACAATTTACGCTGGAGGAAGACTTCGACCGTATCAAAGAGATGGCCCGTCAGGAGAAAACCTCGCGCCTGGTGGACAAGTGGATTTCTCAGATCAAAGAACAGACCTATATCGACAACCGTCTGTAACTCCCCATGCGTATTGACGATTTCCTCTCCACGGTCGGCCTGGTTAAACGCCGCACTATCGCCAAGGATCTGGCCGCCAATGGCATGATTGCCGTCAACGGCCGTACCGTCAAACCCGCCTATCAGGTGGGCGTCAATGATATTATTGCCATCAAGGGGAAGCGAGCATTGGCTGCCGAAGTACTGGCGATACCATCCAGCTCAGTGGCCAAAGGTGAACGATCCGACTACTTTCGGCAGCTTACAGATAATCGGAACGCCGATTAGTCTTATCCGGTCGATTTATTCCAAACGAAACTCGCCGGGACAATCGATGGTTGTCACCGTAATGATGTGAATGCTGACGCCGACTTATTGTGACCTGGTACCGGTCAGTTCATGCCTGGGATCGGTTACGGTCACCGGGCCGATACGCTGATCCCGAGAAATCACCGGTCCGGAACAGGCTATACCGGAATTCTCTTCAAGTGTTTGTGGTGCCGGCTCGGTCAGAAGCCAGTCGATCAGGTCCAGAATGGCATCCTCAATATGGGGAGCAGCTACCATCAGGGGTGTTCGGTAGAACGGACTCGGGATGATAATCGGTATTACCAACATCAGGAAGAATTCTATCTTCCCCTCCAGCGCCCTTCCGACCACGCTGGTTCGTAATGGGGTGGAATTACCGAAGGTGGCCGGTTCCGACAGGGTGGACATTGTCGCCGCTCCACCACCAGACTGGGGGATCTCCGTGATTTTATCGTATGAGGAATATGGATGAGCAGACTCGGAGGTGTCTGTTGACGATTGCCTGCTTGACCCGTCTGCCTGCTCCCGGTAACGCTCCTCAGGTGGATTGGTGTCAGTTCGATGGTTGTGATATTCTTCTGTTGTCGGCCCGACAAAACGATAAGGAGCCTGGAAGTTCGTAGAACAACTTTGCGAAATCACTAACAGCAGAGGAAACAGCCAAAACACTGCTTTCAGCATCACGCCGGGGCGCCGTTTCACCGAATTCTCTCGGAACGGCGAGTACATCCGCGTGTGATTCGAAATCGGCACGGCCAAGTCCTCCGCGAATTGCGGCTTCCCTTATAGAGGTTTCCAATGCCTCAAAGGACAGCGCTTCAACAGTTAATTTACTTAATGCAGGTTTCTCGTCCCTGAGGACACCTGACAGGTAATTTTTGCGTGACCGTCTGCTCAAAACAAAGATGTATACTTAGTACTATGATAACAATATAAGACGTTTATCCGAAAATGCAAAATGAAATTGAACCTGACGGCAATACTGTACAATAATTGCACAGGTGGATGACCGTCAAGTTTACTTCCGGGTCAGTTGATAAACCTGCGTTGCACACCTATCGCGAGCAGCAGCAGGACACGCACATCTGCTCCTGACCAGCAGCGCTTGGTTGTATTACCGAAAGCAGCGGGCGATAGCCTGACAGGGCGTTTTTCACCGAATAACAGGGCGTCCGGCTTTTTGGCCGGGCGCCTTTTTTTATGTCGGTCAGTATCGTTTATGTTCAAACTTGACACCAGATGTCACGTCCGACATTCTGGGTTAAAACTACGAGGTTAGGTTGGTGAAAAAAGCTGTACTGGCGATCGTTTTCCTGGGTTTGCTTACGGCTGTATGCTACTACAGAGCAAACACACAAAAACAACAGAAGGAAAGTGCCTACCAGTTGGGACTTGATGAGACTTCGCATGTCGTCGAGGAATACGACTCGCGTTTGGATTCTCAGCGTCAAGTTATTCAGCAACAACAACATGAAGTAGCGGAGTCGCTATGGGTCAGAGAACTGGCATACCGGAATGCTTTTGATTCGCTACAGGGAATTATTACCACTAACCAGGAGAAAATGGACACGCTCAGCCACCAGCTCGACCAGGCCCGGTCGCCGGCAAAAGAACCTGAATCGACAGAGCAGGTCTCCAGGCGCAAAGCCACCAAACACGAACAGATCCTGAGTTATTATCGAAAGCGCCTGAAGAACCTTCCGGGTGATCTGTCACCATACGAGAAAAATGTTGCTCTCAGGGAAATCAGGGGGGAAACCGTTCAGAAGTTTTCGATATCGATGCGGGATCTGGACAAGATTCGAAAAGACAACCACTTGGACAATTAATCCAGCGGTAAGCTATGGCTGCTCGGAAAGAATTTGAATTTGCCGAGGTTCTGGTCGACAAACTGTTTTTAGAATCCTTTGCCAACGAACAATCAGCTTATCATATAACCGGCGACGAGCAACCGCGTGGGACGTTTGCCGGCAGACTCCGCTCTCGACTAAAGTGGCATATCAACCATTCGCTGTCACCACGACAGAAACAGGTAATCAAACACTATTTATCGGGGAAAAAAGAGAGAGAGATAGCAGATATTCTGGGCATCAAGCAACAAGTGGTGAATATCTATAAGCATCGGGCAATCAAAAAGTTAAATAGACTACTGACTACATAGGTGTATGTAATACCGCTATTATATGAGAAGACCATAATCAGCAAAAGTACTCGCTACTTGTCATCTCACGAGCTGGTAGAATTGTACAGCATAAAACACACCTGAAGGAGGTGATACCTCACACTATTAGCATTTTTTTAGAAACTCCCCGGTTCCCTTACCGGTCTCACTCGAATTGTGAGCAATGTACGTAGGTTTCTAAGGGGGGAACTGGACTAAAGGAGTTGTGCCATGCCAAAGAGAGAATCAAAAAAGGCGTTCGCTATCAAAGGAGAAAAAGACTGCTGGCACCCGTATAGCCTGCAACCACTTAACCCCAAGAGGTTTGCTGTAGTAGTTGGCAAGATTCTGATGGGGAAATATGAATTGATTTCGTCACGTGGTGACACGGGTATGCAGCAAGTGCGTATTATCTGAAGGACGAACAGAGACTCTTCCGAAAAAGGAAGAGAAAACTGTCGGAGAAGCTTACTGATCCAGCGGGATCCGCAAAACTGCGGATCCCGACTTTTTTTTGGGGAAGGTCCATCAGTTTCTGATCATTCAGTCGACGAGAAATAACAGATAGCCAATGTGGCCACAGCCAGCGGGCGGCATATTGGTCTTGACACTCGTCGAAAAGGAACATTTTATCTGTTTTCGATTAACAGATGTAAACAATTGATATATCCATGGGTATAACGGAAAAGAAACAGCAGAGATGACGACTTCGGAATGGTAGTTAAGCAGGTTGTATTCATACTGGTTTTATCAGTGATAATCGGGTTGGGACTGAACCTGTTTTCCCCTAACCGAATCCCTTATATCGGTCAGTATCGCTCCCTGGCATCGGGCAATGATCCGATTATCACGCCGGATGCGGAAAAGGGCGATCCTCCTTTCATAGGGCTGGCCGAAGCCCAGATGGAGTTTTCTTCGGGCCGATCTGCTTTCATTGATACTCGAGAGCCGGAAGTATTCGAGTGCGGGACTATCCCCGGGGCCATCAATATTCCCTTTGATTACCTTCCTGATGAAGGACTTGGGACCTATATTGACTCAGCCCTGGACGGTATGAAGCTTGATCATCCTCTCATAACGTTTTGTTCCGGCGATGAGTGCGATCTGTCGCTGCATCTGGCCCGGAACATGCAGTCGCTCGGTTACAAATCGATATCGATATTCTTCGGGGGAGCCCGGGAATGGGAGGAGTCCGGGCTTCAGATGGAAAAGAGGGCGGCGTGCGACGAATAATCGACAGCGACTGGCTGATGGTGTTGTCCCGCGTGTTTATCGGCTTCACTTTCATCTTTGCAGCATATTACAAGATTACCGACCCTTACACTTTTGCCAAGTCGATCTGGTACTACCACCTGGTCCCCGGGGAGGTGATAAACCTGATGGCCCTGATTCTCCCCTGGGTTGAACTGCTGTGCGGACTGGCGCTGATCCTGGGTTTATTTTACAATGGCGCCGTGGTGCTGGTGAACGCAATGACCGTCATTTTTATAGTAGCGCTGGGATCGACCATCGTCCGCGGTATTGATATCGACTGTGGCTGCTTCAAGGCTTCCACAGCTTCCGGCGATGCCGCCTGGAGAAGTTTGACCTTTAACCTGGTCTTGATCGTCTTCGCTCTGCAATTGCTTTTCAGCCGCTCCCGTCGGTGGCTGCTTTCATCATCCCTGTCTAAAAAACAATAACGTTACGACATTCCCCGGATTTCACCGGTCTGACAAGTATCGTCCGACAGGATTCCGTAAACGGCTGCCGTCCTCCACCCCTTCCACATCTGTCTCTTGTCCGTTGCTTCAGTCGTCACCAGACCATACCGATAATATACTGACACCACTTTTTCCTGGAGTTAGCGGTAATGGCCAAGAAAAGAATAGGAGAACTGTTGCTGGATAAGGGGTTGATCACACCTCTCCAGTTGGAAACAGCCCTGAAAGAGCAAGCTATATCCGGCCAACGGCTGGGAGAAATCCTCCTAAAAAAAAGATACCTGACCGAGGACCAATTAACCGACACCATCTCTGAACGCCTCTCTATCCCCAAAGTGGTGCTGTCATCGATGGCTATCGCCCCCCAGGTAATTCATCTGGTGTCGGTCGAGCTGGCCCGCCGCTATACGCTTATTCCGGTTTTTGAGATCGGCAATGCTGTGACCCTGGCCATGGCTGATCCGCTGAATATCATTGCTATTGAAGAGATCAAATATCTTACCGGTCGCAACATCAAGAGAGCTGTTGCCGGCGCCACGGAGATCAAGGAGGCCATTGACCAGTATTACTCGGTAGCCGATTCACTGAACCAGATGATTGGCGACAGACGGGACGAGGAAGGACCCGCCGCAATTGAGTCGTCCTCTGTTGATGAGGCTGAATCCGAAAGCTCTGTTGTCAAGCTGGTTAATCTGACAATCGCCAAGGCTATCCGGGATCGGGCTTCAGATATCCATATCGAGCCGGAGGAATCACGCCTGCGCATTCGTTACCGGGTAAGTGGTGTCATGAAAGAGGAAGCGGCTCCTCCTAAATCGATGCAGAACGAGTTGATCTCTCGTATCAAGATTGCCTCAAATCTGGACGTTTCGGAAAAGCGATTGCCCCAGGATGGACGATTCCTCATGAATGTCGATGGCGCCAATGTCGATCTGAGAGTATCCACTTTGCCGACGATTCACGGCGAGAAGATCGTAGTCCGGATACTTGACCGGCGTAATCTGCTGCAATCGTTCAAGCAACTCGGTTTAACCGAATCGCTTGAGCGAGCATGGAGTGCCACTGTTCATAAACCGGAAGGGCTGATTCTGATCTCCGGTCCCACCTCCAGTGGCAAGACTTCGACATTGTATGCCACGCTGCAAAGCATCAACTCGATTGAGAAAAATATCATCACCGTGGAAGACCCGGTGGAATACTCTCTGCCGTTGATCATACAAGTCCAGATAAATGAGCGGGCCGGTCTTACGTTTCCTTCAACACTTCGTGCAATCCTGCGGCAGAATCCGGATATCATCATGATTGGCGAAATCCGTGACCGGGAAACGGCGCAGATGGGGGTACGTTCGGCATTGACCGGTCATCTGGTTTTTTCGACCATTCACACCAACGATGCTCCCTCGGCGGTAACTCGTCTGGTGGATATGGGTTTGGAGACCTACCTGGTAGGCGCCGCTCTCAAGGGTATTCTGGCACAGCGGCTGGTACGGGTCAACTGTCCCGAATGCCGTGAGCAATACCGACCGTCGGAACCGGTGTTGCGCCAGGCCGGGCTGCTGGAACTGGCCGATGTTTTCAAGTTTCAGCGTGGCGTGGGCTGCCCGGTATGTAAGGGAACCGGGTTCAAGGGGCAGATCGGGGTATTCGAGTTCGTCGAAATTACACCCCACATCTCCGATATGATCATGCGTAACGCCTCTCTGACAGAACTGAGGGAGGAAGCTCGCAAGAGCGGTTATATCCCGTTATTCGAGATGGGCCTGGAGAAACTCCAGCTGGGAATCATCTGTCTGGAAGAACTACTCAAAGAAACTTTTAATATCGATGATTACTCCCATCCCGACTCCGAAATGATTGTAACGGTGACCAGTGTCGGTTCAGTATAAGTACCGTGCTATAGCGCCGGACGGAGCCTTCCGGGTAGGCGTCATCACTGCCGACAGTGACAGTCAGGTGCTGGACTATTTGGCGAAACAGAAACTGACGCCGCTCGTGGTGGCAGCTGTCGGTGAACGCCGGTCGTTTTCGCTCTGGGGTTTTTTCAAGAAAACCGACTACGAGAACCTGATCCTGTTTACCAACAACCTGGTCACGATGTACCGGGCAGGTATCCCGCTTCTGAGAGCTCTTACCGTGATGCGGGTAGGCCCACCGGGCAGCCGGTTTAATCTGGCGATCGACCGGATCAGGCTCGAGGTGCAATCCGGAAAAGCCCTGTCGCAGGCTATGGCTCAATTGGACGACCTCTTTCCCAGGGTTTATACCACCTGCATCGCCGCCGGAGAGGAGTCCGGTAAACTGGATGAAATCCTGGAAGAACTGGCGATCATGCTGGAACAGGAAATGGAACTGTCCCGTCAGATCAAGTCCGGTATTCGCTACCCTCTCATCGTAATCACTGCCATCGTCGCTGCCTTCATAGTGCTGATAACGTATGTAGTACCCCGGTTTGTAGGTTTCTATGAGGGCATGGGCGCCCAGCTCCCGCTGCCGACCAGGATTCTCTTAGGCACCAGCAACTTTTTCACACACTACTGGGCGATAGTTCTTGCTGTTGTAGTGATTCTGACGCTGGCCTTCGCCAAGCTGGCCAGCACCAGGTCAGGCAAGCTCTGGATAGACCACCAAATGCTGAGGGTGCCGGTTTTCGGGAATCTCATCATCAAGGGCAACGTAGCGCGTTTTGTGATAATGTTTCGCATACTTTTCAAATCCGGTCTGCCCATCGTCAAGTCACTGGATATCCTGCAAGGAGCCATAAAAAACAGCATGATCGCCCTGGAAATAAGGAAGTTGGGGGAGCTTTTTCGGGAGGGCAAAGATGATATTCTTGCCCAGCGGGAGTTTCAGTTTTTCCCGGAGATGGCATTACAGATGGTGAGCATCGGGCTGGAATCCGGTTCGCTCGATAAGATGCTTTACGAAGTGGGGCAACACTACAGTAAGGAAGTCCATTATACCTCCCGCCAGTTGACTGCTATTCTGGAGCCAATTCTGACCCTGGTGCTGGGTGTTTTCATCCTCATAATGGCACTGGCGATTTTCATGCCGATGTGGAACCTCATCTCGGTTTTCAGGGGCGGTTAGGACACTAAAAAAACGGCTGAGTTTTCCGATAAAATATACGAAAACCGAAAACTACATTAATTTACACGGAGGGTACTCATGAGGTGTCTGAGATTGACTCGACAAGGTGGCTTTACGCTCATCGAACTGGTAATTATCATCGTGGTGCTGGGCATCCTGGCTGCGGTAGCTATTCCCAAGTACCAGAATATCACTTCCGAGGCCAAAGAAGCGTCCTGCCGAGCAGCTTTAGGAGGCATCAGGTCCGGGATCACGATTTTTTATGCCAATGAAGCAGTCACGACTGGAACCGCTACCTGGCCATCACTGGCCGAACTGGAAACCTCCGGTACGGTGATGGAATATAGTATCCCCAAGAACCCATACCAGTTGGACACCAACGCCCCCGATTCCATTGTCACCGGAGTCACCAAGGGTACTATCGAAGGCACACGCGGTGGTTGGGCCTACCTGAACGGTCAGATCTGGCCCAATACCAGCGGCTCCGGCGAGAACGATTGGTAAGACAACGGAGCTGACTGCAAAAAATGAGTGTCCGTCCAGATGACCTGCAAACATCAACCGACCAAGGAGGATTCACCCTGGTCGAGTTGGTGATCATTATTGTCGTTCTGGGGATACTCGCTGCAGTGGCAATACCCAGGTTCGCAGATATGACCGAGGGATCGAAGGCCAACGCCACAAAAAAAGAAATGATGGCGCTCAAGCGAGCAATTGCCGGCAACCCGGAAGTTGTATCAGGGGGAGAATACGTTGAACGCGGGTTTGAAGGTGACGTCGGTTATGCGCCTTCACAACTGGTCGACCTGACAATTAAACCTGACTCAGTCCCGGTGTACAACAAACTGACTCGACTGGGGTGGAATGGGCCATATATCGATAGTTCCGGTGGTACCTACCTTTCCGACGCCTGGGAAACGGCGTATGTCTATGAGCCTTCCAATCGGCGAATCAGGTCCACCGGAAGCAGCGATACCATCACTATAACATTCTGATCCGAGGTAACAGTGCTTGACCTCAAGGCTTACTCGCAGAAGGTCAAACTGGCTTTGCGCAGTCGCCGGACGCCTTCCAGCGATGAAGCCTTGCCGGTATCGGAAGTTGTGCTGCCCGTGCGACACCGATCCGGCATCGGGCGCCATATTGCCTTCTGTGTCGATGAGAATTCCGTTCATATGGCTGCTGTCTCCCGTTTCGGCCGCAGGAAAAAGATTCTGGACATTGGAAAAGTGTATGTTCCCTCGAGCATGGTCGGTACTTCCGATCAGGTTAATTTCATTGCCGAGACGGTCGGTGAATTCCTTAAACGATTTGGCCGGCGCTCAAGCCGGATATCTGTAGTCGTGTCCGGTCGGGAGACGGCTTTTCGCACTTTCTCCATGCCGGCCCTGAAACGGCGTGATCTGGATGCTGCCGTGGCTTTCGAGGTCCGTAAGCAGGTGCCGTTTCCACCGGAAGACTGTATCTACGATTACCGTCTGTCATCAAAGTTCACCAGTAACGGGCAGAACCGCTACAAGGTCGGTTTGCATGCGGCGACAAAGCGTCTGATTAATGAAGTCCTTCAGCCTTTCCGTCAGCAGAACGTCTGTCTGAGAGCTATTCACCACAGTCAGGATGTGATCGGTCGGCTCCTGCCGCACCTGCCCGATTTCGATCCGTTCGGGCATACGATCGTGGTGAACATCACCCGAGAACATTCCGAAATCGCCTTCTATCACGGCGCCTGCCTGGAATTCTTCCAGATCAGTCCAGTGGGGTCGTTACAGTTGGGGTCAACCGGTGATATTGAGTCTTTTGCGGCCTTCGCTCGCTCAATGGCTGCCGAACTTCAGACCTCGATGGACTACTACACCGGTCAGTTTCAGCACGGGTCGGCTGACCGGGTACTGATCTGCGGCGATCTGGCCTATTCCAGCGATCTGTTGGAACTGCTCAACGGTTACGGTAACATTCTCTTTGAGCGATTTCCGGCCGAAAACCTGGATTTTATATCCGGCGACAACAATCGTTTTACCGACACCCTGCCGGTCTGTCTGGCGGCCCTGGCATCGGCGTCATACGATACCGATGTGGCCAATCTCCTGCCGGCTGAGGATCGATCCCAGTACCAGACCAGGAGAGTCGATCGCCTGTCACGGGTAGCCCTGATTCTGGTAACCCTGGCGTTGTTCGGTGGATGGATGCTGATGAAACAAGAAGCTGTCGCAAAGGAAGAAAGCCTGTTGTCCCTGAACCGGCAGGTGGACAGAATTAAGAACTCTGAGGCTTACGGCACATACCATGTGCTGAAAAGGCAGATCGTCGGATACCAGGCCTTCCTGGACAAAGCACACCATGAACCCAGTTATCTCACCCTTAACCTCAAGGAACTTTCGCTGTTAACTCCATCGTCAGTGCAGTTACTTGATCTGGTATACGATTCAGAGCATTCCGATCATAATTTGACGGTCCGGGGCATAATCAAATCGACCTCGGTTCCACCGGAAGTACTCCTGGCCGAGTTCGTAGAGAGTTTGAAAAGCTCGGCTTTTTTCGACAACGTCAAACTCAGCAAACATGTCAAAAGTCGTTTTGACGACCATTTTGAGATAGAGTTCCGGATTGACATGCAGGGAACGGTATGTACAAGCGGCTGACTATTTATGTAGTCATTCTTCCGGCAATCACAGCCGTCTGGTTTACGCTGTTGTATATGCCAGTTCGCAGGCAAATGGCAGCCACCAGTAACGAGGTAACCCAGGCCAGAGAACAACTACAGGATTTCCGGAAAATCATGAACCAGTTGCCCGAGTTTCTTGAAAAACGCAGCCGGCTGTCCGCCGAGAGGAGTGCTTTGAGTTCGCGTCTTTATGCGAAAGATGACGTTCTGCTGTTGTTTCGACGTCTGCATGATCAGGCCGACAGGTACCACGTTGGCATCACGGAGATAACGCCACCGGTGGAAGAGTTATTGTATCTCAACAGCATAGTTCCCGATTCCAACCAGACCCAGATTCTCAGCATCAGCCTTCGACTGCAAGGAGGTTATGTTAATTTTGGCAGATTTGTGGGCGCTATCGAGCAGGCCGATTTTTTCCAGGGAGTGAAAGAGTGCCGGATTCTCGGAACCAGAGACGGCATCGGGGAATTACAGCTTCAGTTCAGTTTTAACGCTTTGCTGGGTAGTTTTCCGGAGGGTGTATGACGGAACGAACCCGTAAATGGCTGGTATACCTGACGCTGCCGGTGGCGATCACCTGGGCGGCGTTCAATTTCCCGACCGAAAAAAACAAACCGGCGGCAGTGGAGAAACCCAGCACCATTGCTCCGGTGAGCGCACCAGTCGCAAAACGACCGGGGTCTGATCTGATCAACATCGAAGAACGGCAGGCTGCAACCTGGGGGGGCGACCCGTTTCGCCGGCACCAACCGCAGATCAGCCGTCCGCAACGCACACAAACGTGGCGGTTGTCCGGAATCGTATTCGGCCGTCAGCAACCTTCAGCTATCATCAACAACAAGCCGGTACACACTGGTGACACCATCGATAACGCCAGAGTACTTTCAATAGACGCCAATTCCGTCACCCTTGAGCATAACGGCTCGAAGCTGACGTTAACCGTTTCCAAAGGATAGGTTGTATGAGAACAAAATATATTGCGGCAGCATTGATCCTGGCATTGGCACTGTTCATCGGACCTGTCGCAGCCTATCAACTGGACAGTTCCGACAGCCTGTCACTGGAACTGGAAGCGGTCCCGATTACTATGGTCCTGCAGATGATAGCTCAGCAAAACGATCTCAATCTGCTCATCTCCGGAGATATCAGCGGTGAGGTCACGCTGCGCCTCTATCAGGTAGCTCTACCGACAGCGCTGGATGCTATCCTCTCCCCTAACGGGTATAACTACTATCTCAAAGATGATATCATCGTTGTTAAATCATCCGAAATTAAAGCGCCCGGGGAATTGATATCGCAAACAGTGAGGCTAAAGTATTTGAATCCGGTGACGGCACAGAAGGCGCTGGAAGCACAACTTTCCGCTCGCGGCAATGTGGTCATACTGGATCAGGGGGATCAGGGCGGCAACAGTACGGATGGCTACCGGGCCAATCGCATTATGATAACCGATTTCCCTGCGGTGGTAACCGATCTGGTCGCCCTGGTTTCCGAAATTGACCAACCGGAACGAATGGTCTCAATTGAGGTGCGGATCATTGAAAGCACGGTCGACAACAAGACCAAGCTCGGCTTCTCATGGCCCACCACGATCCAAACCAGTCTTGGCGGTGACAATTCTACAGGTTCATCGAGTGAGTCTTCCGGCAACAACAACCCGGCAGGCCAGGTGGACCTCAACGCCGAGACGCTTGACTGGACCTGGGGCACACTGTCTGTGGCACAGCTTGGAACCGTGCTTGATCTGCTCAACCAGAACGGCAACTCCAAACTGGTATCCAACCCCCATATCACCACTCTGGAGAATCACACGGCTGAGATACGAGTGCAAACGATCATACCCATCGCCACCCTCAATCGCTTTACCGAAGGAGCCGCCGTTCAGGATATTATCACCTTCCAGGATGAAGAAGTTGGCATCTCCCTCAGCGTAACGCCGCGGATCACCGGTGACGGCAACATAACGATGGAGGTTCATCCCAAGGTCGAGGACATCATCGGGTACACCGGTCCCATCGAAAACCAGAAACCTATTACGGCTTCTCGCTCAATCAGCACCACCATCACCGTCGCCAATGGTGAGACGGCGGCCCTGGGCGGTCTGCTCAAGGAAGGTGAAATCGTCCAGGTGCAGAGAGTGCCGCTGCTGGGCCGGATACCAGTGCTGGGTAAGCTTTTGTTCAGCAACAAATCGACCGAAAAAACAACCACTGACTTGATAATCCTGATCACACCGCACATCATGCCGTAGTGGTTCACAATCGGGCAGTATCGAAGATAGGAACGGGATCCCTTTTGGGGACCCCGTTACCTTTTATAGTAATCATCCGACGCCAAACATACGCCGGATAACATTCAGGTTATTGGCAGGCCGGCGGTGCCGTGCCGCCCTGGAACAGGTAACTCACCAGAAAAGTCACATCAGCCACGTCGATATTTCCCGTCCCGTCGACATCGCCTTCCGCCGGGCAGGGAGGTGACGTGCCACCCTGGAACATGAAAGCTATCAGACAGGTGAGATCAGCCACATCGATCCCGCCGTTGCGATCGACATTGCCGCCGTTAACACAGCAGCAGGCATCGCCAACGCCGTCCTCATCGGCGTCCGCCTGGTCGGGATTGTAAGCCGACGGACAATTGTCACAGACAGCGCCCAGGTTGTCGCCATCGGGATCATCCTGATCAGGGTTGGGGATGTCCGGGCAGTTATCCTCAGGACATGTATTGTCCGGATAGCCGGGATCGCCAAAGCCATCGTGGTCGAAATCCATGCACTGGTCGCAGACATCACCAAATCCGTCCTCATCCAAATCCTCCTGACCGGGATTGGCATGGTCGGGACAGTTGTCATCCGGGCAGGTGTTGGCCCAAAATCCTGAATTCCCAAAACCGTCACCGTCGCTGTCAGTGCAGTCATCGCAGGCATCTCCAAGGCCGTCCCCATCATAGTCTTTCTGAGAAGCCGGGATGTCAGGGCAGTTGTCCTCGGGGCAGGTGTTGCCCGGATATCCCGGATCGCCAAAGCCATCGCCGTCAATATCAGTGCAATCATCGCAGACGTCACCGATACCGTCGCCGTCGGCATCCGCCTGATCAGCATTGTAGATGGCCGGGCAGTTGTCGCCGACGTCGCACACCTCATCGCTATCGACGTCGACACAGGTGTCAACCCCGATAAACGCTATAGTGGGATCGCCAAACAGGTTCAACTGGTAGGTGCACCACCTCATGCACGATTCGTTAAGGCGGTAAAGGTTTTCTTCTTTGGATATCTGGTTGGCCTTCCCCATCCGGGTCTTGGATTCGGCCGGATTGAACACGGCATCCCAGAACTCGCGGTTAAATCGCTGAGAAGGACCATCGGTACTCTCATAAGATCCGTAACCATAGCGAGCATTCATAATCGTTGCGAACGGCCCGTAGTCGCACTTGATGTGCGCATACTCCGCCCAGCAGTCGGCGCCGTCAAAGCGGCCGGCGTAACAACCCTGTGAATAAATAAAGCAGAGGTCGGTGTTGGTTACCGAGCCGGTGAAGGAGGTCTTGTAAGATTTTAGAGCGTAGTTGGTGTTGGCATGACCCAGGTGGTTGACCACGTGCAGGCCGCTGTTGATGCGGGTGACCAGTTCCGAGAACGGCCAGTCATTTCCGGCCCAGTCCCGGTCATACAGTTTGTCGATAACATACGTCGCACCCGAGAAGCCGACCGTTGAGTACCCATGAGCGCTCGACCCATCTTCGAACTCATCCATGGAATTGCCGGCGTACTCAGAGTCGCCGCCAAAACCGAGATATTCTCCTACCAGCAGGATCTTCTGCAGATAAGCGCCGCTGCTGTTAACGTAAGTGAATATCTTGTCGATGAACCGGTTGGCCTCGTCCTCGGTATTGACAGCCGCCCGACCAACGTAAACCTCGGCGATCAGGTCAACCTCTCCCCCGCCTTCACCATCGTACGGTTCGCCCCAGTAGCCGTCACCGTCGTAGTTGTAGGTGCCATCCAGACATCCGAAGTACAAGTCGCCCGGCATGTCCACCGTCTCGGCGCCACCGGGAAAAGCGCGCACCCAGAGATCACGGGCGGGAATAATGTCATCATCGCCGCCGATCAAGACGTACTTGATGCCATCGCTCAGATAGAGGCCACGTATATAGTCCCGGATATCGCCCGGGTTGGTGCTGCCGACGTCGGTGGTGGTGCGGATTTCGGTCAGGATACCGGTAGTGTCGTGGTAATCTTTCAAACGCTGGAAAGTGGCGGCCAAAGCCGGAGTGGTCAAAATCAGCAATTCGAAGTTCGCCCGGCCGCGCATCGCCGCCGAAGCGTATCCGTCGGCAGCTTCCGGGTTATCAACCCGGAGCCGGACATCCTGTTGGTCTTCGGGCAATCCTCTCAACAGTGCTGCCGGTTGATCGGCATCTTCCGTCTCGACGTTGACTGTCAGTATGGTATAGTAGTACAACTCGCCGGTCGTTGGGATATACTGAACCGGCTGGAGCTTTAGAGTCAGTATCTGGTAACCCCGGAAGCTCTGAGTGCCGATCGACTCAAAAAGTGCTTCCGGAACCGGGGTGCCCAGTGAGTAAACAACGGCATCCGGAGTAGGCGGCACGGCAGTACCGGGAGCAGCCGACAGCGGTACCGGTTGTCCCACCGGTTCTACCAGGTAATCCCGACCCAGTGAAACTTTCTCGCCGGTGATGATATCGATACTTTTTACCTGGGTACCGAAGGGGAGCAATATCTGAGCGCCGGTCGCCGGGAGAGCCGGATAGCCGATCTGTCCCGAATTGGGCGCTTCCGGCATTACCAGCCGGTCGTACAGGTTGCCCTCAATCGTGACCGACTGAATCTGCGGCCGTTCAAACGTGTACTCCACTGATACCCGTTCGGCCGACAGGGCCGTAGATGAGATAATCAACAAAGCCACTGCCATCGTTACCAGATGCCTTCTCATGTTTCCTCCAGAAGTTGTAATAATCGTCAAGTCTAAGACCATAGTAGTAACCGGGGGTATGACATTACTCTTCAATACCCCTAACTCGTTACAATATACAGAATTATTTGTGGCTGTCAACAAGAAGTATGGGCTCAAAGAGGATGATTCCCCGGCACAATCCCAACAACATTGAGGTTACGACACCAGGTAAAACCCGGACAAAGATGTCCTCCCCTGTCCGTGCATTACCAGATTTCAATTCGGACCAGGGATATCAAGTGATACTTATCACCACAGTCATTCCCCCTTTATGAACCCGGTTGCACTCTTGCATGATGTTCGATTACCCACCGGAAATCAACCTGTTGCCCGGCAACAAGATACTACTCGTCGCCGGTCAGGGCACAGGGATTGCATCAGGGAACCTCTATGGAATGTTACTTTGGTTCACGTGAGCTTCCTGAAGACAGCCGGCCGGACAAATCGGCTGTGGTCATGTTTAATATCCCGGATATCGGTATCCGTTTCAAAGCCCCTTTTGCGGCCGTGGACACCGATCATGGCGACCTGGCGGCATTGCTGGCCCTGCTGGAGTTCATAGACAGCAATCAGAAGTACTTCTCCTCGAAACACACCTACCAGATTTACGGCAACAATCTCAAGATCGTCAATGGTGTCAACCGGCGGCAGCCGCTGGACGATAAATTTGCCAAACTTCTGGACAGGACGCATATCTACCGCGATAAGTATGGTTTCTCACTGGAGTGGGTGCCCAGCGACAGGAACCCCGCTTTGGATTCCCTTTTTGATTGACGCTTCGGAGTCGGCGATATATACTGTCGTCGATGACTTCTCCCCGGAAACTTTTTGAGGATGTGTCAGACGGCAAGTTTCGCCCGGTCTACTACTTTTTCGGCACCGAGGATTACCGCAAGACCGAGGCGGTAAAATACCTCGTCAGACAGTTTCTGCCCGACAAACAACTGCTCACCAATTACTACAAGATCGACGGCAACCGTACCTCCTGTGCCGATCTGCTGGCCGAACTGTCAAGTCTGCCGATGTTAGGGAAGCGGCAGGCGTTCGCCGTGAGCAGTATCCAGAGCTTTTCCGCCAAAGAACTGAAATCTATCCTGAGCCTGCTGGACCCGCCGCAACCGAACCGGCTGGTGATTATGAGCAGCCCGTCATCGAAGACTCCCCGGCGCAATTCCAGTTTTTTCACAACCGTTACAAAAGCGGCCGAGCCGGTCGAATTCAGGCGGCTTAGTAAACGCGATGTGCAGAGCCAGATTCATCGAGCTTTAAGTGCCGAGGAAATCAGTATCGAACCGCCGGCGGCCGAACTGCTGGCGGAACTGGTGGCGGGTAACCGCGGCGCGCTGGTGGCCGAAACGAGCAAACTGGTCAACTACCGGCAGAAAGGCGAAACAGTCACCATAGACGACATCCGCCAACTTACCGCCGGTTACGAAGTACATAATATCTTTCAAGTCGCCGACGTGGTAGTAGCCGGAGATACCGCCAAAGTGCTTCGAGCGATCGAAACGCTGGTGGCGACCGGAACGTATCCGTCCAACCTGATATCACTGATGCTGCAGCATTTTATATCGCTGTACCTGGTCAAGAACGGCAAGAAGCCGCTGGGCAAGCGGGGTTTCCTGACGGCCAAGTTTTCAGAACAGGCCGCCCGGTATGATAATCGGCGCCTGGAGCAGATAATTATTGAAATCGCAGAAGCCGAAGCTGAATTGCGCCGGGGAAGATTCAAACCGGCTATGGCGCTTCAGATACTGGCGCTTACTCTGACCGGCGGCGGTCGCCAGGCAAATGGCTGAAAACAGTCGGGAAGAATTAGGCTGCCGGGCGGTATCTAATGGTGGAGAGAAAAATTCCGAGCGCCTTATAATCGAGGCCGCCCAGCGAGGTGACCGGCAAGCTTTTGGACGCCTGATTCGGCAACACCAGAAGCGCCTGATGAGGTTTGTGCTCGGACTGGTGGGATCATTTGATACGGCTGAGGATATTGTGCAGGAAGCATTCGTAAAAACATATACCGCTCTGGACAGTTTTCGACCTGAGTATGCCTTCTACCCCTGGCTGGCAACTATTGCCCGCAACCTGGCTTTCAACCTTATGCGGCGAGAAGAGAAAAAGGACTCCCTGGACAATTTGCGCGAAAAAGGTTTCGATCCGCAGTCAGCCGACCTGGGACCGCTGGATAAACTGCTGACGGACCAGGCCCAGAAACGCTTTTACCGGGAGGTGGCGGCGCTTCCGGAGAAATATCGGGTGGTGTTCACGCTACGGCATTTCGAAGAAATGGATTATGCGGAGATTGCCTCTCACTTGAAGATCCCCCCCGGCACTGTCGACTCGCGACTCTACCGGGCGCGACAGATGTTGCTTCAATCATTGAAAGACTTGTTATAATGGGCAATAATTGCCTGCAACGGTGACAAGAATGGATCATTCATACTACCGCGACCGCATATCAGCCTACGCAGATGGTGAGCTTTCACCTATGGAAAAAGAAGCTGTTCGGCGTCATCTCGACGAATGTGAGCAATGCCGACAGTTGCTGGGTGAGATCGAAAGACTGGACCAACTCGTAGCGGACAAGGCTTCGCTTCCGGACGGTGATTACTGGGAACAATCGGCGCAGGCTATCGAACAGCGGTTGGATACACTGGCGGAGACGAAGATCACTGATGTTTCCCGTTTCCGGTGGACGGGCATGACCGGCAAGATCGTTGCAGTCGCCGCCTCGGTGGCGGTACTGGCGTTTATCGGACTGTATCAATCGGACATCCTGAAAGATGTTCAGCAAACGCCACGGATTTTGGAAACACCGGCAACCAAAGACGACGAAACAGTTGAAAAACAGGCATCGGAACCGAAGATGTCTCGCCGGGGTGATGTCGAAAGCAAAGCTGACGATGAGACCGTCGCCATAGAGATACCGCCAGCGCCCAAAATCGAGGTTGACTTTAACGAGGCGGAGTTGATAGAAGCAGTCGAGGTCGCGCCACAGACCAACCTGATGGCTGTGGACACCCAACTGACGCCGGAAGCAAAAACGGTGCAGGAACTTCTGCAGGATGTGTCCGGTGTGGCCAAAGGACGATCAGGCCAGGTTTACTCAGAAGCTACTTCGACTAAGATTGATTCGGTTTCGCCTGAACCGGGAGATGTCGGAAGTAAGAAGACCGAGCCACATGCGGTGGAGGAAGTTTCAGTCACCGCCTCGGCCAAGTCACAGGTAGCGATGAAACCTGTATCCGTCGTACCGATGCGTATTACCGAAAAGGCGGTCGAGACCGACGCTGCCGCTGAGACAGTTGTCAGTTGGGTTGTCATCCCACCGACCGACACCAGCCTGGCCGGCTGGCGTCAGCGACGGGACTCTCTACAAACTCTGCACGCCGACCTGACATCTCCTCATCGAGAGCTGGCCGACGCCAAGGCACGGCGGATACGACCTGAAGTATCAATCGACGACGTTGAGAGACAGCTTTTGCGCAGCTATTACGAAATCGCCCGCCTGACACCGGACGTTCAGGAACGTGCGGTGGCAATCGACTACCTCACCCGCCACACCGAAAACCCGAACGCCTGTTGCAAAGATGCGGCGGTGGAGTATTTGCGGGAGCTGGGGGTGGGTAGGGAGTAAAGAGGGGGTCTGTTCAAACTCGGTAGATAGCTTAGGATGGCTGTTTAACAGCCGTTTCTAGTGCTTCATATATCAACTTGTGATACGTATAGGGGCTATTCCGCAACCATTTCAGGAGTTGGTTCGTTTTGTCTGATTCCTCTAGTTTGCTAATGGCGGCCGATACGCTCCTGAGACTGTACTTGTTCACGAAACTCAGGAAGTGAAAGATTGTCGTCCGTGTCGCGAACCGCATCGTCCCGTAGTCTTTCAGCCCTAACACCATTAACTCCGCACCATGAGTAACATTGGAGCGCAATTCGTAGATTCGAAGTAAGGTCGAAGGGTCAACGAAGGGTTCACCGCAAACTGAATGTAGTAGGACTACGCGATATGCCAAGGATTCACCTTTTTTACGGTCTGCTTTGGTGGTAAGGATACACTCAAGCGCAATACACAGGTAGAGAACCTTTTCATCAGTCTCTTCGGCTTCGAAAGAGCGAGCGGTCCAGTGGAATGCCCTGGAAACAGCAGCCTGGATACCGGGACCAAGAGTAGTTAAATTGTTATACTGCGACTGAATATCGATAAATGTAGTATCGAAATCTTCAATTTGCCTGAGGCCTATCGATCCTCGCGGTGAATCAAAATTTGTCGCTACAAGCTTCGATTGATCTTTACTGACGATCATGGCTGACCCTGACAAATGGAAAAGGAGATTCTCGTCTGTTAGCCGCCGGGACTCAGAGAAGTATGTCTTGAGAATGTTGAGACACTCGATAGCCTTCGGCCGACTTCGTTCCAAAGCGAGCTTCCAACTAGTTCCGGTCTCGGTAACCTGGACAGCTAGCTTGTTCTCGAAATCACGTTTAAGTCCTCTTATTATGTACGGGTCACAATCTATACTGATCTCCTCCAGTTCTGCGAGTGTGTATTTCTTTATTTGTGCTCTCCAACATTCGGTAGGAGGCAGATCACCTTCTAAATTCTCAATCGAGAAAGCGATTACAAACTCTGTAAGAGGTCTGCGAACTTGCTTAAGGAACTCATCAATCCGTTGGTGCGGGCGCTGTTTTAGTGAGTGTTCTTTTGATTTAGTCCAAACATCACAGACTAGGTTCCAAAGACTATCATCCAGTTCATTTTGAGAGAGGTATTCTACCTCCATATCGGTTTCGAGAACTGCAAGTGCTTTTACATAAGCATCATAGTGCGATCCTGAGATTTCAAGAAATGTATGTTCTAATGCAAGCATCTTTGGAGTAAGATATTCCGAAGGGATAGGTCCACTCCTGTGAGCAGATAAAGTGGATATCGCGGTATCCGGTTTCTTTCGATCAAACAGGATACTCTTGCAGAGCTTTTTCAAAGCTATTTCAGAGTTCATAACGCCTGTCCTCTATTCCGCAGCACAGTCATGACAGATCATCTCAGACAGCAATTCATCGGTGTGGGTAACATTGACTTCTTCCACCCCCTCTCCCACTTCACGCATAGACCAGCTTGAGCTCCTCCACGCGGCGAGGGATATCCACTGTATGGACGCATCGTGCGGTGCACTCGGAACAATCGGAGCAGGCAGCCAGTGATTTGCTACGCGGGATTTCATCGTAGGTAGCGCGCGCCTGGTGGAAGTTGGCATACTGTCGGGTGTACATCCAGGTCCGCATCAGGCCAGGTACCTCGACCCCACGCGGACAACTGGCCAGACAACTGTAACACTGACGACAGAACCCATAACCCAGTTTGACCTTGTTGTCGGTCAGGAATTGCGATTCCTCTTTGGTGTAAGCAAAATCTGACGCGACCGAGAAATCCTGCCTCATATGCTCGTAGTTAGTGTAACCGGGGATCGCGGTCGTGATATGCTCCAGATGGAGCGCCCATTTCAAGGCTGCGGTGGTCATGGTGGCGCTGGAGTATTTTTCGGCGCTGTCCTGGTCCGGCAGGTTTGGCCCTCCTGCCTGCGTCTTCATGGCGATCAGGCCGACTCCCTTTTCGGCCGCCTGGGCCATAGCGGCATAGAGATCGGTATAATCAACCAGGGTGAAGTTCACCGCTGTCAGGATAACCTCCCAGAGATTAGTCTGTAAGGCCGCCTTGATCGGCTCGGCCATGCGGGTGTGCGTGGTCAAGCCGATAAACCGCGCCTTGCCCTGCTTTTTGATGGCGGCAAAGGTCTTCTGCACGGCTGGATGCGTGAGAATAGCCGGATCCTTGACGTTATGCAGATAAAGTATATCCACGTAGTCCATCTGCAGACGTTTGAGACAACCGTCGAACTGAGCGAGAATGGTCTTTTTGGTGGCGTCCGGTTCCAGGTCGCCGTACATGTCAGGTGTAAAGATTTTGGTACCAATGATCACCTTGTCCCTCACGCCCAACTTCTTGATCACCCGGCCGACCATTTCTTCGTTGCGTCCCGACTGGTAGTAGGCAGCGGTATCGAAATGCCGGACGCCCAGTTCATAGGATGCCTGCACGACGCCGGGATTGTCGGCGTTCATGACACCCATGCCGACAATCGGCATCTTGATACCGGTCTTGCCCAAAGTGCGATAGATGATTTCCCCGGGCTTCTCTTTGGCCTGTTTGGTGGTATCGTCGGCCAACGCTTCCCGAAGCGGAACACCGGCCAATCCGGCGGTAACCATCGCTGCCGCAGAACCGGACAGAAACCGGCGACGGCTCAATCTCGATCTATCGTCATCCATCCTGACCTCCTTGCATAACGGGGACACCAGTGTGTCAGTTGCTGCCGCAGCTACCAGTGCAGTTCAAACAGTAGTAACGAATATATGACGCCGTTGTGGAACTCACTGTTGAAAAAATAGTGGTCACGGAGGGTGGCGTCTTTCTTGAAACCCAGCCCCTCCAGCAACGCCACAGTAGCTTCATTCGGTTCGGCTGTCTGGGCATAGACTTTGTTCAGGCCGCGCTGCTTAAACAGATAGCTGGCGAGCAGCTGCAAAGCCTCTTTACCATGGCCATTCTTGCGCTCATCGGGGTCGATCAACAGTCCCAGTTCCGCCGACCGATTCAACTCGTTGTAGTTGAAAAACACCACCGAACCGACCAGCATCTGGTCATCTTTTCTGATTACGGCGAACTTCTGGTGCGAAGTCGACACTTCCCGGTTCTTATACTTTTCCGCTGCCTGGGTCGGTGTCAGAAACGGTTGGGCGTGACAACTTAACATCTCCGGGTTGCTTTGCTCCGACCAATATTGAAAAGTGGCTACATCTTCAGGTGTCGCCGGGCGCAGATAAACTTTGGACCCAACCAGCCACTCGGGAGTGGCAAATTTGCCTTTCTTGTCTGCCATCATCTCTCTCCTTTCCCAGCGTTTCTCTGCAGACAGCAGAAATTAGCCGACCTGGTCGGTAACCGGTAAAATCAACCAGCGCTCCTCCGACCCGGGGCACTGCTGTCGTGGAACAGCTTGATTAATAATACGATAGACATGCAACCGGGGCAAAAGAAAAAACTGGTTTGTCTTCAGGAGGGGGGCATGGCCGACGCTGGATAATGCTTGCTTTTTCTCAGTTTTGTTGTAGTATGTCGGTCTGACGAGAGGTGACAGACGGCGATGGGCGGTTAGCTCAGCTGGTTAGAGCACCTGCTTTACACGCAGGGGGTCACTGGTTCGAATCCAGTATCGCCCATTTGAAGGGCGCTGGATGAGAGTTGGCCGCCGGGTGAAGTCTGTTGACGGGCTCGTCGATAGTAAAGTAGAAGTCGGGGTTGTAGTTCAGTTGGTTAGAACGCCTGCCTGTCACGCAGGAGGCCGCGAGTTCGAGTCTCGTCAACCCCGCATTTGTTTTGACTTTATCCCTTTAATTACCAATAAGTTATTGACACGACGCCAACCTTTTTGTATCTTTTTGACAAGGATTTGACACGAAAACAGCGTGAGATGTAATGGGTTCCTTGCGGAAGATAGGGAAGAATTATCAGATCGACGTCTGCCGAAAAGGCATTCGGGTTCGCAAGATCGTGGGACCCAGTAAGAGGCTGGCCCTTGAAGTCCTAGCCGACATCGAGGGACGCCTTGTGCGTGGGGAGTATGGCCTTGACCGAAACGATTCTCTAATCTCAGACGTGTTCGTCCAATTTGCCAGTTTCGCCAAGATGAACATGGCATGTGCTTCCAGCCAGCGTTATCAGAATGTGATAGACCGGTTTCAAGAATTCCTCGTTACCGAACCGAGAATAAGGCTCTGTTCGCAAGTCAATCTTGGAGTCATAGAGAGGTACCGCCAATCTCGGCTCGCGGGCACGCAACCTCCAATGACGAAGAGTATGAATTTTGAAATCAAAACTCTGAGGACGATTTTCAATTATGCTATCAAGTGGGATTTGGCCGAGAAGAACCCGACTGATGGCATTAGGTTCCAACGAGTGATGGACGCTAAGCCTCATCGTATCCTGACAAAGGACGAAGTGTCAGTCCTTCTGGACGCGAGCCCCCCAGATATGAGGTCAGTGATCTTGGGATTCTTGCACTCGGGTATGCGTCGCGGTGAATTGGAGCACCTGACCTGGCAAGATGTCGATTTTGAGAAAGAAGTCATCTATATTCGCCACAAAGATGATTGGAAACCGAAAACAGGTGAAAGAGATATTGCCATGAGTCCCGAGTTGAAGCACGTCCTACGGTCCCTTTGCGTCAATCGTGGCGACGAGCACCCGTACGTTTTCACCCTTGAAGGTAGACCAACATTTCACGGTGAAATCAGAAAGCGACTAATCCTGATTGCGAGACGTGCAGGAATTGCCAATCTAACATCTGTTCACTCTCTTCGACACACATTCGGCAGCTTCTTAGTTGACTCAGGTGTGCCACTGCCTGTGGTCAAGGAGCTTCTGGGACACTCAGACATACGCATGACAATGACCTATGTTCACACAACTCAGGACGCTCATAGGAGAGCAGTAGAAAACTTGAATTACTTGAGTGAATCTGACTAGATATGGCTGCTGCTGACACTTTGTTCTTGGTCGACATCTCAAACGTTACTTCAATGTTGCTGAGTTCGATTTCATTGCCGAGCTGGCCAACTGTTTCCTGTTGACTGGAGGCTTCTCTCGCTTTTCAAGCCATCGCTCGATTGAACTGCGTCTAAACCGTAATAGCCTTCCCATTTTGACTGTTGGGATATACCTCGTGTGGCTCCAGTAATAGATGGTGGAAAGTTTCACACCGAGCACATCAGCAAGCTGCTGGGGCGTCAACAGGTCACGTGGCACGCCTTTGTCCTGTCCTGTGAATTGCCCTTGGTGTCAGTCTCCACATCGTTGTTTCCCTGATCTTAGCATCCGATCATGCCAATTTGGCAGCGGTAGGTGAAGAAACGTGGCACGAAACGAACATGACCCCTTCTCACTCTTTGCCGACCTATCGGCTTCCACCTGTTCTCGCCTGTGCATTGATTTCGTTGTAAATTCCAATTCAGCCTCTTCCGTCGGTACTGAGTTGGGTGACTATCCTGGCAAACGAGCGTTCGTTGTTATAAATCCAGTTGAGTTGTCCAATTGAATTGGTTTAGTTTACACATATCCAATTCATCCAATTCCCAACCCGTCGTTTGGCTAACAGCCTTCACAACTACCCGTCGACCCGGCAGGTTGCTTGCTGACCCTGCAACTCTGCCCGGACTACTGCTGGCGGGCTTCCCAGCCTGCCTGCATCATCAGCTGCCATCCAGCAGCCATTTTCCGTTTGCTCTGCACACTCGCCCGCTGAGGCGTTTTCCTCTCAGCGCTCTTCAAAACCATCTTCATAGCCATCGCAGCAGTCTCTGTCCTGCTCGTCATCATCCTCGGACCATGTGTCGGACCGGCCTGTGCTGCCCAGCAGGGACCTCAGAGCTGCCTCTGTCAACTCATCCAGTTCTCTATGGAACTCTTCATGACTCTTCTTGCGTTGCTCTTCCTGCTCCTCTTTCAAGGATTCGAGGTATTCCATGTGCTCTTGGAACTCATGTTCGCTGTGCCTCGTGTCCTCGCCCATCTTCTCCACAACCCGCCTGTTTTCTTCCAGAGTGTTCTCAAGCCACTTCTCGCTCTCCCTGTCGAGTGCCTCAGACTCCTCGTATTTGTGCCTGCAGATACGGATCTCCCTGTCCCCCCACCGCTGGTACAAAGGACACTCGTCACATGTGGTATAGGTCACTCTGGCGCCTGTCTCAGGGCAATCAAAGCTTGGGTCCCCGCCCATCGGCAGCGGTGGCTCAAGGATGTGCCGCAAATCCAGGCGACCGGACCGACTCTGTCTCAATCCGCGCAGGCCACTTCTCCATCCATACTTTCCAAAGCCTGGTGCCACGCCTAAGGTCTCCTACCGTGGATTGTGGTCATTGAACAAACTCTCCAATCGTCCGGAAGCTGACGTGCTCCAGCATCTCGGCGGAAAGCCTGCCATAGACTGCCAAGGAAATCCGCTTCTCTTCGGATCGGTTCCGCGTCACCACTATGACCGCCATGCACCCAGCGTCTAGATCACCACGTATATTGTCAGCGACATGCCCGATAGCTCTAAGTTCGATCTCGTATGCCCTGACCTTGCCGTCGTCAAGGTGCTCCACTACATCCACTGCCTTGCCGTTATATGTCTGCTCAATCAGGACAGCCCGGCCTTTGGCTCTAAGAAAGCGGTAAACGATGTCTTGGTATAGACAGTGTTCGAAAGACCCCTTGCCAGGTATCCGGCAGTCTTCGAATTTTACACCGATATGCTTTGCACCTCTGGGTGTGATCTTGAGATACCGCCTCGGGCTTCCGCGTTTGCCAAGCGAGAGTGGCAGAGGTTCTCCCAGAAAGCCTATCTTTGTCAGTTCTTCAATCACTCTGGCCATAACCCAGGCGCTTATGTTCCCGATTGCCTCTGTGTGCTCAGTGATCGAGTAGAAGGGATTTTTCGCCACGCTGGCCAAGACCTTCTTATGCGCATCCCGGACAGTCACCCAGCGATTTGCTCCTCCCGAGGTTCCGGCAACCTCCAGGGTCTCTGGTTCCTCACTTCCGCCCTTTCCAGCACCCCTCCAATCCAGTTCCGCCAGGATTTCGCGCATGCGTTTTCTCAATTCCTGTTTATCCATACTCATTCACTCAAATCCGGTACCTTGAACACGGCCCCATCAGGTATTAGCGGCGTCTGGATGACAAAATGTCTGGGCGGGAGTTCCCGAATGAAATCCAGCTGATCGTCGTCCCACCCCGTTATCTGCGCGAGTGCGATCAAAGAGCGGCCGTCAGAGATTCTCCCTATGATCCTGCAGTTGATGTTGCCAAGAATCTGGTATGGGATTCCGGCTATCACTTGTTCGACGAATACGAACTTGGCGCCGCGCTTTCTTCCCGTCCTCACCAAGTCGTAAAGCAGCGGCTCTCCGAGGTCAGGCCTTTTCTCCAGTACCTTGGCCGTTGCTCGGTGAGCTTCCTCCACAACGAAAACGTCGGAGCCTGTAGCAGCAGCCTCTTTCCCAGCCTCTTCCAGTTGGGCCTCACGATAGAGCTGCATCTTCAGGAGCTTAAGGTGCAGGACGAATAACTGCGCTTCCTGGCTGAGTGATGAAATGTCATAGACGAGGCTTTTCCGTGCAAGGTCTTCCAGTGGATATCCTGACTCACAATCCACCATCGGGCCAAGGTTGTCCAGGAGCGACTGCACCCTGTCTAAGAGCGATTCGTGATAACCAGCGCGTCTGGTTCCAGGCTGGAACCTCATGTTGTTCAACAGGGAGTAAAGATTGGAGATGGTGGGGGACCTTTCTGGCTTCTGTCCTTTTGTATTCTTCAGTAGGTTGCCAATGCATAGGGTGAGCAGATTGATCATGCCTTCCCGGCACCACATGACCTCGCGCACGCTGCGTTTCCAGGCGGCGAACCACTTGCCTACCGGGACATTGGGCGGTTGCTGGAGCGGGTTGTCCTTGTCGTCTTCGAGATGGACAAACCAGCATTGATCCAGCCCAGCTCTTTCCGCAAACTTCCAGTATTCGGACTCGCTATCAAAGACGCATACGCGATATGCCATTTTGACTAGCTGCTGGAGAATATACATAAGCAGGTAGGTCTTACCCCAGCCTGTGACCCCTGCGACAAGAACGTGTGACCCAAGCATGTCTTCAATACCGAGCCGCAGTTCGCCCACGGGTTGCTCGCCGAACATCTGCTCTCCGAGGTGCACGCCATCAGCCGGCAAGGCATTCCGGCAGACCGGAAACGCAGGCATGTTGGTCGGGTCAAGGCCTCGCCTGATTGCCAAGAGACTCAGCGACCTCAAGACTTGTGGGACTTTCTCCGGATGCAGCGCCGCCAGCCTTTCCAGGCGTGACACGCGAGGCTCAGATGTTCCGAGCAGGTTGACCAACCTCTGCAATTGTCTCTGTTCGCGCCACATGAGTTTGGACCCTATACTGTCACTTCCCACGCCGGCCTTTGGACCTCAACCTCAGAAAAGCCACGAGGAGAATTGGGCCGATGATAATCGCAACGAATCGCGCGAGGTTGGGAGAGACAGTAGCCAAGTACAGGATAAACACTACGGGCATGAGGAACCCTGTAACAACTGCCCCATTTCGGGAGGGCAGTATCCTGGTGAACACGAAAAAGAGCCCGAGCAAAAGTAAGATCCAAGCCATTGTAATCATCCTCCAAATAGCCAAGCTAACCAGCCAAAAAACCGACACTGCTTGCAGTACACGCGGTCCTGATCCAGGCACGATCGAGAAACGCAGCAGGGTCCGATCAGCCTGCCGCAAACGCTGCAATTGGCTCCTGCAGACTCCAGGCACGCCCGACAGTAACTTCGCCCGCAGACACAGAGGCCACCAGCACTAGCCGGCGACAAGTGACCGCAGTAAAGCTGAGCGTATTCGATTATTGTCTCGCTGCCAAGCACGCCGTCGAACTCAAACTCCCGCTTCACCACCTGCTTGACCTGTCCGGTCTCAGCAACGTCACGGCCTATCCGCTCCCTGCTAACGTCCCGTTTCAGTTCAAGGGCGTCGTCATCCGGTTTGCTCTTTTTATCCATGTCAGTTCCTCCATCTATCTTCCGTTCTCGCCTAACTGGAGAGTTCAACTCAACACTCTCACGTATTTCCTGGGCCATAAAGTGCTGTGACAAGCTCTTCCACTTCATCGTCTGCGCCAGCACGGTGCTTTCCGCACTGATGACACGCGCACACATCCTCCTTTATCGTGGCTTCCGTCGTTGATACTGTTTGCCCATCCCCGGGCTGATGCCTCTCTTGCCGAGATATCTCCTCAGCGTCCAGGTCCGCAGACCTCGCAACCTCGCTATTCAAGCTGTCAAACAGATCCAACTGGTTGCCGGATGAATGCTTAGCCATCAAGGTCCTCCCAATCCGAGCCAACCGTGCCCTTTCTCTTCTGCACTATCTCGCTCAGCCATGAATCGAGGCGGGAACTCATGTATCCGGGAAGGATTATCGCCGATGGAAGAAGCACCTTCAGGGCTTCACTCCGTGCCTTCAGTAGCTCACCGTACTCCCCGTGCTTTTGCCTATCACGTTTCGTAGGCACCAGGAAAACCACCGTTACTGAATTGCCCTCAGGCTTCTCCACTGATTCGCGCGACAATGCACCGCAATCGTCCACGCCGTCGGTGATGACAAGTGATAAGGTGTTGCTCCCGTCAGAACCGCAACGCACCGCGAGGTCGTTCAACGAGGTGCACTCGGCGTCGCCCTGAAGGAGGCCAGAGAGGAACATCAAGACAGGCGCAATTGAGTCCCCGACGGCACTCATATAAGCACCTCGAGCAGCAAGCCGCGCTTGCTTCTGTTCCTTATCAGCCTCCTTTTGGAGCTTGGCTTGGTACTTCTTGAACAGAAGCGCAGCTTCGTTTTGAACGTCAGCTCTCACCTCTACCAGAGGTGGTTCCGGCAGGACTGCCGTCACGTGCGAACCGCTCCAAAGATCCGGCCCCGCCGAAAACGGTATCACCGATAGATACCGAGTGCTGAATAATTCCACCAACGTATCCAGCGAGGCGCAAACGGAGTTTATCACGGTGCGGTATTCCTGCTCATCTAGACTGCCCGACGTATCGACGAAAACCTGGAACCGTTCGAAGCTCGCTTCCTGTTCCCGTTGTTGCCGAATTGGTTCTTGCTCCATGCATGACGCGATGAAGAGCGTTGCCAATATCCCCTGCGCGGCCGCCAGTGTGAGTGCTTTGCTCTGCATTTCAAATCCTCCAGTTTGATGTTCACTTCAAGCAGAAAGGCCTCTACCCGCGCTCTCCTGGCGCGGATTGACCTGAATTGCCTAGTTAGCTGCTGGGGCCAAGACGTCAGCTCACCGGCTGCCAGCAAGCCTGCGGCGGTAACAGGGAGTGAGACGCCGAGGATGCCCAGCGCCCAGCCTGCCAGGCTCCCAACTTCAGCGCTCGCTCTGCCCAGGAAGAAGGGGACAAGCATCAAAAGGCTGATCCCCAAGACGATCGAACCGAGCCATGCTAGCCTGTTCCGGCTTCGGATCGGGTCATCCTCATCATAGCCCACGGCCAAGAGCCCCTTTTTAACCATGATTGCGAACGCCAAGGTGACACCTACTCCGACCACGGCCGCCCTTACAGGTGGCATTGCTAGAACGCCGGGAGAGACAAGCGCTGCTATACCACTCTCAAGCGCAAGACCAACCCAGCCACCAATCTTCATTGACTTTCCTTTCAGCTTTGCGCTCCATTCGTCGGAAGGAAACCTTGGCATCCCCTCGTCCCCGAACCATCGCCCGTATTGCTTCCGGAACTGCCTGACTACATTGATTTCCTCACCACGAAGCTTGGACCTGTCCAACCAGGCAATCTTCCGACAGCGAAGCAGCTCTGCCCTCAGACGGCGAGGATCGTGAAGCTGATCCAGCCTGTTCCTCATTCTCCGAATCTGAAGCCTATTCATGGTTTTTTCCTCCTATCGTTTCATTGTCCTATGCGACATCCTGAACACTAGGAACCGCAGTGATGACCGCGCTTTCATCCATCTTCTCAGGCTTTGAGAAAAACTCGTCCAGTTCGATGACACGCTGACAAGCTGCGCGGAGTTCACCTGCCAAGCTTCCTTTGCAGCTTGCCGCTTCGACCCTTATTCCCATTCTCCGGAGCCTGATCGCCAGCGGAGAGAAATCGCCGTCGCCCGACGCCAAGATGATGACATCCGGCTTTGCCTCCCGAGCCAGTTCCATTGCGTCCAGTGCAAGGATCACGTCCATATCACACTTCACGGTACCATCAGGAAGGCGCTTCGCTCGCTTGCTTACCACCTGCAACCCTGAATGCCTGAGCCAGTCGTGGTTCCCATGTGAACCGTCCGGATTCCCCGGCAGCACCGGCGCATACACGATGCAATCGCCTCGGCCGACACCGTTCTCAGACCCGAGGAGGCGCTCATAGAGTTTCACTATGTTGAACCGCTTGTTAAGTGAAGTGGCCTGCCCGTGCAGATTCGCCTGGTCTATAAGGACCAAGACCTTCAATTCATTTGGCATGATGGTGTCCTCCTTACATTCAAGACATTGCTTGCGAAGTTCTCTCGTGATCATTTCATCTTCTCCGTTCAAGAGGTCACGAGCTTCACGCAGGCCTCGCGACCTGCCTTCAAGTAATAAGGTCAACCTGACGAAACGCTTACGGGGTGATGACTGAGTCCTGATGGACTAGGTACACATAGGGGAAAAACTTTATAAAGGCTTTCATCCATTGCAATTCATGACAGTAATAGAATTGCCTGATCAGAAGGGATATTGGCAATATAGGTCGTGGTCTATCGACGGTTTCCGCGATAATGGTAGAAACCTATCTGACGTCTGCACAGACTACCTTCGCGGGAGGAACATCTCAGGGAGGGTTGCTGAGGACTACCCTCTTCAAGCTGACGATGAAGAGCTTGTCGCCACGGCTGCAAAGGCACTGGCCGCCAAGTATTTCCGCCTGCACGACCGTAGTTCTGCGGTAGTTGATGTCTTTGCGCTAGGGCCATTAGCCGGCGGCAATGCAGCAGATTACCCAATACTCCATGAAGACCTTATTGAACGGCAGCCTAGCCGTTATGTGCACTTGGTCGGAATCCAGAAGAGGCTCGACGATCTGAGGACAGACATCCAACAAGATGTTGTTACTCACTTGGTGTCGGAGTTGGGGATTACCCTTAGCGATGCACCGCTCTACATTGACTATGATGGCTTTTGCACAACCTACGCAGAGTTGCTGCGAGACTTACTGGACATCTACGCGCACCCCAGTATTGCCGCTGAAAAGATGCTCTCGAACCGAGGGTTATCAGCCCAGGTTGCCGATTGATAAGGGACTATAAGGTGCTTTAATACACGAGCAGGAAGCGGAGCCGCCGCTCCGGATCAATTAAGTAACCTGCTTCATCACCAACAACTGAGTCTTCAAACATGCTTGGAAGTTTCTCCATGAGTCTCTTTTTTAGAGCGTGAATCGTGTTATTGGGAACATACTCCCCCCCATATACATCCTGCTCAATTGCTTGGTAGGTACAACAACCACCAACACTCAGTAGAAACTGTTTCAATAGCTCCCATTGTGGCCCAGCTACGCCCAAGCGTCTCTTTGTTCCATCCGACTTGCGTACCCAACACATCGGAACACGCTCATCCATGATGATATCATACTCATGTGACTCTAGGAACTTTTCAACAGCGTCCGTGTCCGCTTCCCCCTTGTAGTGATGGGAATGTACCCATAAACTTTCTCCGTCTTCATCAATCACATTTTCAGTGCGAAGCGTTTCTTGTGGCAGTTCAACACCACCACTGAGAACAGTATGAAGAATTCCTGGGATATGCATTCGGACTAGCCGACGTAGCCAAGGCTCCATCCGGAGCTTCTCTGCGTACCTGTTCAAGGTGTGCTCAATGCTTTTCAAGGTTGGCTCTGCCTGACTACTGGCGAAATCTGCAAGTGCGGAATCTATCACTGAGAACAGGCTATAAAACGCTGCCACGGCATCACCGCTGATGGCTCCGAGATAAGCAGATTCATCCAGCCCAATAACCTCACCACTCTGACTGGATGCGGTCCTTGATCTCTTGCGAATGTCCACATATGCTGACCATATTTCTTCAAAGTACAACGCCTCCTCCGGGAAGATTATCTCCGCGGCATTTGAGCATGCTTTATGTAAGAGTACCTCAGTCTGCATTTCCTTACTGCTTTACTTCCTTTCCCGTCAACTACACCAATTGAGACTCATGTGTGGATGGCCGACCCTGAAGGTCTCAAGCTCAGGTATTTTCGCCCTGACTTACCCGCAAGCGATTCAGTCGAGCAACAAAAGTTGGATAAGAATAGCCGACCATTTCTTCTCCCAGATACAAATCATACAAGACTCTGAGTTGTTGCCATCCCGTCCGCATCCAGAGGGACGGGCTCCACGATTCACTCCCCTTAAACCTGCTTTGAGACTCCCGATTCACCCGCATTACCATGGAAAGTTTAGCCAATCCCGAAATCAGTTGCCTCTTGCTACCGCAAGCAGTTACTGCCACTTCATCCGCTAGTACCTCTGCACGTTCGAAATCGTAAAACAGTGTTGCAAAGCCATAAGGCACGAGCGTCACTCTACAGAACAGCGTAAGCAAGGAGATGCGTCGACAATCTCGCTGCAGGTGTCCTAATTCGTGGCACACAATTGCCTTCATTTCGCCCCGCCGCAGTACAGTCAATGCTCCTTGTGTCACGACTACGGCTCCGCTTCCCTGGAACAAGCGCCACTCCGAGTGCACTCTAACGTCTCTGGAATCTGTGATTACGAGTTTCGGTGTAGTTACACCAATCGCAGCCGACCATTTGCGGATGCCTTGCCCCAGCCAGAATGGTAAATCTATCTCGCAAGATGAGTGCAACCGTCGCTTGGTGCTGAAGTAAATACGCCGAAGCCTTCTAATAAGCCGATTCGCTGCAATCAAGGCAGTTGGTAACGACCAAGCAGTCAGCGCGCACAACCACAACGTGTGGTTTGAGACCTGGGATTGCAAACTGGCACCTTCAAGGCCAGCCATGCGCATCGCGTCGACACGAGCAAATAGTACATGGACTTCATCAATCAAAAGGAACTGCACGCCAAAAACGTAGGCGACCAACTGTATGATAAGAACGCCATGGGCCAGTCCACACAGCATTGCCAGCGCGCTTGACGTCACCAGTAAAGACCGGCTTAGGCCCTTAAGCTTTACATCTTCTATATAGAGCTCCCCTATGCGACCTGGAGACTTCGTACCGGACACAAATACGTGTCTCCACTTGCCTCCCAGATGAATGACCTTGGCTAGGGTAAGGCCCATGAGCAGGATCACAATCCACACATTTGTATCTGACATGTCACCAATGAGCCGCCTGATGTCCCTGGCCATCTTTCGCAAGGCTTCCCCTGTCAACTTTCTCTCAGATGTGCCGCTTCGCGGTTGCCCGTTCACTGACAACGGTTCGGTATTCACTGGCGCTTCTGTTATCGAGCTGACCACCCTCTGTGTCCATGTCGCCTTCAGTTCAACAGGATCTTCATCTCTTCGCTCGAATAGCAGTAGCGGATCTCGTCTAACCCGAAGATAGCCAAGTGGGGTGGATTCTTCATCGTAGTTCTGAACATAGACTTCCAGAGCCAGCGGCGAGCCACAGACAAGCACCAGGCAAGCTACCGCCGTTGCCACGGGTATCGTCCACTCAAAGTAGTTAGTTGCAATATCTGCCCTCCAACTCGAAATCTGACCGCGCTGGAGTACAATCCTACATAAGTAGGTCAGCATCATTGACCCAGCAATCAAAAGAAAAGGCACTCCCACAAGAGGAACAAAGAGACTGAAGCAAACGACCAGAACCAATGAAGCTGGCATGAACAGCAATGCATCCGTATTTCTTCCAAACACTTTGCCTTCAACTGGCTCCAAGATCCGGAAACTGAATGATTTCTCAAGATGGGAGAAGAAATCCCACTCAGCCCGACGTGCACGGTGCGTAAGAAACAATACAAATGGACCAGCAACAGCAGCAGTGCACAGCGATCCGATGACTAGCAGCCGTCCCAGGCGAGACTGAAAGGCAATAGGGACAAGACCGGAGAGCATTAGGAAAACCACACAAAGACCGCCCATACCAAGGAGCAGAATTACGCCTGTGAATCTCAGCGCACCCCGAAGTATACCCACGTCAACATTTAGAACAACGCCATTCGCCTGTTCCCGTAATTCCCATCGAATCCAGCTGTCGCTGGGATGCTTCGGATGCTCCCCGACGTAATCAAGGGCCGAACAATCAAGAGAGCTGTCAACTTTCCGGAATGAAAGTTCCTCAGCGTGTGCAAATCGCTTGAGCTCATCAGCAATGTCGGCTACAGGTGCACTTAGTAGTACCCGTCCCATGCAAAATTCCTACATCTGTGCCAAGTACGCATTCACAGAGTCTTATCAATAATAGTACAACCGGTCAGCTAAAGCAAGCTGCCAATTTTCCACATTCAGACGATTCTCCTGCATCGCGGCCAACTCCGTAGCGTTCTCGCAGTCATTGGAACCAGAAAGGCTCTCTTGTAACAGAGCTTCTGGTTGGATGAGTCCTTCTTTGCCATGAGGACCTTATGCTCCTGCCCAAGTGTCGGTTCGGAGCCCAGCCTTTGACTCCTCAGTCTATCCTTGACCTTCTTTTGTCCAATGTATCTTGCGGCTGAGCTCACTTCTCAGCAGCACATTTGCTCTAACTGCCACTACTTCAAAGATGGCCAGAGCTAATTGCCTCTGCAAGTCGCTGGGATCATGCATATGAGTTGCCAACAAATGCTCCTGAACAGACTTTTCCACACGCGTGTAGAGGTTTAGGTTCCTGTCGATTGCACACCTGATAATCTCGTCCTGCTCAAGCTCGTCCAACTCGACAAACTCGAAGCCGTCACCGTTGCGGATTATTCTCCCCATGGTCATTTTCTCACCAACTCCTTAGGTTCTATACAATCGGGGCAATAATCATTGCCCCAGCACTGCCGGTTTCCACAGGGAACGAACTCGTTGTCACACAAACCGCACACAGCAAATTCGTGGGATTCGTCATCGTATTCTTCAGTCGTCTCTCTCATCTTTTCACCTCTTGATCTAAAAGGACCCGCTGACGCGCGCCCTATACTATCCTTTTACCTCCTGTCAGCAGTGAACCCCGAAGGGTGAGCGAGAAGCGCCGCTGCCACAGGCAGTGGAAAGGCAGAATGTGGCGGTTCGGAGACTTCCGAACAGGAGCCGTCCCCTTGCGGGCGGCTCCGGCGCCCATCTGCGTTTCAGCTTCGAAGCGAGAGCATGCACCCAAGTTCTGGCGTTGCAAGAACTATATGTCAATATGGAGAAGGCCAGTGGCTACCCCCAATTATATAAATGTTCTTGGATTACGGTTTAACGAGCATACACATTCTACAGCTTGACAGAAGAGCCAAATTGAACTAAGGTTAGGGAGCTAAAACCGATAGGGCGCCTCGAATATGCTCGTAGGTGGCTGATGAGAAATGACATACAAGGCTGGGTGGTATGAAGCATCAAAGAGAGAACGCCTTTGAAGGATGGATCCACTCAAGGACGGAAGATGAGTGGGAATTGTACCTCCAGGCACAACGATACGAGTATCGGTATTTCCGCGATCTCACTCTTCAATCTCGGTATATTCTCAACCGGTTAGCATTTTTTAAGCATGACGACGGAAGAGAGGAAAAGTTGGACCTCCAAGATCCTGGCAGTCTCACAATCGTCCGGTGGGCTTTCCGTTACCGCCGTTTTAGATCGTCGACACTTGGGCGATGTGACTCGAAAAAGCGGACTATCTTAGTCAAAACTGGATTAAGTGATACTGAATCGAAATGCACTCTTCTTCATGAGTTGATCCACGCTTTCGAGTCAATGCTGATTCCAGCGTATCGGGACTGGCTGCTGCTTTATCTACGTGCCCGCCTGTCAGCAAAGCTGGGTGAACGAAAACTACGAAAACTAACAGATACTAGCACACACAGGTTTGCTCACACACCCGGGCACACAGTTTTCTTCTTACTCAAGTCTCTCGACTTAGATGTTCGATGTGAATGGCCTTTAGGCTATACGTTCGGTTATGGACGTCCAGCACTGTTCCACCAAGGTCAACGCTGATTAGAATGGCTCCGGCGCCCATCTGCGCTTCAGCTTCGAAACGACCTTCTTTGACCAAGTTCAACCTGTGGAAGCTGCCTAACTCGTGATTTCTTTAACGGGCAACTCCTCAATAGTTCGAATCCTAAGTCCCCCTATGCCTATCAGAGTTCGATATGTATCCCAAGCCCCTCGCCATTGTCGTAAGATATTATCAAACATTCACTTACGCTCACTTGGATTACTCAATACACAGAACTCAATCCATCGAAACGAGATTTCCTATTGCATTCATGCAAATGGATTAGCAGTTGACATCGGGCAAAGCGCGTCATAACCTGAGGTATCAACCTGCCCGAATTGTTCGACGACATACGATTCAGTCCTCTGGGTAACGCCTTTGGAAAGAATCGTCTTTGATTGCTGTATGGACGTCGAATTTGAACATTCGCCGCTCACCAATGGAGGCTTGAGATGTGGTTAGTGATAGTGCTTGTGATTTTTGTCTTTGGCTCTCTACTTTGGGTGACAGATAGGGGTGCATGGAGAGCTTATAAGAAGATCAAACTAAGGCGAAGTCGCCTTATCTGGTTGATAACTGTACCGTTCCTGTTCTACTTTGTTGCCTTATGGCCTGACTTTCTCGAGCAGATCAAAGTAGAGATGTCAAAAGTAAACCAGTCAGCTGCCGCATACGAAGAGTTGATAGACGAGGGGGTGTTCAAGTTGACAATGGGACAATACCGTGATGCCGTCACAAGTTTTCGGAGGCTCGCCGCAGACACCGCACTTAGCCAGGAACTCCGCTCAAGCGCATTTGAGCTCGAAGGTGGCGCTTTGGCCATGTGGGGAGAGGACTTAGCACAACGAAACCAGAATGATAGTGCTATGCGAGCACTCAATTCCGCGCTACATAGTATTGACCGAGCGATTCTCATGAATCGTAGTTCTGGAACAGCTTGGTTCTTGCGGTCAACTGTTCTGGGCTATCTGGGTAGGAAGCAGGAAGCGAGTGCCAGCTATGACAGTGCACGAAAATACGGGACAGACTCCTCGACTATCATGCTCAAACAGTTTCAATCTAGTCCTCGGGAGGGGACACTTGGCAGGGGGTGTTCGTGGGTAGAATCTTGACAACTCTTGCCAGATGTACGATCATTGACTGCATCTGTTTGGGCGAACTCTTGAATCTCTGCCTTAAAGACTGTAAGTTCGGTGTCACGCCAATCCACTGTGGGCACTCATGAGTAGACATACTGCCGAACGTACGACAAGACTGGTTCTCAATATCCTCCTAGTGGCGGTCGCCTTCCATTTTGTCTTGAAGATCGCCCAGACTTGCCTATTGGCTGCAAACGAGGTCGTAATTGTAGGAATACCGGAAGGCCAAAGCATGCCCGAAGATACTGACAAGCGGAGCATCAGGCCTTCGGTTCGACTCCAAGTACTCGACAAACATAACAGGGACTCGATCAGTGCCGACGCCGTGGGCCTTGTAGTGCAAGAGGATTACAGGGATTTCACCGGTATCAGACTCATCGGACGGGGGGTTTCCAGTCGGCTGGATGACGGTACTCTATGGATACTATTGGCTGCTATGGTACTCGTGGGGCTGATGCACAGGTCAGTCAGGCGAATCCCTCAGTCCTGCGAGCCGAGGCTGGCTTCCAGCCTTGTATGGAAATCAGAATACTGGGTCGTTTACGCGGCTGCAATATCCATTGCCATAATCACGTATCTAGAAAGTTGTCGGGCTGAACCGCTATTGCCAATAGTCGGAACGTTCTTCTGCAATTCGAGCATCGCATCAATACGAACGTTACAGCTTGTGGAAGGTGCCGTCAATGTGTTCCTACTCTGCGTCGGCTACATCCCTCTTGTGCTGATGTTTCACCTATCCGACTTCTTTGCACGCCAGCTACGTGATTCCAAGGTTGATAGGAGAAAACTGCTGGCTGCCGCTACCTGTTTTCTCAACAGTGCCAACGTCTCAATTGTGGGATCAATTGCTGTATTCATAGTGTTCTCAGCGAAATTCATTCGGGGAGGACCAGCGGATGTCGGTAAACACGTTCTGACACTTCCATTTGAATCTGAGGTTATAATAGTCGGTGTTATCGCGTACAGTGCGCCATATGTCATAGCTCTCATCAGATTCCTTCGACTCAAGCCAGACTCTGTTGGGATTCGTTTGACCAAGACCTGGTTTTACCGCACCATATGCTGGCTGGAACTGCACGACATCATAGATGAGGAACAGAATGATGAAGTATAGATTGCGCCGCACGCGAGCAAGCAATCAACTCCGTTGATTCTGGACCCTAACCGATATAATCGAGAATGAATCGCCAAGATATCCGTGGTCTTTGGTCCAATTGGGAATGATAGTACCTACTTTGAGGTGGCCTTGGAGAGCCACCCAGGTTTGTGTAAAAGCCATTTAATCTATCTCCAGAAGAGGTTCACAAAAGAGAATTCAGTTCGATAGGTCAAATCCTTGCTCTTTCGATGACATACATAGACAACACTTTCCATTGTCTGCATGTTTCTGACCGATTACCCCGAGCTGAACGATTCGCGAATCCTGAGTATCGAGTTCGCTCGAAGAGGAACCCACCCGTTGGGTGAACTACAGGATTGTTGCCAAAACTCTTAGCCACGTATCCGTAGTATCGGCGACCTATCGCTTACACTGATACATTCTGTTTTATCCATGAGACATAAAAGACCCTTCGATTCGTTCCTCAATACATTCCAATGTATCCCCCCCCTGTCCTACAATACTTGCTGCCATTTGCAGAGCCTTTTTGTACGTGTCGTATGGAAGTCCTAATTGATTTAACCACTCCAAGAGCTCAAATCCTTTATCAATATGAGGTCCAGAAAATACTGTGATTCGGCAATCGTAACGACCAAAATACGCGTAAGAAGAGGTATACTCAATCTGCTCGACGGGGCTCCCCACTTCAGCTGAGAATTCATCACTGCGAGTCGCCAACTTCTGCAAGATCATTGCTGTAGTCTTTGCCTCGCTTACCTCGCGGCAGCGCTTTTTTACTGTGTGTAGTTTTCTATGGTACTCAGATTCGTAGCAGTAGCGGCCCTTATAATTGGAGGAGAGTTCACGGTGTTTACTGTCTAATTCGTCCGAACTCGTCTCGTGAGGACCACCGAATTCTCCGATTTCCTTATCCCATGTACTGATCTTATCGACTGGAAATCTCCGGATCAGTTCCCTCTTCAAATCCCGAAAGACCTTTTTGATCGCAAGACCCCGCACCATGGAAATTCTCAGATACCACTTGTCCATTATCCGCGGTCCTCCTTACTTCACCTGTTTGACACCGGTACACTACCAAAGGTTTGTCAATCTGACTTGCTCGGTGAACTCAACACCGATATGATCTCGTATACTCTACCCCAAACAGGACTCGAACCTACGATCCTTTGCTTCCAAGGCGGATACCTGCTGGCAGGAACCGAGAAGAAAACCATTCTGTTACGCCATCGCACACATCATTACGAATACTCAACCACCTCTCGCAATATCATATTGAAGTACTGTCAGAAGCGCAATCCCTTTCTGTCGATCGTTAAAGGGCTGTGGAAAGTCCGCTTTGAGTACACCAGCAGGAAAGCTTTTCTGGCCACCTCATCGCGCGCAACCAATTTCAATCCCTGATACAATTCATACAAATCCAGTTATGTGATGTCAATGCCTCGACAGAACTCCCACCAGACTAGTCGCGGACCCGAGATCAAGAACTTGGTCGCGGCCAGAACAAGAACCAAGATGGATGAGCTCTTGAAAGAGGTAAGGGAACGGCACCGTATCGAAAAAGGATGCCTGAAATTTCTGCATGATGAAAAGCATGCTCCAAGACTGTCGCAAGACCTGAATAAAATTCCCATAACCAGATTTGTCTAAGAAGTAACATCTGTTTAATAAGTTGCAACCGGAATCAAGATTCTTTAATTGCTTTGGCTAGATCTTTTGGCAAATCTTTAAGTGTGTTTTTAACATCCTTGAAGCCTTCATTCATTGCATCTCTCATCTCAATACCAATATCAACAAACTTGCCCATCTGTTCACATTGAAGCCTGTTGTAGGATCTCTCAGTCTTTATTATTATATTTGGTATTGTACTAAGTTGAGTGAGAACAAGAGGATTATTGGGAAGTTCGCTCCTAAGCTGATTATAGAATTCCTTGACTCTTTTTTCTTCCCCTTTCAATCTTACAACTACAACATCTCCCACATTGTCAGCTCTTCCTTCTAGATCATCTGGAAGTGTTTGCATGATGTTCAATCTAAGGCCGACGTCGTGAATTCTTTCCTTGTCTTTGATTCTAAACTCAAAACACCGAATCATACTATCGAACAACCCGCTATAATAATCATAGCTGTATTATAATTGGTGAAACTAGTATTTATAAACTCAACCTATTAGGCCTGCCACTTGATATCAGCACTTTTCAAACAAATGCCCGCGTGACCAGCTTAGAGACATAATTCATAATCGCAAGATAGAATGAGCCAAGAGATGAACCAAAGGACGAGCCAGAAAGGGAGCAGATACAATAATACAATAACATCCTAAGCCGTCAAGCTTAGTCCCACGAAAATGTGAGGAGTATTAGCAGATGGAGAGCTGTGTCTACTACCGGCGGACTCACGTCCGAGAAAAACATCTTGGCAAGCCTTGAATCCCGTCAATTCTCAGACGCCATGTTGCTGACAAATCTTTAATCACGTACTTTGACATTGCTCTCGCCCGCAGTCAATATAAACTCTGCCACCAATTCACCCCAACAACCTCAGTGATTCCTATGCCCCGAAAAAACTCCAATCAAAGGAGCCCAGAACCTGAAATCAAGAACCTGGTGGCAGCCAGAATAAGAACCAAGATGGACGAACTCTTGAAAGAGGTAAAGGAACGGCATCGTATCGAAAAAGAATGCGTCGACTCGCTACGCGAGGAAGGTCGGGCTACCATAATCACACTAGATGACCTGACAAAATGGACCCTTGGAGTGGATCCAATCATCGAGAAGCGCCGCTTAGAGTTGGAAGAGCGGCTGTGCCGTATTCGCAAAGAAACCAGAGAACAAAAAGTCAACTTCTGGAGGGATGTTCAAACCCTGAGGAGGGACATCAGGGACATCAGAGATCTTTTCGAAGCCGTCAGGGGAGCGGAACAGCAGGCAAAGAATAATTCCTCCAAAAAGAACAGCAGAAGTCTCAAGTGAGATTGTTAGTTACGATCAGGCATATCACGTCAGCCACACTCACTTACGGATGTATGTCTGTGTAACCAGTTCAGCGCAGCAGGAATTGTCTATGACCGATGAAAAGGTATACCTCAAGAAACTCGATAAACTGGAACCGCTTTTGGGCAGCCAGGTCAATGGCCTAATGGCTGCATTCCACCAGGGAAGCTCTGTCAAAGACCGTCTCCAGGCCGGCGGTGTAATCGACCTGCTTTATCAGAGGTACTGCCGACCGGATTTGGCCGAACCTGATGTTATTCTGCGGCCTCCTTCTGAGACACCTACCGGAGAACTCACACTGGGAACAATCAAGTATCGCGATTCTCCCTATGGGTCGGTTCAGATCACGCAGAAGCAACTGACCAGGCATATGGGCATTTGGGGCACGACCGGCTCGGGCAAGACCAATCTGGTCCACATCCTGGTCGACCAGTTGCTTGAAAACAGGATTCCGTTCACACTTTTTGACTGGAAGCAGAATTTCCGGTCGCTCTTGAAGACTCGAACAGACCCGCTTGTGCTGTATTTCACTGTCGGGAGTCAAGTATCACCGTTTTACTGGAACCCGCTGCTGCCACCTCCAAACACGGATTGGGAGGACTGGCTGAAGCTTCTCATCGAAGCCATGAAACACGCTTTGTTTCTCGGACATGGGGTGGAGCGGATTCTGCAGCAGACGTTTTTCGACCTCGCAGGCGACGCAGGAGAGGATTCGCAGTGTGCGTATCCTACTTTCCAGGAGGCGCTCACACATATAGAAAAAAAGAAAGCCTACGGCCGTGAAGCTATGTGGATTGACAGCGCCAAAAGAGCTCTGGGTGCGCTTTCGTTCGGTGGTATCAGCCGAGTCTTCAATACTCCATTCTCAATCGGACCATTGTTAAACGTCCCGGTCGTGTATGGTTTGGAAAGTCTGACCGACAGCGAGAAAACGTTCTTCACCGAAGCTCTCTGCCTCTGGACCTACTTCGCCAGGCTGAACCAAGGTCACCGAAAGCCACTGGAACATGTCTTCCTCATCGAGGAAGCTCATAACATCCTGACACGGCAGAAGCAAGCCCTGGAAGACAGGGAATCTCTTATGGATGGCATACTTAGACAGGTGAGAGAACTAGGCGAGGGCTTTGTCATCATCGATCAACAGCCCTCCAGCCTGACCAACAGTGCCCTGGCGAATCTTAACACCCATTTCGTCTTCAACATGCACAACGAGGCAGATATCAGATCAATCTGCGACAGCATTGGGCTTCACGGGGAGGACCGTGAATACCTCAAGTTATTGCATCCCGGTGAAGCTATAGTAAAGCTGAGCGGGGTTCCCCAGGCTTTCCTTGCGCAGGTGCCGGAATCATCACGAAATGCCGTCAGAATCAGTGATAAAGCACTCAGCGGCCTCATGTGGAGTTATTCGGTTGCCACAGTGTTTGATAATGGCCAGCAAATGCTGAAAGAAGCTATTCGGGTTCTTCGCCAGAGGCAAGTAGAAGGGGCCGAATCTTCACAGAATGACCCTGAATCCTCACCGCCGACTCAACTGACTGAGACACAGATGAGCTTTTTAGAAAGTATAGCTGACTATCCGAACTTAAGCGTCGTTGAACGATATCGACAGCTGAGTCTATCTGCCTATATGGGAGACAAGACCAAGGAAATCCTGCGACAAGCAGGACTTATCACCCAGACTGAAGTCTCAACGTCAAAGGGTAGGGTGGCCCTACTGCAACTTACTCCCGCTGGATATCCGGTTCTGGGAAGGCAACAAGCTCCCCAATCGCCACTGGAAGGCGGTCTTGACCACGAATACTGGAAGGCCCGGATTGCAGCACGGCTTCGGGAACAGGGATGGACCGTGGCAACGGAAGTACGGCATGCGGGCAACCAATATGATATCGTGATTCAGAAGGGATCGACAAAAAGGGTCGTCGAAATTGAGACCGGAAAAGGTGATGTTGACAGGACCGTCAAAAAACTGCAGATGTCACCGTTCGACCTCGGAATAATCGCGGCCACGACCAAGGCGGCGGAGGCAAGGATAGCCAGAGCAATTCTCCAACTGCCAGACAAGGAACGCGGCAAAATCATCTTAACATCCGCCAGCCGGTTAGCCCAGCAATAAAACCGCAATACAGCACTCCCATGCGCGCGAGAGGCTTATAAAGCTTAGTTCGATAATCATCCATATGGCCTACAGACAGCTTGAAGAGCAGCTTAGAGAACCCTCATGGCAAAAGCCTATTCCAAAACCCCAGCGACCAGTCGGACGCCAGAGGGAGCTTACTGCACTCCAACGGATACTTTCACATGTAGGCAAACATCCTACACCATTGCATACCTGGATCTGGGGATCCCAGGGAGCCGGCAAAACCCATTGCGCCCAGTATGCCGCGTCAGAGCTTGCTGAGACCAGACAGGCCTCTGTCGCATGCAGCAACTGTTGGAACTCAAACTCCCTATATGCCCTCGTAAACGACATTGTTGACCAGTTTTCCATTCTTAGGGCAGAGCTTCAGGATACGCGGTTTAAGATCGAACGCATAAAGAAGCACATGGACAAGAAGCAGTGCATCTATATCATTGACGGGATTGACCGATTGGACACAAAAGAACGCAACGCAGTGTTGTACCAGTTCCATGAGATGGGGAACTTCTGGATTGTAGCCATCTCCAATGAGACACCACAGAAACTCGGGATCGAGCCGAGAGTCTGGTCCCGCCTGAGTCCGATCTTCGTCAACTTCAATCCTTATACGACGAAAGAAATCATCCAGCTCTTAAAGCATGATCTGGAGAAATCTGATCACAAGACCAAGCCGACCGCCAAACAGCTTCAGGAGATAGCTGAACAGTCTGGAGGGGATGCCCGGTTTGCCAAGAAACTCCTGACACAAAAAGTAATGCTGGGCTTGTCCGATGTTGCACATTCCCACACTGGTCGGACAAGGTAGTAATCATATGGAACGATCCAAAACTGCTGAGGCTTCTGAGCCCGGGTGGCTTGATATCCTGAAGAACTTGCTGAATCAGTGCACGAGAAGAAAAGCAGAACGAAATCGGTAAGTGTGAACGGTGCAAGCAGGAATGGTGATTCCCGTGGAGAATTATTTTTGAGACTGTTGCCAAAATGGGGTTTCATCATTTCTCATTCAGTACATATCATACTCATTAAGTACACACATCATCTGTTGACGGAATCTGAAACAGACTTCAGATTCAGAGACTCAAAGGAGTTTGCACAAACTGCGAGACCGAAAAACCTGCAAGAGTACGTAGGATCACAAGAGATTGTAGGTTTTAGGAGGTTAGACAAAGGCAGCGTGAGCTCTCGTCTTCTCAATCTGTGAGCATGATTTTCTTCTACTTCTTGCGACTTTTTATCTGACTTTCTGAGTCTTTTGTGTCTTTGGTGAAAGGGATGACGCTGGCCGTATGAGGTCTATCACCTTTCTCAAAAGGGTTTTCTCAGGAGGTGGCGTCGCGCGAAGAAATATCCCACCTTCGACAATGGACGTGGTCGTCAGGAGGCTGCATGGCACGGTGCTATCACCGATGACGAATTGACACCCGTTGTCTTTATTGTTACATTCACTCATTACTCAGTTGCCCCGGCATGTTTGAGGATATCAATCATGTCTGGATTTTTGGCAAGAGTTAAAACGCTTTTACCATTAGCAAGTTTAGCGTTAACATTAGCACCGTTAGAGATAAGTACTTTTACAGCTTCCTCATAACCAGATGATACGGCAAACATCAACGGGGTTGCCCCCTCGGCCCCCCCCTCAACAAGAGATATGGGGTCTACCCTCGCCCCGTTAGTCAACAACAGTTTCACCATCCGAACATCCCCATTGAATGCTGCCAAGTGTAAAGGGGCCTGTGGAATTGTATCTCTGGAGTCTACTTTAGCACCCTTGCCAACCAAATACTCCACTATTTCGTAAAACCCTTTGTCTACACCATAAAACAACGCTGTCTTTCCTTGTTTGCTCTCCGCATTAACGTCTGCGCCCTTCTGAACTAAGAACTTCACAATCTCAAACTGGCCTTCATAAGGAGCATTATCCTGCGTAGCCACGCTCGAAAAATGTTTATAGATATATCTAAGTGGACGTGTGAATGTAGCAACCATTAGTACGGTCACTCCCTCCTTGTTCCTGGCATTTACATCGGCACCTTTACCCACCAAATACTCAGCTATGTCAAAGTTCCCACTCCATATGGCTGATTGAAGCGGTGTCCAACCAAGTGTGTCTCTTGCATTTACGTTGGCACCTCCAATAATGAGCTTCTCAACCTGTTTAAGGTCACCTGCATCAGCAGCACTATGCAGGTCGCCTTGCGCGGACAAATCTTGTGTACTCGATACTGAAACGAGGATGAAGAGAATCATTATGACGTTTGGGAGGATAAGTCTGTAACTCATATTGGCCTCTACTTTCCCTGTCCCGATGGCTGATACCGGTAAAATATCATACTCGGGCTACACTGTTAACAGATATTTGCACTACTCTTAGATCCTGGTAGTTCGACCTCTTTGTCCAAGAGCGATGCAAGTGTTCCGGTCGGAACCAGTTTTTGGCATTCTAAACATCCGCAGCTCCAGCAGCTATGGATTCCTTTTCTGATCCTATTTATGAAGTATGGAATACCAGTAAGGAGGCCAATAACGAAAAAAACTGCAAAAACAATGTGCCACTGCGGCAAGACTACGTCAACATAGCTGTTTGCTAGGTCGTGGAGTTCCTGCCCAGCTGCGTAACGCGATCGGCTCGTGACAAGTCTTAGGAGGGAGGGTATCCCAACGAATACGACCACCCCAAGCATCCCGGCTATCAACCCCCTACCAAAACCATACATTACATCAGTGACAATCTCCCAAGTAGAGGACGGTCGACCGATGACTCGTCGAGGATTAGTGTCTTCCTTCAGAAAGACAGAACCTATGTTTCCGCCTTCTAGGTCAGGGCCACATCGATTGCACTGATGTCGGTATTTGAAATGAAGGATTTTCGGATCAGGTAGAAATAGCGGCCTGTCCCATTTCGACATCTTGCTATGCTCGAGTTTCTCCTGTCGCCTTGATTCTTCGAAGGTACTGAGCGGAATGTCCGAGGTGCACCGCGCGCACAGCGGTCGTGAACACAGAGTGCACGTGAGACCAGAAAGGTCATTGGCGTAGAGGAAGATCCCCTCGTGTCGATACAGATCACCAGTCATCTCGATGCCAGCGGATTCGACTCCGCACTCCGAGCAGACGAAGCTTTCTTGCCGTATTTGCCCCGGCATCATTTTCTTTATGTTTTTGGACCCACAATGCTCGCAAGCTGTCACTTCTGAATGTAAGTCGGAAACATTGGTCCCTTTACCGCATTCGCGGCAGACTACTACCCAATCCATTTCTGTCTCCATCGCGGCACAAAACCACGGTCCAAGACCGTCACTTGTGGTCTGCCCTAGGTTATTCCAGCACAATTTAAGCTAGTTCCCAAATAGCCCTTGTCAAGCTGCTTTTTTCATTCACACGATGTCGTGAGAAATTCGGCAGATGCAGAATCATGGAGTCACTGACAAGAAGCCCATGCTAAGTTGTCGCAGCTATGAAGAAACTGCTTTTAATAGCCAGAGCCATTCTAATCACACAAAAACGCTCTAATCCGGATATCAAAACCTTGACATGAAAGATGGTATCTGCGCACTGAGACCTCACTTTTCAAGCCAACTGCCCATATGGTGTACATATTCGTTCCCGTTGATCAGGCACTCTGCTCCATCACCATAAGAAATGGCCAATGGATTCAAGTCCAGGCGGATTATGCCAGATCTGAATTTCACCACAGGCAATCCTCCAAGCTCTCCTACTGTAATCACATCTGACCAACTATCGGGCAGCCTCACATATATAGTGCAGCCAGCAGAATCAATTCCACCTCCCATCTCATGGATATCCACTGGACCCTTCAGTCTGCCTGAATCGATTCCATATTTAGAGGCAATGCTCGTCGCAATTGCAATCATGTTTTCTCTTGAACAATCGAGTCTCTTTCTGTCGTCATCTCCAATGCCAACAAGATTTTGGCTAACATCAAGAATGAGCAGCTTTATCGTGGCACAATCGTTGATTACCTGGGTTGTGCTGTCGGAAACGTTCTTATCCTGCCCAGTATCCTGTGCTACTTGTTCTTCGGCCTGCGAAAAGCTACTGAGCAGCAAGGTCTTGGTCCTATCATCAATCTTCCCTGTCACGGGAAGAGCGTTCTCGCGCTGGAAGGCGCGGACAGCGTTCCCTGTCTTGGGCCCCCAGATTCCGTCAATAGGTCCAGGATCCAAGCCAAGTGCGGCCAGATGCTCTTGTACGGTAGTTACCATTACTATAGTTACTATGCAATCCGCTTGTGCCGTCCCCACGACAGGGATCGTTACTTTACCGATCGTCTGGTCACTAGGTGAATCGTCGAGCCGGATCGTAACCTCCGTGACACCATCGGGGATGCGGAAGACCGCCTCGACATACACCTCCTCTTCCCTTTTCAAGGTGCCACGAATCATCTTCCTTAAACCTTTATCAGGCAATTGGACGATCCAGTCTGGTAGAATTTCGCCAGGTGAATAACACCTTTGGCCATCGGATCGCCTGGTTTCGAGTAATGCGCCTCGTTGTGGTTTGAACTCAGCCACGAAGCAATCCACATAGATGCTCACCTCGAGAGTCTCAAGGATTGAGCCCTTCATTCTTACTCCAACAAGGCTCTCGCCCTCGGGAGCCCGAAGTTCGCGCGGAATAGAGCTAGGCCCGGTTATGTTAAACGACGTTTTAACTCTAATCGCTCCTTCTACAATGTAGGCGTCAACAGTTCTTAGGTGGAGCTCGGCGAGGTTCTGGGCTCTGGATGGTACTGCAGCCAGCGCGCAAAAAAGCGCTACGAGAACGAGCGTGATGATAGTGTAAAAATACATGAATTACCTCCTACCTAATTGATTGTTGGGATTACGCCTAAGGCCAGCGCAACCACCGCACTCCACCCATAGCCGAAACACGAAATTGCCCAGACGAAGAGAGTATTCGATACCAACAAACTGGCACTTGCCAAGGACGCTCGAAACCTGTCGGTTGAATCCACGCACCCACAGTTAGGAAATCAGAAAGGCTCTGGGTTTTCTTTCGTTCACGGAGCCCGACATCGAGGGAAGTGGGCGACGGGATGACGAGAAATAGTGCCAATGTCCGCATTCTTACCATCATCCAATCTACAATTCATTGTGCTCCCAAAGTCGAAAGCGCCCGGTAGCGAAATCAGTCAGACGTCAGGCCGCTAGCATGACAAGCCCTCACCTCCATTTGACACCAAGCTCAATCATTTCTCTCAGCGATCATTCTGACCCCTCCGGCAAGAAACACGGGAACACTAGACAAGGTGTTCCGACGAATTGCAGAAAAGAACCTTTTGATAGATGGCCTGTTCACCTAAGGAGCTAAATCAACAATCTAAACCTATAATATACCCCTCATAATATCAAGGATTATTTCTGAGACTGCCACGGTTTCTTGAGCCGGTTCCATTCCTGAATCTAGTCATCCTAAGCACCGTTTTATCCCCGCCATTATTCTTTGAATTGAATAAACAGCAACCTTAAACGCCCGATGGCAGGCCTCGATGCACCATCGGGCATTTCTCTTTATCACTCATTAACTGAAGGAGGTGTATCCATGAAGATCACACTGGAAATAGTGCGTCAAACACTAAGAGATGCATTGGGATTTAACTCCTTCACGGCCGGCTTTATCAGCTCGGTGGAGGAGGATCACACCATGGTGACAGCCGGCATCACCAAGGATGGCCGGCTCGGCTACAACCGACAATTCGTAGCCAGGAATATTACCTGCAAGGAGGACCTGTTCTGCCTCGTGTTCCACGAGCTCTTGCATCCGATGTTCAACCACTTCATCTACGACAACGGCCCGCTGGAGAGTCTCGCTACCGACGCTGTCATCAACGCCGTCGTGAGCAACCTCTACCGCGAGGAATCCGGCCATGGCCACTTGTTTAAGAAGCTCTATTCACAGAGAGGAGTTGAGGGGCTTCTCCGTCCTCTGAGCGTACTGTACAGCACCCGCTTCGAAGATGCCTACCATGAGCTCTATGGCAATGGCGCCACCAGGCCCGGCATAACAACCGGCGAACTTATCACCACGTTGAAGATTCTTCTGGAAGCAAACGCGGCCACGTGCGTCCTGTTTTTGGGATCGCATGGAACTGGAAGCGCGTCACATGAGAGGTGGCCAAGCGAGACCCTGCAAAAGATCGCCGACGACATCAAGCGCTCCGCCGCCGACCGAGGGGGCCAGATGGCCGGCTACCATGCCAATCTCGTCAGCATGCTTATGGAGGCCCTGCGCACGCACCTGGCTATCAAACGGGCCATTCTGCAAAGATTCACCACCAACCGGAAGCTGGACAGATTCACGGAGTTATTCAAACGGCGCCGGGTCTGCGCCTCGCCTGTTCCCTTGTATCCATCAAAGCGCGACCTGGTACTCCTGGCCACCGGGTTTTATCCCAGCTTTTTCCACAACCAGATCACCACTCCCGCGAAAAAAGACAAGGGCCTAGCTGCCTACCTGGACGTTTCAGGATCAGTCGAGCAGTACCTGCCTAAAATCCTGGGCATCCTCAGCCACCTCAAGCGCGAAATCACCAGCGTCTTCCTGTTCAGCAACAAAGTCGTCGAAGTCCCATTCCAACAGTTGCTGAAGGGAAAGATCACCACCACGTACGGTACTGACTTCGACTGTGTCGCGGAATCGATCATCGACCACCAATTTGACAAGGCGGTCATCATAACTGACGGCTACGCATCAATGTTAGAATCCAACAAGGCCAGACTCCACGAACAGAAAACGGTCACGCTGGCGATTCTGTTCGACAAAGCCCACCGCTGTTCTGATTTTGAAGAGTTTGGCGACGTCGTCCGGCTGGAAGACGTCTGCCAGTAAAATCAGGAACCTTCTCAGCCAATCAATTCACCTCAACCACGAGGGAGCTGCCCTGGCGGCTCCCTCTATTCATTTGCCCCATAACAAAACAAAAAGATAGAAGGAGATAACAACGATGTTACTCGAAAAACTCGGAATCTTCGGATGGAAGCAAGAGGATGAAGACCTCGTTCTGGCTTCATTGTTGACCGGAGATCCGTTGCTTCTGGTCGGTAATCACGGCTGTGCCAAAACCCACCTGGCTAACACGATCGCGAGAGCGCTCAGTCGCCCCTTTTTGGTCTACGATGCGTCCAAAGCGATGTTCGAAGACGTATTGGGGTTTCCTAACATCGAAAAACTGAAACAGGGCGTTGTCGAGTACGTCCCAAGCAAGGTCACGGTGTGGGACAAGGAGCTAATCTTAATCGACGAACTCAATCGCGCCATGCCGGAACTCCAGTCCAAGTGGTTGGAGATCATCCGCTCCCGCAAGATTATGGGCTTTGACACCAACGTCAAGTGGGTGTGGGCAGCCATGAATCCGCTGTCCTATTCAGCCACCCAGGCCCTGGATGAAGCCCTGATTGGACGGTTCGCAACCTTCTTGTATCCACCGGACGTACTCCAAATGAATGAAGAAGACCGCATCAAGGTAACCACGCACATTAACGGCGACGACGCACCGTCGATATCCGTATGGAGCGAAGACCCCAATCTGGAAACGGTAACCGAACGCGACACTGGCCAGGTCGGCCAACTTCTCAACCGTATCCTGAAAACAGCAGCCAAGCATTTTAGCCGACTCAGGAGCCAACTGCCAACGCTATCGGAATTCTTAGCCAAGTTCGCTGACCTGTTGATGAGGGAAACCCAAGGAGAAGTCAGCCTGGACGGTCGCCGCTTGGGCTTCATCTACCGCAACATCCTGGCCAACCGCTCTATCCAACTAGCCAAAGCAGAATTGCTCAAAACGCTACCAGCAGGATTCGCAGAGTCAGCCCGGTACGTTGTACAGTCATCCATTCCGATCGGGTTGAACGATGAGTCACTCAAACGGGAAGAAACCGTTCACAAGATGGAAATCTGTTTCGACCTGTTGTCCGCATACTTTGGTGAAAACTCTGAGGTATCCAAGGTCGATCTGATCTACGAGTTGTTCACCACTGACAACCTGATGCGTAAAGCGAACATTCTCCTCAAGGCAGACCTGGGCGACTTCGTCAACAGTAAAGCCTGGAACGACCTGATGAAAGAGGACAACGACATTACCTTGTTGGCCTACACCGCCTTGCAGGTTGAAGCTCACCGACCCGGCACTGTTCCCCAGGAACTGTTGGAAGGGCTTGGGCAGAAGATCATCTCCGCCGAGTTGACCACCGAGTCGATACCAGCCCTGCAGAACGAATCAGTAGAGTACATAGAAGAGGTAGAAGACCTGCTCAGCCAGGAGACCGACCTGGGACGGCTGGTCGCCTACAACCGAGTCTGGCATCTGGTAGACAAAGGCAACGTCACTCCCGCAACCATTGCCAAGACCGAGGCGGCCATAGAAGCCGACATCGCGATCTTCCACGACCTGATCAACCAAGCCAGACAGGGGAAAGAGGAGGTTAGCTAAGATGGAGACGTTCAGGCTATGGTTCAAGGATGACAGGGACATCCCGGAATTCAAGCAACTGGCCGGGGAAATCGTTGACGTGGACGTGCAAGATGTCATTGAGAAGGGCATACACCCGCACAGCGACAACCGCGCCAACCGCACCCTGACCGAAAGGTTCGTCCAACTGCTCAACTCTGACCAATTCAAGATCAAACAACTCGCTGAACTTAAGCACTGTCATGACATAGGCTCCTGTCACCGCGACTACTGCTACACAGAATATGACCAGTTCACTGAGTTCCTGCGGCGGGTCAGCCAAATACTTCGCTTTGTCGAGACTACCACCTATCAAAGACTACTGAAGCTGGCCAGGCAACAACTGCGCCGTAAATGGAACCACACTCTCGCAAAGGAGCTGGCCCTGCAAGTATACGTGAACTTCAATGATCTGAGGACATTCATCAAGTCAAAGCGACAGAGTGTAAAGCTGTCAAGCTACGACGACCTGGACCACCACGACCTGGCCGACGTTCTCAGCCCGAGGGACTTCGACAGCGAAGACGAACTCGTCATCAGACAGGCTTTACCTGTCACGAACTTCAGAACCACTGCGTTCCTTGACAGAGTCACCGACGACAGGGGGTTGCTCAAGTTGGCAGACAGTATTAACGACTTCGTGCTGTTGGCGAATGAACGAACGCCTGACTACGGACACCAGCAGTTATCCTACAACGGCAGAAGGAAGGGCTGTCAAATAAGACTGATTCCCAACCTAAACCACGACCCGGCGGTACGTTACGCCGCCCAGTCATTAGCGGACAAGTGGCGGATAAACCAAGGGAGGTATTGCTTCACCACGAACATGACAAAGCTATGCCGGATGCTCCAAACCGGCCTGTTTTGCATCGGCTTCCCCGGGGTCAACTACACACATAAACAAGAACCAGGTGCTTCAAGCGCAACCGTCTACAAAGCTAGAATCGAAAGCTACGCCATCGGCGGCTACCTCAATTCCAGAGACACGGGCGACCGGATAAAGACAGTGCTCCGCAACCACAACGTCAGTATGACCGGCACCAAAGACAAACTCCTCGAGAAACTGGCCAAGCTTGCGACGACCCAGTACGAGAAGCACGAAGCAGAGATGACCCAGCATTTCAAGTGTAATCGCTTCATAAAGGTAGACACAGGCTACGGACACACCCACCGCAATTTCCCCATTCTGGCTGACACCGACCTACGCAACATGCTCTCGACCATGTTCGTAATCCGACACCTGCGCGGCAATACCATCCTTGACGCCGGCTATGAAAACGATACCTACGACCTCTTATCACTCGCACGATCACTTGTCAAGGAGGGAGTCACACTCACCGGATGCTTTCTGAGAGTCGAAGAGTAACCGCGGCAAGGAGGGGTCGGGAAACCGGCCTCTTCCGACACGACCGACTTCAACTACGAGACACATCCTGCACGGGGTCTGTTTCTGTTTTGTGAAGGTGACGTTTCCACCTTCCGATCAAAAGGTTGCGGTTACCTGGGACCGCGCAATCGCGTAGGCTGCCCGCCGGCACAAGAATACTATCGCAAAAGAAAAGCGTCCATCACATCCTCAGAGTCAGACAGCATCTGCTCAGTTCTTACCTAATAACACCCAGAGCACTTTCTGCAACCCCTGTACTACCGCCAGCGGACGGTCATCCGGTCGAGCGATCCGAGGCTTCGGTCTGCGCTTGGTACGAGCGCACAATGATCCAGCGACACATAGCATCGGCTCGGGGCCCACGCCCGCCTGTGTGAAGAAACCAAACACCCGTTTCCAGAAAGAGAACCAAAATGAAAAAGGACAAAGCAAGAGAACTCACCGACAAGGCCCTCACGTCGTTAGTTGCTGCGCTCGAAGCAGGGAAAAGCGACACGCTGCGAGCCTACCTATCTGCCATGAGCCGGTTTCACCGGTACAGCTTTGGAAACCTGATGCTCATTGCCATGCAACGACCAGATGCAACCCAGGTTGCAGGCTTTCACACTTGGCGCAAGTTTGATCGCTTCGTGAGAAAGGGTGAGAAGGGTATCATGATTCTCGCTCCTATCACCAACCGAAGAAAAGACGAGGATCTTGAACCTGAATGCGAGGGGTACGAAGTCCTCGGCTATCGAGCGGTTCACATTTTTGATGTCAGCCAGACCGACGGCGAACCTCTTCCTCAACCGGAATACGTAGCCGGCAATCCCGGTGAATTCCATGACCGTCTGAATACCTTCATCGCAAGCTGCGGAATCTCCCTCGAGTATTCAAGTGAACTCACAGTCGAGGGGTGCTCCAGTGGAGGAAAGATAACTATCCGTACAGATCTTCCACCCGCTCACGATTTTGAGGTTCGGGTGCATGAACTAGCTCACGAGTTGCTTCACCGCTGCGAAGGCGAGCGAGCCTCAAAGACAGTTAGAGAAACCGAAGCTGAAGCAGTAGCGTTTGTTGTCTGCCATGCCATAGGGTTTGATGCCGGTACTGCCTGCAGCGATTACATCCAGCTTTACAATGGCGACAAGGATACGCTTGCTGAATCTCTCCAACGCATACAGTCCACTTCAGCCGCGATCTTAAACGCCCTTGAAGCTGTATAAACCACTCACGCTTCCAAAAGCCAGCTTCGGCTGGCTTATGCTATGCCAACCTCAGGGTATTTCAAGCAGTTGCTTGCGTGCAAAGATGGTGCTAGGCCGCCTGTGGAAATGCTCGAGGAGTAGGTCGAAGATGGTATCGCACAGTTGGTTACCCCAACATAACTATGTGTCCATTTTTTTTTAGGGGAAGCCCATATGCTGGTTAACGTGAACAAAACTCTCTGGGCAGCTGCCCTCAGCATAGCGATTAGGTAGTCACACGTCCGCCGAAGAAGGTAATCGTGCAAAAAACCTTGACATAGCACGCTGTCATGGATATATTTCAACAGGTTCACTTTTCATCAGAAAGATGAACCTCTTTTCTTTCTCCGTTACTCCTTCAAAGCCAGGTTCTAAGCTCAGGTTTCCATCGGTGATTCCCGGCACTACTGACCGTTCATGCCGTCCGGTCTCGTGCTGTATTTCTTGAACCGGCATGGAGTTAGCTCAATTAGGTCAAGCAGGCCCCTGAACTACCCAGCCACCGACCATACTATCGGGCCATTTTTTCTTTCTTGCCAACCATGGTGAAGGTTCAAGCTTCAGCCAGCAGAGAATCCAGCCGTCCCCCCACTGAGTGGCTTTCCCTTCCCCGATTCGCTGTGTCTTTCTTCGATTACGGTGCATCCACCTAACCTCTTGTAGCCCAAGAAATTGTCACCATGAGCAACCGACGTGTTTATATGCTCTCGCATCTACCATCATGTATGTCTCTTGTTACCAGGTTCACCAAACTGATGAAAAGTGACCCCCCCAAGAAGGTGAAGACAAAGCCAGGCTGGATTATCGATGAAAGAAAATGCCTTAGTACGAGAGAAATAAATAGACTGCGATTGGCCGGCAAAAAAGTCAGAGGCAATGGGATTCGGGATCATAGATTCAGCCAGATAAGAAACTGGTTCATGATAGAACTCGGCCTGAATGCCGGCCTAAGAGTCAGTGAAATGGCTTCTCTAAAACATGGCGATCTTCTCATCGATGATGTCAGGTCATCAATTGTAGTTCTGGGTAAAGGCAATAAGAAAAGACCAGTATGGATCAGCTCCCGCTTTAAGAAGATTTGCCACGACTATATTGAGTACAAGAGAAGATTCGGATACAATATACACTCGGAGTCTTTTCTCCTGAACAATCTTGAAGGCAGTCGGATATCAAAAAGGGCTTTGCAGAAGGCCTTCAAAAATGTCATAAGAGATGCCGGCTTATCCAGCTACTACTACATACACTGTCTCAGGCACACCTACACAACCTTTCTCCTGAAAGCCAGCAACTACAACTACAGATTTGTCCAGCAGCAATTGGGTCACGCGTCAATACGAACTACCCAGGTTTACGCCAGTGTTGTTGAGTCAGAAGGAAAAGCCGCGGTTGAAAAACTGTATACGTGAAGGTAAGAGATTGGCTCATAAAGAAGAATAACCAGAAACCCTTTTTTACAGGAGGAAAGAACGAACTTAACAGCAATCTGTCGTACGATTCTTGCGTTGTCATCGCTCATTGCGAGTACAGCTGCAGCTAATGGACAGGACCCATCGGGCTCCAGAAGAAGTGGATTCCTATCAGCAACGGCTGGTGGTTTCACCCTTAACTTTCCGGATGTTGGCTCGGCGGGTGCTTCGGCCGGCGAGGACGGATTTGATAATGTAGATGGCAGTAAGAATGTGCCGTCTTATGGAAGTGAAGCAGACATTGGGCTGGGAGACATCGGGTTCTTTACTTGCTCAATTCGATCACTCTGGTCGGGAATACCTATTCTCCCGGGTACGTGAGCAAGGCAGGCTATGAGCTTCCCGATCGACGGCCATTGGTGCCGAGTGAATTTACATGAATAGGAGAAAGACTGATGAAACAAGCGTTAAGAGTATGGATTGCGGCGGTAGTAGCCGTTTCAGTGATTTCGGTATCCATTATGGCTGCCGAATACGATTTCGGTACGATAAACTATCAGGGCATCATAAGGGATGCCGACGGCGAGAACGTCTCAGGTTCGTACACTATCACTTTCAGGATTTGGGATGCTGCTCTGGGTGGATCACAATGGTGGTCGGAAGAGCACACCTGCAACATAACAGATGGTACCGTCTGTATTGTGCTCGGTACAAAAAACAGCCTGGCAGATCTAGACTGGTCCAGACAATACTGGCTTGAGCTGCATATCCAAGGGGACGACAACCCAATACCGCGAATACAACTGACGAGCGTACCGTATAGCATGAATACAAAGGAGCTACAAGGTTACGTTCCGGGTAATTTGTCCGAGCAGGTACCGATCAGTAACGGGGTGCAGAACGTCAACTTGAATGCTGATAAGTTAGATGGGGCCGACCGTGCAGCTTTCGTCGAAGAGGGTGAACCAAACACGATTACAAGTTCTATGATTGTAGACGACGCGGTAACCTTTGAGGATATCTCTGATGGGACCATACGGTTTTCTAACATACACCAGAATGGCGCAACGAGTGCTGGCCAGGTGATGATGTGGAATGGAAGCGCGTGGGTAATTGGGAACGTCGAAAGCGGTGTCGCCTGCGGCACAGTTCTGGACTGCACGCTCGGGCAGCCGGCGTTTAAGGCAGTACAGCACGGCGAAGGAGAGGCGCTGCGCCTTGAGCACCTGAATCCAAACGTATACGGTCCAGCCCTTTACGTATCGACCCAGCACCGGGGCACGGCAGGGAAGTTCGTTGTCAACCTGACATCTAATGAGAACTACGCGGTGTACGCACTAACCAAGGGTACTGGTAACGCCGTGTATGCGGAGTCGTGGGGCTCGGATGGCGTATACGGGAAATCTTTGGCACCTGAAGCTGCTGGCGTTTCCGGATATAGCGCCAGTGAGCAAGGATATGGAATCGCCGGTTGGTCTGATCAAGGTATAGCTGTTTATGGTAATTCCCCCGGTTGGGCGGGCTATTTCGATGGAGATGTGTATGTTTCGGGCAATCTGGTCGGTGGCAAGAGCACGCTGAAAATCGATCATCCGCTCGACCCGGAGAACAAATATCTTGTTCACAGTTCAGTCGCAAGCCCCGATATGAAAAACGTGTACGATGGCGTTGTTGAGCTGGACCCTAAGGGAGAAGCGATAGTTGAGTTGCCGGAGTACTTCGAGGCCCTGAACAAGGACTTCCGTTACCAATTGACCTGCATCGGTGGTTACGCTCCGGTGTACATTTCTCAGGAAATAGAGGCAAACATGTTCGAGATCGCCGGAGGGCAGCCAGGTATGCGAGTTTCATGGCAGGTGACGGGAATCCGCAAGGACGCTTTCGCGCAGGCCAACCCAATTGAAGTTGAAGTAGAGAAGCCTGCGAATGAACAAGGACTCTACATTCATCCCGAAGCCTTCGGTTTGGGTGACGAATATGGTGTCGATTATAAGAAATATGCTGCTCACCGTAAGCATATTGGTGTGGAGTAGCTGTTATGGAGAAATGTGACATGCGTACAACCATCAAAGAGACTCTTCTAGTCTGTAGTTCTGTTGTGGTCTGCGTTGTGATGATAGCCTGCATCTCTGCCGACGCCCAGAATCGCCAGCCGTGTATGTCTACCTCAACGTCCTCGCATTCCGCCAATTGGGCTGTGATCAACAGCGGCGGTGCGGTTGGCTCAACATCCAATTACACCATCCACTCCGGTATAGGTGAGGCGGTTATCGACAACGAGGGTTCCGGTCATTACACAGGTTCGGGGTATCTATCCCCCGGCAGTCCCACCCCGGTGGAAGATTGTGAGACGGCAAACCAGCCTGCTTCTTTCGAGCTTTCTCAGAACTATCCCAACCCGTTTAACCCGTCAACGACGATTGAATTCACACTGCCGGAGCGCAGTTTTGTCAACCTATGCGTTTACAACATCGTTGGCCAGAAGGTAGCAGTCTTGCTCTCCGAGAATCTGAGCGCCGGTTACAAGCGAGTTACATGGGACGGAAAAGATCAGCACGGAACGGACATAGCGACCGGCGTCTACCTCTACAAGCTCTCGGCAGGGGAGTACACGGAGAGCAGGAAAATGCTCCTGATTAGGTAGCTGTTGTGCACCCAGGTGCCCAGTGCTCCCGGGGATTGCGTCTTTGGCATCATAGCGCGCCAGGCTGATCAGATTGGCATCTGAGAAAACAACAGGTTGACGCACTGTATTCTTGATTCTATACGGTGGCAATGCGGTACGGTTTGTGGCGTGTAGTCGCTTGTTGAAAAAGGTCTCTTCGCGGGTTCTTGTCCTCTGATCTTACCGTTTTACGTTTAGTTAGTCTGTGCCAGAGCAGTATGATGGCCCTCCGCTGTTCTCTGGACGAACTGATCGGATTTGAACACCGCCAAGAAGGGGAAGAAACGACTCCGCAACTCAATCACACTGCAGTCGATGTCGGCAAGTTCTTTGAAAGCCTGAATGAACAGGACACGCTGAATAAGCTGCTCAGGCTGGCTGTTGAGACCTGACTCGCCAGGGAGGATTGAACAGGGATCTGGATTCCTCCGCCGGATGAGGGCATCGTGAGCAATCTGGTTAACCGCCCATGTCAAGAAGGCTATGTTGGGTCTCTGGCAACTCAGGAAGTAATCCGATTCAGCGATTAGGAAGGAGGCAGCCTACGCGCGCGATGCTTAAATACTGAGGACTCTCAAATGTAATCCATGAGGAAAAGGAACTCGGACTTGAAAGCGAAGGCTGGCCGAAACAGATCTACGCCGATTTCTGACCGAGCAACAAAAGTCAGCCCTGAGTTGGTGCGCATTGCACTTACTACGCTGGCGCTCAAGAATTCCGAGCTCTGTTTACGAGGCATTGTTTTAGGAAACAGAGCTGATCCTATCTGGTATCAGCTCCATCTAAACCAAATAGGAATAAGAGCGGGCCTTATACAAGTCAGAAATAACCTGAAAAGACTCTGTAAAGCAGAGGTTTTCATTCAAAAGAGGGTCAGACCTGATCTAGTTAAAGCTGGTAAGTTTGTATTCACCAAACCTGTTGAGGAACCGGAATACGTTTTGAAACCTTGGGTATTGATGTTACTCATATCAAAACTGGGCCTCAGGTTTTCGGATTCCAGATCCTCAAGTGAAAGCAATTACAGACCTGGAAACTCGGCAATTCATGATCTAGCCGTTAATCTAAAATCAAAGTTAGGGAGGTAACAGTATGAAAGGAAAGGTAGAAGAAATCTCAAGGGAAACGTCAAAACGAGGCGACGAGTATCTGCGGGTTCAGATCGATGGTGAGATGTACTCAATCTGGGACCAGGACCACTTCGACGCGTTCAGTGAGGGCGATACGATCGATTTCGAATACAAGGAATCAGGCCAGTGGAAGAATATCACTGATCTAACAGTTGCTGGCGCCGGATCTGAAACTCCGCCTGGAAGGGAAGAATATCTTCGTCTCAGAGATCAGCGTATCGCCAAAATGAGCTGTGTCAAGTCGGCTGCTTACGTGATGGCAAATCTCGACTTGGATCCCCAGGAGAAGGGAGAACAGACACTCTCGCTGGCAAGGACGTTCGAGAAATACGTTTACGATGAAGACATATCTACAGAGAGTTAGGCAACCAAGAAGAAACTCGATCAGAAGCTGACTGAGGTGGCCTGATCAGATTGAAGGATGGTAAGGATCGAAGAGAAGTTGTCCAGGATGAAGACCAACACAAAACCGATTCAAAAAACATCCACTTGAACTGCGTGCCAAGATATTCTCACAGCTACAGCCAGTTATTCCGAGGGAAACACTCTGGTTGTCGAGTACCCATATATTGACACGAATCGATGGCAGCCGCTTACACCAGACATGTTCTGGAAACATTTCCCTTCGCTACTTCTGGACATCTGTATAGCTGTGGATTTCCTTCACGTGCTGGGACTTGTGCATCGTGACCTTAAACTGGGCAATGTGCTCGTCAACACGTCACTCCAAAAACCAAGAGTAAAGATCATCGATCTGGACTTCATGACAAAGTCTCACTCGTCTCCGAACGCAAGAATATTTGGCGCACCAAAACATATCGCACCTGAGATTGTGGAGAACAGCCTGATAACTACTGAGTCTGATAATTACTCCTTACCCAGCTCTGGTAAAATGTAGCCCGAACCGATTCTGGTACCTGGCCGGGGAGCTTCAGGCGTGTCAACTTATTCAGGGGTAACCAAAAGACATCTTGTGCTTTCCACCCGCGGCTTGACGTGGACAACTCATCACCATCACTATCCCGTCCGAGAAAATGAGGCTACCACGAAAGGTCATCCTCTGGCATTCCTCCCATTTCATACACCTGCGGCATTTGTCGATCATGTCTACATGTACTTTAACAGGAGGAACTGACTGATGATAAACAAGAAACTGCGAGAACTGGAAGGAGTTGACCTAGTAGAGTACTTTCTTCGAGCTTCAAAGGCAGAAAAGAACTTATGTCAGAGAACCTTGAAGGCGTACAGGTGTGACTTAGTCGGGTGTCGACGGTTTTTCCATAGGAAACCGCTACACTTTCTAAGTACCGATGATATCCGCCACTATATTCTCCACTTGGAGCAATCAGGTCTGGAGTACTCATCCATAAAAAGAAAGATTGCGGTTCTGAAGGTGTTCTATGCATTTCTTCGAGATGAAAAACTCATAAAGAATCAACCCACTGCCTCCCTTAATAAGAGGTACAAGACATGTAAGCGACTACCAAGAGTGATATCAATTGAAGAAGTAACTAATCTTCTTGAGACTGCCCATGCTTATGTAAACAAAGCCCGCTTTCAGAGAGACAAGTTCAGGCGTCTTCGTGATCAAGTTGTCCTTGAGATATTATTTGTGACAGGACGGACTTGAGTTGACACTTGCATAAAAAGCGAGTGGTCATTTACCTCTGAGAACAACATTACGGAGGTAACGATGACCACTCAACAGAAACTTGTCCAGAAGAAACTCACCCTTCTGGAACTGGGGGAATATCTCCAGAACGTATCTGAAGCTTGCCGCATCAGCGGTTGCTCCCGCCAGCATTTCTACGATATCAGGAAAGCATACGAGAGTCAAGGTTTAGAGGGGCTGAAGGAGAAGACTCGTCGCAAGCCGTGTATTAAGAATCGGGTAGCCCCTGAGATTGAACAAGCGGTGTTGCAGATGGCTTTGGAGTATCCGGCCTACGGTCAGCTTCGGGCCTCAAATGAGCTTCGGAAACAGGGTGTTCTGATCTCGTCCGGCGGGATTCGTTCGATCTGGCTGCGGCACGGTCTGGAGACATTCAAGAAGCGTCTGAAGGCTCTGGAAGAGAAGGCAGCCAAGGAAGGCCTGGTATACACCGAGGAGCAACTCAGAGTACTGGAGCAGGCTCGTCGGGAGAGCGAGACGGTTCCTGATGAGATCGAGACGCATCACCCGGGGTATCTGCTGGCCCAGGATACATTCTATGTTGGCTACCTCAAAGGGGTCGGCCGCATCTACCAGCAGACGGTGATCGACACCTTCTCGGCAGTAGCTTTTGCCAAGCTATACACGGCTAAAGTACCGCTGACAACAGCTGACACGCTCAATGACCGAGTCGTACCATTCTTTGAGGAACAGGGTGTAGATATCCTGCGTATCCTGACTGATCGCGGGACCGAGTACTGTGGGCGTCTTGACAAGCATCCTTACCAACTCTACCTTCAGCTTCACGAGATCGAACATACCCGGACCAAGGCCAGGCATCCGCAGACGAATGGTATCTGCGAGCGGTTTCACAAGACGGCTCTGGATGAGTTCTACAGACCGATCTTCAGAAAGAAGATATTCAGCGATACCGTTGATCTTCAGGCTGAGTTGGATTCATGGATGGAGTTCTACAACAGTGAGCGGACTCACCAGGGGAAACGGTGTCAAGGCCGAACCCCGATGGCGACCTTTATTGACGGATTGGAATTGGCAAGAAAAGCAAAACTGACGTGTGAGGAAAAACTGACAGCATAACCAAAACCTCTCAGAGGAGATGACTGTCAAATCAAGTACCGTTCAGTACATATTATTTGTCACCGCGTAAGCTTCCCCAAATAGTAGACTATTTCAAAGTAGAGCTTTTTGGCATATTAGAGCCAGGAGGTGTCTATGAAACGGTTGAAGTACAGCGAGAGCCAGATTGTCGGGATTTTGAAGGAAGCCGACGCTGGTGTAATGGTGAAGGAAATCTGTCGTAAGTACGGGG
>JBDRNJ010000026.1:0-3161 GCA_043811375.1 bacterium | reverse complement strand
GACCGGCGCCGCACGGTAGTTGTTGATGATGTTGGTGCGGTTTGTGTTGGTCACCCGGACATCCCTGTAATTGTTCACACGGTAGAAATTGTTCTGGTTGACCACGACGGCATGGTTTGCATAAGCATAATTCCGGACGTTAATGTTGATCTGCGCGATGTTGACGTTGGTTACGACCACCGTATGGGGACCTCCCCAGTTGCGGTGACTGTAGTACACCTCGCGCGGTGCCAGAGGCACCCATCCCACATAGGCGCCACGGTGAATCCATGAAACCCTTCCGGGATACCAGAAGAAGCCGATGTCGAGGAAGGGGAGACCGACGCGCACGCTCACCACAGGCGGGGCCCAGTACCAGTAATTCCTCACGTAGACCCAGTTGCCGTAATGGTGGGTGACGTACCCGAAAGGTTCCGCCGGAATCCAACATTGGTCTCCATACCAGTCGGTCCAGCGGCCCACGGTGAAAGGCGACCAGCCCACAGCTACGGTGGTAGGCCGCCAGAACCTGCGCCGCTCGCCCTCATAGTAAACATTCTCCCACCTTCCGTTCTCTTCAAGGGCATACGCCTCGTCCCGGAGGCTGGGCGGAAGATATTCTCCCGAGCGTCCCCTCACCCTGGCCTTCGTCGCCCAGAAGCTTTCACGGCGACTGTTCCATCGGTCCCAGTCGGGATCGACGATCCCCTCGCCTGACGACACCTGCTGCTGGTCGGCGAGGATCGACGGGGAGCCAGCCGAGATGTCGTACCTGGCATCCGTTGCCGCGTGGACGAAACTAACCTTCCCCCTCACCGCGTCCACTTCGACGGAGTTTTCGCCCACGTAAAAGTCGAAGACTGTGCCGGGTTCAGCCAGAACGTACCCGAAGGGACTTGTCGCTTTGATGACCGCATCGGAGCTTTTATTGTAGAAGCGGGCAACACCCGCAGCCACGTCCATTTCGGACAGGTCCATAGCGAGGGTGATGAACTGGATCTGTGTGCTGTTCCCGACCCTGATCCAGGTCCCGTTGGGGGCGATCAGCTCCACCATTCCCCGGCTGCCTGAAAAGAGTGTATCCTCTGTACCGAAAGGTGCGTCCTTGACCACGGCCACCCAGTCGTTCTCCTCAGGAACGTAACGGAGCAGGTCTCCTTCAATGTGATAGATGCGACCAACCACTACGGCTGGTGCGTCTGCAGCCGAGGAGGGAGGAACCACCGCCACCGCCGCTGAAAACAAAAACACCAGAAGTCCTATTATCCATGTCATTCTTTTCATATGGAACACCTGCTTTCTTACCGCCTATAATTCGAACCGGAGAGCGATTCTGGCTTTCTGTCTCTCATTTTAAAAGAAACGGGCGGCGTGACGGGAATGACCTCCGGGTCCTTGCCGCTTGGGATAAAAAATCACGCCGTCCTGATGTTGATAAGAACATGCGGCCATTTCGCCTGCCCGTTTTAGTTATCGTGTCCGCGCTTCCATCCCTGGCCTTGATCGTGACCTTTACCCTTGTGCCGGACTTCTTTTGGATAGCGATCCCTCGGCAGTTCGACCCAGGGGCCGCCCTGCGACCGAGAGTAGTACCACCGGTCATTGTTGTAGTGATAGTGAAAATCACCGTGGACATAGTATGTGTCTGTCAATTCCACAACTACCGGAAGGGGCGGCGCGATGACGAGGCTGGCGCCGCGAGGTCCCGCAGTCAAAACGCACGCTGCACACAGCAACGCTGCCAATATCAGGGTAACCCATAATTTTTTCATCATATCCTCCATTATTCTTTTTTCTTGACCGGGAGTGCATCACGCAAGAGCCACCCTATGGGCGGGGAACTTGAGTTTTTCTCCGGCTCGAAAGAAGACCATGAGGTTCTTTCCCTTCAGATAATTCCTCAAATCTTCTTTCGAATCCCATTATTCATTCGTATGATTACGAGGATCATGCAAATGTAATAGCAAATGGCCTGCCAATCGCCGAAGGAAGATCAGAAGTTTGGATTCATCCTAGAATAACAACGGATTAGACTAATATGAGAGAAAAGCAGAAAAGTGTGAAAGGATTCGTTTGGCCTCACTATTTGGTGGAACCTCAATATATTGAGGTATACGTTGAGGAGAGACAGACAGTCCAATCTGGTTCTTTTGTCTCCGGAGTAGCTTTGCCTCCACATCCAGCGGCAATACCCCTATCTCGTCCAGGCAAAGGGTGGAACCATGGGCGACCTCGAACCGACCGACCTGCCGGGTATCGGCCCCGGTAAATGCCCCCTTCTCCCGGCCGATTGCCGCGGGGAATGCAAGCAAAAAACGAGATTGTTAGTACCTCTTGAGGATCGAAGATTCTCCGCGGCTTGCCGCAGAGAGCTTCGAGAGAAGCAGCTCATTTTCGTTGACAAGTTCCGTTGAGTAAATTAATAAAGTAGAACACAAAGTGTCCACCGGGTGAAACAGTTTCGAAGGCGGAATTGTTACTATTCGCCATGTGGCGCCAATCACAGGAGTCCTGGTATGGCACTCGATGCTGACAGTCAGAACGGCAAAGCGGGATGGCAGCCTGGCAGGTTATTGACAGGGCCGTTTGCCGTTATCGGCAGGGTGGCGATCAGCTGGGTCGACAATTTAGGCGCCTCAGCCATTTTTCTTCTTTTGGCATTCCTGAAGATCTTACGATCCAAACAGCTGATCAAGATCGTCCAGCAGGTCTATTATATCGGGGCAAGATCTACGATGATCATCATGCTCGTCAGTTTCTTCACCGGCATGGTGCTGGGCCTTCAATCCTACCATGCCCTGGTTAAATTTGGCGCGCAAGGGGCTCTCGGTACCCTGGTGGCCCTGACTCTGGTTCGGGAATTGGGGCCGGTTCTAACGGCGATCATGATTGCAGCCAGGGCCGGTTCGGCTATCACCGCAGAGATCGGCATTCAACGCATCTCCGAACAGATTGACGCGCTGGACACCATGCGAATTGATCCGATCAGATATCTCATCAGCCCGAGAATTACCGCTTCAATCATCAGTTTTCCCTTGCTCACCGCACTGTTCGACATCGTCGGCATTATCGGCGGGTACGTCTCCGGCGTATTGCTCCTGGGCGCCAATGGCAGCACCTATGTGTATCGTGTTCAGACCAGTGTGGACATGAAAGATATCACTGACGGTTTTATCAAGGCG
>JBDRNJ010000025.1:0-14804 GCA_043811375.1 bacterium | reverse complement strand
CGGATCCTTTAAGAGGGGCGATGCCCCCTTCGAATCCGCCTTTTGGGGTAAAAATAGCAGGTTTGAAGACAGACCTGCCCTACGTGACTGTGATCCCCCCCGTTAATGCTGTTTGCGATCGACTTGCCGCTCCTCCGCTTTTACAACGCCATAATCTCGATTGCATTCAGGGAGCCGTTTGATAGATTAGGACATTGTCACAAAGAATCATACTATGCTGATGAAGATACCGAGGAATATCGAGACAAACGCAGCTAAACTGTGATGGTATTAAACATCAGTGAATTCTTGGGAGATCCAGGCCACGGATGGCATAAACGGCAAACAACCACACATGAGGTCTACAATGTTGAATAACACTTATAGCACAATTGCGGCCATAACGATCACTGCGGCTATTGTAATCACGGTATCGGCCGCGACTGTTTCCGGATCACCGGTTGTTTTTGACAGCCACAGTATCGCTCTGAGTATGGATGTACCGACCCATACGGCAACAATAAGAGATACGGGTACTTTCCAGACAGACACAAGCTGGAATCATTTCTATCTGAATCCAACGGCACAGATCGTATCATTCACTGTCGCCAAAACACCAGCGGACTACTACCTCGTTCGCCCGGGAGACACTGCGGAACTGCCGGTGGACTTGCGCGTTCATATCGGTCAGATTGTCCCTCCCGAAGAGACGCTGCTGGTTTTCTTCCGGATACCACAGGGCGGCCGCCATTCATTCGACCTCAGTTTCCAAGCCGTATTCCACAAAGATATGTCCGGTACTCGTTTTTCTCGTGAACGGGTAGGTAGTGAAATAAGTGGTACGATACTTGAAGTAGGTGCTTACCTCAGTTCGGCGGCGCTGTTCTATCCGCAGGGCGACGATGGGCTGATGCATTTCCGCCTGACAGTGAACATTCCTGATAGCTGGGAATCGGTCAGCGATGGTAACCTGGTAACATCCGATGTCATGGGTAATCGCAAGGTTCAGACCTGGGAGAATCCCTTCCAGTCCGATGGTTGCCAGATGATGGCGGCTCCTTATGTGGTGCGGTCGACCCAGGTGGACGGTATCGAGGTGTTCACCTATTTCTTCGAGGCCGACACCGGGCTTTGCCAAGACTACCTGGCCGCTACCGCCGACTACATCCGCATGTATTCTGACCTTATCGGACCGTATCCGTACAGCCGTTTCACGGTGGCGGAAAACTTCTTCCCCACCGGCTATGGCATGCCGGCCTGGACACTGCTGGGACAACGGGTATTGCGACTGCCGTTTATAATCGGTACATCGCTGGGGCATGAGGTGCTGCATAACTGGTGGGGCAACTCCGTGTATGTTGATTACGATCGCGGCAACTGGTGTGAAGCAGCGACGGTCTACGGCGCTGACTACCGCTACAAGCTGCAGCAGTCGGCCGCCGCCGCGCGGGATTACCGCAAGGATATCCTCAAGCAATATGTCAGCCTGGTCAATGAGGAGAACGACTTCCCCGTTCGCCGATTTCGGTCACGCACCAGTCCCGAGACGCGCACAATTGGGTACAACAAGGGGATGATGATCTACCACATGATCGAACGGGAAATCGGCACGGCGGCTTTCTTCGAGAGCTGGCAGCAGATATACCGTGAGCAACGTGGACAGCAAATCTCGTGGGAAGAATGGATCGAAGCCTTTGAACAAACATCCGGCAGAACTCTCGACCACGTGATCCCACAGTGGATCGACCGCACGGGCGCGCCAATGTTGGCGCTCGATATCGTGACGGTAGCATCCATATCGGAGACGGATTCACTGGCAGTGCAGTTCCGGTTGAGTCAACAAAGCAATCAGCCATACCGGTTGCTGGTGCCGCTACGATTTTCAGGCGAGGAATTCATCCTGGACACAATCGTGCTGCTCGACACCGTCGACTCTCTTTTCTCCATGACTGTCCCAGCCGGGATCACCACGCTGACAGTTGATCCTGATTATCATCTGTTCCGCAGGCTCTACCCGGATGAGATCGAGCCGATCCTGTCCGTTATCCTGAACCGGCCAAATCTGCGATTCGTGCTGTCTGCCGGCGACAGTGAAGACAGTTCGCTGGCGGCAACATTCGGCATTAACCTGACGGAAGATTCGGTTATCGTTGAGCCGCCTGAAGTGTTGCAGGATAACGACCGCGACTACCTGCCGATACTAATCAACCCGACTGAGCTGCCGCCCTATCTGAGACAACGGGTAACGCACGAGGGTTTGCATTTGGTAATAAACGGAACGACGTACAAAAAGGAGGGTCACACGTTTGTGCTCACAGGTGCCGATTGGGACGGGTTCGAGCGTTATCTGGTGATTTTATCCGATGATCTTCTGTCACTCCCCCGTATCGGTCAGCTTGTCCCCCACTACGGTAAGTATTCATTCCTGGTATTTGAGGATGCCCGGAATGTCGGTAAAGGACAGTGGGAGGTGACCGGTTCACCGTTGCAACAGAGTTTGTTGCGTTAGGCACACGGTCCGGCACTTGGATTAGAACTGATGGGATAAACCCGGTCGGCTAACCGTGCAGCGTGCGGGACTTGCGATGCGTTCGTCGGATCAGTGCCCTTAGACGTCGCTCGTCCCCTGCCTGCAACAGTTTCTTCATCGCCAGCAGTTTGTCCATAGTGCGATCAATGACGCCGGTGATCTCATCGGAGTTGGTCAGGAACATGTCCAGAGAAAGATCGACCGAAGATGCCGCCACCCTGGTAGCACCGGTGAAACTGCCGCCGGTCAGACGCCATAACCGCCGATTGTGACGGGCGGACTCCAGCGCCAAATCCATTAAGACTATTGACAACAGGTAAGGCATATTGCTGGTAAGAGCAATCAGCCGATCATGCTCATCAGCCGACATTATCATCGGCACGGCGCCAAGACAACCGACGAGTTGTTTCACATTCGACAACCAAGTGCGGTATCTGACAACCATCGGCACCAGGACAAAGGGCCGATCACGGAACTTGTTGTTGTCGGCCGCTTCAATGCCACAGCGTTCGTTGCCCGCCAACGGGTGTCCACTGATGTAGTTGGTTCCCTTAGCAGCATTGTTCACGGCTTTCAATATCTGTCGTTTGGTGCCGGCGACATCCAGTATGGCTCGCTCGGGACCGGCCAGGCGACAGACGGAGGGGATCATTTTAATGGTCCGGCGAATCGGTGTGGCCAGGATGATCAGGTCGGCCCGGCTGATACCGTCTTTGAGAGAACGAGCCACGGAGTGGATAGCCTGCCTTTTTCCGGCGGCACTCACGACAGTCGGGTCGCGGTCGTAACCGATGACTTCAGACACGATGCCATACTCCACCAGATCAAGACCGAGCGAGCCGCCGATCTGGCCGAGACCGACGATCAGGGCTTTCATCTGTGACAGCGGCTTCATATTTCCCGGCCGACAGCCACCGCGACCCGGCCCAGATTATTCATCAATTCGGCGAATTCTTCCGGGTGCAAACTCTGCGCGCCGTCAGAGAGAGCTTCTTCGGGTTTGGGGTGGACCTCGATAATCAACCCGTCGGCTCCGGCAGCAACGGCACTGAGCGACACCGGCGCCACCAGGTATCGGTGCCCGGTAGCATGGCTGGGATCGACGATTATCGGCAGGTGGCTCAATGATTTGATCACCGGCACGGCGGCGATGTCCAGCGTGTTGCGAGTGTACTTCTCGAAGCTGCGGATGCCGCGTTCACACAGGATGACATTGGGATTGCCGTTGGATAGTATGTACTCAGCCGCCATCAGCAGTTCCTCGACAGTCGACATGAGTCCCCGCTTGAGCAGCACCGGTTTGGTCGTTTTACCGACGGCTTCCAGCAGCGAGTAATTCTGCATATTGCGGGCACCGACCTGGAGAATGTCGGCGTAGGCGGCTACCAAATCGACGGTCATGGGCGACATTACTTCCGTCACCACGCCTAAGCCGGTTTTGTCGCCCGCTTCCCGAAGAATCTTGAGGCCTTCCTCGCCCAACCCCTGGAAACTATATGGAGAAGTACGCGGTTTGAAAGCGCCGCCACGGAGAATACTGGCACCGGCTTCGGCCACCACCTCGGCTGTCTTGAGCAACTGATCACGGCTTTCCACGGCACAGGGACCGGCCATTACGACGACTTTGTTGCCGCCGATGCGAGTGCCGTTGAGCGATACGACCGTGGACGACTTTTTGAACTCGCGGCTGGCCAGTTTGAACGGTTGCAGAATGGGCACCACGTTTTCAACACCGGGCATAGCCAGGAACGTTTGCGGATCAAACTTGATCCCATTGCCGATCATACCGATAATCGTTTTCTTTTCGCCCTGGGACGGATGCGGCTCATATCCGAGTTGCTGGACTTTCGTGATTACTGCACCGGTCTGCTTGACGCCGGCATCAGCTTTCATCACGACTATCATCATCATTACCTCCTTCACAAAGATCCGGTCTCAGTCTGCAAGTCTCACCCAGGTACTGGTGTTTAATCTGCGCCTGTGACCGGTCAGTATTTACATGCATAAGTATTCTTATCAGTCTGGTCATCCCCTCCGGAACGCTGAGTTCACTGGCGCACAACAGAGGCACCATTTTCCAGTTCAGGTCACGGGTGGCATAGGCCGGGAACTCGGCATTCAGGTCAGCCGTAGTGGTAAAAAAGACCGAGGCGATGTCCTCCGGGACGACATCATTGGCTTCGGTCATGCTCAGAAGCAACTCACGAGTCGACCTGAGAATGCAGTCGGCGGTGTTCTCATCGATCCTGATAGCCCCCCTGATGCCTCTAACGCAGGTCATAATCGAGTCCCTTTCTAAGTTGCTTCAAGAATGTTCTAACCCGTGTCACGGCCTGCCGGGGGTCCTGTGCCCGACGGACTATATCAATGATGGCGCTGCCCATGATAACACCGTCGGCGTGCCGGGCTACTGCCAGCGCCTGCTTCAGATCGGCAATTCCAAAGCCGACGCATACCGGCAAACAGCATTCTGTTTTTACGTCACCGATCCATTTGTTCAGATAGACGGGGAGTGACTTCCGGGCTCCCGTGACACCGGTGACTGACACCAGGTAGACAAAGCCCTGTGACCGTCTCACAACCATCCGGCGTCGCCGGGCATCCGTCGTGGGTGCCAGCAGGTAGATCAGGTCGATACGGTAACGGCGGCAGAGACGCTCAACGTCGGTTCCTTCCTCTGGAATCAGGTCGGGAATAATCAAGCCGCGCACACCTGCCTGCCGGGCTCGTTGCAGGAAGCGCTTGAAGCCATAGCTGTATATGGGATTGTAGTAACTCATTATAATCAACGGGGTATCAAAAGACTCTCCCAACTGCGACAGGCAGGCCAGCGTGTTTTCGACAGTCACACCATTTACAAGCGCCTTTTGTGAGGAGAACTGTATCGTCTTGCCGTCGGCCATAGGGTCGGAGAAAGGGATACCCACCTCGATCAAATCGGCACCTGATTCATTGAATGCCCGAAATAATTTTACAAATGACCTGCGGTCGGGATAGCCGGCCGTTAAAAACGGCATGAGAGCTTTCCGTCCAAACTGGCGGCAATGCCTGAAGGTGTCACCTATGGACTTCATTTGCCAGTCTTTCTCCGGTGACGTTTACCCGTTGGGCGGGTGGTTCTCGTTTTCTTGTTGCGGATAAGACGAATCACTTCGGGATTGGCCAGGTCTTTGTCGCCACGGCCGGACAGATTGACAATCATAACGGCATCCCGCCCCAGTTTGGTGGCGATCTTCCCGGCATAGGCCAGGGCAAAGGATGATTCCAGGGCCGGTATGATACCCTCGATCTCAGTCAGTTCGGCAAATGCCGCCAGTGCCTGGCGGTCTGTGACGGAAACATACTCGACCCGTCGGGAATCTTTAAGAAAGCTGTGTTCCGGTCCCACCCCGGGATAGTCCAGGCCGGCAGCTACTGAATGGGTGGTTCGTACCTGTCCCGATTTATCCTGAAGCAGGTAACTGAAGCTGCCGTGAAGCACACCGGGGCGGCCCCGTCCGAGAGTGGCAGCGTGACGGCCACCGGACAGACCTGCTCCGGCCGATTCGACACCGATCAACCTGACTTGAGTGTCTTTGACAAATGCATGGAACATGCCCAGGGCATTGCTGCCCCCGCCGACACAGGCCACAACAACGTCGGGCAGGCTGCCTTGCAATTTACGTATCTGTTTTCGCGCCTCGCGGCCGATGACGGACTGAAAATCACGCACCATCAGCGGGTAGGGGTGCGGGCCGACAGTGGAGCCGATAATGTAGTGTGTTCCCTTTACGTTCGTTACCCAGTCGCGAATGGCTTCATTGGTAGCGTCTTTGAGGGTTTGACTGCCGGCGGTAACGGGAATAACTTCGGCGTTGAGCAACCTCATGCGATCCACGTTGGGCGCCTGACGCTGCATGTCCTCGCAACCCATGTAGATAGTGCACTTCTGTCCGAAGAGGCAGGCTACGGTAGCCACGGCGACACCGTGCTGACCGGCACCTGTTTCGGCTATCAGACGTTTCTTACCCATCTTCGTTGCCAACAGTCCCTGACCGAGGCAATTGTTTATTTTGTGGGCGCCGGTATGAGCCAGGTCTTCACGTTTCAGATACACCCGGGCGCCGCTCCATTTGCGCGTCAGACGTTGTGCGAAATAGAGTGGCGTGGGACGACCGGCATAAGTCTGCATCAGGTCGCGCAACTCGGTCCTGAACGCCCGGTCTCGCCTGGCCAGTCGATACTCTTTTTCCAACTCCAGCAGAGCCGCCATTAAGGTCTCCGGCACAAAGCGGCCGCCGTAGTCGCCGAAATAGCCTATTTTACCCGGTTGTCCCAAGTCCGCACCTCTTGAATGAACTGTTTCATCTTTGTTGGATCTTTGACACCCGGTCGGCTTTCAATGCCACTACTGACATCCACCGCGTACGGTCGGACAATCTCCAGTGACGAGACTACGTTGTCCGGATTCAATCCACCGGAAAGGATAACCTGCCCCAGGCTGCTTGCCTGTCGGGCGATCTCCCAGTCAAAGGTTTGGCCGGTACCGCCGGCATGACCGTCAACGTGAGCGTCGAGAAGAAAGTACGGCTGACGGCAGGCACGGATTTGGTCCAGCACCCGATCGCCATCAACTCCGAAAACCTTGATAACGGGAATGGAAAACGATTCCACGTAGTCGGGGTCTTCATCACCGTGGAACTGCAAAGTGGTCAATCGACAGAACTTATGTATTTCCCTAACGGTATCCCGATCTTCGTTGACGAAAACACCGACCTTGTCCACAAACGGCGGTAAGGCGGCAATGATTTCCCGTGCTGTTTCGGGACTGACTTTACGTGGACTGTCGGCAAAGACAAACCCCAGGGCATCGGCACCCAAATCGACAGCCATGTGGGCATCCTGCAGATTGGTGATGCCGCATATCTTAATCCTGGTCATGCGCCACTCCCAGCAACTGCTTTATTCGCCTTCCCGGATCGGCACTACAGACCAACTCCTCCCCCACCAACACGGCATCGACACCGGCAGCCTGCAAGCGCAGGATATCATCGCGGTTGTGTATTCCGCTTTCACTGACACTGGTAGTTGTGTCCGGCAGCATCGACGCCAACCTTTCGGTGGTGCCGAGGTCTATCTCAAAGGTTTTCAGATCGCGGTTGTTGATACCGATCAAATCCGGCGTCAGCTTCAGCGCTGCCGTCAGTTCCTGTTCGCTGTGCACTTCCAGCAGTACTTCCAGACCAAGTTGATGCGCCAGTGAGTACAGTGATGTCAACTGATCGTGACTCAGAATAGCGACAATCAGAAGAATGACGTCAGCGCCAATCAGCCGGCTCTCGTACACCTGACCGGCGTCAACAATGAAGTCCTTTCTCAACACCGGCAGATCGGTTGCCCAACGTGCATCCATCAGGTCGTCAATATTACCGTGGAAATACTCCGGTTCCGTCAGCACGGAAATGCCGGCGGCTCCCGACGCCTGATAGATGGAAGCGGTAGCCGCAGCCTCGAGGTCCCGATTGAGAACACCCTTCGAGGGCGAGCGGCGCTTCACCTCGGCAATTAGAGATACTCCCTCGTCGCGAGTCAAACTTGTCTTCAGGCTGCGGACCGGCGGTAAACACTCGATCAAAGGCATAATCCGGTCGATACGGGCAATGAAGTTCATCTCTGCCACTTGTTTTTTGCGGCTGCTTACGATTTCATTCAGCATTTACCAACGTCCGGGTCAGTTTGATGAAAGAAATCAGTTTCCGGTGAGCCCGGCCGGAGTCAATACTCTCGGTGGCCAGAGCAATTCCGGAAGCGATATCATCGACTTTATCTGCCACCATAAAAGCGACTGCTGCATTTAAGATAACCGTATCACGCCCGGGACCTTTTTCACCGTTTAGAATCGCCATCGTAATACCGGCGTTTTCTTCAGCGGAACCACCGCTTAAGTCTTCTGGTCGACATGGTGCAAAACCCAACCGGTGCGGCTCCAGTGTTTCTGTCCTAACCGTTCCGTTGTCAGCGTAGGAGAGTTGATTGGTTCCGGCAGTGGTCAACTCATCGATATTACACAGGTTGTAGACCACGGCCACTTTGCGGATTCCCAACTTGCCGGCCGCGGCTGCCAAAGGTTCGGTATAGTCACCATCGAAAACACCAATCAATTGATGGGTGGCAAAGGCCGGATTGGTCAGTGGTCCCAGGATATTGAAAATCGTCCTGAAGCCGAGTTCCCGACGCACCGGAGCGACCTGTTTCATGGCAGGATGAAGATTAGGCGCAAAAAGGAATCCGATACCGATCTCGTCAATACAGGTGGCCATCTGCTGTGAAGAGAGCGAAATGTCGGCCCCCAGTGCCTGCAGGACATCAGCACTGCCACACTGGCTGGAGACCGAGCGGTTGCCGTGTTTGCCGACGGCCAGACCGCAGGCGGCTATTACGAAAGAGGCCGTGGTGGAGATATTGAAGGTTCCAGCGCCATCGCCGCCGGTACCGCAGTTATCAAAGATGACGTCCTGGTGATGCCGGACGCGGTGGACTTTATCCCGCATGACCTGAGCAGCACCGAGTATTTCTTCGGAGGTCTCCCCTTTCTGACGCAAAGCCGTCAGGTAAGCCGCCATTTGGACAGGGGTCGCATCGCCGGACATGATCTGCTGCATAACTCGGCGGCTTTCGTCGGCCGACAGATTTTCACCGGCCAGAATCTTACTGGTTGCCTGATTGATCATCCGTCACCCCATATTCAGAAAGTTTATCATCAGCAGCTTGCCATGCCTGGTAAGGACTGACTCCGGGTGAAACTGGACACCGACCGCCGACCTATCGGTGAGTTGAATGCCCATTATTTCTCCGGCCGAGGTGTGAGCCGTAACAGTGATGTCTTTCGGCAATGTGGCGTCATCGACAATCAGAGAATGATAGCGGGTGGCCTCAAACGGGTTGGGCATACCCTGGAATAGTCCTTCACCGGTATGGTAGATCATCGAGGTCTTCCCGTGTACCAGTGTTTCGGCGTTGGTGATGATACCATGACAGGTGTGCGCCAGACACTGATGTCCGAGACAGACGCCCAGGATCGGTATCCGACCGGTAAAGTGCCGGATCAGATCGACGGAATTCCCGGCCTGCTCGGGTCTGCCGGGACCCGGTGAGATAACCAGGTGAGTCGATTTGATGGCATCAGCATCGTCGGGGGTTATTTCATCGTTACGGATCACCTTAAACTCATGACCCAACTCGCCGATCTGTTGCGCCAGGTTGTAAGTGAAGGAGTCGTAGTTGTCAATTATCAGGACCATCAGATTCCCCCTTCGGCCATTTCGATGGCCTTTTTCAAAGCTGCGATTTTGTCGCGTGTTTCCTGGTATTCCCGCTCGGGTACCGAATCCGCTACAATCCCGGCTCCCCCCTGGAGATAATACTTTCGGCCCTGCATAAGAATCGTCCTGATGGTGATGCACCAGTCCATGTCACCGCTGGGGCTGAAATAACCGACGGCGCCGGCATAAGGTCCCCTTTGGGCATGTTCATACTCTGCTATCAGTTGCATCGACCTGATTTTAGGCGCCCCGGTAACGGTGCCGGCCGGGAATGTCGCCCGGAAAAGATCGAATTGATCCAACTCCGGTCTGAGCTGACCGACCACATTGGAAGTCATATGCATAACGTGAGAATACTTTTCGACTTGCATCAGCTCGGTCACTCGCACCGACCCGATTTGGCAGCAACGGCCCAGGTCGTTGCGACCCAGGTCAACCAGCATGACATGCTCGGCCCGCTCCTTCTCGTCTTTGATCAGTTCCTGAGCCAGGTGCTGGTCTTCTTCTTCGTCTTTGCCCCGGGGACGTGTGCCCGCGATAGGACGAACAGTAGCCAGGCCGTCCTGAAGTTTCACCATTGCCTCCGGCGACGACCCGATCAGGCGGACATCGTCGAAATCGAGGTAGTACATATAGGGTGATGGGTTGAGCATCCGCAAAGCACGGTAGATCATAAAGGGATCGGAATCGGTTGTTCCCTGTAACTGTTGCGACAGCACCAGTTGAAAAACGTCCCCGGCTGTTATATGATCCTTTACCCTGATGACGGTGTCGACGAATTCCTGTTCGGTGTAATTGGAAACGAGTTTGTTGCCGGATCGACCGGAAGTGCCGGAGATCGGCAGAGTCAGTGGGGACTGGAGATGATCGAGGATGGCGTCCAGTCGGCGGTTAGCAGCCGCCTGGTCAGCCGTCAGGCACATCAGTTTGAGACGCCGCTGGACATGGTCAAAGACCAGCAGGGTATCGATCAGATAAAAGGCGGCCAGCGGCAGTCCCAGGCTGTTGTCGGTAGTCCGGGGGATTTTTTCAAAGAAATGAATGAAATCGTAACTGATATAGCCCACCAGACCGCCTAACAAGTGGGGTTGGCCGGATGGCGTCTCCGATTTCAGCAGGCGGAGCATCTGTCTCAGGGAGGTAAAGGGGGTACCACCTGAGGGATGGCTGATTTTAGTCGGGCTGTCGCCGTTTTGAATGATCAGGTTTTCGGAGTCGATAGTTATCTGGGAATCGGGCTTCATACCGATAAAGGAGTACCGGCCCAGGGTGGTGCCGCTCTCGACGCTTTCAAGCAGAATCCGGGCGCCGTGGTTGCGCAGTTTCAGGAAGGCTGAGACCGGCGTTTCCAGATCGGCGGGCATTTCCCGCTGGATTACCTTCAGGCCGGGTTGGCCTGCCAGCCCGATCGCCTGGTGGATGTTAACGTCTGTCATAGTCACCCTTTCATGCAATAAAAAAGGCCCGCTATCGTTCTGATAGCGGGCCTTGAACCTTTTCTGATTACCTTATGGTGAGATCAGGACAGGGCAACAGCTACCAGACCGGCAGGTGATATAATACCACCACCAATAGACGCCGGGCCAATAGTATGAGAGTCCTGTCTTCTTCGTCATTACTGCCATTACCTTTACGTTTAATTATGCCAAATATACCACAAAAGTCCATTTTGTCAAGATGAATTGTGGGTCTGCGGTTCCTTTTTTAGGGTGTATGGGATGTTTCCCATACTTGATAGCGGAGGCATGAGATTGCCACTGCACGCCGGAGCGTTCTTCTCAATGACGTGGTTGGAGGCATTTGCAAAGTACATTGGCCCGGTGACCTTCCGATGGGGCCATTGCCGATTGTAACCACGCCTACGGCACCCGAACACCGTCATCGCGAGGAACGCAACCGCTGTCTACGCTTCGGACGCCTCGTTACCAAGGTCGCCCGTAAGACTCGCTCCCAGCCTGCTCGCTAAGCTTAGGCTGGACGTGACTTTCACCCGCAAGACGACGCTGACTTGGCCCAGCGCACGCCGGTTTTAATCCGACCGGTGGCAATCTGTTCCTCTGCGGAGTTTTTTGTGACTCCTCTCAATTCTCAGGTTCCTTCCGGTAACCTCATCTTGAGACAAGCCCCCAACCACTGGTATGATTGGGGGCTTTATTTAATCCCGGCAGCTTTCTACTCTCACACGCAGTCACCCACGCAGTACCATCGACGATGACAGGCTTAACTGCTGTGTTCGGAATGGAAACAGGCGTGACCCCGTCGCTATCGCCACGGAGAAAATATTCTGTGTCGAAACCACAGGGGTTTCGACCTATCAGACTTATTGGGTCCTCGCATGATTGAGTTTCTGTGTGTAATGTTCCTTAAGTTGTTTGATTGCAGGGAGGCACGCGAGCAACTGGTCACGTACGAACTCGGTATCGGTAATGAGGATACCGGCGTTCTCTCTGAGCCGGTGGGCCGTTCGGGCTTTGATCTCTGGGTCTTTCTTGACGAGTACCTGCAGGTGCATGATGTCGAGGCAGTGATGAATGAGTTGATTGAGCAGTACCATCCGGTGGTAGGCGTTGAAAAGAGTTACGCGGAACTTCCACTCGGTTAAGATATCGGCATTCACCTTATCGGGCATCACAACTAGAAGGTGGTGTTCTGTTATTTCTCCGGTAGATAGGATTTGTTCGAGGACCGCGAAGTGAAACGAGTTGTGAGGGAAGCTTGTAGCCTCCAGGTACTTATCTTTCTTTTGAAGGATTCTCTTGCAAACATCTAGGTTTGCCTCGATTTCTAGTTGGAGCGAGCCAATGACATTGACGAACCTCTCCGTTTCTTGCTGGCGGACGATTTCCTGCTGTTTGTTGAACTGGTCCACGGAAAGATACAGAGAAATGAATGCTGTTAGTGCTGCTATGCTGGCCAGAAAAGCAAGTACCGCTGTTAGGCGCTCGAAAGACCGCTTGAAAGATTCCCAGTTCGACATACGGGAAGTTAGCTTTCTCTTATGTGGGATTCAACGTTTTCTTTATGCTTATTCTTATAATTGGTTGCACTATGTACCGATAAGAGAGGGCTATCAGTCTTTTTGGCGTTGGGGGTAACCGCCATTCGCATTTACCAATTACTTAATTGGACACCCAGCAATCCGTGCAATCAAGAAACCTATCATAGTAACGAATGACAATGCATAGAGAACCTGTATCACTACATACACGATATGTAGGCGGCGGCTAATTGTTCCCCTGCGGAGTTTTTGTGACTCCTCCCAATTCTCAGGTTCCTTTCGCAAGGATTCAAGATGGTCGGAAGGAACCCTCCACGGAAAAGACAAGTCTGTATTGTATAGTTTTGTTGTGTAGAAACTCAGTTTGTCTTCTATTAGGGTTTTACGTAACAGCATTTGAAGATAGTAGTGTCTGTGTTGTAAAAAGACTCTGCGACCTTGATACGCAAGTGCAAAACCAAGGATGCAAAGCAACACCAACTCGATCTCTACACGTGTAGCCCACTCTTGATGACTGATAACGAACATTCCAGTGATAATCACTACATTAATACTCCAGAAAAACCGCACGCCGTTCCAGACGTCGGAATGCAGTTGCCGGAGATTTGCCATTGCCTCACGCCACAGATTGAAGCCTTTCTCATCTAATGTACTAAGCCATTTTTCGGAATTTTCCATCCGGTAACCTCATCTTGAGACAAACCCCCAACCACTACGTGATTGGGGGTTTTATTTAATCCCGGCAGCTTTCTACTCTCCCACGCAGTCACCCACGCAGTACCATCGACGATGACGGGCTTAACTGCTGTGTTCGGAATGGGAACAGGTGTGACCCCGTCGCTATCGCCACCGAGAAGCTTTTCATAATGCCACGATACGTAAAGTATCGCCCAACAGGCTGTGTTCGCAACAACCGTGGTTGTCTGAGGTAATTTTGAATCGGTTAAGCCTCACGACCGATTAGTATCACTCGACTGAACACATTACTGTGCTTACATCTGTGACCTATCAACCTGGTTCTCTTCCAGGGGTCTTCAGAGGCTTTCGCCTGGGAAATCTAATCTTGGAGTGGGCTTCGCACTTAGATGCTTTCAGCGCTTATCCCTTCCCAACGCAGCTACCCTGCGATGCGGCTGGCGCCACAACAGGTGCACCGGCGGTTGGTTCAACCCGGTCCTCTCGTACTAAGGTCAAATCTCCGCAAATTTCCTACGCCCGTATCAGATAGGGACCGAACTGTCTCACGACGTTCTAAACCCAGCTCACGTACCACTTTAATTGGCGAACAGCCAAACCCTTGGGACCTTCTCCAGCCCCAGGATGTGATGAGCCGACATCGAGGTGCCAAACCCCTTCGTCGATATGGACTCTCGGAAGAGATCAGCCTGTTATCCCCGGAGTACCTTTTATCCGTTAATCGACGGCACTTCCATACGCAACCGCCGGGTCACTAAGACCTGCTTTCGCACCTGCTCGACTTGTCTGTCTCGCAGTTAAGCTCCCTTATACCTTTACGCTCTAAAGCCGATTACCACCCGGCTTGAGGGAACCTTTGTGCGCCTCCGTTACACTTTAGGAGGCAACCGCCCCAGTTAAACTACCCGCCTGACACTGTTCCTGGACCTGATTCAAGGCCCGAGGTTAGATATCCAATAGCACGAGGGTGGTATTTCACCGGTGGCTCCACCGATCCTAGCGGACCAGCTTCAACGCCTCCCACCTATGCTACACACGCAGTACCAAATACCAATGTCAGGTTATAGTAAAGGTTCACGGGGTCTTTCCGTCCCGATACGGGTAAACGGCATCTTCACCGTTGCTACAGTTTCACCGAGCCTCATGTTGAGACAGTACCGCGATTGTTATACCATTCGTGCAGGTCGGAATTTACCCGACAAGGAATTTCGCTACCTTAGGACCGTTATAGTTACGGCCGCCGTTTACTGGGGCTTCAATTCAAAGCTTTACCACCGAAGTGGCTGACCTCTCCTCTTAA
>JBDRNJ010000024.1:0-118868 GCA_043811375.1 bacterium | reverse complement strand
GAGTTTTATCGCCCCGGCTGGGACGGGCCGCATTGTTTTGCAGTGGTGGATTGCTGTCATAACCGGCGCGGTGATATCGATGTGCAGGAGGGTATCAACATTGCCGACTTGATGTACCTGGTGAGCTACCTTTTCCCGCCCCACACCGAGGTGCCCTGTCTGGAAGCGGCCAATGTGGACGGACAGGAGGGCGGTGGCGTACCGGTGAATGTGGGGGATATAACCTACCTGGTCGCCTACCTGTTTCAGGGTGGTCCGCCACCGCCACCGTGCCCGTAGGCGGCGGCCCTATTACTACTGATCGCCGAGACTCCGGTGGATTATCCGGGTGATTTTTTCGGCCGTTGCGCTGAGCATCTCCTCGGTGTGGGTCGCCGAGACAAAGCAGACCTCATAGCCTGACGGGGGCAGGTAGATGCCCTGATCGAGCAGATGTCCATGGATACGGTTGAACTTCTCAATGCCGGATGATTTGACCCGGTCGGCGGCGCGCGGCAAGTCCGTTTGAAAACAAATCCAGAATATGGATGCGAGTGACGCTACCTGTACCGGCAGGCCCGTAAGGTTCCGGTGCAGCCGGTCGACGAAGGCGGCTGTTTTTGATTGCAGTTGATCGTATATCTGCCCATCAGTCAGCTTGCGGAGAGTCATCAGCCCGGCTGTCATGGCCACCGGGTTGCCCGAGAGTGTACCAGCCTGGTAGACCGGTCCCAGCGGCGACAATTTTTCCATGACATCGGCCCGGCCGCCAAAAGCTCCAACCGGCATACCACCGCCGATAACTTTGCCGAATGTTATCAGATCGGGATTAAGCTGGTAATACCCGGCAGCTCCCTGTAAACCCAGCCGAAAGCCGGTGATGACTTCATCGAGAATCAGCAGAGCGCCGCACTCGCGAGTGAGTTTCTGCAGCCGGATCATGAACTCCGGTCGCTGGATCAGCAGACCGTTGTTGGCGGGGACACCCTCGATGATAACGGCTGCCAGCTTGCTGCCGTTTTGTTGAAAAAACTCCTCCAGCAGTTCTTCGCTGTCCAGGGTCAGCACTGCCGTCTGATCGGTGAAAGCCCGAGGTACTCCGGCCGAAGAGGGCTGCCCGAACGTCGCCGAACCGGAACCGGCTTTAACCAGCAGGTGATCGGCATGGCCGTGGTAGCAGCCATCGAATTTGAGAATCAGATCGCGACCGGTAAAACCGCGAGCTACCCTGATAGCCGACATCACGGCTTCCGTGCCCGACGAGACAAAACGAATCTTCTCTACGGCGTCAACCTGCGACACGATGAGATCGGCCAGTTCAAATTCCTGCTCGGTGGCGGTCCCAAAGGTCATGCCGCGGCGCACCTGCTCGGTAACGGCGTTGACAACGTCCGTATCGGCATGTCCCAGAATAAGCGGCCCCCAGGAGCCACAGAAGTCCAGGTAACGGTTGCCGTCAATATCGTACAACCAGGCACCCTGACCTGTCAGCATTGCTCGTGGTGTGCCGCCCACCGATTTGAAAGCCCGGACGGGGGAATTGACGCCGCCGGGGATGACTGCCTCTGATGCCTGCATCAGTTTTTGTGACTTTTCCGTATTCACGTCAGCCTGGTACCTCCTGGTTGTTATATGACCGGTGTCGACTCATGGTTGCTGAAGCATTTTGAATACCCGGTCAATAACGGTTTCAACATCGGTTCCCGTGACTTCGGCGCATTTCAGTGTCCCCCAGCCGTCATCTTTTTTCCGACCGAGCACCGCCTTAAGGTGGAAGACGCCGTTGTCGACCTGCGAGTGAACCCCCAGCGGCAGTGAGCAGCCGGATTGAAATCTGGCCAGCAGACCTCGCTCCAGATCGGCCGTCAGTCTATCCAGCGGCGAATCGAGTTCGGCTACGGCCGCTTGAAGAGCGGTATCCTCACAACGAACCTGAATTGCCAACATTCCCTGGCCGGGGGCCGGAAGGAACGTTTCCGGGTCGAGACAGATCGTTTCGAGATCGGACAAATCGAGTTTCAGCCGTCGCACTCCGGCGGCAGCGATGACGATGGCGTCATATTGTCCCTGTCGCAGTTTTCTGATGCGTGTCGGTATGTTGCCGCGCAGGCCGGTTGTTTTCAGCGTGGAATTAAGGTGTACGATCTGGCATTGACGTCGTGGCGAGCCGGACGCAACCACCCCACCCGGTCGGATGGGCAACGGCCCGGTCCCGGTTTGCGACTCGGGACGGATTATGAGTAGTTCTCGCCGATCTTCACTAAAAGCGATAGCTCCCAGTTTCAGTCCGACCGGTATCGCGGTCGGGAGATCTTTCAGAGAGTGTACGGCCAGGTCTGCCTGACCGGCCAGCAACGCCTCCTCCAGTTCCTTCGTAAAAAAACCGGTACCTTCAAGTCGTTGTAAAGGGAGATCGGTCACTCGATCACCGGTCGTTCGGATGGGACGAATTTCCACCGGCACGTCCAGATGGTCGACCAGAGAATTGCGGACGATTTCAGCCTGGGCCAGCGCCAGGTCTGATCCCCGCGATCCGAGTATGATTCGATCACGTTTCATGACATGTCCAGGGCGGCATTTGTCAGCCACCGGCCGCCTCGTTCATCCTGCAGGATATGGTGGTTTGGAGTTAAAAGCAATGTCGATGAAATGTACCGCCTTTCTTCCAACGATGTCGGTCGTGATAGTCTTGTTGTTGGGGCATTTTCACCATCACGGAAATTCCAATCATAGCCCCAAGTGAAAAGGGCCGTTGAGCATTACTGCTCGACGGCCCTCGGTAAGTTTCAGGTAAGGCGTTTTAGAATTCGGCACCCTCCGCCAGGGCCTTGTCAACATTGTTCTGTACCTCGGAATTATCCAGCAGGTTTTCAAACCAGCGCCCATAAGTGCCCTGGCGCTTGTTGTTGAGAATGATCGTATAGAGAGAATCGCGCTGGCGGTTGTAATCGCTCAGATCGAGGCTGCTTCGCTCCTGCAGCTTGTAGATGATACATCCCTGGTCGTAGTTGATTGGTTTCGATATTTGATCCGGTTCCGTGAGAGAAAAGGCGGCGCCGATAGCCACCGGGTCTCTCCCCACTCCCTTGATGCTGCCGTAGCGGTTGAACTCTTCCAGCGTTTCGTACAGGGCGCCAAACATCTCGGCGGCTTTTTTGGGGTCAGTGCCCTTGAGGATTTCAGCGTAAATGGCATCGGCGGTGTCTCGACACAGTTTGGTTACTTTGTACTTCAACAGGTCCATCGAGACCTTCTCGCCGGATTCCTCAAAGTTAGCCATACCGGCCTCCATGCGCTGAGCCACTCGCACCACATAATATGCGGACTGGTTCTCCATCACTTCTGAAATGGCATCAACCTCATTATCGAAGGCAAACAGACCGGCCTGTGCATCCCGCCCCAGGAACTGGATATTCCCCCCTCGAAAGAACGGCTGGATCTGTTTGATCGGCATCGCCAGGTCCTCGGCAGCCTTGAAGAAGCCATCCGAGATCGCGGCGCTGCGGAAGTCCTCAAGCCTGCGGTAGGCTCGGTCGAGCGTTTCCTGACCCGGTTCGGCTTTTATCAGAATGTGGGAGGCATGGGCTTTCTTAACCAGTTGTTCCTCCGTTTGGCCGCGCAGTATCTCCAATTCCTCTTTAAAGCCGTAGAGTTTGATAATGTGCCAACCGAATTGAGTCCTGATCGGTTCGGAGACTTCGCCTTCCTTCATCGAAAAGGCCTTGCGGTCAAACTCTTCCACCATTTGTCCCCTGGGGAACCAGCCCAGATCACCATCCTGGGCTGCCGAACCGGGATCCTGGGAGTAACGACCGGCCAGTTCGGCGAAGTCTGCTCCGGCCCGGATCGAATCAAGAAGAACCATAGCTTCGTTGTAACTGCGTTCCCAATCAAGCGGCTTTGGTTCTTTCTCGATCATGGCCAGGCTCAGCGCGGCTCGTTCTTCGATAGTGTATTCATTCTGGTGTTCAGTATAGTATTCCAGCAATTCCTCATCGGTATTTTTCGGAGGCGGTTTTGAGAAGCGGGCGAATGGGATATTGATTGCTCCCACCTTGATTTTTTCTCGTTCTGACCGGTAGAGATCTCTGATCTCCCACTCCGTCACCCGGGCTGCCATGATTACCGATTCCTGGAGTTTCTGCTTCAGGATGTTTTCCCGTGCGAACGGCTCAATCGACGCCCAGAAAGATGATGCCTGGGGATCGGCCATGGCACTGAAGTACTTCTGATAATCAAACTTGCCGTCAGTTTGGAATTGAGGAATCTGTTGCAGTTCCGGCGGCGGATTGTATCTCAGGAAGGCGTACAGTTCGTCGTCAGTTACCACGTAGTTTTTCTTGACCAGTTCCTGTTTTATCAATCGGTCATGAAGAAGCTGCCGCCAGGCTTGCTGGTGAAGCTCGCGGACCTTGGTTTCGGGCAGTTCTTCTTCGGTCTCGAACGCTTCTGCCTGGTAAAGAGCGTTGTAAGCTCGATTATATTCCTGCCAGGAGACCTCCTCGCCGTTGATTACAGCAGCGACATTGGCGTCAGTGAACTGACTCCGGCGGTCCAGACCCAACCCCCACTGCAGCACAATCATGGCGACAAAAAAGAACAATACAATAATGATGATAGGTAATATCATCTTGCGCAATGATTCAAACATCTATTCTATCTCCTTTAGTTCAACGGCTTCGCCTGGAGCTATTCACTCCTGCTGTCTTATCCAGCAACGGGCGTAAATATAAGGTTGATGGGGTCGATTTTGCAACAGTGCATTTATTTTTATACGAAAATCGTTGCTCAAAGCGTCTCAAAGGCAATTATTCGGTTATAACCTTATAAATCAGGACTACTAATGCTGAGATTATCGACAAAATCCGCGACCCTGTTAACCGCGATGGCTATCGCCGTTACAGCTACCAGCTTACCGGCGGCCGACTGGCCCATGCGACAGAGTATCGACCTATCATCCGGATTCGGTGATTTCCGGCCCAATCATTTCCATTTCGGGGTTGATATCAGAACTGGCGGCACAATCGGACGAAGCCTGTACTCCCCTGTAGATGGTCATGTATACCGCGTTCGGACCTCCTTTTTTGGTTATGGTAAGGTCTTGTACATCAAGGGCGATGACGACCTCGTCTACGTTTTCGGACATCTGGCGAACTTTGCCCCCGATATTGATCTGCCGTTGAAATCGGCTCAGGTTGATTCGCAGCGTTATTACCAGGATTTGAATTTTACCGAAGATTCCATCCGGATCGGCAAGGGTGACTTTATCGCCTATACCGGGCAGAGCGGGGCCGGTGGTCCGCACGTTCAGTTTGAGGTGCGTACGGAGGAGAATGTACCGGTCAATCCGCTGCGTCATGGTTTTGATTTACAGGACAAGATGCGACCGGTCTTTTCGCGCATCGGCTTCCAGCTCGTAGATGACAGTTCACTTTTTGACGTTGGTGCCCGCAAGATGTTTTGGGACGTTGTTCCGACCGGGAAGCCGGGTCACTATCGTCTGGACACGACATTGTATTTCCACCGGCCTATGGGCATACTGGTTGACTGTTTCGACCAGATGCGAGACGGGGGGATGCAGCAGTCGGTGTACCGACTGTCCCTTTATGTTGATGATCGACTTCTATACGAAGTAGTCTTTGATTCTCTGGATTTTGATCAGAAGGCGGCGGTTAAGCTAGAGTATGATTACGAGGAAGTGATTGCCGGCAGAAAGAATGTCCGGGCGTTGTTCAAGAAAGCCGGCAATGTATACGGCGGCAGCCGGGGAGAGGGCGGTGCGGACGGCATCTACGGTCTGAATAATGATCAGCGCCTCGGTCTGAAAAAGGGACGGATTGTAGCCGAGGACTGTTTTGGCAATAGTGCCCAGTTGTCGTTCGAGTTTTTGTGGGGACCACCCGGGAATATCTTCACACTGGACTCAACCTTAAAGGTGACTACTGACACCACCCTGTTTTATTTCACGCCCGTGGTCGATTTGAAAGAATTGCGAGTGGACTCTGTTAAGGTTATGCTGAACCGCCAGGAACGCTGGGGTGTTCCGCCCAGTATGCAACTGGCGTTTCTCGACGATGGTGTTTTGCGTTGTCGGGCTTATGGTTACAAGGTCGGTTCGGCCGTCATGCGCTTGTTCCTTTATGCCCACCAGGGTTGCCTGATTCGCGACAACCTGTTTAACGGCTTGTTGCCCAAGGGAACCGCCAAGTTTAGTGTGGAACATCAGGTGCTCGAGGACGGCCTGCTGGTGGCCATTAATGCCAGCGCTACCAATAGTTCGTGGACTCGCCTGGAGTTGTATCGTTCAGACACTTTGCTGGGTATCGAGTATCCTCAGTACTTCAATATGAAACGCTATCTCTGCTTCATTCCACCCAGACCGGAGTACGCTCGGATAGATCGGATCGCAGTGGCTCTGTCGAGGGATACGGTGTATCCGGTTCTGCACTCAGATTCGGTCCATATCGTGGCGGTGGGGTTCGATCAGGAGGAAATAATAGCTGCCGGTGACCTTTTTTCCCTGCGAATGGGCCGGGACAACTTCTACCGACCTCGATATCTGGAACTCAAACGCACGCCACTGCACAATCGCTCACTGCAACGTCTTAATTCACCATTTTATGAGATTGTACCGGAGGCTTTCGTCTGCCGTGAGGATTTCGAGATACTATTAGAAATTCCATCAACCAACCAGTTTAACCGTGTCAGTGGACTGTGCTGGCTCGATCAGGAAGAAGACCGCTGGGTCTGGCTGGAGGACAATAAGTTCGAGGATGGGCTGCTCTCGGCTACGTCGACCGGTGGCGGCATTTTTGCCGCTGTTTTCGACTACGATCCGCCCCGCTTGAAATTCCTGACGCTGGCCGACGGACGGACCTATCAAAGCAATCAACCGGCAGTTAATTTTATAATCGAGGACACGCTTTCCGGTATTGGTGATGACCGTGACATTGTCATTAAAATCGACGGTAAGTGGTTGATTCCCGAATACGACCCCGAAACCGGACAATGTCGCTCCAAACCGCTGGAACCGTTGCCCCCCGGCAAACATCATCTGGGCATACGGGTGACCGACCGTGCCGGTAACATGGCGGAAAAATATCTCAATTTCCGTGTGAAGGAATAGGACACACAGGGTCGTCACTGACAGCGGCCGGTGAGGTGTAAGTTGTTTATACCGATTCGTGATGATACCCCGACTGTCCGTAAACCATATCTGACGGTGGGGTTGATTGTCGTCAACTGCCTTATCTTTCTCTACACGATTTCACTGGGGGCACGCGGTTTTCGTTTGTTTACGATTCAGTTCGGCTTCATCCCGGTGGAATTGGTCAGCGGTCTGGAACTGACGCCGGAACTGGCCGCGTCGGCTTACCTGACGCCATTCACCTCGATGTTTATGCATGGCGGCTGGATGCACCTGATCGGCAACATGCTCTTTCTCTGGATATACGGCAACAATATCGAGGACTTTTTCGGGCCGGTCAAATTCCTGCTGTTTTACCTTATTTCCGGACTGGCGGCAATCGCTTTGTACACCCTTTTCGGTCCCTCCTCACAAGTGCCGCTGGTGGGTGCTTCGGGAGCGATTGCCGGTGTGATGGGTGCTTACATGGTGCTGCATCCACGGGCACGGATAACGGTGCTGGTGGTGTTCTTTTTCATCCAGTTTGTCAAACTGCCGGCCAAGATTGTCCTGGGTATCTGGTTTGTGTACCAGTTGCTGATGTCTATAACCGGCAGCGCCGTCGGTGGCGGCGTGGCTTGGATGGCGCACGTGGGGGGCTTTGCGTTCGGCTATGCACTACTGAGACTTCTCACTCGTGGAAAGCGCCCCCGCGCTTCATCCGGAGGCCGGCGCAGCTACCGGGTGAAGTGGGATTGAGGGAGCGGCGGCGATGGTCGATGCCGACAAAGGCACTGTTGACTCACACACCCTCAATACCCTGAACAAGATTTCCTTACGCCGTCACGAATCCAGAGGTTGTCCCATAAGGTGGTTCCGACAGGTCTTGCCGACGACGAAGTCGGAGTGGTGGTAACTCTGGAAGTGCTGAATAGACAATAGAATCGCTAAACTGTCAGTTCACACGTTTGGTAAGCCAAACGCAAGAACTGACAGAACAATGAACTTTTGGGACAGCCTCTCCTTTCGTGACGGCTACATTTGGTGCGGTCAGGAAAGGATTCCTGACCGCGCGTAAAAGGTGGCTTGTCACTGACTTGTCACTGGCGACGCCACCGGCGGACATAAAGCCCGCCCATACGCGTGTTTACCGAATGACGATTTATTAGATGCAACGTTAAATGTACCCATAGCTTAGGGCTTGTTGATAAACATAACAAACGTCATAGCGGGCATAATACTCATTTTGTGTTGATATTCGTTACTTTCTGCATAGTCGGAAGTAACAAGCGAAGTAGCTCTCGCGATGTTCGGGGCTGAGTCCGTAGTGCCGACAGAATCTTTTTTGACCCATACTCTCAGGCTCCTCAGTCCAGTCCCATAAAATCCCAAGAATAACAACCAATTACACCAAAACCATCAACATTTCCTGAGTATTATGCCCATAGCGAGGAGCGAAGCGACGTGGCTATCTCGTTGACATTCAATATCCGAGATTGCCACGCTGTCGCTCGCAATGACGTGAATGGGGCTTTTTCAACAGTCCCCTTACTTTCGGGACAACCTCGGGTCACCTGACGCCACACGGATGGGTAGCAACCACAAACTATGTTGGAAATAGAAGTTAGCCATGCCCCGGTATCTGGCCGACTGTGAGTCGATCAGTATGAAGCCCCCAAATATCATTGCTTTTCCTCACACTCACCGTATACATTGACTGTTGTGATCGCGACGGCGGCGTACAGAAATAGAAAGACTGATAATGGGATACGAGATTTTCATAGCCCGGCGGTATATGCGTTCGGGGCAGTTTTTTACCTCGGTGTCGACGTGGATTACTATCCTCGGGGTGGCGCTGGGCGTGGCGGTGGTTTGTTTCGTCATGTCGATGCACAACGGCTTCGAGGCCGAGATCAGGTCGCGACTGTTAGGTACTACCTCGCATATCTCCATCTTTTCGCTCAACGGTATGCTTATCGAAGATTATAAGCAACTGGTCGACACGCTTAACACCATCGACGGAGTGGTCGCTGCCTCGCCGTTTATCTACTACAAGGCGGCGGTGTCATCGGCATCGGCCGGTGACGGTATTATTGTCCGGGGAATAGACCCGGACAGGGAGAGACTGACCTCTAATATCACCCGCGACATGACGGTCGGTGACTACTCTTTTGAACCGATCATCACCGACGACGATACTATTCCCGGCATGTTGATGGGCAGCAATCTGGCCGAGCGGTTAGGCGTGTTTTTGGGACAGACGGTGGTTCTGTACTCTTTGCGGGGAGAAGACCTGCAAAAGATGAGTCGCCCCCGGGTGGCCAAGTTCTATATTGCCGGCATTTTCGAGACCGGCATGTACGAGTTTGATGCTCAACTGGCCTATATTTCCCTGCCGGAGGCCCAGCGATTGTTCCGGACCGGTGACGCCGTGACGACCGTGCACCTTAAGCTCGATGATGTCTACCTGGCGTCGGAGATGACCCTTGTGATCGACTCGATTCTTGGGCAGCGTTACGATGTAATCCCCTGGAATGTATTGCACAAAAACCTCTTTTCGTGGATTGCGATCGAAAAGAAGATTCTGTTTTTGGGCTTCATTCTGATTGTGATTGTGGCCGGTTTCTCGATAATTTCCACGCTGGTGATGCTCACAATGGAGAAGAGCTCTGAGATCGGGATTCTCAAGACAATCGGATCGACACCGGCTTCGATTCGTAAGATATTTATTTATAAGGGATTAACTATTGCCGCCTGGGGTGCGGTGTCGGGTTGGCTGGTAGCTCTGGCGGCGGCCTGGCTGCAGAACAGGTATGAAATAATCTCGTTGCCGCCGGATATCTATTTCATCAGCTATCTGCCGATCGAAACTCACCTTCTGGACTTTGTGCTGGCCGGAATTGTGACACTTATTGTCTGTTTTCTGGCGGCTCTGTATCCCGCATACCAGGCGGCCCGGCTGCCCGTAATTGACGTTTTGAGACAGTAAGTGTGTGAAATCAGGCAGGTTGCTAAAACTTTGAGCAAAACTGGCGAAAACAGTAATGTAAGGCCATAGGCCGGCTTTAGGCGTGTATCGTATATGGAAGCAGTAGAAGAGAACATCCTCTCGGCGGTTGATATACATCGGGAGTTCCAAACGGTCGAAACCAGGTTGCAGGTTCTGAAGGGAGTTACCTTCAAACTGCAAAGGAGCGAAATGGTGGCGGTAACCGGAGCGTCGGGAGTTGGCAAGTCGACTCTGTTGCATATTCTTGGCGGTCTTGACCGACCCTCTGCCGGAGAGGTCCTGATTGACGGGCATTCTCTTTCAGGGCGGTCGGAACAATGGCTGGCGAGATTCCGGAATGCTCGGGTGGGTTTTGTTTTTCAGCACCATTATCTGCTGGATGATTTCACGGCTCTGGAGAATGTGATGATGCCCCTGATCATCTCAGGAGTCCCTCGCAGTCGGAGCCGGAGCAAGGGGGAACTATTGCTCGAGCGAGTTGGTTTAACCAGTAGGAAGAGTCACCTCCCCAGACAGATGTCGGGTGGGGAGCAACAGCGAGTGGCCGTAGCCCGCGCCCTGGCCAATGAACCGGAGATTGTTTTAGCTGACGAGCCGTCAGGCAATCTTGATACCTCTACCGGGCGTGCCCTGCACGAACTTCTGTTTCACCTCAACGAAGATGACGGCACCACTTTCCTTATTGCCACCCACAACCGGGAGTTGGCCCGGGGTTGTAATCGTCGATTGGAGATAATAGATGGCAGTATTCGTCGAAGAGATTAGAAAGCGGGTATAGGACCAATGTTGTGTCAGGATTGTAAAGAGCACGAAGCACGGGTTAAGTTTACTCAGATCGTCAACAATGAGAAGACAACGCTGCATTTGTGTAATGAATGTGCCGCCGCACGCGGATTTCATTCACCGCTGGATAATATCCCTTTCCCCCTGGCTGAGATACTCTCCGGGCTGACTGCGGATATGCCCGGCATCGCCGGTAGTGTTCGCGATGAGATTACCTGTCAGGCCTGCGGTCTGACGTTTGAGAGATTCACGCAACAGGGCCGTTTCGGTTGTGGGGAATGCTATCGGGCATTTCGCCAACCGCTGGAACCGATAATGAGAAAAATCCATGGTGCCTCCCTGCACCGAGGACAAACTCCAAGCTTCAGCCCTTCGGATTCAAATGACGGTTTGCCGATTCCAATCAAGGAAGAAGAGCGTCTGGAACTGGAACTGAAAAAGGCGATAGAGTCGGAAGACTTCGAACGGGCCGCGGAGATTCGCGACAAGCTCAAAATTGTAAGGGAATCCTTACCTATTGACAAATCTCAGTAAGGAGTAGAAGTTGGGTACGATGTTTGAGGATATGGCCAAATCGCCGGCGACATGGTTGTCGGGCAAGGGAGATGAAGCACTGGTGGTGCTGTCCAGTCGAGTTCGACTGGCGCGCAACGTGGCCGGTTGCCGGTTCCCGACCTCGGCTGATAGTGATACCCGCAACCAGGTGGTAGGCTATTTTGACTCCATCTTGTCCCGGTCGCAGATGCTGGCTGAGGGAAGTTATGTCAAAGCCGCCGACATTTCCACACTCGACAAGAACTTTCTGATTGAAAGGCACCTGATCTCGCCGGCTTTTCTTAATGGAGACCCCGCCAAAGCAGTCTTTGTCGATTCCGATGACCGGTTATCCATTATGATCAACGAGGAGGACCATATCCGGCTTCAGGCATTGGCGCCGGGACTTGATCCCCGGGGTGCCCATGAATTGGCTGTAGAGTACGACACTGAGATCGGTCGCTACCTGGAATACGATTATGATGCCGACTTCGGTTACCTGACCGCCTGCCCCACCAATGCCGGTACGGGAATGCGGGCATCGGTTCTGATCCATCTGCCCGGACTGGTACTGACGTGTGAGATAGACAAAGTGGTTTCCTACATCACCCGCTCCGGCCTTGTCGTCAGAGGCTTTTACGGAGAGGGTACCGACGTGTCGGGTAATCTGTTTCAGCTTTCCAACCAGAATACGCTGGGTGTTACCGAAGACGAGATTCTCAGTCAGCTTGATCGCATTACGCGTGAAGTTATTGACCGGGAGGCGTCCGCCAGACAGCGTCTGATCGATGAGGCGGCCGATATGATCGAGGACAAGATATGGCGCGCTTACGGTATTCTCAGGAACGCCCGCGTGTTGACCTCGGAAGAGGTTATGAACCTGCTGTCGGCTCTGCGGTTGGGCCATGCCATGAAGATCATTGACTTTCTCGATATAGCTCTGGTCAACGAGATCCTGCTTCTGTCTCAACCGGCTCATCTGCAAAAGTATTATGGCCGGGAAATGGACAACACCCGTCGCGATTTTATCCGTGCCCAAATGGTGCGGGAGAAACTACGTCTCAGCGACAATTAGGAAACCGTACTGACTGACAGACGCCCACACTAAATAGAGAATGATGCATATTAATACAGGAAGGATGTTTCACGATGAATGAGATGTTTACCGAGAATGCCCGCAAAGCGATAGAGTATGCCCGCGTTGAAGCCTCCCGCCTGCGGCATGACTATATCGGGACTGAGCATCTCCTGCTGGGACTCATTCGCCTTGGCGACGGACGCGCCATTGAGATTATTGCCAACCTGGGACTGGAACTCAACGATCTGAAAACATCCATTGAGGAGGTAGTGCAACCGTCCGGGGGAACCATGACCATGGGTCAGTTACCGTTGACGGCTCGGGCCAAGAAAACTCTGGAAGTCTCCGGTCAGGAGGCCCGGGCGCTCAGGTCCAAGGACATAGACACCGAACACGTACTGCTGGCCTTGCTCAAGGACGAGGAGGGAGTGGCGGCCCAGGTGTTGTCGATGTACGAGATAGATTACAAGGAGGCTTACGAGGAACTCAAGAACATCCTCAACGGCAAGCCTTCGTCGTTTAAGAAGAAACGCAAAAAATCCAAAACGCCGGCGCTGGATCATTTTGGACGCGATCTGACGGAACTGGCCCGTCGCGGTAAACTGGATCCGATTATCGGTCGGGAAGACGAGATCGAACGCGTGGCACAGGTGCTCTCTCGCCGCAAGAAAAACAACCCGGTTCTGATTGGTGAACCGGGGGTAGGTAAGACCGCTATTGCCGAGGGCCTGGCCCAACGCATCGTCGAAAACCGGATACCTCAGACTCTGGAAAACAAACGGGTGGTGACGCTCGATATGGCTTCGCTGGTGGCCGGTACCAAGTATCGGGGCCAGTTCGAGGAACGTCTCAAAGCGGTTCTCAACGAGATCATCAACTGCAACGACGTCATCATTTTCATAGATGAAATTCACACCATCGTCGGAGCCGGCGGGGCCGAGGGTTCACTGGATGCCTCCAACATCTTCAAACCCTCGCTGGCGCGTGGCGAACTGCGTTGTATCGGCGCCACTACCATGAACGAATACCGCAAGTTTATCGAAAAGGACGGTGCCCTGGACCGGCGCTTTCAGACAGTTGTTGTCGAGCCGCCCAGTGAACAGGACACGATCAATATCCTCAGAGGTCTGCGCTCCAGGTACGAAGAACATCATCGACTGAAAATATCCGACAGTGCCATCGAGGCGGCCGTGAAACTGTCCAACCGGTATGTCTCAGGGAGATTCCAGCCGGATAAGGCCATCGATCTCATCGATGAAGCCGGATCCCGGGCTCATCTGTCGACCTACACCCGCCCTGAGAAATTCACGACTATTGAAAACGAATTGACAGAGCTGCAGGAGAAAAAGGAGGCTGCTGTCAAGAATCAGGCCTTCGAAACCGCTGCCCAATTACGTGACGAGATCAAGGCTAAGAAAGAAGAGGCCGCCGCGCTGCAAAAGGAGTGGGAGGAGAGTCGGGAAAAGGAGAAAGTTGTCCTGAGTTCCGAAGATGTGGCCACGGTGCTGGCCAAGATGACCGGTATCCCGCTGTTCCGACTTGAGGAAAACGAATCCAAGCGCCTGTTGAGAATGGAAGAGGAAATCAAGAAGACAATCGTGGGACAGGAAGAGGCGATCACTACTATCGCCCGATCCATCCGTCGGGCACGAGCCGGTTTGAGCGATCCCCGTCGGCCCATCGGCTCCTTCATATTCCTGGGACCGACCGGTGTGGGTAAGACAGAGCTGGCGAGGTCGCTGGCGTTGTTCATGTTTGAAGACACCGATTCCCTAATCCGCATCGATATGTCCGAATACATGGAGAAGTTTGCCGTTTCTCGTCTCATAGGTGCTCCGCCGGGGTATGTCGGCTACGAAGAGGGCGGTCAGCTCACCGAGAAGGTACGCCGCAAGCCGTACTCGGTGGTACTGCTGGACGAGATAGAGAAAGCCCACCCCGATGTTTTCAACATCCTGTTACAACTGATGGATGATGGTCAGTTGACCGATTCCTTCGGGCGCAAGGTGGATTTCAAGAACACCGTCATAATTATGACCTCTAATCTGGGTACCAGAGAGCTTCGTGACGGCAAGACGGTCGGCTTTGATGCCGACAAAGTCGATGCCTCATATGACGGGATGCGCAAGAAGATTATGGACGAACTGAAAAAGGCATTTAATCCCGAGCTGCTTAACCGGATAGATGAGACGATAATCTTCCATTCGCTGGATAAGGATCATATCAGAGAGATCATAAGTATTCTGCTGACTGAAACGGCTCAGCAATTGGCTGAGAAAGGGATCAGTTTCAGTCTCACCGACGAGGCCAGGGATTTCCTGGCCGACAAGGGATTTGAACCGGAGTACGGTGCCCGACCGCTCAAGCGGGCTCTGCGCAAGTACCTGGAGGATCCGTTGTCCGAAGAAATCCTTCGCGGGCAGTATGCAGGTGATTGTGACCTTATCATCGGCGTCGGTGACAACAAACTGACTTTTTCGTTCAACGGCAAGCAGACTGACAAGAAGGAGACCGTAAGTCGGTAAGAGTCGCCGAGGTGGTCAGGTAATTCGGTGGTACACAATATGATGCAGATTTCTCTTGCCGACCGCTGATGTTTGTCATATATTCTTAAGCTATGTAACTATTTATGGGTCTGGTTGAAACCGGCCCAGGTCTTGAGATTGACAGGAGTTTACGATGGCGCATAAGAAAGGTGTTGGTTCCTCCAAGAACGGTCGCGATTCAAACGGCCAGCGGCGAGGCACCAAGGTTTATGGCGGGCAGGCCATTCCGGCCGGCTCTATTATTGTACGACAGTGCGGCACGCCGATCAAGCCGGGTTACAACGTCGGCATCGGCAGGGACAACACTTTATTTGCCAAGGTGACCGGGGTTGTCAAGTTCGAGCGGGTCGGTCGTTCCGGAAAGCAAGTATCCGTGTACGAATAGACCGCACTCGTTCGGTTGAACCGACACAAAATTATAAGGCGTCAGGCCAAGTAGCCTGGCGCCTTTTTCTTTGATGTTTCAGACCACTTTTCTCAGCGGCCCAAATGGTGTCAAACCACCTATGGGCAGGGCACCGGAGCCGGGCCGGCCATGAACAGAAATGCCACCATGTAAGTAATATCACCGACATCGACGGAACCGTTGCTGTCGGTGTCAGCTTCGGCATAACAGGGTGGGAAGGGACCGCCGATGAACAGGAAAGCGACCATGTAAGTCAGGTCGCCGACATCAATTGCGCCGCTGCCGTCGGCATCGCCACGCATCACGCAGCAGTCTATCTTGGCCACGAAGGCATCCTGGTTGCCGTTGAATGTGAGATCGGGGCCGATCAGAACCGGGAACGTGGTCTCCAGGGAGGTTACCTCGCCGGTCACGTAAGCATTCCCCCTGACATCGACCGCCGCACCAGCCGCCCAATCGACCCAGTCACCGCCGATGTACCCGCAGAGTTCAAGTCCGGTGCCATCTTTGGACACCCGGGATATGAAGGCATCGACCTGGCCGTTGAACGTCAGATCCGGGCCAGCCACTACCGGGAAGCCGGCTCCTTCCGGCGTCCAGGTGTTGCCGGACACCCAGGCGCGCCCGCCGACGTCGATGCCAATGCCAAAGCCGTAATCTTTATCCTGTCCCCCGATGTAACCGCAATACAACAGACTCTGACCCAGTGACACCACTTTGGCCACGAAGGCGTCGGTGCTGCCATTATAGGTCAGGTCGGGACCGACGTAAACCGGGAACGCTTCCGCAGCATGGTCGGAGTACGTTTCGCCGGTGATGTAAGCATGTTCAGTTACAGGATCAACAACGATGGCGTGTCCCAGGTCGGTGTCCTGGCCACCGATGTAACCGCAGTACACCAGACCGCCGCCGTTTGCCTGCACTTCGGCGGCAAAGGCATCAAAACCGCCATTGTGGGTAAGGTCGGGACCGGTGTTCACCGGGAAGGACAATTCATTGGATGCGGTGGAACCGGTAATGTAAGCATAACCCCACTTGTCGACATCAATGCCGTTGCCCTCGTCGGAGTTGTCACCACCGATGTAACCGCAGTACACCAGACCGCCGCAGTTGGGATCGATTTTGCAGACGAAGGCGTCACCGTTGTTGTTATACGTAAGATCAGGACCAACCAGGACCGGAAAGCCATCGGTGATTGAGGAGTTGGCCCGTCCGGTCAGATAGGCTGCGTAGTTGTCATCGACAGCGACATCGTGACCTTCATCGTACAAGGTGCCACCGATGCATCCGGAGTACTGGAAGGCGGAACCGTCGGGCATAACTTTGACGATAAAAGCATCACCGTTGCCCGAGTAGGCGAAGGGGCAGGCGACAACGGGGAAGAGCGGGGAGGCGGTGTAGCCGGTGACATAGGCGGCACCCTGGTCGTCAACGTCGATACCGTAGCCGACGTCCCACTGGAACCCGCCGATATAACCACAGTAGACAAGTCCGGTGCCGTCACTTCTTACTTTGGCCACGAAAGCATCGCCACCACCCAGGTAGACGGGGTTGGGACCGGCTGTTACCGGGAAGGATGGGGGCGCTGAGTTTGTCTCTCCTGTGACGTAGGCGCAGCCGTTGTCATCTACCTCGACAGCCCAGCCCATATCAGCGCCGGATCCACCGATGTAGCCGCAATAGATCAGGCTGGCCGGATCAAGGATAAGTTCCCGGGTGGGATCGTAGGCACCCAGATCAAAGCCGAATTCAAAGGCGGCGTCGGGACCGCGAAAACGGAGATCGAATGCCATCGATACTTCGACCGGGACTCCGTCAACAGTCTGATAGCCGTACGGTGCGGCATCCTCAAATCCCCCATTGGGGGTATTAATCGCCATTCGGCCGTCAGGTTCGACCGTTACACCGGTTGCCCCGCGCCAGGCCAGCCTGATCTGCGATGGGTCGGCTCCCGGCCGGACTACGAACTGGTATTTCATCATGTTGATGGTGCCGGAGTAAACCAGATCGATGCCGGGCCAGAGATTGCGGTAGACGATACGACCGAATGTCGGCAGGCCGGTGTGCCAGGATTCGGGCTGTCCTATGAAATAGCTGAAAATCGCTTCCTGCCGGTCCTCACCGATCGGTTTTACTCTCGGGTCGGCACCGAGAAAATCGAGTTTGACTACCCAGCTCTGCGATACCCGGTGGTCATTGACGTTCCCCAACAACGAGTAGGTGACTCCCCGGGATGTGAAGTAGAGCGTCTTGTCATAGCCCTGAATGTAGTAGTTCACATTATCGGGCATTTGTCCCTGGTTCTCGATAAAGTACAGCGGCATTTGACCGGAGAGTTGGTCAAGGCCTGCACTTTGGTGCCCGTTTCCCATTGCCGCACCCGCCAGAAACAGCACTATCGTGGCTGTACTCGCCAGAGCAATCCTGGATGTTTTTTTCATGGTTTCTCCCATAGATTTGGTGTTGTTACAGTTGCACACTTTGGTGACCAATAACCGATTTGTAGTACGAAGCGACCTGTCGGAATAGCAATCGGAATAGCAGGTGATAACGAAGATGCTATCATCCGAACCCTATCGACGCTGAGTCGATCTCCTGTCATTCTGATACAGTCAATATGACCGCTCTGCGGAATGACGGCAGCGTCAGATTGTTCCCGGTCGCTACCCTACAGGACCATTCAATAATCTTGACCTAAGATACGAACATACAGGCGGTTATGTCAAGTTCTTTCATTGCCTGGCGAAGTCCTCTTATGAGCCGGTTAAGGACACGGTGCCGGTGGCGGGCCGCTCTGGAACAAAAATGCGACCAGCCAGGTCAGGTCGCCGACGTCTATTGCTCCACTCCCATCAACGTCGCCCTCTTCGAGGCACGGCGGCGGTGGGCCGCCCTGAAAGAGATATGCCACCAGAAAAGTCAGGTCACCAACATCCAGAGTCATCGAGTAATCGGCGTCGCCGCGGATACCGTCGTGGTTGCAGCAGTACTCGAAAAACTTGGTGACAAAGGCGTCAAGTCCGCCCTGATCTGTCTGGTACGGATTTTCAGTCGGGAAATCGGTGGACTCCGTATATCCGATCACATACGCCGCCCCGGTGGCATCCACCGCGATGCCACGGCCATAGTCAACGTTGTTTCCCCCCAAGTAGGTACTGTACACGAGGCTGCTGCCTTCGGTGGTCAGTTTGGTGACAAAAACATCTATGGTATCCTGATCACTCTGGTAGGCATTGAGCGTCGGGAAATTTTTGGAATAGGTATGTCCCGTCACATACGCCGCCCCGGAGCCATCCACCGCGATGCCATGCCCCCTCTCGTAGTCATTTCCCCCCAGATAGGTGCTGTAAACCAGGCTGCTGCCGGAGCTGCTCAGCTTGGTGACAAAAACATCACGCCCACCCTGATCTGTCTGGTACGGATTTTCAGTCTGGAAATCGGTGGACTCTGTACTTCCTGTCACATAAACCGCCCCGTAGGTATCCACCGCGATGCCATAGCCAAGGTCATTGACGCTTCCCCCCAGATAGGTACTGTAGACCAGGCTGCTGCCGGAACTGCTCAGCTTGGTAACAAACGCATCATTTCCACCCTGATATGTCTGGTAGGGATTTTCAGTCGGGAAATCTGTGGACTCTGTAAATCCCGTCACATAGGCCGCCCCGGATGCATCTACCGCTATATGATAGCCTCTATCAATGCCGCATCCGCCTAGTTTCCCGCCTAGATAGGTGCTGTACAACAAAGAATTGCCGCCACTGCTGAGCTTGGTGATAAAAGCATCATAGCCACCCTGATATGTCTGGTACGGATTTTCGGTCGGGAAATCCGGAGACGCCGTCGCCCCGGTCACATACGCCGCCCCGGAGCTATCCACCGCGATGCCATGCCCGCTCTCGTAGTTATTTCCCCCCAGATAGGTGCTGTAGACTATGCTGCTGCCATCGCTGCTCAGCTTGGTAACGATAACATCCGTTTTATCCTGATATGTCTGGTACGGATTTACAGTGGGGAAATCGGTGGAATATGTATCTCCCGTTATATACACCGCCCCGGTGGCATCCACTGCGATGCTAAAACCCCAATCATTGATGCTTCCCCCCAGATAGGTGCTGTAGACTAAGCTGTTGCCGGAGTTGCTCAGTTTGGTGACAAAAACATCACAGTAACCCTGATCTGTCTGGTACGGATTTACAGTGGGGAAATCGGTGGAATATGTATCTCCCGTTATATACGTAGCTCCGGAAGCATCAACCGCGATGTCATAGCCATATTCGTCATTGCTTCCCCCAAGGTAAGTGCTGTAGATCAGCACGGGATCGATGACAAGAGGCAGGTTCGTATCGTAGCCGTCAGACAACTCAAACCCAAACGCCTTGTCACCTTTCAGAACAAATTCACCGACTAACGCAACACGATCACTACCGGACATTTGGTACACTACCGGTCGCTGCTCAATGACTTCACCCCACTCCGTCTGCACCACCAGGCGGCCAGCCGCGTCTATTGAGAGCGACTTAGCTCCCTCGTATTGAATTCGTATCTGAGAGAAGTCGACACCGGGGGAAACAATGAAATCATACTCCATCTGTTTGCCGTTGCCGTAGTACTTCAGATGAATGCCGGGGTAGATTTCTTCATAGACTATGGCGCTGTAATTGGGAACATTGGTCCGCCACTTGGCCGGATCGTTGCCGAGGAAGTAGTTGCATTTGTATTCCAGCATGTCCTCACCAACCATTCGGGGATTAGGATTGACACCGACGAAGTTGGCTTTGATCATTATGGTTTCAATGCTGTCGGGTTGATGGTCAGTGAACGGGGCAGATGTTGACATCTGCCGCCCACGAGAACCTTCGACTCCGCTCACAGGCTCACCTGGTTGGGTGACTTCGGCTGAGCGCAAGAGATTGCCACGCTCCCTTCGGTCGCTCGCAATGACGGAACTATAGTTACTTGTGGGGATGTGCCGGGTGAACTGGTAGTAGGCACCATCGCGTGAGAACCACATGGTCGCACCACCGGCGTTGGCCCGGAACAGAACTTTCTCATCCCACTGACCCTGGTTCTCAGTGAAGGCCAGCGGCATCGAGGCCAGTCCCTTCATCACTGTTGCACTGGTTGTTAAGTTGTCACTGCCTGCTAAGCCAACGCTGACGGTGATAAATGTGACAAGCAAACCGGTGAAAACTAAACGAGCTGAACCAACCATGAGTCCTCCCGACAAAGTTTGTTCCTATATTCGCGCACTGGTGAGTATGTTATCCTGTATGCTGAATATACTCTATTACGCGAATAGTGTCAATGTGAAAGTGTAGAAGTTTGCCCAATATCAGAAAACTACCGTTTCAACTTTCTGAAAAAATACCACCATATCAATGCAATTTGAATCAGCGGGAACAATAAACATTTATTAGAGAATGTCCTGTTATATCATTTCCCAGAGTGACCCGGTGAAATCATTTGCTTTTTCATTTGACGTGCCAGCGTGTCGGTCATATTTTGGCGGTCAAATATGGAAGGATGACGATATGACTGTAACGCAAACCAAAGGAGTTCCGATAGCGCCACCACATAAGGCGTTTGTCCGGACCTCGGTCGGCCACAAAGTCCTGATGGCTCTGTCAGGCATGGCCCTGTTCGGATTCGTGGTGGGGCACATGATCGGGAACCTGCAAATCTTTCTTGGTCAGGATCAACTCAATACTTACGCTCAAGCCCTCAAGAATATGCCGGAGTTAACCTGGGTTGCGCGGTCGTTGGTGTTGCTGGCGGTGCTGATACACATCTGGAACGGCATCCGGCTGTGGCTGGAGAACCGGGCATCGCGGCCGATCGGCTATACCCGCAACGATACGGTACAGGCCAGCCTGGCATCGCGGACCATGATCTGGACGGGACTGAGCGTATTGCTCTACGTAGTCTATCACCTGCTGCATTTCACCTGGATTACAACCAATCCCCAATACGCAAACCTGCACGATGCGATGGGTCGGCACGACGTCTACTCAATGGTAGTGATGGGGTTTCAGAATCCGCTGATATCGGCGGCGTATATCGTGGCTATGGGCTTGATAGCTTACCATCTCAGCCACGCTGTTTTCAGTCTGTTGCAAACGCTGGGTTTGAACAATCCCCAGGTGCAGCCGTGGCTGAAACGAATAGTAAACCTGATAGCGGTGGTCGTTTTCATCGGCTACGTGTCGATGCCGATCGCAGTCCTGGCGGGAATAATAAATCTTCCGGGAGGAGGGCACTGATATGAAACTTGACTCTCAAATACCTTCCGGGCCGTTGGTAGAGAAGTGGGACAAGCACCGCTTTGAGATGAAGCTGGTTAATCCGGCCAACAAGCGGAAGTACAGCGTAATTGTGGTCGGCTCCGGCCTGGCGGGAGCATCGGCGGCCGCCAGCATGGCTGAGCTGGGTTACAACGTCAGTTGTTTCTGTTACCAGGACAGCCCGCGACGGGCGCACAGCATTGCCGCTCAGGGCGGCATCAATGCCGCCAAGAATTACCAGAACGACGGTGACAGTATCTTTCGGCTGTTTTACGATACAATCAAGGGCGGCGATTTTCGTTCCCGTGAGGCCAATGTTTATCGTTTAGCCCAGGTCAGTGCGGAGATCATAGACCAGTGCGTGGCCCAGGGGGTGCCGTTCGCGCGGGAGTATGGTGGTCTGCTGGACAACCGGTCGTTCGGCGGCGCGCAGGTGTCGCGCACGTTCTATGCACGCGGACAAACCGGGCAGCAGTTGTTGCTGGGCGCCTATTCGGCTCTGAGTCGGGCCATTGGCAAGGGCCAGGTGAAGATGTATCCGCGCACGGAGATGCTGGACCTGGTGCTGGTGGATGGTCACGCCAAGGGGATAGTGGTGCGCGATATGGTTTCGGGAAAGATAAGCTCATACGCAGCCGATGCGGTGGTGCTGGCCACCGGTGGTTACGCCAACGTCTTTTTCCTGTCGACCAATGCCAAGGGTTGCAACGTCACGGCGGCCTACCGGGCGTACAAGAAGGGTGCACTTTTTTCAAATCCGTGCTACACGCAGATTCACCCGACCTGTATACCGGTCAGCGGTGACTATCAGTCGAAGCTGACGCTGATGTCCGAGTCTTTGCGCAATGACGGCCGTATCTGGGTGTCGAAAAAGAAAGGTGACACCCGCGCACCCGGTCAGATATCGGAAGACGAGCGTGACTACTTCCTGGAACGCAAGTACCCCAGTTTCGGTAACCTGGCGCCGCGTGACATTTCCTCACGCAGTGCCAAGGAGGTGTGCGATAATCAGCGTGGTGTCGGTGAAACCGGCCAGGGCGTTTACCTTGATTTTGCCGACGCTATCAATCGTCTTGGTGAGAATATGATCCGCGAGCGCTATGGCAACCTGTTTCATATGTACGAGAAGATCACCGGTGAAAACCCGTATCAGGTTCCGATGCGTATTTATCCGGCGTTGCACTACACCATGGGCGGTCTGTGGGTCGACTACAATCTCCAGAGTAATATCCCCGGACTGTTTGTCCTGGGCGAAGCCAACTTCTCCGACCACGGCGCCAACCGGCTGGGCGCCAGCGCCCTGATGCAGGGGCTAGCCGACGGCTATTTCATCATTCCCTACACTATCGGTAATTACTTCGCCCGTGTCGGTGCCGGTGTGCCCGCTACCGACAGCGATGAATTTCGCCGGACCGAGCAGGCAGTCAGCGAAAAAATGAACAAACTGCTTAACATAAACGGCAAGAAAACGGTCGACACTTTCCACCGTGAACTGGGCAAGATCATGTGGGAATACTGCGGTATGGCCCGCAACGAAGACGATCTGAAAAAGGCTCTTGATATGATCCCGGTACTGCGCGAGGAGTTCTGGCAGAATGTCAAGGTGCCCGGTGAGAGCGAAGAGATTAACCAGTCGCTGGAGCGGGCCGGACGGGTGGCCGATTTCCTGGAGTTTGGCGAGATTCTCTGTTACGATGCCCTGACCCGCAACGAGTCCTGCGGAGCTCATTTCCGGGAAGAACACCAGACGAATGAGGGTGAGGCCAAACGCGACGACAAGCATTACTGCTACGTCTCCTGCTGGGAATATAAGGGGGTCGGCAAACAACCCGAGTTGCACAAGGAGTCGCTGGAGTTTGAGAATGTTGAGTTGTCGCAGAGGAGTTACAAATAATGAATCTCACATTATACGTATGGCGTCAGAAAAACGCACGCGACAAGGGGCATATGGAACGATATGAAGCGAACAACATCAGTACCCACATGTCGTTTCTGGAGATGCTCGACGTCGTCAACGAGCAACTGACCGAACAGGGTGTCGATCCGATCGCTTTTGATCACGATTGCCGTGAGGGTATCTGCGGCACGTGTTCGCTGATAATCAACGGTATCGCCCACGGTCCGGAACCGGGGACCACCGTTTGCCAGCTTCACATGCGGCATTTCAAGGATGGCGACAAAATATATATCGAACCGTGGCGAGCCCGGGCTTTTCCGGTGCAGAAAGACCTCATCGTTGATCGCAGCGCCCTCGATCGCATCATCCAGGCTGGCGGGTTTGTGTCGGTCAACACCGGCGGCACGCCGGACGCAAATGCTATCCCGATACCCAAGGACGATGCTGAGTTGGCTATGGATGCGGCCGCCTGTATCGGTTGCGGGGCGTGTGTTGCCTCGTGCAAGAACGCCTCGGCCATGTTGTTCTTGTCGGCGAAAGTCGGTCAGATGGCATACCTGCCTCAGGGACGAGTGGAAGCAATGCCACGTGTCCGCAACATGCTGGCGCAGATGGACGCTGAGGGGTTCGGTAACTGCACCAACTACTTTGAATGTGAGGCTACCTGTCCCAAGGAAATCAGTGTTCGGTTCATAGCTCTGATGAACCGGCAGCGAATGAAAGCGGTTTTCAGCCGGTAGATGCCCGGGGTATGGCACGGTATTAAGATGCCGGATTGAAGTTACCGGCATCTTTCTCCGATACGAACGATCTGACCGTGCTCATGTAACGAGCCGGCAGTGCGGCTCAGCGAATGAGCGGAATCTGACTGACTACGTCCTGGAGATTCTTCAAAACATCGATATAGCGAGTGAAGTATATCTGGGCCACCTGGCTCATAATGTGAAATCCCACCGGGCAGTTGTTCTGGAGCAGTTCACGGAATGGTTTGGCTTCAATACAGAGAACCTCCGCAGCCTCACTGCACTCTGCCGATGCTGTGTAGCGGGGCGAGCCGAGCAGGGGAGACAATCCAAAGATCTCTCCCTTTTCGATTTTTGAGATAACCAGACTGAATTCCCCCGGCTTGGATGGAAGCCGCAGGTAGACTGCTCCTTCCAGCAACATGTATACATGATACCCTAAGCCGCCCAGTTTGAAGATGGTCTCGTTGGCCGTGAATTTCTTCGTGGATGAAAAATCACTAACCTGGTTCGTCTCGTCCACGTTGAGAGCTCGAAACAGGTCGTGCCCCTTCAACATCTTGTCAATGGTCATGGCTTTGTTCCTTTGCTTCTGGTTATCTGATTGACGGTCGGATTATCCACATCCGGTATGTTTCTCCGATTCTTGACCATCAGGTACATAATAACCTAACCCCGGTTGCTGACAAGCACTTTTTCTGTGAGTTGGCGGGAATTGGGCAGGATGATGGTGATCCGACAGCTTCTGGTATGAGCGGTTGTTCCCTTAAGGATAATAATTACGGTAACAACACCCTGACAGTATTTGTGCGTATTGGCTCGTTTGTGCACGGAAATTGTGCAGCGGCGGCGATCAGGCTGTCGACCTGAACAGATAAGTTGGTTGTAGGCATCCGGTTACAGGTTTTGGCACGTGTTTTGATGCTTAAAGATGCTGAAAGAAACTTCGGAAACAAAAACAAAGGTTCCGGCTATGAAATTAAGAGTCTTTTTTCTGATTGTTTTGTGCGGGTTGTTCGCTCAGAGTGGCTGTGATGATGCTGACAACTGCATTGTCTATGATTATGACCCACCTCCCGCGGCACCGCAGGGAGTTTACTCCGTCACCGGCGATCAAGCCGTATACGTCCACTGGAATGGCCCGTATGAAACGGACATTGTCGAGTACGTGATCTGGTGGTCGTCCGATTCAATGAGCGGCTACACTGAAATCGGCCGGCGCTCAGCATTGACTAACCCCAACCGGGATCTGATCTATTACGTTTATGTAGTAACCGGTCTGCCCAACGGAGTGAAGTATTTCTATGCCGTGTCGGCTATTGATGCGGCCGGGCAGGAGTCGGAGTTGTCAGCGGAACCGGTATCAGATACTCCTCGACCCGAGGGTTCGGTGCCACTGTTTGATGACGCTGTGGAGCCTAACCTGACCGGATTTCGTTTCGTGGATAGATCTATTGTAACCAAAGATCTGGCGGATGTTTATGTCGACCGGTACGACAGCATTTTTTACCTGAATGCCGCCAACACCTCCACCGACTTGCAGGATATGGGGTATACCAGTGACTTTGATGAGATCAACCGTGCGCCTCTGGATGGCTGGTCAAACCTGGGTTATGTAGAGATAATCCTCGGACATACTTATGTTATCTGGACCGATGATTACCATTATGCCAAGATGCGGGTGCAATCGGTCAATTCAGCTTCGATTACTTTCCAGTGGGCTTATCAAACCAATCAGGATAACACCCAGTTGGTTGCCCCCCGGGATAGACAGGATAAACCGGTTCACGGACCGGAATACTTACGTGAGAATAACACTACCATTGGTAATAAATGACGGAAAGTGAGGACAGTACCATGATTAAACGTACTTTGAAAATGGCGATGGCTGCCGTGGCGGCCATTATGGTCGTGACAGCCGGTGTGCCGGCGCAGAACATCACACCCGACTATGGCGATAACGATTACCGTGACGCCGACCGCAACAGGATTGACCGTTATCTGGACGTGGAGGTGTGGACCAATCATTCCGACGGCGAGTACTACGAAGGGGACAACATCGTGATTTCATTCCGTGTTAGTCGGGATGCCTTTGTAGTCATCTACTCCATCGATACCCGCGGTCGTGTCAACCTGTTGTTTCCAGCAGATCGGAGCCGGGATAATTTTGTTCGCGGTGGCGCCACCTATCGTCTGCCCGATGGGCAGGATGATTATGATCTGGTCGTTACCGGTCCGGAAGGGGTCGAGAATATCCAGATCATCGCCTCCCGGGAACGTTTCCCGATACCCGACTGGTATCCCGTTTCGGGTCTCAGTTGTGACTGGGATGACCGTCATGATTTCATGGATAACCTGAACAACAAGTACTTCGTTCGTTACGACGGTCAGCGCTTTGCCTATGACCGGACGGCCGTTATTATTGATGAGTGGGAACCGCAATATTTCCGTTCGGTGTATTCCCCGAGCTACTACCCGTGGACTGTCTGCGGCAACGTCTACTTTGACTATCCTATCGGGGCGTCGGTGTATATCGACGGTATTTACTGGGGGTGTGCCCCGTTGTATGTGCCGCGTATTTATGTCGGCTGGCACACGATGAGTATCTATGACAACTGGGGGTACTGTTGGGAGTCCGACGTGCACATTACCCGTTACCATACGGTGGTGCTGGATCACGAGGTGGTGCAGCCAAGGCCCAACGTGAGGTCCAAGTACAAGGAGGTCCGCTACGCCGGTTACCGTAACCCGGAGGTTAACGGTTACCCGAATTTCGAGAAAAAGCGCAAGACAATTGTCAAAAACGCATCAATTACGACGAAAACGATTGTGGACGATGGTGACGGCCGAACCAAGGAGACACGCACGATCAAAACCGGCGCCAAGAAGCACGAACGGGGTGAGAGTAAACTGGTAAAAACGGATCGCGGTCTGGAGACGAACGGATCGATTTATGGAAAGTCCAGCCAGTCACAGAAGTCACGTGGCAGTACCCAGTCGACCCCGATCGAAAAGAGCGGTACGACCATGTCAGAGACCAAATCGTCCCAGTCGCGCGAATCCTCAGTAGTTGACCGCAAGACAACGACTACCAAGGCTGACCAGGGCTACCGCAGCAGTGACCCAGGTGGCAGCAAGGACAAGGGCGGTTCCAGCGGCTATTACCAGAAGAAGTCGGGATCGACGCCTCAGAAGAAGTCGACCACCACTATCCAGTCGTCGAAAGTGAAGTCATCAGGCAATCAGACGAAGTCAGGCGAGTCGTATGATGCCGGCAAATCTGGTTCGCAGCCGAAGTCGGGCAGCCCGGCCCAGGGTCGCACTACGGTCAAGCAGCAAAGCGGCTCAAAATCATCCGGCAAGGCCGCTTCTCCATCAGGAGGTAAGTCGACTACCACCCAAAAGAGTTCATCAAAGAGTGGCGGTAAGAAACCGTGAGGCAAGGGAATTAGATAGTGACAATCCGTCAACGATGGTTTTATATTGTGGCGATAGGTTGCGGGAGTTAAAGAGATGAAAAAGCTGTTAGTTTATCTGGTGTGTGGTGTGTTCCTTGTTTCTGTCGGGCCGACGGGGATGGCGGTAGAGAAGAAAGACAAGAAGACCGTCAAAAAGCAGGTAGTGACGAAGAAGGAACCGGTGACGGTCAAGAGCGTCAAGGTTCCCCCCAAGGGGGAAAAGAAATCAGCCACGCTCAAGGGCAAGAAGTTCGATAGCTTTATCGACAAGAACAAAAACGGTATCGACGACCGTCGGGAAAGCCTGAAAGCCAAGCCGACTGCGAAAACGGCCACGGAGTCCAAAAAGAAGGACGAGAAGAAAAAATAATCTATAGCTGGGTGTGAGGGGATTATTAGTGAAGCAAAGTTTGCTGGTATGCGGTACGGTAGTGGTCATTCTGGCACTTGCCTCGTGCGGAAATATCAGGGTCGGTGAGGAACTACCACCGAGCGACCTGACTGTTACCGATGTCAAACCGGCCGAAAGCTCTACGGTATCGAATACACTGGTACCGGTTGAGGTTCATCCGGAAATGGTATATAAACACAGGCCGGACTATCCGCGTTTGGCGATGCAGGCCGGTATTACCGGAACTGTCCAGGTACGGGTTCTGATTGACGAGGCGGGCAAGGTCCTCAAGGCAATCGTGGCCAGGTCATCCGGCACAGTTTCTCTTGATGAGGCTGCTACGAAAGCTGCCTATAAGAACAAGTTCACGCCCGGTATACAGGAAGGCAAACCGATCAAAGTCTGGGTGACGTACCCGGTCGAATTCTCCTTAGGGAGATAGGTATACCTGGTTGCAGGGTAATCAATTAATACTACCTCTCAATATCTCCCCTTATCTTTCCGATAATATGTAACTGAGGGTTTCTCCAGCCTTAATCGGGGAATCCGCCGGGAATCGTCAACTAATGCGGAGGTGCTATATGCGCGCAATTGCAATTTTTGTCGCCGTCACCCTGTTCATCTGTTGGCCGGCAGCCAACCAGTGCCGGGCCGGTGTCGATATCGGCGTGTCGATCGAGGAGGACGGCATCAAGGGATTCTACCTGGCTATCGGGGAACATTACAAGGTGCCCGAAAAGCAAGTGATCGTGGTTCGGGAACGTAAAGTGCCCGACGAAGAGTTGCCGGTGGTTTTCTTCCTGGCTCAGCAAGCCGGAGTGGCTCCCGATGTCATTATCAAGCTCCGGTTGGGCGGCAGGACCTGGATGGAGATAACGGCTCGTTTCGGTCTGACCGCCGAGATATTCTATGTGCCGGTTAAGCGAGCCCCCGGTCCGCCATACGGCAAGGCTTACGGACATTTCAAGAAGCACAAAAAGGCCGACTGGGGAGCAATACGGTTCACCGACGTCGAAGTGGTTAATTTCGTCAACCTGAGGTTCATCTCCGAGCATTACGGATACTCGGCTGACGAGGTCATTACCATGCGCGAGAAAGGCAAGAGCTTTATCGCGATCAACTCCGAGGTGAAAAAGAACCGGGGTAAGGCGAAAAAAGCCTCGAAAAAACTGGTCGCACAGGAAGAAAAAGAGGAACCCAAAAGCAAGGGTAAGGGTAAAAAGCATTAGGAGGTCCTGCTTTATAGCAGACAGTGTCTGAAGCAACTTAACGGCCGCTCTTTTACGAGAGTGGCCGTTTTTGTTATGGGGGAGCGATTTGTCTGTGCGTGCTTCTCACCAGCCCCCGGTGCCCATCTCCATCGAGCCGGCAGAGATGATACCGGCGACAAATACCGCAACGGTCAGTATCGTCCCCGGATAGGAACCCAGATTAATGCCGACATAACTGGACACCTCGGTGCCCTTCTGGTCGCCGCCGCTTGAGCAAGTGACAAACCGTTTCTCCCACGGTATCACTTCCACGATTGCCGTCAGCGAGCACCAATCGCCAATACTGAGACCGGTCTGCGCGATATATGCCGGTATTACCTGTGGATTGCTGCCGGAAAAGGCGATGCCGGCTGAGATATCAAGCCCGATCTCACGCGCCAGCCAGCGTCGGTAGCGAGGTTTTATTCCCAGGCGGTAGGGGAGGTCGTCTCCAGAATGAATGAATATTGTCCAGCCGAAAGCATGGCGGTTCCCCAGGTTCCGCATGTATCCCAACTCCCACGTTACCAGCGTTTCCCGGTTGTGCGTATAGGGACGGGAAGCTGTCATACGTGACAGATATCCAAATTCGGTAAGCCAGAACGAGGTGCACTGCGGCTTGGATCGACCACGGAAACAGTTGCAACTCCTGTCTTTGCGATCAGATTCGTCGCGCTGACGACGTGCGGTGGCACTGCCGGCCATGAGACAGTTGCTGATGATAAGAACGATCAAAAGAAGTCTTCTATATCTGCCTTCGCCGTGCTGAAATGCTCGACGGAAACAACCCATGTGTACAATATAATTTTCCGATGATAAAAGATCAATTGTCGAGATCACCCGGCACATGAAAAAATGAGTACAGTTGCCACTTTAGCTTGACTATGCATTGAAAATCCATTAATTAGTAAGCGGACTGACACAATGACTGTCATAATGGCAGTTACGCACAAAGCAAAGATAAGTCGTTATGGCGTTTGAGAATCTGAGCGACCGCGAAAAGCAGATACTGTACAATCTGATTGACTATTACATTCAGTCGGCTGACCCGGTCGGATCGCGGGTGATTGCCAACAAGTTTCGTATGGGGATATCATCGGCGACTATTCGCAACACTCTTCAGGACCTGGAGGAAATGGGGTTGGTGCTGCAGCCGCACACTTCGGCCGGACGCGTCCCGACTGATCTGGGGTATCGTGTTTATGTCGACTACCTGCTGCGACCGGAGGATTTGACGCCGGGTGAGAAGGATGCCATCAGTGATGCTATCTTAAAAGAGGGTCGCGGTCTCAAGGAGATTCTGGGCCAGACGTGCAAGGTACTGGGTGATATTACGCACCAGTTGGGTGTCAGTATCGCACCCAGGTTCGACGAGGGGATCCTGAGGCGGCTGGAGTTGATACCGGTATCAGAGGGCGGTATCATGGTAGTGGTGGTGGTCCAGTCCGGACTGGCGCGCAGTGTCATTCTGGAGGTGGAGTCGGCTATTTCTGAAAAGGATTTGCGCGAAGTTGAGACGGTGCTCAATGAGCGCCTGGTCGGATTGACGCTGGGACACATCAGGGACACCGTTTCCAGTCGGCTGCGGGATGTTTCCGGTCACGGTCGGCTGGTACATTTGATTGTCGATTCCAAAGATAAAATCTGGACCGAAGAACGGTCGGAGGATATTCATCTGGCCGGCGTGGACAATCTGTTGCTGCAGCCGGAGTTTGCGGATATGGATCGGATATCGGGGCTGGTGAAGATGCTGGAGGACGGTAAGGTTCTGTCGGAGTTTCTCGGCAGTACGCAGGATGAGGGGCTGGTGATCACGATCGGCCGAGAGAACCGCTTCAGTGACATTATGAACTGTTCGCTGGTGACGTCCTCTTATCGAGTGGGCAGGATTTCCGGTACTATCGGGATTATCGGACCCACCCGGATGCCGTACAACAAGCTGGTGTCGGTTGTTAAACACACCGCCCGGACGATTACAGAAGTGCTGTCGGGCATGGGTAGAAAGAGGGAAACATAGACGATGTCCAGGAGAAAAACAAACCGCGCGGACATAGAGGAAAATCACGACCCTCAGCAGGAGAAAGTCGATCGTGATGAAGAGTGTCCAACATGCGAGACACCGGACGACGAGGTGACGGACGCTGCCGATAACGACCAGATCCCCGTACAGGAGGAGTTGTCCGAAGAAGAAAAGCTCCGCTCGCGCGTGGTGGAACTGGAAGATAAACTGCTGCGCTCGGCGGCGGAGTTTGACAATTACAAGAAGCGCCTGATCCGTCAGTATGACGATGTGATTCGCGTTGCCAATGACGGTATTTTCCAGGAGTTGCTGCATGTAATCGACAGTTTTGAACGAGCCCGGCAGCACGACAATGAGCACGATGACACCGCCGCTTTTCGTGACGGTGTGGAGATGATCTACCAGCAGTTGACCGGTCTGCTGGGTCGGTTTAATATCGAGCCGATTGAAGCGGTCGGCCGGCCGTTTGACCCCGGTTTGCACGAAGCCATGATGCAGGTGGGGTCCGATGAATTCGCCGAGGACGTGATCGCCATCGAGATAAACAAGGGCTACCGGCAGGGCGACCGGGTGTTGCGCCACAGCAAGGTGGGAGTCAGCAAGGGTAAGGTAATGAATTCGCCGGAGGAGTCTGATGAGAAGGACGACAGTGGTGACAACTGAGTGGAGTAGGCATCGCGACCGGTATAGGTATTGTCGATTTTGTACGAAAGCAGAGTTCTCTGTCAATAGAAGGAGCGTTTTGTTATGGGAAAAGTAATCGGTATTGATCTGGGCACGACCAACTCGTGTGTGGCGGTTCTGGAGGGGAAGGATGCCACGGTCATTCCGAACCAGGAAGGCGCTCGCACGACGCCGTCGGTGGTGGCTTTTGCCAAAGATGGTGAGCGGCTGGTGGGTGCGGCCGCCAAGAGACAGGCGGTGACCAATCCGGAGAACACGGTGTTTTCCATCAAGCGTTTTATGGGTCGACTGGTCAGCGAAGTATCGTCGGAAGAGAAAATCGTCCCTTACACGGTCACACAGAATGATAAAGGGGCGGTGCTGGTTGATATCCAGGGCAAGACCTACTCACCGCCGGAAATATCGGCGATGGTGCTGCATTCGCTGAAGCAGGCGGCCGAGAGCTATCTGGGGCAGGAGGTGAAGCAGGCGGTAGTGACTGTCCCGGCCTATTTTAACGATTCGCAGCGGCAGGCGACCAAGGATGCCGGGAAGATCGCCGGGCTGGAGGTGCTGCGTATCATTAACGAACCGACCGCGGCCTCGCTGGCTTACGGTCTGGAGAAAAAGGGCAACTCCAAGATAGCAGTGTTTGATCTGGGCGGCGGCACCTTTGACGTCTCAATTCTGGAAATCGGCGATGGTGTTTTTGAGGTTCGCTCAACCAACGGTGACACCCACCTGGGCGGTGATGATTTCGACCAGGCTATTATTGACTGGATAGCCGAGGAATTCCTCAAGTCCCAGGGGATTGATCTGCGTAAAGATCGCATGGCCCTGCAGCGGCTGAAGGAAGCAGCGGAGAGAGCCAAGGTCGAACTGTCCAGCACCCTGCAAACCAATATCAATCTGCCCTTCGTAACGGCCGATCAGTCGGGTCCGAAACATCTTGACCTGACACTGTCACGGTCAAAACTGGAACAACTCACCGATCATCTCATCCAGCGCACGGTGAAGCCGTGCAAGGCGGCCTTGGCGGACGCCAAGCTGTCGATGTCCGATATCGACGAGGTGGTCATGGTGGGCGGTATGACACGGATGCCCCAGGTGATCGAACTGGCCAAGGAACTGTTCGGCAGGGAACCGCACAAGGGTGTCAACCCGGACGAGGTGGTGGCTATCGGGGCGGCCATTCAGGGTGGTGTTCTGTCAGGTGAAATGAAGGATATCGTGCTTCTGGACGTTACGCCGCTTTCGCTGGGTATCGAGACTTTAGGCGGAGTTCTGACCCGGCTGATTGACCGCAACACTACTATCCCGACCAAGAAATCGCAAATTTTCTCAACGGCCGATGACAACCAGCCAGCGGTTTCGATTCACGTCCTGCAGGGCGAACGGCAGATGGCTATCGATAATCGCACCCTGGGACGGTTCGACCTGGTCGGTATCCCGCCGGCTCCGCGCGGGGTTCCTCAGATTGAGGTCAGTTTTGACATCGATGCCAACGGTATCGTGCACGTCAGCGCCAAGGACCTGGCCACCGGCAAGGAGCAGTCGATAAAGATCGAGGTTTCCTCCGGTCTGAGCGACCAGGAAATCGATAAAATAGTCAAGGATGGGGAACAGTTCCACGAGGAAGACAAGAAGAAAGGCGAATTGATCAAAGCCCGCAACGAGGCCGATCAACTGGTGTACGCTACTGAAAAGACACTCAAGGAGCATGGTGACAAGATCGGCGAGGGCGAGAAAAAGAATATCGAGGAAGCGATCGACAACATGAGGAAGGTCCTTGAAAGTGAATCTCTGGAGGCGATCAACACTGCCCGTGAGGCTTTGACGACAGCTTCACACAAGCTGGCCGAAGAGATGTACAAACAAGCGCAAGCGGCCGGTGCCCAGGCGGGTGCCGCTGGTGATCCCACGCCGGAAACAGGAGCAACCGGTGAAGCCGGGGGAGAGGCTGGTCAGGATAAGAAGGATGGCGCCGTTGATGCCGATTTCGAGGTTGTCGACGACGACAAGAAGTAGGTGGCAGGCCACGTTTAGGTGGCAAGCCACGTTTAAGTGGCAGTCGTATCCCCGTGGAGAGTGCAGATCAATGCTGTGTGACCGTTTTCGGGTGAGTCCGGTGCGATTATCAGGTGGGATTTAATGACCAAGCGTGACTACTATGAAGTCCTCGGGGTCGACCGGGGTGCCGATGAACAGCAGGTCAAGTCGGCTTATCGCAAGCAGGCCATGCAGTATCATCCCGACCGTAACCCGGGCAACCAGCAGGCTGAGGAGAAATTCAAGGAAGCCACAGAGGCTTACGAGGTTCTCAAGGATCCGCAAAAACGTCAGGCCTACGACCAGTTCGGTCACGCCGGTGTCTCTCAGCGGGGCGGGGCCGGATTCGGTTTTGGCGGTTTTGAGAGCTTTGATCTCGGAGACGCGTTGCGGGCCTTCATGCGTGACTTTGGCGGCGGATCCGTTTTTGATGATTTCTTCGGCATGGGCGGCGGCGGTCGTCATCGGCGCAGTCGGGGAGAAGACCTGCGCCTCAGGATTAAGCTCACTCTGGAAGAGATAGCTACCGGGGTGGAGAAATCGGTTCGGGTCAAACGGCTGATAAACTGTGACGGTTGCGGTGGTTCGGGAGTTGCCGCCGGATCATCGCGGCGAACATGTTCCCAGTGCAAAGGTGCCGGACAAGTGCGTACGCTGACGCGAACCTTTCTGGGTACCGTTCAGCAGGTAACCACCTGCAATGTCTGTCGCGGCGCAGGTGAAGTCATCGCCGATCCCTGTCTCCAGTGCGGCGGCGAAGGCCGGGTGCACGGCACCAGCACGGTCCAGATTAAAATTCCACCCGGTGTCTCCAGCGGCAATTACATGACCATCAATGATATGGGTAATGCGGCTCCTCACCGGGGCGAACCCGGCGACCTGATTGCGGTTTTTGAGGAAACTGAACACGAGCGTTTCACACGGCGGGGTGATAATATCATTTGCGAGCAGCCCATCTCGTTTACCATCGCTGCGCTCGGCGGGACCGTCTCGGTGCCGACGCTGAACGGCAGTCAGTCAATCAAAATTCCACCCGGTACGCAGCCGGGCAAAGTGTTTCGTTTGCGCGGCGCCGGGATACCTCGTTTACATCATTCCGGCCACGGAGATCAACTGATCAGCATTGTCGTCTGGGTACCAACCAAGCTATCAAAAGATGACCGCATATTACTCAAACGATTATCCGGATCGGAATCATTCGAGCCGCCGCCGGCGAGCAAGTCGTTTTTCGACAAGCTCCGAGAGTCCCTGGGGGTGTGAGCCGGACGTGAATGCTTCCCAATCTCGTGCTTACGTTGAGGTCAGGGTTAGCAGCCCCCGGCCACTTACTTTCAGGATTCTGTGCGACAATGAATAGTCGACGTACTCCGTCAATAAGGTTGAAATATGGGACTGCCGATTTTCTATTGTCCCCCGGAGCGGATACAGGATAACCTGGCGCTTCTTTCTGATCGCGAAAGCCATCATGGTCTCAAGGTTATGCGACTGACTCTCGGTGACCGCGTGATAGTGGTCAACGGTGTCGGTACTGCATATCGTGGGGAGATAGCCGGTATCGCCGGGCGTAAGAAAGTGAAAGTCAACCTGCACCACGAAATTCGCGGTTTTGGAGAACCGACAGTGGTGCTGACGCTGGCGGCGGGATTGTCGGTTGGCGGGAAATTCGATGCCGTGGTGCAGGCGGGTACCGAGCTGGGAGTGAAACGGTTTGTGCCGGTGATAACTGAAAAATCGCGGGTCAGACTGGATGACCACAAACGAATTGCCGCCCGAACACGGCGACTGGAACGGGTGGCGCTGGCGGCGATCAAACAGTGCCGCCGCAGCTACCGTCCCGATATAGCGGCGCCGACAATGTACAGCGACTTCATCGGACAGGCCGACACCGGGAGTTTTCAACTTATCTTTCAGCCCGGTGATAACGGACGATCACTGGGGGAAATAACCGGTTCCGGGAGTGTCAGGCGGGTAACCGTGCTGGTCGGGCCGGAAGCCGGATTCACTTCGGAGGAGGCGCAGATGGCCATCCGGGCCGGATTTCAGACGGTATCACTGGGAGACAGAATCCTGCGCACCGAAACCGCCGGACCGATCGCCTGCGGGCTGGTAATGAATCTCCTCGGTGAGTTGAGATAGACAACCATATTTCCGATAGTAAGACCAAGTGGAGATTCTGTTTACAATCTGGACGGGGCTGCTGGGTCTGGTTATCGGCTCCTTTTTGAACGTGGTGATTCACCGGCTGCCGCGAAAAATCCCCTTGCACAAGGGTCGGTCGGTCTGCCCCCACTGTGGCGTACAACTCAAGTGGTATCACAATGTTCCGGTGCTCAGCTTTGTTCTGCTGCGGGGCAAGTGCGCATCCTGCACCAAAAAGATATCGCTTCGTTATCCCTTGGTGGAGTTGATTAACGGCCTGGCGTACGCCTATTTCTACCTGCAGACCGGGTTTGGTCCGGACCTGGTGGTGCTGGCTTTTCTGACTTCGGCGCTGCTGGCCATCTTTTTTATAGATCTCGATTTTCAGATTATTCCCGACGTAATCACGTTGCCGGGGCTGTTGCTGGGTCTGGCGGTCTCCTGGTTGCCGGGTGGTATCGGTATCGGGTGGGCAGTTGTGGGTGTGCTGGCCGGTGGCGGCTCGTTGTATCTTATCGCGATGCTGGGAGACTGGCTGTTCAAGAAGGAATCGATGGGTGGCGGCGATATCAAGATGGCCGCTATGCTGGGAGCATTTCTGGGCTGGCAGAAGGTTATTTTGATATTCATTTCGTCGGCGCTGATCGGTTTGGTGGTGTCGCTGGTTATTATGGCATTTTCAGCTCGAGTAAGACAGACCAGAATAGTGCCTTTTGGGCCTTTCCTAGCGACAGCGGCGATGCTGTCTATCCTCTATGGCGATCATCTGATTGATCTTTACCTGCAATACGTTGTCGGTCGGCACTGACCGGCGACGGCGCGGTCGGTCAACTTGTAGATTACCGGCCGGTTGCCGATAACATCTATGAAGCCATGAAGAAGGGGAATCGCAGATTTGAGTCGGAAGTCCACCTGGGACTGCTGGTAATCGTCTGCATACTTCTGTTTCTCAACCTGACCTCCAATTTCATCATTTACCGGGCGCGGGAATCAATGCGCCGTGATGTCCTGACTGATCTCAGTTCGGCGGCGCGCGCGGCGACCCGGATGGTTCAGGGTACGGTGCCACTCTCCCTGACGGAAACCCAGCAACGCCAGATCAGGCTCCAGTACGCTCTGAGCGGTGTGATGGTTATTCCATCCCAGCCGCATGACAGTTCGATGGTTGGTCGGGGACGATGGTTTAGCGCCATCGTGCGTGAACTTCCCTCCCATCAGGTTCCCGATCTGGCGCGCAAACTGCTGGCTTCAGATTATAAGTCACTGACACGCGGCAACAATGACGAATATTTTTTCGTCTCACCAATTACTGCCGGCTCCGGGCGGAGCCTGCTGGTGGTGTCGAAGAATTCGACTACCCTGGCCTATCTGGATGATTCGGCCCGGATGGCGTTGATAATCGCCGCCGTTTCGGCGCTGGCTATAGCCGGCATTTACCTGTTGCTGTCGCGCTTTATCTTTTCTCCTTTTCGGAAGATACGCCAGCAGGCCCGGGCGGCCGGTCGGTCCGTGGGCGAGGAAGAAGATGATGTCGAAGCGATGGTTGTTGACTATCAGAAGATCATCGACGAACTGAAAGAGAAAGAAACCGAACTGCTGAAACTGAACAAGATCATTCAGAAGAAAGCTGATTCACTGGAGCAGTTCAATCAATTCCTGCTGACATCGATGAATTCCGGTCTCATTACTATCGATCGGGAGGGTCGTATCCTGTCGGTTAACCGCGCCGCCGGTGAAATCCTTGACGTCGAAAGCAGTGAGTTTCAGGGGAAACTGTATTCGAAAGCATTAGGAATTGACGGACAACTGGCGGCCGCCATCCGGCAGACTCTGTCACGCGGTGAAAAAACCGGCTATCAGGAAATCGAATACCCGGCTGCAGACAAGCAAAATCTGGTTTTGGGCATTTCGGTGTCGGTTATCAGTGATGAAGGTCGTCGGCCGATTGGGGCTTCGCTGCTAATCAATGACCTGACAGAACTGCGCCGGCTGCGAACGGAATTGGAAACCTCCAATCGTCTGGCTGCGCTGGGCGAGATGGCTGCCGGTCTGGCTCACCAACTACGCAACTCGATGGGGGCCATATCCGGTTACTGCGGTCTGATGAAAAAGAGATTGAAAAAGACCGGTCAGGATACTGACAACATCTCGGCTTTGACCCGGGAGATTACGGAGACCGAACAACTGGTTAACCGGTTTCTCCAGTTTGCGGGGCCGCTGGCGTTCAGACCTGAGCCGCAGTCTATTAACGAACTTATCGCCGAGACGGTTACCGGCCTGCAGGCTCGCCCGGAAAGCAGCCGGATTGAACTGGTAATCGAAGAAACTGTTGAAACAACACTTGAAGTTGATCCTCTGCTGCTCAAACAAGCCCTGACCAACATACTGGAGAATGCTCTCAACTCGTACGAGAACCAACCCGGCCGGGTGGAAGTCCGACTGGTGCAGCGCGACGAAGAGTTGGATATTGTAGTTAGTGACCGGGGTTGCGGCATAGCTGATGAGAACCTGGACAAGATATTCACGCCGTTTTATTCGTCGCGACCGTCAGGCACCGGTCTGGGATTACCGCTGGCCCGTAAGATTATCGACATGCACAGGGGGACTCTGAAAGTCCGGTCACAGCCGGGTGAGGGTACGACTTTTGTAATCACGCTACCGCATCGACGGCAGCCGATACCAACACCGGCCTGACGTTACCAGCCTATGATATAATCGCAAATGAAACGGGACCGGTGGCATAGCCACTTTTTTTGTGGGGGACAAGCCCCCACTCTACGCGAGATGATACTACTGGCTTCAGACATGCACACAAATGAAACGGGACCGAGTTTTCACTCGATCCCGTTTTTTAATATCGCGTCAGTAGTGGTCGAAAGTACTATGCCGTTGCGGTTGCGCGTCTCCTGCGGATCACGATGATCCCTGACAGCAGCAGCAGAGCCAGCAGGACTATCAGACCGTAGGTGGTGAGGGAGGGTATTGGCGGTGGCGGCGTCCCCGCATCGTTGGGAGGGCCACCCCTCCAGGCTTCGATGCCATCAATTTCTTCCGTGTCCACACCAAAAGCGGTTTGGAGATCGAAGGCCGTGTTCCACTTAGTAGTACCGTCGCCGTGGTTTGCAATGATGCCGTGCTTCAGGAAGGTTGCACCTCCAGGATTGCTTACTGGCATCACAATAAGCTCTCCGCCGTCAAAGCTTCCTGTGGCCCTGATACTGAAAATGATCGAATCACCATACTTGGATACCATTAGGGCGTCAACGTCGACCCAGTCATCGGTCCCGCTCCAGCTAATCGAATCCGACTTCAAGGCAGTGAGAATATCGGCTTTTGAAATGTAGGGGGTGTTAGCGCCTCCCGCCCCGTAGTCCCAAACGGAAGTCGTGGCGTCGCCGTTGAACGAAGCCATGTTGGCATCATCTCCGGAAGTCGGACCGTACGTTTCCAGAGCATCCAAATCAAAGAAGTTGGGGTCACCTGGCGGGGAGGGCGGGACGTTGCTAAGCTGGATTTGAAACCACATCCTCTGCCGCAATCCTGCGGGGGTCTCCCGAAAGACAGCTCGTTGGCGAGCGGTAGCAGGGTCAACAGGGTCGTATTCGAATGAGACAAGCAGGTCCGCGGTGTTTCTAACCACGTGCCAGAAGTAAGCATCCCCACTATTGGCCAACGCGTCCACCTCATTCTCGTAGTCATGTACGACACCACCCATCCGGCTGTCTTTAGGATTGGGAGGGCCGACATTATCGTTTACAGTACTATTCAAGACCTGTCCCGGATCTGCGGGGCCGAGGGCGCCACCGACGGTGGGAGCAGAAATGGCTTGTCTGTCCGTAGCATTGGTAAACTCTACGGTGTGATAGAGTACTTTATCACTTTCGCCCTGCTGTGATTGGGACCAAGCCACATTGCTCATCAGCAACAGGGCGGCGGCTAATAGTACTAAACTAAATTTACGCATTTGTTTTGTTCCTCAATATTTTAATCTTACGTTCTGTGCTTCCTACTGTATGCCGCAATAGTAACGAGCGGTGAACAGCAGAGCACACTTAAGTTCCCAACTTATTAGATTGTGTGCCGATTGGGCATCACTCTCCAGGAGAAACACCGATTGTTAAACCGGTGAGTGGGTCAGCGGCGGGGCGCGACGATCCGGAAAACAGTACCAGCGTCGCTGGACGTGAATATGTGGGAAGGTTGGAAAGCTCCTACGAGGGGCAGCAAACACCAGTGCCCGGCCGGATTTGAACACCCGGGCCAGTTCTTTGAGTAGGATCACGATCAGCGAGTTAGCGATCACCACCACAAACGAGATCATCAGCATCCCGAACAGGGAGCCGATCCTGATGACAAAGCTCGAGTCACCTGCGGCCAGCGTGAAGATGCTGCCGATGCCGGCGACACGGTCGAGCAGATACTCCAGTGGCAGCCATAGTGCCGCCACGAAAATGACATGGAAACCGATCGTTTTCTTGAGCCGGTTGACAGCCAGGGCGTAGATGCAGAAGACGAGATTTAGCACCAGGAATTTCAGCAGGAAGGGACCGGGGGCTATCCAGAGATCATTGGCTCGAGCTACCAGGGCATAGCAGGTGGCCAGTATTACACCCAACAGGAGTGATTCGGCCCGCGAGGCACGGATGACTCGCCCCAAAAACGGCACCAGGGCGACAATGGAGAGAAACCAGACCTCCGGATGCAGTTGGGCAGCCGAGATCAACAGCGCGGAACTGCCCGCACAGATGAAACTCTCGACAGCACTATAAAGTCGGCGATGTTCCTGGCCCGTTACCACTGCTACCCTGTTCGCCGTCTTCCGACGGCTCACAACCTCCTACGTGTCGTTATAGTCGCCGGGCGGCAGTCCTGATAAATAAACTGCCCAACCCAACATCCCACATTCCGGTCTTTCCCGAAGGCGGAACCCTCAATATCAGACCGGTCACACTGTGGCGGTTAGCGTGACTTCAGCATGTACTTAGCGAGTCGATGTATGTCCCGTTGCGTTTTCTCTTGCTCGCCTATGCGAGTACTGACTCGTTCCGAAGAGAACAATGTTCTCTGAGTCACAATGAGTTTAACGAATTGCTGCTCGGTTGTCAAGCGAAAAATCGGTGTATTATGACCACTTACCAGCTTGTGCGAAACAACCGCATCGGATCGTTTTCACGCAACCATCACACTGTCAGCCAGATTTGGGTGCACGGCGTATGTCCACATGCTCTGCGATCTACGGCAGATGTGGATATTTACCAGCTACAGTTTTGACAAGAAATCCAGGGCAAGCCCTGGGCCACCCAGACAACGAGATAGCCTCGTCGCTTCGCTCCTCGCTATGACGTTTGTTATGTTTTGCAACAGGCTCCAAGCCCTGGGCCACCCGACCGATTGCATGGGAGCGTTTTCAAGCTACCACCGTACAGTCAGTCAGATTTCTCTTGGGCTGGCCATGATTTTTGCTATATTTGCAGGCTAATGATCAGGAGGTTGAAGTGTATACACCATCGGATTTTCGTAAGGGTCTGCGCATAATTGTCGACGACCAGCCGTATTATGTAATCGATTACCAGCATTTCAAGATGGGTCGCGGCAAGGCCAATATTCGCACAAAACTCAAACATATCAAGACCGGCGCCGTGATTGAAAAGGTCTTTTCGACCAATGACTCTTTCAAGCCGCCGGACATGGATTTCAAGACGATGCAGTATCTTTATGAGAGTGCCGGCGAAATGGCTTTCATGGATACGCAGACGTTTGAGCAGGTGACTATTCCAGCGGAGAACCTGGGTGATGCCCGCTGGTATCTGCTGGAAAATGAGGAATACAAGGTCGTTTTTCTGGATAATGAAGCCATTTCGGTCGATCTGCCTGCCGCGGTGGTACTGGAGGTGATAGAGACTGAACCATCGGTGCGTGGAGACACGGTGTCAAACATCACCAAACCGGCGAAGCTGCAGACCGGTCTGATGGTTAAGGTACCGCCTTTCGTGAAAGAAGGCGACAAGGTCAAGGTTGACACACGCACCGGTAACTACCTGGAACGGGCCAACTAAGACGTGGCCGCCAATCGTCGAATCATCGGCGTGGATGAATCCGGCAAAGGGGACTTTTTCGGTCCTTTGGTGGTAGCAGCCTTCTGGTGTTCGGCCGGTGATCAGCCGGCGTTGCGGGAAATGGGGGTTCGCGACAGCAAGCGGATTGCCGAGGCGAAGCTGTTGACAATTGCCGACAGGTTGCTGCCGGTCTACCCGCACTCCATAATTGTGTATCAGCCCGAGGAGTACAACCGTCGTTACGCTATTATTAAGAATCTGAATAAGTTGCTGGCCGAGGGGCACGCCCGGGCCATTGCCGAGATTGTTGCCGACCACCCGGCGGATCTGGCTATCTCCGACAAGTTCGGTAAGCCGGAACTGGTAGAACAGGCGCTGCGGAAGTTGAGTGTGGATATTGAACTGCGGCAGTTTGTGCGCGGTGAAGAAATCCTGCCGGTGGCGGCGGCTTCCATCCTGGCCAGGGCAGTCTTTGTTCGAGAAATGCGAAAATTGTCAACGCATTACCGCATGGATATTCCACGCGGGGCCGGCACTATCGTGGACGAGGCCGGCAGAAAGATTGCCGCAACGCAGCCACCTCAAATCTTTGACCGAATTGCCAAGACTCACTTCAAGAATTACCGTCGTATTGTCAATCCCTCCCTGGATCTCGACGGCAGTCGACCCGGTAGTGGCAGAGACACAGGTACTTTGACCTGAGAACCACAACCGCAGGGATCGGCATTTTCATAATAGCCGCCGGGGGACTTCCGGACAGCTTCTCCCGAGTACGTTATCGATATCATATACCCTTATTGTTTACAGCGAAACACGTATCTGTTAAAGTAATACATTAGGTGAGGCGTCGACGTCGGCCAGGCCGACCTGTCTATTTAAAGGCTGAGTCACCGGTTAACTAAGTAGTGAGATATGTCGATAATTTGAAGTAGCGCTGTTGGTTAGCGAATTGAAGGAGGAGAATAAATGCAGCCGGCAAATCTGATCGTAGCCCTGTTCTTCCTTTGTGCCCTGGTATTGTTGGCACGGTCGCGTGAACGGCTTATAGCCACCGACCGTGACAGCTATCGTCATATTTCGGGCGGGCTGGTAGTACTGACTTTAACGGCAGTGTTTCACCTGTACAGCGCCGGCGGGCTCCTGGTCATGGTGCCGTTTGTCTCCGACCCGATCTTTAGCCGACTGGTTTTCTGGATTGGTATTATTACGGGTTTAGTGACGCTGGTCAGTGGTATTTCGAGTTGGCTGCCGTTGTCCCATCGGCGTCAGCAAATGAAACAACGGAAGGTTCGCGGTCTTGATTTCATCAAGAGGCTGGAGCAACTGACAGCGGTGGAGAGACGAGTACCGGTGATGCTGAGCCGGACTTTGCAATATATGGTCGATCATTTTGATATGCAGAAAGGGGCCGTGTTTGTTTGCTCTCGCCGGAGTGGGAAATCGGTCTTCCTGAGCGCGGCCGGTCCCGGCTCGATAGCGGAGGCTGATTTGCGGAGAATCTCTTTCCACGGAGATATGACCGCTCAGTTTCATGACCAGGCTGTCACTGGTCGACCGGAGGGTGGTGTTGAGGTTCCGGAAGGCATGTCCGATCCTGACCTGACGCTGCCGGTGGTGATAGACGGGCGTCCGGCGGTACTATTCCTGTTGTGGCATGACCGTGTCACCCTGCTTGACGACGCCGATCGCTTGAATCTGAAGATCGCCGCTGATATCATTTCCCGCCAGATACAATTGTGTCGGACGCATCTCAGGGAATCCTTCAGGGACAGCCGTCGAGACTGGCGGAGTACGCTGGGTTCGGTCGTCGACACCAGGAAACCGATGAAAGAAAACGTGTCCCGGATCGGTCGTTGGTTGACCGAGATGCTGCCGATGGATATGATGTCTCTTACCGTTTTGTATGACGGCAAGACGATGGACCGCTTTTCCGTCGGCGAGGACGGCAGTGTCCTGAACCTGAAGCGAGTGGACATGCTGTCACACGAGGCTTTCCTGAAGCAGGTTACCGACCGTCACGAGCCACTGGTTCTAAACGACCTGTCGGCAAAAACGAGTGTACCGATTGACAACATGATCATGTCTTCCGGAATGCGCTCCCTGGTTGCTCTCCGACTTGGCAACGGTTTCAAGCCACAGGGGGTGATGCTCATTGCTTCCCGGCAGGCCAATAGCTTCGGTTCCCGGGAAGTTGCTCTGCTGGATACCGCGGCGCCGCTGCTCGGAAGTTTGGTGACTCGCGAAGTCAGTCGTCACCAGGCGGCCATCGCTGAACGCCGGGTTGATTTAACCAACCGCTTCCTGGCGGAATGTAGTCGTGCCGGTGAACTGCAGGACATCTTCCGGTCAGCGACAACCATGCTTTCTCGAGAATTAAGAACGTCCTTTGTGCGGGTTTCTACTTATGAATACGACGGCGCTTTCCTGAAATCGCGGGCTATGGCACAGGTGCGGCCTATCGAAGGACTGACGCCGGAAGACGGTCACATGATACTGTCGCTGATGCCGTACCACTCCCTGGTGCGCGAGACCGGCCGACTCATGATGATCAACCAGGAACAGACGGGCAAGAAGATTACCGAGGCGGAAGCACGTCAGGTATGTTGCCCCGGTTTGCAATCGGCCCTGCTGGTGCCGGTGACGGTAGGTCAGGAGACACTGGCAGTCATCTCGCTGGGGGAGATGCGTCGGTGGTCCCGCTACCAGTACGAACCGGCCGATATCCTGTTTGTCAATTCGGTGGCTGCCGGGTTGGCACTGGCGATTCAGTTGGCTTTGGGTCGCCGACGGCAGAACCGGCCGACTCGGAAACAGGAGAAAGATCGGTCGCTCGCACCAGGTAACGCCACTCTCAAGGGACAGGTCAAATCATCCTTGTCGAGTATCCTGGGATCAATTGAGATGATTAAGGCTCATACAGGTGAAACTGATGGCGGCCTTGATCGTTACCTTTCGATCATTGACCGTTCGGCTCAGAGAATCAACGGCTATTTCACTGAAGAAGTCTCATCGTAAGCGGTCATCTCTTTTACCCTGACTCAACGGCCTCTCTTTTCTTGCGCCATCTCGAATCCTTTCGTGACGGCTACATTCGGTGTGGTCAGGAAAGGATTCCTGACCGCGCGTAAAAAAGCCCCATTCACGTCATTGCGAGCGACAGCGTGGCAATCTCGGATATTGAATGTCAACGATGATAGCCACGTCGCTTCGCTCCTCGCTATGACGTTTGTTATGTTTATCAACAAGCCCTTAAAGGTGGGCCACCCAGCGACTCCGCTCAGCATGACCACTCTGGCGTCCGGAACAGCACTTATGGATCTTTTGGGACTGCCTTTCTCGGCCTGACCGCGTTGCAAGTCCGTTACAAAAAGGCATTGCCTTTTTCCGGCCAGGCACTATATTGTCCGAAATATCTTCGGGGTGAGGTGAAATTCCTCGACCGGCGGTGACAGCCCGCGAGCTGGGAAATTCCCGGTTGAGCCTGTGTAATTCAGGCGCCGACGGTATAGTCCGGATGAGAGAAGAAAAAGCATAGGTGTACCTGTTATCAGGGTACGTGTGCCCCGAAGTATGTTTCGGGTTTTTTTTATGGCCGAACATACTGATGAGTTTTATATGCGCCGGGCGCTTAGTCTGGCCCAACGGGGAAAGGGGCGAACTTCGCCCAACCCTACGGTGGGGGCGGTTGTCGTGCGCCGGGGCGTTATTGTCGGCGAAGGGTATCATCGCGGTCCGGGTCGGGACCACGCCGAGAGAGTGGCACTGAGAAAAGCCGGGGCAAAAGCACAAGGCGGAACGCTCTACGTCAACCTGGAACCCTGCTGTCATACCGGTCGCACCGGTCCCTGTACGGAAACAATTGTGCAGGCTGGAATTTTCCGGGTTGTTTACTCGGTCAGGGATAGTGATCGCCGAGTTATGGGAAAGGGGGCACGGCAACTGCAACGAGCCGGTGTGCGGGTTGAAAGAGGATTACTCAAACAAGCGGCTGTGGCGCTCAACGAAGGTTACTTCCATTATCACCGGTACGGACGGCCGCTGGTAATTCTGAAGATGGCCCAAACTCTTGATGGTCGCATTGCCACTGTCGGCGGCGATTCCAAGTGGATATCGGGAAAAGAATCACTGCGACTGGCGCACCGGTTGCGAGCCGAAGCCGATGCAGTGATGGTTGGTATGGGAACCGTCAGAAACGACAACCCGGCTCTGACGGTCAGGCGAGTCAGGGGAGAAAACCCGTATCGTATTATCCTGTCCGCCAGCCTTCGGTTTCCTCGGCGGTGCGGTCTTCTCGACGATATTGATGACGGTAAGACGATTGTTGCCGCCAATCGGCGGTTGCTTCAGAAGTCGGCTATTACGAACCGGTGCCGCCGAGCGAACTTGATCTGGTGGGGTCTGTCTGCCGACCGAAACGGCCTGGTTGATTTGCATGAACTGCTGGCTCACTGCGGTGAGTTTGGTATGCGGTCCCTGCTGGTGGAAGGCGGCAACCGCCTGGCGACGTCGTTTCTGAAAGCGGGACTGGTTGACAAGTGCGTACTGATCACGGCTCCCATCGTGGTAGGTGACGGCATTAGTGCCGTTGGCGATATGGGGGTGAAGAAGCTGGCAGAGGCTGTGGCTTTTGAACGCTGTTCGTTTGAAAAGTGTGGCCGGGACTATGTTTTTGTCGGTTATCCGAAGCGGAAGGTGGATTGATGTTTACCGGTTTGATTGAGACTGTAGGCACTATCGCCCGGATGAACCGTCGCGGCAATTATCGGGTGCTGTCGGTGCAGGCTGTTTTCTCCGACGGTGAGCCGACACCCGGCGAGTCAATCGCCGTTGATGGTGCCTGCTTGACGGTGGTGGCTGCGGGGGGAGAGCGGTTCGACGTGGAGGCGTCGCAGGAATCTGCCGCCGTCACCATACTCAACGGCTACACTGCCGGAAGGCGGGTCAATCTGGAGCGGGCGCTCAAGGCGGGTGTCCGACTGGGGGGACATTTTGTAAGCGGTCACGTAGATGGCACCGGTATAATCGATCAGGTCCGATCGGTTGGAGAGTCGGTTGTGCTGGCGGTGAAGTTTGACAAACGCCACGATCAACTGGTGGTTCCCAAAGGTTCTATTGCCATCAACGGTGTTTCACTGACGGTCAATGAATGCCGTAGAGGCTGGTTTAACGTCAATGTAATTCCCTTCACTATGAAAGAAACGACTCTGGGAATTCTCCGACCCGGATCGCAGGTCAACCTGGAGTTCGACATAATCGGCAAGTACGTACTGAAACAGCAGGAAGCGCAGGGCAAGGGTATGATTACGAAAGAGAAACTGATTGATAGCGGATGGTGAATATGAACAACAATATCAGGTTTGACTCCATTCCCGATGCCATCGAGGACATTCGGGCCGGCAAGTTCGTAATTGTGGCCGATGATGAGGACCGTGAAAACGAAGGCGATCTTATCATGGCTGCCGAGAAGATCACTCCCCAGGCGGTGAATTTCTTTGCCACTCATGGCCGCGGTCTTATCTGCGTTTGCATGCCGCAGGAGCGGATTGAGGAATTGCAATTACATTCTATGGTGGAACATAACACTGCCAAACACGGTACGCGCTTCACGGTATCCGTGGACGCTGTCGACGGCACCACCACCGGCATATCGGCATCGGATCGGGCGGTGACTATCAAGGCCCTGGTCGATGAAAACACCCGGCCGGATGATCTGGCCCGACCGGGCCACGTGTTTCCCATCAAGGCGCTGCCGGGCGGGGTGCTGGTTCGGGCCGGACATACCGAAGCGTCGGTTGATCTGGCGCGAATGGCCGGACTGAAGTCGGTGGCGGTCTTGTGTGAGATTTTGGACGATGACGGCTCGATGGCGCGGGTGCCGCGTTTGCACGAGATGGCCCGCGAGTACGGCCTGAAGTTTATCACTGTCCGTGATCTGATTGAGTACCGCCGGCAACACGAGAAGCTGGTGCGCAAAGTAACGGTCGTTGATTTTCCTACCGCGCACGGTGAATTCAAACTGCACCTGTATGAATCGGACATCGACAAACATCACCATCTGGCGTTGACCAGGGGTGACGTGGCCGGTAAAAAAGACGTGCTGGTCAGGGTGCATTCCAGTTGTCTGACCGGTGATGTCTTCGGTTCGCAACGCTGTGATTGCGGTACGCAACTGCATCGGGCGATGGAATGCGTCGACAGGGAAGGTCTGGGTGTGATTCTCTACATGCGTCAGGAAGGACGGGGAATCGGTCTGGCCAACAAGATTCTCGCCTACCAGTTGCAGGAACACGGACGCGATACGGTGCAGGCCAATCATGATCTTGGTTTCAAGGCGGATCTTCGTGACTACGGTATCGGGGCGCAGATCCTGGTTGATCTTGGTCTCAGTTCGATCCGGATATTGACCAATAATCCCAAAAAAGTGGTCGGCCTTCAGGGTTACGGATTAGAGATTACCGAACGCGTTGCACTGGAGGTGGAACCCGGTCGGTACAATCACGATTACCTGCAGACCAAGCGGGACAAGATGGGACATATATTGAAACTCAAATAGAAGGGAAGAAATCTCGTGAACTACAAAGTATTCGAGGGCAAGCTGGATGGGGAGGGGCTGGCATTTGGCTTGATTGTCAGCCGGTTCAACAACTTCCTGACCGACAAGCTGCTGGAGGGAGCCGTCGACTGCCTGAAACGACATGGTACCGAGGAAGGCCGACTGTCGGTGGCCTACGTGCCGGGGGCGTTCGAGATACCATACGTGGCGGCAAAGATGGCCAAGTCCGGCTCCTATGATGCCGTCGTTTGTTTAGGCGCGCTGGTGCGCGGCGATACGCCGCACTTTGACTTTATCGCCGGCGAGGCTTCCAAAGGTATCGCCCGGGTCGCGCTGGATACCGGCGTGCCGGTAATATATGGTCTGGTGACGGCGGACACCCTGGAGCAGGCGATTGAACGGTCCGGCACCAAAGCCGGCAACAAGGGCTGGCAGGCGGCCGAAGCGGCGCTGGAAATGGTCAACCTGTATCGAGCGATGGAGTGACTGACAGGATCTCGCCAAGGCGTCTGTCCCGCGAACTGATCCTTCAGGCGTTGTATGCGGCCGAATGCGGAGAGGTATCGGCGGAATCGAATCTGATCAACCTGGTTAAGGAACAGCCGCTATCTGAGAAGAACGTCCGGTTTGCGCGGGAAATGTTGACGCTGGTCAATCAGCATGGTGACTGGGCCGATCAGCAACTGGCCGGGTTGGCCGAGCACTGGGATGTTGAGCGTATGGCAGCTATCGACAGGGCTATTCTGCGCCTGGCGCTGGTGGAGCTGGAGCACGTCCCGGACACGCCGATGAAGGTTGTTCTCAACGAAGCGATCGAGCTGGCCCGCAAATTTTCCACGTCCAAGTCACCCGGTTTTGTTAACGGCATATTAGATGCGTGGGTGAAAAGGCGGGGGGGAGGCGAGTAGAACGATAATTCTGCAACTCTGAGATTTTCTTGTCACTGGAAATGTGTCTTATTCGCTCCGACAGGTGGAGTACAAGTACAAGTGTGCTTCCGATTGAATCCACCATGTCGGATTTCTCATAAGGACGCTTTGTTGCCTGACCGTTAAAACAGGTTGGCCTCAGCGTTTCAATCCATTATATTCGCAAACCTTAGCATGGCAGGACGGGTTTCGTTGAGATTTGCTATGCTAAAAAAAAGTCGAAACCGCATGGGTTCCGACCTACGGAACGATTCGTGGGCGGCAGATGTTCCCATCTGCCCCATTATCGATTTACGCGGCGCACGAGGACGTACGCCGCGCACAGGATTAAGATGTCGAAACCACAAGGGTTTCGACCTGCACTTCACTTGGTCGGTGGCGGACACAAGGCCCGCCGCTACACGATGGCTGATGGATGGAAGACGCTCTTAGAAAAAAGATAGACATTCCCCACGCTCTGGTCGCTCTTGGCGTCTGGCTGACCAGTCTGATTGTTTATGCCCTGACGGTAGCGCCCACGTTTTCGTTCTGGGATTGCGGTGAGTTTATTGCCACCGGCTACATCCTGGGCCTGCCGCATCCTCCCGGTTCACCGACGTACATACTACTGGGCCGGGTGTTCAGCCTGCTGCCGCTGGCGTCGGATATCGCCGTCAGAATCAACTACCTGTCGGTAGTCTGCTCTTCCGGGACAGCTCTTTTCGGGTACCTGACGGCGGCTCGAATCCTGCGCGGTTGGTTCGGAACCGATCGGTCGGCGCTGAGTCGCCTGCTGATCTACGCCGGAAGCGCTTCGGGGGCGCTGTTTGTGGCTTTCAGCTTCACCAACTGGATCAACTCGGTAGAGGCCGAGGTCTACGGCCTGACCATGTTACTGATGACAGTTATGGTATGGCTGACTCTTAAGTATGCCGACCAGAGGGGAACCAGGGCGGGCGATCGAACTATCTGTTTGATCTTCTACCTCGGTTTTCTCGGTATCGGCGTGCACATGAGCGCTTTTCTGGTGGTGCCGGTGGCGGCCATCTTTTTTCTGCTCAAGAAAAAGGCCGGTGCCGGGGTCTGGTTCGGCACCGCTATATTTGTTGCCTTTGTGTTATACCTGATTTTCGCCCTGTCATCCCGACCGGGAGAGATTCCTTATTACCTTCCGGTATTTATCGTCCTGTTGATCTACCTGTTTTACATTTTTTCGTTTGAGCGCGTATCGTCCCGGATGCTGGTGGTGGGGGTGGGATTTGTCCTGTCATTGCTGCCGCTGATCGGTTTTATTCTCAATCGGCTGGCGGGGACCGGTTCCGAACAGGTGCTGAGCGAGTCGGCGATGGGTGCAATCAACGCAGCCGGGAAAGTGGCTTTTGCCGTCTTAATTGTCTGGGCTCTCTATACGCTTTACCGCTACTTCGTTCAGGGACGTCAGCTACAGCAACATCGGGCAGAGTTGATTTCGTCGGGTTTTATCATTGCAGCGGCCGTGATGACCGCGCTGCTGTTTACGCCCAAGGGTTATACATCGTTTTTGATAATCACCGGCGCAGCGGCTGTGATCCTGGTTGTCTGGCTGCGACATCGGATCCGGTGGGCGGCGGTCATTGCCGTTGGGGGGGTATCGCTGGTGGTGATTGGAGTGATCCCGTTCTTCTATGGGCTGGGGGTAGCCGCCGGGGCGGTGCTGTTGCTGGGTCTGGCCCGACGATCATCCGAGTGGAAAACCGCGCTGCTGGTTATCCTTTGTGCTGCGACCGGGTATTCCGTGCACATCTTCATTCCGATTCGTTCGGAGCAGCAACCGGCGATTAATGAAAACAACCCTTCGGCGGGTTTTGAGGCTACCGTCAATTTCCTGGAGCGAAAACAGTATGGATCGCAGTCGATGGTGGAGCGGATGTTCAAGCGACGCGCCGAATGGACCAACCAGTTCGGTGATTTCCACCGGATGGGTTTCTGGCACTTCTTCCAGGATCAATTTGGCCTGACGGGTCCCCGTTTCGTAGTGCTGCTCCTGCTGGGACTGTTTGGTATCTGGGAGGTGATTCGCCGCCGGGCGGAGAGAGGTCTGTCGTTGCTGTTGCTGCTGCTGATCTGTACGGTCGGGCTGGTGTTGTATATGAATTTCTCCGACGGTACCCGTCAACATCCGGTAACCGGCGCCGATTACATTGAGGTTCGTGATCGGGACTACTTCTTTACGCCGGCCTTCATCTTTTTCGGTTTGGTAATTGGTATCGGCGCCGCCATTGCCGTTCAGTACATTCGGGAGGCATCAGCTCGTTTCAGTGCGGCGCCCCGTCGCGTGATAGTGACGTCATCTCTGGTTCTGTTCCTGTTGCCTGTCTTTGCCCTGGCGGGAAACTATAATCGCTGCGATCGATCTCGGAATTTCTTCCCGTTGGACTATGCTTTCAACCTGCTGGATTCCGCCGAACCCAATGCCATTATGTTCACTTACGGTGACAATGACACCTTTCCGCTGTGGTGCGCGCAGGAAGTGTACGGCATTCGTCGAGATGTCAGAGTTGTCAACCTTTCGCTGGCCAACGGCAAGTGGTACATCAAGCAGGTGCAGAACAACATGGGGGTTGAATTGGGTTTCAGCGAGGAGGATATCGATCGTCTGCGACCCTATCGAAGTGCCGACGGGCTGGTAATGCGTTTGCAGGATCAGGTGATCGACGCCATAATGGTCAACAACTTCGGTCGAGTACCGATCCACTTCGCGATTTCGGTAGGTTCGGGAGCCCGCAAGTTTCAAGGCCGGTCAATGGATTCCCTGCTGGTTATGAGCGCTATGGTGTGGCGGGTGGAGGAGCCGGGTCAACCGCAGCGGGTGGATATCGAAGAAAGCTGGGATTTCTATACCAATCCCCTGCGTTTCCGTTGCCGGGGCGCAAACGATCCCACGATTCATCAGGATGCCACCACCTTTCGCCTTACCAGAAACTGGGCTAACGGTTTTGTGATGACCGCGAATGCCCTGAGAAGAGTCGATGACACTCAGCGGGCGGAAGAACTGATGCATCGGGCGGTTGAGAAAATACCCTACTCGTCGCGCGCCGTGGAGTATCTGGCCAACCTGTATGGCGAACAGGGTAAGGTGGACGAGTTGCGGACTCTGGTCGATCGTACCACCAGTGGAGACAGGCGTCGGTTGAAGTTGCTGTTGGGACAGGCTGAGTTGAACCGTAAGCAGTACGTCCCGGCCGAACAACTCTTGAGAGAACTGCTGGCCGAGGACCCATCTTACCGGCCGGTTTTCCAGGAATTGGCGCGACTGTACATTGCTACCAGTCAGGCACTGCCGTTGCGGTCGCTTCTGCAACGATGGCTTGAGGATCATCCGCAGGATGATCAGATACGAAAGATGCTTCAAGAACTCGACAAGGCTATTATTGCTCACGATAGCGCTAGGGGTCGGGACTCATGAATATCCTGGCCCTCAACTGGAACGACCTGAGCAATCCCTATGCCGGGGGTGCGGAAGTGCACCTGGAGGAGTTGTTGAGGCGACTGGTTGGTTACGGGCACCAGGTGACCCTGTTCTGTTCCGGTTATCAGGGTTGTGCGCCGGAAGATACCATCGAAGGTATCCGCATTATCAGGCGGGGGAACCGATATAATTTCAATCTCATAGCACCCTTTCATTTGCGTCGCCTGGTCCGCCGGAACCGGTTTGACGTTCTGGTCGAAGACATAAACAAGATTCCGTTCTATACGCCGTTGTACTTGAAGTTGAAAACCCTGGTGGTGGTGCCGCACCTGTTTGCCACCACCGTTTTCAAAGAGATCAACTTTGTCCTGGGAAGTTATATCTTTCTGGCCGAGCGCCCCCTGGTGATGGTTTACCGGGGGCGGAAGTTCAATGTCATATCGGAATCAACGGCCGATGATATCGCCAGGCGCGGAGTGCCGAGAGAAGACATCTCGGTGATTCACTGCGGCATCAACCGGGATATCTACAGCCGGGACACGTCGGTAAGAAAGTATGAGCGGCCGACGGTACTGTATCTGGGACGCATAAAAAAGTACAAATCGATTCAGCATCTTATTCGAGCCTTCGCTCAGGTGAGACGAGAGGTTGCCGGCGCCCGGCTGATGGTTGTCGGCAGCGGTGATTATCTTCAGCCGCTGATAGAACTGGCAGCATCACTCGATCTGACGGCAGACGTGGAGTTTCCCGGGTTTGTATCGCTGGAGGAGAAGGTGGAGCGGATGCGTTGCGCCCAGGTAGCGGTGCTGCCTTCGTTGAAAGAAGGCTGGGGGCTGACCAATATTGAATCCAATGCGGTGGGTACTCCGGTCATCGCGGCCGACGTGCCCGGTTTGAGGGATTCTGTCCGTGACGGCCAGACCGGTTTTTTGTATAAGTACGGTGACATCGGTCAGTTGACCGACCGGATTATCAAGGTTCTTACCGACGACAAACTCCGAGCCGATCTTCAACAGAACGGATTGCGCTGGGCCGACAAATTCAACTGGGACGACGCGGCCAGGAAATTTGAAGAACTACTATTCAGTCTGACAGGTGAGCACAAATGACCATCAATCAGAAAAAGGTGCTCTATTTGGCGATTGGGTTGGGAATCTCCGTGATCCTGTTGTGGTTTCTTTTCCGCAACATTAATTTCTCGGAAGTGGTGACATCCCTGCGTGACGCCAACTACCTGTGGCTGATTCCCAACATTGCTTTCATTGTCCTGACCATGTACCAGCGTGCCTATCGATGGCGATTCATGCTGGCTCCGATAAAACAGGTTCCGTTCTCCAAGCTGCTGGCGGCGACATGTATCGGCTTTATGGCCAACAATGTCCTGCCGTTGAGGTTGGGGGAGTTTGTGCGGGCTTACTCGCTGTCTTCGCAGGACAGAGGAATTACCAAGTCGGCATCATTGGCTACCATATTCGTGGAGCGAATGGTTTTCGACCTGGTGGCACTGCTGCTGATATTCGGCGCGGTAGTGTCTCTGTCCCATTTGTCGCTGAATGAGTCCATGAAGTATGGGCTGAATGTGGCCATCGGTATCGCGCTGTCGGGAATTGTAATCGTATTGGTACTGGCTCTTAAGGCGGACCAGGCCGGGCGTCTTCTGACCAGGTATCTGTTTTTTGTGCCGCAGAGTGTGCGGCAGGTCTTTCACAATATAATCCTGAAGTTCTCCCGTGGGTTGGAATTTCTCAACAGTCCCCGCAGTGTTGCTTTGGTGGCGCTGCACACGATTCTTATCTGGCTGCTGATGGGGCTGTCCAACATATTCGTATTCTGGGCCTTTGGTTTCGAACTGTCGCTGGATGCCTCGTACGTGCTGTTGGTGGTGGTTTCAATATCGATTCTGGTACCGTCTTCGCCCGGATTTGTGGGTGTCTACCATGCCGGAGCGGTGTGGTCCCTGATGTCCTACGGTATTGCCAAAGAGGATGCGCTTTCCTGCGCCCTGGTGCTGCACGCGGCACAGTACCTGATAGTTACGATGATGGGCTTTTATTTCCTGAAAAAAGAACACCTGTCGCTGAAGACACTGGGAGAAGAAGCCACTGAAGAGATGCCACAGTAACGCCGGTCGACCGGGCACCGGTACTTTCGACGAGAGCGAGTGATTCATGACCACCGGTACGTTTCGTCGTCGGGTGATTCTGATACTGGTTCTGTCGCTGGGTCTGCGGCTGGGTTTCCTGATGTTCGGCGATCTGTTGCCGGTCATGTGGGACGCCCGCCGTTATGTAGCGGCGTCTATCGGCCTGATATCCCTGGTGGACGACAGCGGAGCCGGACCGGTCGTTTCTGAACGTGAAGACCGACTGCAGTTTGACCACTACTGCCGGAAGTACATCCAGGGGGAACAAATTGAATGGCTTTTCTACCAGCCCCATACTCTGACGCAGGCGCGCGAGGATATGTTTTTCAGCGGTCCTCTTTATCCCGGTCTTTTGGCAGTCATACTCTTGCTGGCGCCGACGGAGGATTTCACTTTTGCCCGCCTGTTGGGAGTTCTGCTCGATGCGCTGAGTACACTGCTGATTATTGGGATCGGGTTGCGTTTGGTCGGGCGCAAGGCAGCCCTGATAGCCAGCCTGCTGTATGCCATTTACTTTCCATTCATGCTGGGCAGTTCCATGCTGTTGTTGGAGACATCTACCAGCTTCTGGATACTGCTGGCGCTGTACTTGCTGCTGCGAGGGTGTGAGAGCCATGATCGGTGGCCGCTGATGTTGGCCGGGGTAGTGACCGGGCTGCTGGTTCTCAACAAGCCAACGGCGATGTTGCTGATGATACCGCTGTCTATCGGTCTGCTGGCGCGTACTCACGGTGTCTGGCCGGCACGAATGGCTGTCAGTCGCTGGCTATTTTACGTCACACCGGCAGTCTTGATCTTCGTGGCTTGGCTGGTATTGACGTCGACACACTATGGCCAACTGACTTTGCGTGATCCCTCCTACGCTGCTTCCAACCTGCGACAATCTAGTTCCATCGTGTTCGAAGGGTATGATCTCGATAAGGTGGAGAAAGACTTCTGGAAGCGTTCTGTGGTCGGTGATTTGGTGAGTGACCCTATCGGAACAGTCGGTCTGACAGTCAAGAAGTTTGATCGTCTCTGGCATCGACCGTTTAATGACTTCAAGCGGAGTTTCATTGTGCCATACCGTACGGGGGAGAAGCTGCACCTGGTGATCGTTGTTTCAGGGCTGCTGGGGTTGCTGATTCTGGCGAGCAGTAATCTGACACGAGCGGTGTGGCCGGTGGCTATAATCGGCTATTACACTGCCGTTCATCTTATCTTTCATTCGCTTTCAAGATACAACTTCAACGCCATGCCGATGGTGCTGCTGGGCAGCGCCTATTTGATGACCCTGTTGTGGGAAGCCTGTCAAACCGGCACCGTCCGAACCAGATTGATGCCGGTGGCGGCGCTGGTCCTGATGGTGGCAGCTTATGGTTTCGATCAGAACTGGCTCAACAGTATCTTCGGTAACGGAATGAGTCTGACTCTGGTGATCGGAATCCTGCTGATGAAGACGTCTTTGCTGGGCGGGGGACTTTTTCTGCTCAGCCGCAGGTTGACCTGGGAACACTACCCCCGGGGCCGTTTGCTTGTCGTCGCAGTGCCGTTGTTATTGGTCAGTGTGATCGGCTGGACCACTACCCTCTCACGGGCAGGCTGGGCTGAGTTTGAATGTCGTCTCACCAGCGACAGTGTGAAGGCCGGAACACGGCTGTACATTTCCGACCTGAAAGAAGTCCGTCAGGACGAACTGCTGGCGGTGGTGGTTGATGTCAACTCCGGTCACGGTCGGCGCAATACTTTCACTATGGCCGTCGGTGACACTACCTTTGAATTTGTCGGAGGGCAGAAACCATTGTCGGACCTGTTCTATCCCAAGGCAACCTACGACTTCTACGCCCGCTTTGAACCGCTCGGGATTGAACAGTTCCGCCAGTATGCGATCGTGCCGTTGGATGATTCCCTTATCCGCCGGGTACTTGATCGGGACGGCTTCGTGGACATCTGGTTAGCCATCAACGATCGCTTTGAAGAAGAGAATAACCATATCTCCGTCTGGGGCAATTACAAGACCGGCAGCCGGCTAGGGTATATCCCCGGTGTCCGGTTTACTTCCATTGAGCGCTACGTGCACTGTAATGATCCCCGTATTCGCTACCAAGTAAATTACTTGTCTGACTCGACACTTTCCTGTTATACTGAGCGCTCGGATGGCAAGATGGTTGCCGGGAGAGACCTGTCGCCGGCAGCGGGAAAGCAGACGGGACGGTACAATATCTTCCTGATGCATTTCAAGCCCGATGGCAGTTGCCTGGTGTACTGATCAACCCGTAAGGGAAACATAGCGATGAAAATCGGCATTATCGGTTGTGGCTACTGGGGTCCCAACCTGATCCGCAATTTTAACGCTCTGGACGACATTGAGGTTGTCGCCGTGTGCGACCGGCGTCTTGACCGACTGGACTTCGTTCGTCGCCGGTATCCGGCCATTTCCTGTCTGACCGCAGACACCAACGAGGTATTGCGGTCGCCCGACATTGATGCGGTGGTGATCGCCACACCGGTGTCGAGCCACTTCGAACTGGGTATGGAAGCCCTGGCCAACGGCAAACATCTGCTGGTGGAAAAACCACTGACGGCTACGGTGGAACAGGGTCAACGGTTAATCGATGCCGCCGAGCAGAAGCGGTTGCGGCTGATGGTCGACCACACTTTTGTTTACACCGGCGCCGTACAGACCATCAAGGAGTTGGTGGTTTCCGGCAAACTGGGACAGTTGTACTATTTCGATTCGGTGCGAGTGAATCTGGGCCTGTTCCAGCACGATGTCAACGTTATCTGGGACCTGGCTCCCCACGATGTTTCCATCATGGACTACCTGCTGGATCGGTCGCCGCGGGCGATAGCCGCCACCGGTATGGCACATTTCGAGGGCGACATCGAGAACATCGCCTACATCTCGACCTATTACGATGACAACCTGCTGGGGCATATTCATGTCAACTGGCTGGCGCCGGTCAAGGTACGCAAGACCCTTATCTCAGGATCGCGCCAGATGATTATCTACGATGACACGGAACCGTCGGAAAAGGTCAAAGTATATGATCGGGGAGTGGACGTTATCCCCGATGGGGATGAAATCTACCGCATGTTGATACAATATCGAACGGGAGACATGTGGGCTCCGCATGTCGACCTGACGGAGGCGCTTCACCACGTGAGTCGCGAATTTTACAACTGTATCCATGAAGATCGACCGGCCCTGACCGATGGGCAGGCAGGACTGCGGGTGGTGCGTATCCTGGAAGCCGCCAACCTGTCGATACGGAACCAGGGAAAGGTAGTCAGACTCGACTGATATGACGGACACCAGGTTTTTCGCTCATCCCGCGGCCATTGTCGAGACCGATCAGATAGGTGCCGGCAGTCGCATCTGGGCCTTCTGCAATGTTCAGCAGGGCGCTCGTATAGGCGCCGACTGCAACATCTGCGATGGCTGTTTTGTTGAGAAAGGAGTCGTAGTCGGCGACCGGGTGACTGTCAAGAACGGGGTCTCATTGTGGAATGGGGTGGTTCTGGAGGATGAAGTCTTTGTCGGTCCCGGCGTCCTGTTCACCAACGACGTTTACCCGCGCAGCAAGGTGGCTCGTGACAGGTATGACGCCACCCTGATCCGCCATGGCGCCACGATCGGCGCCGGAGCCGTGATTGTAGCCGGACACACTGTGGGGCGCTTCGCCTTTATCGGCGCCGGGGCTGTGGTTACCAGGGATGTTCCTGATTTTGGTCTCTGGCTGGGCAATCCGGCTCGACCGGCGGGATATGTCTGTACCTGTGCTCAACGGCTGGAGTTCTCGCGCTCCGGTGATAAGGAAGTAGCCCGCTGCCGGGTCTGCGGACGCGAGTATGCTCTGCGTGATGGACAGGTGACGGCCAGGTAACATGGACGGACGGTCGCTGCGCGATATACTGGTGGCGGTCATCACTTACAACGAGGGTGAGAAACTGCGGCGGCTGGTGCGATTATTTCCGGCCCCCACCGAGTACCGGCTGATTTTCGTCGATGACGGTTCCACCGATCAGTCCGCTGACTGGCTTGTGGCGGCAGGGCATCATGTCATTCGGAATGAACAGAACTGTGGCGTGGGAACTTCCATCAGAAAGGCTATCGACTACGGTCGCCGACAGGGCTTGAAGGCTATTGTTGTGATGGCCGGTAACGGCAAAATGATACCCGGCGAGATTCCCCGTTTAGTGGCGCCGATCCTTGAGGATAAGGCCGACTATGTTCAGGGTTCGAGATACCTGGAGGGCGGTCAGAGTCCGAACCTGCCGCTATTTCGCAATCTGGCTATCAGACTGTTTACATTGGTTACCAATATACTGCTGAGATATAAAGGTACCGATGTCACCTGCGGTTTTAGAGCCTACCGACTTGATATTCTTGATCACCCTGACATAAATCTCGACCAGGAGTGGCTTGATCGCTACGAGTTGGAGTATTATATTCATTACAAGGTAGCCCGCAACGACTTCCGAATGGTGGAAGTTCCGGTCACAATGGCTTATCCCGAAGAGAAGAAAAACTACACCAAGATCGTGCCGCTGGTTGGCTGGTGGTCGATACTGCGACCGTGGGTATTCCTGTTTTTTCGCATTCGTCGTTGAATTCCCGGTGGTGGTGCTTTGAGCGCGGTTGGTGATTCCCGCCGGACCGGCTGTAACCGCCCCGCCCGTTCAACTTTATGTTGACTGACAGTATTACTCCGTTATAATCAAGTAATTAGAGAGATAAGGTGAAAGGATAACAGGTGGTCTACGGAGTCATTTTGGCAGGTGGCAGAGGTGAACGGTTCTGGCCGTTGTCGCGAGTTGATCGTCCCAAGCAGTTTCTGAAACTCACATCCGATAAGACCATGCTGGAAGAAACTATTGACCGGGTGCTGCCGCTGATACCGACCGAGAATATTCGCATCGTTACCGGTGAAGGGTTGCATCGGTTTATCCTCGATTCCATGGATTCGGTTAATGAAAGCAACATCCTGTGTGAGCCACAGGGTCGCAACACCTGTGCCGCTATCGGAGTGACGGCTGTCCATTTGCTCAGGGAAGATCCTCAGGCGATGATGGTAGTTTTGTCGGCCGATCACCTGATACGTCCGGCTCAGAAGCTGCTGGAGATTCTGAAAGCCGGAACCGCCATTGCCGCCAGCGAGGACTGCCTGATTACTATCGGCATAACTCCCACCCGTCCGGAAACCAATTACGGGTACATCAAGCTGGGGGACATGTATAGGCACGAGGGCGGGTGTGTGGTGTACGCTGTCTCCGGCTTCACCGAAAAGCCGCGGGTGGAAGTGGCCCATGAATACTATTACAGCAACAAATATCTCTGGAACAGCGGCATGTTTGTCTGGTCCGCCCAATCGATCCTGAAAGCCATTGCTGATTGTCAGCCGGAAATGAGCCGGTTGCTCACGGCCTACTCTGACGAAATCGGCACCGATCGTGAACAGCAGGCACGACAGGAATTGTATCAGAGATTGGTTTCGATCTCAGTTGACTTTGCTGTTTTAGAGAATGCCGATAACGTGCTGACCATCAAGGGCGACATTATTTGGGATGATATCGGGGGCTGGCGGGCGCTGGAGCGGTATAAGGAAATGGATAGAGACAACAACGTCATCATCGGGGAGGCGGTGGCGGTGGAGACATATGAGAGCACCATTTATAATAACAGCGACGGGATCGTTACGACTCTGGGCGTTTCGGATCTGGTTATCGTCAAAACCGACAATATCACACTGGTGACTCATCGCACCAAGGCCTCGGAGATAAAGAAGATCCTGGCCCGGCTTGGAGAAGATGAAAAGACACGTCAGTATCTTTAGTATCGTTTTGATCGGAGTCGGCCTGGCCTGGTCCAACGGATGTATCCGACCGCCTCATTCCGGTGGCAAGCAATCAGGTAACGAAACCGCCGATTCCGACAAGACCGGTTTTGATCCCCTGGACCTGCACCGCGATGTGGAGGTGGTACCCCAAAAGTATCCCCGGCCCGACGCCATTCATGGCAGTGAGGCGGCGTTATCGCCGGATTCGTACAGCGAGAGGTCGGCATCCGTTCAGTTCGTTAACCTGCCGGAAACAATCGACACGTTGAATCATCAGGCCTACCGGATACAGTTGTTCACCAGCAAGCTCTATGGTGAGGCGCGTCACACGATGCGGGTAGCCGGCGAGATTTTTGATCGTCCCGTGTTCCTTGATTATGAGGTACCGTACTATAAAGTGCGGGTGGGCAGCTTCTCCAGCCGGGATGAGGCCGAGGACTACCAGCAGCGGGTCCGGGCGGCCGGTTATCCCGAGGCCTGGGTGGTTATGGTTAATGTGGGAGTGCCGCAGGCACCACTGCTTTACTCCGACAGTACCTGGCCGGTGATTGAGGACAGCCTGGAATATGAGGATGGCTTTGACTACCATGATTGACGTCAAGGTCGTTGTGGTTGATTATCGTCAGCCGTCGTCGGCGGTGATCGGTCGTGCGGTTGATTTGCTGGGTGTCGGCGCCCTGGTGGTGGCGCCGACCGAAACACAATACGGCCTGCTGGGGCGGGCCGACCGGCCGGAGGTGGTGACCAGGGTATATCGAGTCAAGGGACGTCCGGTGGAACAACCGATGGCAATCTTTGTCGACAGTCTCGGGATGGCTGCCGAATATGCCGAAGTGAATCCTCCGGCTCAAGTATTGGCCGCCCGGTTCCTGCCCGGTCCGCTGACACTGGTATTGAATCGGCAGCCGGACTGGATCAGCCCGCTGGCCGCGAGTGGTCGGGTGGGGATTCGGATATCCTCGGCGCCGGTGGTCAGACAGATTATGGCTCGAACGAATTTTCCCCTGACGGCAACATCGGCCAACTGTTCCGGTTCACCTGCCCTGACAACCATCGACCGGATCAGAAGCGGCCTGACCGGCGGCGTTGATATGTTTCTCGATGGTGGGGTGCTCGATGGTTTGGCGTCGACGGTTGTCGACTGCAGTAGCGGCAGCCCTCGGATTCTGCGCCCGGGTGCGATTGGTTCCGATGAGATTATGGCGGCTTGGCAGGAGCGGCCGGCATGAGTGAACCCTATGTCATCATGTTTGTCTGCACCGGCAATACCTGTCGTTCACCTATGGCCGAGGGAGCGCTACGGATGCTGCTGGCGAAGGAACGTCCGGGCAGGTTTGAGGTGCTGTCATCGGGAACGGGAGCTGCGACCGGTTATCCGGCCACCATGTATGCTATTGAGGCAGCCCGTATCTGGGATGTGGACATCTCTTATCACCAGTCGCAGCCGCTGACGGTGGCGTTGATCGATCGCTGCGATCTCATCCTTGGTCTGGCGCCGCGGCACGTGGACGAAGTTCTAAAGCTGAAGCGCGATGCAGTTGATCGGACCTTTTTATTCAAGAATTTTCCCCGGCCGGGCAGCAACGGCGAAGGTGTCGACGACCCGATCGGGCAGCCACTGGAGATGTATAACACGGCGTTTCTGGAAATAGGCGAGTATCTGGGTAAACACTTGCCGTTGATTATCGACAAGATAGACGAGAAGACCAATGCCGCGTAGATCCCTGTTGCAGACAGTCGTGCTGATCCTGCTGGTAGTGGCCGGTGTTTTTCCCCTGGGCTACTTCGTAACGGTGGAGGTGGGTATCGCCGAGGCGTCTCAGGACTCTTCCGAGATTACCGAAGAAGTCAATACCTTCGACCGCTACGTTGAGAATGTGGCGTTTGGGGCCAATGAGAAGTTTACGTTCGATATCAACTACGGCTTTATCAATGCCGGGGTGGCCACCATGGAGGTGGTACGACTGGTTGAGTATGAGCAGCGTCCCTGCCACCAGATTGTCTCACGGGCCAACTCCAACAAATTCTTCTCCACCTTCTACAACGTTGATGACCGAGTGGAATCAATTATTGACGCGGTGGGGTTGTTCAGTTGGCGTTTTGAGAAGAACCTTCGGGAGGGCAGCTATCGGGCCGATAGACGGTACTGTTTCGATCAGCGCAATCACCTGGCGTTTTACATCGACGACACACTGTCGGTACCTCCCTTTGTGCAGGATCCGCTGTCAGTGTTGTACTATGTACGAACCCAGGAACTAAAGCCGGGCCAGGCGCTGGCAGTTGACAACTTCACGGACGGCAAGCATTATCCGCTTGAGGTGAAGGTTCTCAAACGGGAGACGGTAACGGTGGAGGCCGGGACATTTGATTGTGTGGTGGTGGAACCGTTGCTGAAATCGGTGGGTGTTTTCAAGCATCAGGGCCGGCTGAGAGTCTGGTTGACCGACGATCGTCTGAAAATGCCCGTCCTGATGAAGTCCAAAGTGCTGGTGGGTTCGATCACGGCCGAGTTGACCGATTATCGTTTAGGCAAGATCGAGGATTTCTGATCGTGCCCCGAAAACCCTCTAAGCTGCTGCCGATTGACCTGACGTCGGTCAAGCGTTACCGTTATGCCCAACGATCCAATCGGACGCAGGTGCCGGGCCTGGGTCGGCCCATGAAAAGAATGACGGGCGCCGATTTTTTTGAGTCGTTGCCGAATTTCCTGAAAGCGGTCGACCTGAACGAGTTTATCACCCTGGTTGTCAAAGCCCGTCGGCGCCGAGCGCCGTTTCACTGGCTGTTGGGAGCGCACGTTATTAAGGTGGGGCTGTCGCCGGTGATAATCGATCTGATGCAGCGCGGCCTGGTGACCGGGCTCTCCATGCACGGTGCGGGGCTCATTCACGATCTGGAACTCGCCTTTTTTGGAGGTACCTCGGAAGATGTTGCGGCTGGTCTGGCCGACGGCTCGTTTGGTATGGTGCGCGACACGGCCGAGCTTTTTGCCGCGGCCTGCACCTCGGCGGCGCGTGACGACATCGGTCTGGGGGAGGCCGCCGGATGGCTGATCAACGGTGAGAAAGCGAAACATCGACAGTTCTCCCTGTTTGGTCAGGCGCAACGGCTTAACCTGCCGGTGACGGTGCATTTAGGCATCGGTACCGATATCGTCTGTCAGCATCCCGAATACGACGCCGCCCTGGCGGCGGCAGCGTCCCACCGCGATTTCCGTCTGCTGTGTACGCTGTGCCGGGCTATTGATCGCGGCGGGGTAGTTGCAAATATCGGTTCAGCCGTTATATTGCCGGAAGTGTTTTTGAAAGCGCTGACGGTGGCCCGGAATGTCAATCAGGGTCGCAGTCGGTTGGTAACGGCGAATTTTGATATGATTACTCATTATCGTCCTGCTGAAAACGTGGTCAGACGCCCGACCCTGGATACTGGTCGCGGTTTCAATTTCGTCGGTCACCACGAGATTATGATTCCCCTGCTGGCCTGGGGACTCAGGCGTAAATTCGGATCCCGGAAGTAAAGTAGTTACGGAGTTTGCTATGGCGAAGCTGATCGAATGTGTGCCCAATTATTCCGAAGGTCGTCGCCCGGAAGTGATTGATGCCATCTGTGAGGCCATTACCTCCCAGGAGGGAGTGGTTCTGCTGGACAAGGAGATGGATCCCGATCACAACCGGGCCGTAGTGACATTTGTCTGTCATCCCAAACTGGCGGTCGAGGCTGCTTTTGCGGGTTATAAGAAAGCGGCCGAACTTATTGATATGACCACTCATCAGGGGGAGCATCCCAGAATGGGTGCCTGTGACGTTTGCCCCTTTATCCCGCTGTCGGATATGACTATTGAGGAAGGGGTGGAACTGGCCAATCGGTTGGGCCGGAAAGTCGGGGATGAACTGCAGATTCCGGTATATCTGTATGAAAATGCCGCCACGACTCCCAATCGTAAAAACCTGGCGAAAGTGCGTACCGGCGAATACGAAGGGATGCGCGACAGTATTGAATCCGACCCGTCGCGGAAGCCGGATTACGGTCCGGCCAGGATGAATCTCAAATCCGGCGCTACGGCTATCGGCGTCCGTTTTCCGCTGGTGGCTTTTAATGTTTATCTCGACACCAACAAGAAATGGATAGCCGACAAAATTGCCGACGCCGTGCGCAGTCTGCGCGGCGGCTATCGCTTTGTCAAAGCACTGGGTTTTGAGATCAAGGAACGCGACCAGGTGCAGATATCGATGAACCTGGTCGACTACACCAAGACGCCGGTCTTCCGGGTTTTTGAGACGATCAAGTCGGAGGCTGCCCGCTACGGGGTGAACGTTACTTCTTCCGAGATGGTGGGACTGGTGCCTAATGATGCGATGCTGGCGGTTTCTGATTTCTACCTGAGGTTGGAGAACTTCTCCAAAGAACAGGTGCTGGAGGAAAAACTACAGTCGGCCGGTGGTGCCGCCGCACAGGGTGAGACGTTTTACGACCAGGTGGCCTCGTCGTCACCGGCTCCCGGGGGCGGTTCGGTGGCAGCTTCAGCCGGAGTTCTGGCTGCGGCTCTGTCGGCCATGGTCTGTCGTCTCACGGTGGGCAAGAAGCAGTACGCGGCCGTTAAAGAAGAATTATCCGACATTCGTGACCGGGCGGACAAACTACGCACAGAGTTGACACAGTTAATCGAGACCGACAAGGAAGCTTTCGACGACGTCATGGCGGCGTTCAAGCTCCCCCGGAACACCGACGAAGAGGTAGCGGCTCGCGATGCGGCCGTTGAGAAAGCCACTCAGGAGGCCGCGCGGGTGCCGCTGACGGTGATGAAAAAATCACTGGACGTGTTGAAACTGGCTCGGATAGTGGCTGAAAAAGGCAACGAAAACTCGATATCCGATGCCGGAGTGGCCGGACTGATGGGATTGGCGGCCGTTGAAGGAGCCTGGTATAACGTACGTATAAATCTGACTTCATTGACCGACGGCAACTTTGTGTCGGCCACCCGCCAGGAAGCTGAGGCGGTAGCTGAGGAAGCGCAAACTACAGCCACGATTATTCGAGAGCGCGTGGAAAGCAGCCTGTGAATGAGTGCCTGGATTGATCTGCATTTGCATACCTGCTTCTCGGACGGCAGGTATACGGCAGAGCAGTTGATCCAGGCGGCACGAGAACAGAAATTGAGCGCGATCTCAGTTACGGATCATGACAGCCTGGGAGGTTACCGGGCGGTGTCGGAACTGGTCGATGAAAACAGTCCGGAGTTGATTCCCGGGGTGGAGCTGTCGGTAACCATGGACGGGGGCGATGTGCACCTGCTGGCATACCTGTTTGACCCGGAGGACCAGAACCTGACCGATGCCCTTAGGGAATTCCGTGAACGACGGAACCAACGTGCCCTCCGGATGGTTGAAAAGCTGAAGGCTATGAATATCGATATCTCGTTTCCGGATGTTAAGGAAGCTGCCGGTGCGGCGGCCGTGGGACGACCCCATGTCGCCGACGTCATGGTTAGCGGGCGGGCGGTGCAAACATATCAGGAGGCTTTCGACAAGTACCTTCGCAACGATGGCCCGGCATACGTGGCCAAGGACAACTTCTCTCCACGGGAAGCGCTTTCGACCGTGCATGCGGCGGGTGGTATCGCTGTGCTGGCCCACCCGATCGTTGACAATGCCTGGCGTCACCTGGAAAAGTTGGTCGATCTCGGGCTGGATGGCATCGAATTATATCACCCGTACCACACTCCGGCAGACCGGGAACACCTGCAGCACGTAGCTCTGCGGTATCGTCTGGTAACCTCCGGCGGGTCGGATTTCCACGGCCGACCGAGCCATTATTGCACGATCGGTTCACAGAACGTGCCGGCTGATCTGTTGGAAGGACTGAAAGAGAAAGCAGCCCGGAGAAGGGAGAACATTGAATAAGTTTGTGTCGTTGTTGCCGGTGATTGTCGTCAGTGTCTTTTCGCTGGTTCAGGCCGACAGCCTGTCGAGGGAGAGACAGATTGAGATTATCGAGAATTATGGGTATGTCACCGGTCAGATGGCGCCGCCGGTGGAATCGTTCGCGACTGCCGACGAGGACCCGGCTGAGAGGCCACCCGTTAAGTGCGGTATGTCGGCGCTGGCTGATTTTTTCGTATTCCGCGACCGGCTTGATCCCGAGCTTATGAAAGCCCTGGGGGTGCAGGCTGTCGACAGGCCGACTTATCCTGGCGAACGAATTTACAACAGCCCCGCCGGGTTGTTCAAATTGCACTACACGACAACAGGTAGCCACGCTGTTTACCGTCCCGGTGAAGACAGCGACGGCGACGGGGTGCCCAATTACATCGAAGAATCGGCGAAAATCCTGGACAACGTTTACGATCATGTTATCAAAACGCTGGGTTATGACCCACCTCCGGTTGATTCCTTTTATCCGTCGGGTGGCGACGAGAGATACGATGTCTATTTCAGCAACCTGTTTCCGGGTTACATGGGGCAAACCTATCCTGATGAGTACGCTGACGGTGATCCAATGTCGATTCGGGTCACCTCTTTTATGGAGTTGGAGAACGACTATCAAGGAATCGCTGCTTACAAGAGCCGACCGCTGGACGCCGTGCGGGTAACCGCCGCCCATGAGTTTTTTCATGCGGTGCAGTTCGGTATCGACTTCACTGAGTCGGAACTGGACACGGCCAACAACGTAGAATACCTGCGTCGTTACTGGATGGAGATGTCGGCCGTATGGATGGAGGAGCAGGTTTACGACGGGATCAATGATTACTATATCTATTTACCCTACTTCTTTGAATATCCGCGGGTGTCGATCCAGCGGCACCTTTCTGATGCCCTGGACTACCACCCATACGGGTCAGTGGTATTTCCGATTTACCTGTCGGAAAAGTACGGCCCCGAGATCATCAAGGACATTTGGCTGCGTTGCGGCGATATGGGGGGCGGGCCGCATTTCCTGGCAGCCACGGAACTGGCCATTGATTCCATCGAAGGTTATCCAGACTATCGCGGTTTTGCCATGGCCTTTCGTGAATTTGCTCTCTGGAATTTCTTTATCGGCCAGAGAGTCTGTTGTTCTCCCGAGGGTGTCGGTTACTCCGAAGGCCTCTACTACCCGATTCTTCGTGATTCGATCTTCCGCTCTATCGGCACCAGCATCATCGACACCAGCCACGCCATTGTGAACGTGACCAACTACCCGGCGTATGTGCCGGGCAATGAGAATCCGTATAAGCCGGAGCATAACTCGGCGGCTTACCTGCGCCTGAACAACCTGCGGGCGATTCGTGAAGATACCACTTTCTGGATTTGTGATAATTGGTCGAACGATACCTGTCTGGATTCAACCCAGGTGACGGATACGTTGCCCGGCTATGACATTATGCACGTTGATTCCGTGCTGGACATGTGGGTGTCGATTGGTCGTGGCCCCCTCACGCCAGCCGATTCCAACCCGCCCCAGCCGTGGGGACTCAGTCTGGTTTATCAATTCGACCAGTGGCCGGATTCCTTCGCAGTAGATCAGACATTTATGCCCTACATCGATTCCACGTATCAGAGTTCACTGGTACGCATTCTTCATCCCAACCAGTATCGATCGGTAACCATGATTATGTCTACTGCCTCGTATTACTACCCGGCCTACGATTCAAGATACTATGACTTCAGACTGGGATATTACATCGATGGACTGCTGGATTCCACCCGGCTGGATACGCCCATCATTATTGATCCGGAATTAGTGAACATACCGGCGGCGGTGCTGGCGCCGTACCCCAATCCGGCGGTGGTAGGTGAAATGGGGCAGACCCCGCTGAAATTCAAGTTCCAGATTCCAACGGACGTTTACAGTAACCTGGTCTACACCAAGCCCAGTTATACGGTCGATGTTTTTAACCTGGCTGGGGAGTTCGTGCGACGAATGGAATCGGGCACGCCCATCCATTGCGGCAAGATAATTGAATTCACAACTTCCTGGGACATGAAAAACGAACACGAGCGGGAAGTAGCGTCTGGCGTGTACATTGCGATGGGGCGGGTGTATGCTTCATCCCGGCAGCGTGAACTGCTGGTTGAAGACAGGGTGAAGGTCGTTATTATCCGATGATGTCAAGGCACCACCTGGTTGCTCGTGTGGCGCTTTTTTCGGCCCTGGTATATGTTCTGTCCTGGGGAACATCATTTCTGCCCAATATAAACTTCATCTTTTTTATAGTGTTTTCCGCCGGCCTGATGTGGGGTGCGCTGCCGGGTGCGTTGGTGGGACTGTTTGGCATGGGTTTATGGACGGCACTCAATCCCTATGGTCCGGCGCCGGTGCCGATTATGGTGGCGCAAGTTCTTGGCGCTGCCGGCAGTGGTCTGGTGGGAGTTGTTTTTCGTACTTTCCTCCGGCGGCAATGTCGGGGTCCGGCTATGGTCGGTCGCCTGGTGCCGGCGGCGATTTTGTGTACGGTTATTTTCTACCTGCCGGTGAACATCGTCGATGCGGCACTCTTTCAACCGTTCTGGCCGAGGTTTGTCGGTGGCGCCATCTGGGCTGGAATCTCCATGGTATCCAACGTGCTGATTTTCCCGTTGCTTTTTAGTGCCGCCCGGCGGTTATATGTCAGGGAGGGAGTTATTGGTGAGAGTTAGAACGCTCATATTGATCCTGGTTTGCCTGACGGCACCGGTATCACCGGCGGCACCGGTAGCAGCAGATACTACCGATACAGAAGTTCCTGATCTCCCCCTGACGAATGACACAACTGGTGTAATTGATACTCTGTCGGAGCAACTGTTACCGGCCGACAGTACCGGTGTCGCGGATACCTCCGGTGTTGGTGTTGAAGAACGTCTCCGGGAGTTTCGCCGCCGTCGCCAGCGTCAACCCGGTCTCTCAGCCATGGACAGTCTTACGACCTATTTTACTTCGGAACGATTCAATCGGCGCCGACATGTCGACCGATCTTCCTTTCACGATGCCGGCGATTATTTTCGCTTCGATCCCTCCTACCTGATTATTGAGCACCAGGTGACACCGCTGCGCAAGACGGTGCAACCGTTCGGTCTTCCGGGCGATCGTCTTAATCTACTGATCGACGGCCGCCAATTACACCCTTTTGAGCATATTCCCCAGCCCGACGGTTTGACGGATCTCAATGACATGCCCACCGCTTTCAATGCCGATATCTTCGTGTTGCCCGGTCCGGTGGGTCAGATTCTTGGCGGTCGTAACGCCGTGGCTACACTCCTGACGCGACCCGGTCGCCCGTCAACGCACAAAGCTGAGACGGCCCTGCTGGCCGACAAGGGTGCTTTCGGTTATTCCTATGTGCGCGGTCGCTACTCGCGTCGGTTCCTGTCGGGACGTCGCATCAATGCGTCGATAGGTTACCGTGATGCCGACGGCCCGGATGTCAACCGGATCGATGACGCCTATCATTACTATGGCGACTTTTACTTCCCGCTGGCGTCACGGGCCGGATTTTGCGCCTGGGGACAACTGTACCATCGGGAGGGGGATTTTGTCGTGAGACCCGAAGCTGGCGGAGCGGCCGTTGACCGTGAGCGTTTTGACCGCTCGGTTCAACTCTCTTATGATCTGAATAGCAGTGACAACCGGGCTCGCAGTGAGATCGGCTATCGGCATCTGCGCCAGGGTTCCTATGTCACCGGTGTTACTAAAAACCGTCTAAACCTGACCGGGCATGGAGTGTTCGCTCTCAGGGAGTGGCTTTCGGGGACGACCGTATTTCAGGTGCACCTCGATGCCGATTACCTGGAATACGATGACGGTCCTAAGAATCTTGACCGCGCCGATGGCGGCATGACCCTGCGCGTCGGGAGCCTGCGGTCAGGGACACGCTGGGCAGCTTTTGTTTCTGCGCGGTATGTTGAGGATTTCCGGGTGTTGCCGTCGGCGGCAGCCGTCCTGTGGCGGGAAACGCCGCGATCGTTGTTGATGCTGTCGGTCGGCTACAGCGAGCGAGCGCCTTCGCTGTATGAATTGCACCTGCCTTTCCAGAAAGCGACTCTATACGGTAGTGGCTCGGATGGTTATGCGGAGCAGGGGAACAATAATATCAAATCGGAAAGGCAATTGGTGGCCAGTTCGGTGGTGGAGTTGGGGTCGGTTGACAACAACTTTAGTATTCGGGTCACGGGTGGCACCATCCTGGACGGCATCGACTGGCACCGGGAAACCATAGAGGATACTATAAAATCTTACACGCTTTTTTCACCGATGAACGGTGATATTGACTTTTTCGATATCAGCGCCGGACCCAGTATCAGGCTGGGCCGATTTCTGACTTACACCGGTGGCGGCGCCTGGCACTGGCAGTTCTACGGCGCTTTTGAAGAGAAGGCTTATGACCCCGAATACCAGTACTTCTCGGGTCTTGAGATGCACGTCTTCTGGGCACAGCGGCTGCTGGATCTGTTTGCCTATGGCGAGATCGTCTATACCGGGCCGTACCACGGATATCAGGAGCGGGATATGGGGATGAATCCGGTGGTGAACGCCAAGCTGTCTTTTGCGCTAAAGGATTTCCGGTTCGATTTCGTATTTCAGAATGTGCTGTCCCGAGCCTATCATTCACGCGAGTACGTCACCTTTCCCGGCCGTTACTTCTACTATCATCTCCAATGGAATTTCCTGGATTAGATGGTGGGTCCGGGAGGGAACCGGCGAGTAGTTCTGTACCTTGACAGGTCGACAACATCATCCTTTATTACAGGTTATGGTAGAATTATCACTAAACCGCGAGCAAGCCTATCAGATGGTTGTCGAGAAGATAGGTGTCAACAACCTGCTGAAACATATCCTGGCGGTGGAGGCCGGTATGCGACGACTGGCTGAGCATTTCGGTGAGGATGTAGAGTACTGGGGTCTGACCGGGTTGCTGCATGATCTGGATTACAACGAGACTAAAGACGACGAAGCCCGACATACTTACCTGACCGGCGAATGGTTGGCGCCTTACAACCTGCCGGAGGAGATGCTCTATGCTATCCATGCTCACCCCGGCCATGTACCCTGTCGGAGCCGTCTGGATTGGGCGCTTTATACGGTGGACCCGGCTACCGGTTTTCTGGTTGCCTGTGCCCTGATGCATCCACAGAAGTGTCTATCGGCTTTCGACAATGCCTTCATGCTGCGGCGTTTCAAGGAGAAACGCTTTGCCGCCGGAGCGTTGCGGGAAAACATGGCTGCCTGTGACAACCTGGGTCTTGAACTCGATCAGTTTCTGTTGCTGGTAAGAGACGGCATGATAACCATCTCCGACCAACTCGGGTTGTAGTCGATGGATAAACCGCAATCTCTGTGGAGAAAGGAAATCCTCGGCTGGTCCCTGTACGATTTCGCCAATACCATCTATTCCATGAACGTAACGTCACGCTATCTGAAGCTTTATATTGTCGAGGATTTAGGGCGGGAAGATTATTACTTCGATATCCCGTTTTCGATTTCCATGGCCGCGGCCGCCTTGCTCTTACCGGCTTTGGGAGCGATGTCGGATCAGTCGACGAAGAAAAAGATATTCTTGTTTTTGTTCACCATTTCCTGCTGTCTGTCAGTGGGATTGTTGGCTGTCATACCACCCTCACTGATAGCCGTGACGATTATCCTGTTTATTATTGCCAACTTCTCCTACGAAGCCGGGCAACCGTTTTACAACTCACTGCTGTATTCGGTGGCTGAAGGGGCTCGGGCACGGTTCATCTCCGGAGTGGGAGTGGCGTTGGGCTATGTCGGCGCCGTCCTGGGGATAGTCCTGGTTCTGCCGTTCGTCAACGGAAATCTGTATGGTTGGGATGTACCTTTCCTGGATGGATCAGGCAAGCAGGGCTCGTTTATGCCCACGGCACTCCTGTTTATGTTATTCGCTGTACCACTCTTTCTTTGGGTGAAGGAACGGCCGGTATCACGGCCACGAGCCCGGATTTCACTGGGGGCTTCCTATCGGGCTGTCTGGGATGGGATTCGCCAGACGCGGAAATATCCCGGCGTACTGCGCTTTCTTATCGCTGATTATTTCTTTGAAGATGCCGTGGCGACGGTCATCATTAATATCGGTTTGTATTGTACGATTGTGATCGGCCTGGCTGATGAAGCCATTGACACTTTCCTGATAATCTCGACGGTTTCGGCGGTGGCGGGATCGTTTGCAATCGGCAAACTCGCCCAGCACTGGTCGTTGAAAAAGCTGCTCAATCTGATTGTCTGGGGTTGGGTGGTGGTACTAATGGTGTTTCTGATGACCGACAGCACGGCAATGATCTGGGTGCTCGGTTCGCTGGTAGGCGTGCTGCTGGGAGGATTATGGACGACATCGCGACCCCTGCTGGCGGAACTGGTGCCGCGCGAAGACCTGGGGCGATTCTTCGGGTTGTTTGCGCTGTCGGGTCGGGCCGCTGCTGTGGTGGGACCGCTGATCTGGACGTTAGTAGTCTACCTGTTTGGACCGGACCGGTCGCTGGGACGGGCTACTATCAGTCTGCTTGGAGAAGGCGCGATAGACCCCGTCAAACTTCCATATAAAATGGGGGTGTTGACACTGGCGGCGATGATGGTAGTCGGATTGTATATTTTCAGGAAAGTGCCCGAGACCCGGAGGATAAATGATGGGTAAGCGGGTCGGTGACTGGTACTACTACAGCGGCGCCATACACATCCACACCACCGAGTCCGACGGTACCCGGAGCCTGGAGGACGTCATCGCTATCGGCCAACGGTCCGGTCTCGATTTCATGATGTTCTCCGATCACATGACACTGAGCAACCGTGATCGTAATGGCGAAGGTCTGTACGGCAAAACTCTCGTAGTCATAGGTTACGAACACAACGACTCCGACGATATCCACCATTATTTACTGTACGACGTGCCCCGGGTATATCCGGTTGACATGACGGCGGCCGAATATGTTGCCGCCGGGGCGACCGATGGCGCTATCGGTATCCTGGCTCACCCGGACGAAATCAGAAACCGTCTGGAGCGATTCCCGGCCTACCCGTGGAAAGACTGGACGGCCGACGGATTCACCGGCATCGAACTGTGGAACCAGATGTCGGAATGGATGGAACAACTGACCCGGTACAACCTGCTGCTGATGGCCTTTTCGCCACGCAAGTCAATGATCGGACCCACCGACCGGATTCTGAAGAAATGGGACGAGTTGAATATGGAACGGAAAGTAGTCGGTATCGCCAGTCCGGACGCTCACGCCTTTCAGTTTCGTATCGGTCCCTTCAAGGTTGAAATTTTTCCCTACAAGGTGCATTTCAGGTGCCTGCGCTGCCACATTATATTACCGGAGCCGATGGCGAAAGAATTCCCGGTCGCTCGCCGGCAGTTGTACGACGCCATACGTGATGCCCGGCTTTACATGTCCAATATGCGCTGGGGGAATGTCGATGCCTTTGAGTTTTACGGTCAGAACGCTACCGAACGCGTGGTGTGTGGTGGATGTTTGCCGATAGATGACAACACTCGCCTGCTGGTCCGCACCCCTTCCCGGGCCACACTCAAACTGATACATAACGGACAGATAATTCTCCAGGCTGATACCGATCGTCTGGAATACAGCGTGTCTCAACCGGGAATCTACCGTGTTGAGGCCTGGAAAGGAAAGCGGGGCTGGATATTCTCAAACCATATACGGATCGGTGTGTAGGTTTGTGTAAGGAAACCCGCTCACATGGCAGCGTCGAAGTCTGATGAGTTTATTAGTTGAGCTTAATGGCACTGCTCCATGCTTCGACTCCGCTCAGCATGACTACGAGGTAGATATGGACACCTGCCGGTAGATTGTGGTGGGCGTACGACATCATGCGCCCACTTCTGTGGTGTAGGGGGAGAAGTTGACCTACAAGTAAGTTCCGAACATGTTAAGTCCCAAACTATCTGAACACTGTTGGTGTTTACGCCGGGGCTTTTTTGGTAATACGACATCACTTCTACTCCGTATTGGCCTATGGAAAAAAGGAATACGGGTTCACACCCCACAGTCCGTCGACACTGACCTTGTATGGTGCCCGCTCCTTAATGACCCTTGCCGTTTTTATTTTTTCTTTCTTGAGACCTTGGCAATCAACCTTCAGAGTGAAAGAGATGTTCACGACGGCAGGTCCGCCCTCCTTATCAATGATCCTGAATCCAACAGGCGTACAAAAGTTGAGCCACACCTTAAGATCATCTGTGGGATCATTGCTATTTGATCGCCAGGTCAACTGACAATGTTCGACCATCGCGACCCAGTCCTGATCCTTCCAGGTCCATATGTAGTTAGCAAGTGTGTATTCAGGCGTGCCGGGACTGAAATCAGATGGTTTCTGGAAGACGGGTTCACGCGTTATTATGTAGGCTAATAGTCCAGTGGGTGTCTTGGCAACTTCCAACCCTAGATTGTTGTGGGTTGTTGCCTGAGATTCACTTGGATTGGATTCAGCGGCCTTAAGAAGCTGTGGGATTATCTCTCGTGTGATCGAATCATGATCAATCGGAAATGCTGCACGATTGAGTGCAGTTATTGTCAAGAGAGCGGTAGCCATTCCATCCGGTGTAGAGGCAAGAATACTCACAGCAAGCTGATCGGGGACTATTCTGAAATGGACTGAAAGATGTTCGGTTTGGCCATGCCACCAACTGGTGCCGAGGAGATTTGTCTCTCGCTCCCAGATGATGCTGTCGGCGTGAGCATAAAACTCTGATGATTTAAGTTGTTTAACTATTTCGTCTGGGTCAAAGGGGAGTATGTGTTTGGTGGACCCCGACGCTTTGACCGAGCTGTTGTCAGCGACATCCTTCTCTTTGGCCACGTCCTCCAGCACCGGCAAATCCTGCACACTCGCAGTGAGTGGTCTGTCTGAGACATCGCGAACATCAGACCAGTCTATGGCTATCCGTCCGAGATGTTCATCTATAGTTCCCATGCAATCACCAGTCGTGTGCCATTGTTTATCCAGGGATGGGCTGATCCATTTTGTTTTGCAGATTTCCGGGGTCCAGCCAACCCAATCTTCTCCTCTCCGTTTGGCGTCGGGCGGTATAATCCGAAGCCAGATGATATCGTAATGGGTCTTGTACTTATTGGTTATGTGAGTGATTACCTTGCGGATTTCGTCTCTATTGTAATCGTCCTTGAGTCGGACCCAGTAAGTGATGCGCTCAGCGGCTCCATGACTGACATCTCGTTTTTCAATGATCCGCCATTTAAGGGTCGATGTCTCGGCCTTGGCACTGGAGCCGGATTTGCCGGATGTCTTTTCGACGGTCGAACTGGCAGATTGTGCAGGTGCGCCATCTTGAATAGTTGATGTTTTGGTTGTTTCGTTGGAGTCGAGTTCGATGAAGATGGCGACTACAATGATGAGTATGAGCCAGAACGCAATGATGCTGCCGATGCCGATGAACAACACTTTGATTACTTTCATGCTAAACCCTTTGCATGTTATGGTTTAATCTGGACTCTCATTTGTCTTATCGCCACTTTTATTGGTGGGAGAAGAGCCCCCACCCTGCCCAGCCCGAGTCGTCACCTTATGGGACAACCTCAGAACGTACCCCGATCAAATATATTATTATCCTCTCGCATGCTACTTCAACAGCAGCATCTTCCGGGTATCGGTATATTCTCCGGCTCTCATTTCGTATAAGTAGACGCCGCTGGCGATAGTTTCGCCGTGCTGATCTTTGCCGTCCCATTTGATGTCGTAGCGGCCGGCCGGTTTGACTTCATCAAGCAATGTTGTCACCACCTGGCCGATCACGTTGTAGACGGTGATGACAACGCGCGAGCGCGACGGCAGATCAAATGAAACCGTGGTTGACAGGTTAAATGGGTTGGGGTAGTTCTGGAGGAGTGCGAAACTCTCAGGCAGGGTCTCCTCCGGTTCATCTCCTGCAGCGGTGGTGGCGTTTATCCAGGCTATGGCAGCCTCAACGACGTCATCTTTACCGGCGGCTACACCGTCAGGTGTCAGCCATACCTCCTGGAATGAAATCCATGGGAAATCGATCGCATTCGGGAACTCGTCGTGGGTCAGGTAATGACCGGGATTGCTAAACAGGTACGTTTCGCTTCGGGAATAGCGAAAGAAGAAATCCGCACCGGCAGAATACGCATCCGGGCTGTTAAAGGCGGCCGAGGTGGGTTTGCCGAAGAGCCTGGTGTTGGGATAGAATGTCAGCAGCAGGGCGACGAGATCACCCATGCTTATGCATCCCGGCCCGATCAGCACGGCTACCGGCTTGTCGTAGTATGACGTTGAATCACCGTCGATCTTGAACCAGTCGGCGGGGATAAGGCTGGACGGTTGCATACTGAAGTGGTCATCGGGATCGGCACGCATATCTATACCGATTGTATCCACGGTCTGAGCGAAAAGGTACTCCAGACCCTGTCGTGTCCAGGCGGGATTACCACCGTAACAGGTCCTTAAGTCAATAATCATCCCCGTCGTTCCATACAAGAGGGAAGCTATAGCCCAGGACCAGTCCATATCTACGCCATTGATGTACCAGCCTAAGCTGTATATGTAACCGATATCCGTTCCCTCGATAAAATCGTAGGTGATCAAGTCGTCTATTGAGAGATCCGGGAAGGGTACGCCGGGGATATCCATTTGCTCCGTGGCCCAAAGATGCATATCCTGCCCGACCAGCAAATCGGTGGCCAGATGCAGGGTGTCTCCCGTATTATACTTTACGATGTCAATTGTGTCGAAAAGATGCCAGTTGAGGCCGGCTGCCATCAGCCAGGAATGGGTGTGTGAGGATTCCGAACTTCCCCACCAGAACCCGGTCACCGGTAGTTCAGCCTCCAGTAACTCCCGGTATAACTGCTTCCATCGGATTCCGTCATAACCCAGCACAATATCACCCGGTACCAGTCCGAGGGGGTGATTTGTCACTGTCCGGTAGACCAGCAACGAGCTGTCGGGCAAAGGAGTCAGGCCGGCGCCGAAATGGTCATTGGTTCCCCAACCGCCGACAAACATCAGTGGAACACCGGGAGCCGGTTGGGTGAAGTAGACCACGCTGTCGCGGGACATCGTGTGCCCCTCTTTTAAGGCTCTCGTGGCGTGGTCCATTATTGCCGCGAAACGACCTCTGCTCACGATGGAATCGTTGATTTCCGTGGAATAATGGTCCCCGACTGAATCCCAGTTGACGTCGAGGTCCTGAAAACAGGCAAAACTATCATCTATAGTGTTCCAGAACAGGTCGAACCTGGCGGCCTTTACACTCGCAGACGGTCCCGGACCCCAGGTCGTATCGATAGCGTTTTTCCAGTCATCTACTGAATAGTGCCCGGGTGATTTTGTGATCTGATGGGGTGCAGGTAATCTTGGCAGAAACTGGTTACGGAATACGTCGGGGGCTTCTTCAAGCAGTGATCGGGACACCTGGAGTTTCTTTGACCCGGTGGTATCGGTCTCGATGTTTGCGGCACTATATGAGTCCCCACTGCTCCCCAACACGATGGCTGTAATATACGCAGTTAACGTTCGTGCTATTACGAACATGCGAGTTACCTCTGGCCTATATGAGCGGTACACCCACAATATATATCATTCGTTGAGAAATCCTATTCCATTATCTATTCGGCCATTGCCTCACAAAAAAGGTAACCGAAAACAGGCTGCTGGATAGTACGTTGCCTCATAATATTGGTAACCAGGTAGTGGAGCTGTGATATGGGGGAAAACGAATGACGTGCCTACCTCGAGGCGGTCAGAGATCGCTATCAGCGAGCGAGCGAAAAAGCCAAAGTAGTGATTCCGGATGAGTTTTGCCAGGTTCGTGACGGCTACATTTGATGCGGTCAGGAAAGGATTCCCGACCGCGCGTAAAAATGTCAACGAGAAAGCCACGTCGCTTCAGCCGGAAGGCCGTCACTCTTTGCAATGACTTTTTCAACGCCACCGGCGGACATAAAGCCCGCCACTATGCGATATAGAATAGTAGTGGCTTGCCACCCCTTCGCTGCGCGGAGTTGGCGGATCGCTTTTCTGTATGGCGTGGAACATAATATGGCTGGAACTTACTTATGGAACAGCTTCATTAAGGATAACAGCGATATTTGTTGACTTCCAGTGGATGATCGACTAAAGTTGGGGAATTATTTTGCGGAGTTGGCTGTAGATATGTTCGAGACATTTTACCCGATCCTCTTCCTGGTGATATTTGCCACCATGATTGCGGCAATTCTGATGTTGCTGTCGATCCTGATCGGACGCCGAACCAGGCAGGGCCACAAAACTGATCCCTACGAATGCGGCCTGACACCGGTCGGGACTACCCGGGAACCGGTACCGGTGAAGTTCTACATGGTAGCTATTCTCTTTGTACTCTTTGACATAGAAGTGATCTTCCTGTACCCGTGGGCGGTTATCTCGCGGCAGTTAGGCCTGTTTGGCTTTATCGAGATGTTGGTCTTTGTGGTGATACTTCTGGTCGGGTATTTTTATGTCCTGGGAAAAGGAGCCCTGCGGTGGGATTAGAAGAGAAGATTCCCGATTCCATCATTCTCACTACCCTTGATAAAGTAGTCAACTGGGCTCACAAACGCTCGATGTGGCCTCTCGGTTTCGGTCTGGCCTGCTGCGCCATTGAGATGATCTCAACTTTTGCTCCCCATTTTGACCTGGCTCGCTATGGCATGGAAGTTTTGCGGCCATCCCCGCGCCAGGCTGATCTGATGATTGTGTCCGGCCGGGTGTCGATGAAGATGGCCCCGGTGGTCCGGACACTTTACGAACAGATGCCCAACCCCAAGTGGGTTCTGGCTATGGGGTCCTGTGCCTCCTGTGGAGGAATTTTCAACAACTATGCTGTCCTTCAGGGAGTCGACCGGATCATTCCCGTTGATGTCTATGTGCCGGGATGCCCGCCGCGACCGGAGCAACTGTTGAACGGTATACTCAAGCTTCAGGAGAAGATTGAAAAAGAGTCGGTTAAGGATCGCCACGATGAGTGGGGACGGAAGGTGGTCTGAAGGCGCTCGCGACAGCGCTCCGGCCGCTGTTATGCGGATTGTCTTTGTGAACAACGGAACAAGCACTGCGATATGGAAGAGAAGCTCAGAAGTTTTTTAAAAAGTACATTCGGTGAGGCTGTCATCCGGGAAGATAATTTCCGGGATCAGCAGTCGTTCTACATAATTGCTGATGCGTTGGTTCCTATTTGCGAGGAATTGATGCATGACAGTGATCTCGACGTCAGATTCCTGGCTGATATCACCTCTCTGGACTGGCTCGGTCACGATGAGGAGAAGCACGGCCGCTTTGAGGTGGTGTACAATCTTTACTCCCTGTCGCACCAGTACCGGTTTTTCCTGAAGGTCCGGCTGCCCGGAGACAACCCGACTATTGCTTCGCTCACTCACCTCTGGCAGGGGGCCGACTGGCTGGAACGTGAAGTCTACGACCTGATGGGGATCAGCTTTGAGGGACATCCCGACCTGACCAAGATATTGACGCCCGATGACCTTGACGGTCACCCGTTGCGCAAGGATTTCCCGCTCACCTATGAACAGCCGCAGTTTACCTGGAACAAGGATAAGCCGCCCGAGGTGATACGCTAATGGCTGAACAGACCATTACCCTGAACATGGGACCGCAACACCCATCGACTCATGGCGTGTTACGGGTGGTGCTTGAATTGGACGGGGAGACGGTGGTCAGGGCGCGCCCCGTGATCGGTTACCTGCATACCGGTATTGAGAAAACGATGGAGTCCAAGCTCTATTACCAGGCGTTGCCGGCCACAGACCGTATGGATTATCTGGCACCGATGTCCAACAATCTCGGCTATTGCCTGGCGGTGGAAAAGCTGATGGATGTCGACGTACCGGACAGGGTCAAATGGGCGCGGGTCTGCCTGGCGGAACTTACTCGCGTCAACTCACACCTGGTCTGGTTGGGTACGCATGCGCTGGACCTGGGTGCGATGTCGATGCTGCTGTATACTTTTCGGGAGCGGGAACTTATCCTGGACATCTATGAAGCTTGTGGCGGTCAGCGGATGATGACCAGCTATATCCGGATCGGCGGGCTGGCGCATGATCTGCCGCGTGATTTTGACCGCAAGGTAAGAAAAATTGTCAAGATTGTCCGGGAACGGCTGCATGATTATGAGAAACTACTGACCAAGAATGAGATTTTTATCAATCGAACCCGGGGGGTGGCGGTTATCTCCGCCGAAGAGGCTATCAATCTTTCCCTTTCGGGGCCGATGCTGCGCGGCAGCGGGGTCAAACATGACCTGAGAAAAGCCAACCCGTACAGCGGTTATGAGAACTTCGACTTTGAAATCGCCATTGGGCGAAACGGCGATGCTTACGACCGTTATCTGCTGCGGCTTGAGGAAATCCGTCAGTCACTGAACATCGCCGAACAGGCTGTCGATGGTATGCCGGAGGGACCTTACCGGGCTCACGTGCCGGGAGTGGTGTTGCCTCCTAAAGAAGACATACTCTACAAGATGGAATCGATGATATTCCATTTCAAGATTATCACCGAGGGTTTCAAGGCACCGTTAGGAGCGGTCTACCAGGCTATCGAGTCGCCCAAAGGGGAGATCGGATTCTTTATCTCATCCGACGGCAGCAACAAGCCGCACCGGGTTCGAGTGCGACCGCCGTCTTTTATCAATCTGGCATCCCTGCCGCGCCTGGTGGAAGGGCGGCTGTTTGCGGACGTGGTATGTGCCATCGGATCGATCGATATCGTTCTGGGAGAGGTTGACAGATGATTCTGACGGATGAATCAAGGCAGCGCATTCGCGATAAAGCCGAGCAGTATCCGCATCGTAAGTCGGCTATCCTGCCGGCTATAACGATTGCATATCGACAGGTGGGGCATCTCAATGATGACGTTTACCGGGAAATATCGGAAACTATCGGTGTGCCGGTTGTTGAGGTGGCGGAGGCGGCCAGTTTCTACACGCTGTTTCCCAAGCATCCCGTCGGTAAGTATTTGATTCAGGTATGCCATAATATATCCTGTGCCCTGCTGGGTGCTGACTCACTGGTGGCCTACCTTGAAGAGAAACTCCAGATCAAGAAGGGTGAGACCACCCCCGACAACCTCTTTACGTTGACGACAGTGGAGTGCCTCGGTTCGTGTGCCACCGCACCAATGATGCAGATCAACCAGGATTACCATGAGAACCTGACCCGCGAAAAAGTGGATCAGATTCTTCAGGAATTGAGAGAAAAAGACTGATGTTTGACTCACCCGTCATAACCAATGCCGCCGAAGTTGCCGACAGCGACCGTCTGCACCTGTTCCGGCACGTCGAAAACCCGGAGCAGTGCAGGGTCGAGACGTTCGAGGCTAATGGCGGTTACCGGGCCTGGAAGAAAGTGCTGGCGGAGATGTCGGCCCGGGAAGTGATCGACGAAGTCAAGAAATCCGGCATCCGCGGTCGGGGTGGCGCCGGTTTCCCGGCGGGTCTCAAATGGAGCTTTGTGCCGGTGGATTCTCCCAAACCGCGCTACCTGTGCTGCAATGCCGACGAATCGGAGCCGGGTACCTGCAAGGACCGGGTTCTTATGGAGCGCGATCCTCACGCGGTAATAGAGGGAATGGCCATTGCTGCTTATTCCATCGGTTGCCACACGATGTTCATCTATATCCGGGGCGAGTTCGATTATTGCATCAGGCGCATGGAGGCAGCCCGGGAGGAAGCGTATGATCGTGGCCATCTCGGTAAGAATATACATGGCAGTGGGTACGATCTGGATATGATCGTCCATTCCGGCGGTGGTGCTTATATTTGCGGTGAGGAGACCTCCCTTCTCAATTCGCTGGAAGGAGAGCGGGGTATGACTCGCATGCGTCCCCCGTTCCCGGCGATCGAGGGGTTGTACGCCTGCCCGACGATTGTCAACAACGTCGAGACACTGGCCAGCGTGCCGCACATTATCAACCGTGGCGGTGCCTGGTACGCCTCGCTGGGCACCGAGAAGTCGACCGGCAGCAAGATATTCTCGCTGTCCGGTCACGTGCAGCGTCCGGGTAATTACGAAGTCGAGATGGGATTCTCCCTGAGAAAACTTATATATGATCCAGCATACGGCGGCGGCATCCGGGGCGGCAAGAAACTGAAAGGTGTTATCCCGGGCGGCAGTTCCACGCCGATGCTGACACCGGAGATGATCGATGTCAACCTGGACTACGAATCTCTGGTGACGGTCGGTTCGATGCTCGGTTCGGGAGCGGTGATCGTCTTCAACGAGGATACCTGCATTGTCTGGATGGTTCTCAAGTTGATCCATTTCTACCACCATGAATCATGCGGCAAGTGCACCCCCTGTCGCGACGGGACCAGTTGGCTGAAGCAGATTATCGAGCGCATTGAAAAGGGCCTGGGCAAACCGGGTGATATAGAGTTGATTGAAGAGATATGCTGCAATATCCTGGGCCGGACGGTATGCCCGCTGGGTGACGCAGCCGTGATGCCGATTCAGTCGGCCATCAAGCACTGGCGCGACGAATGGCAATACCATATTGACCACGGCACCTGCCGGGTAACAACACGATTTGATTTTTAACGGTTTCAACGATGGCTGAGACAACGGAAAAGAAAACCACCGGCAAGGCCGCTCCAAAGGCAGTCACTCTGACCATTGATGGTCGTCAGGTCAGTGTTCCCAAGGGGACAACTGTTCTCGATGCCGCCCGGAAACTGGGTATCTACATTCCGACCTTCTGCTGGCATCCCAAACTGAAGGCGGCCGGTTCCTGTCGGATGTGTTACGTTGAGATCGAAAAAATCCCGAAGCTGATGGTATCCTGCGCCACGGAGGCCACTGAGGGCATGACCGTTTTTACCAACTCTGAGAAAGTGCTGCAGGGCCGCCGGGCGATTATTGAGTTTACCCTGACCAATCATCCGCTTGACTGCCCTACCTGTGATCAGGCCGGGGAATGTCAGCTGCAGGATCTTACATACGCTCACGGTGCGGACGACAGTCGCTTTGAGTTTACCAAGTATCGCTTTACCGATGACGGCAGCGCCAGCACTTTTGACGATATTTCCATCGGTCCCGGGATCACTCACAATCGCAATCGCTGTATCCTCTGTTATCGTTGCGTTCGGGCCAACAAAGAGGCCTTTGGAGAGTTTGACCTGGGCGCCTACGGTCGCGGCAATACAACTTCCATCAATGCCGCGCCGGGCCGGCAGATAACCAATCCCTTTTCAGGTAACCTCGCTGAAATCTGTCCGGTGGGTGCCCTGACCTGCGTTGACTGGCGCTACAAGATGCGGGTGTGGCTGGCCGGGAAAGTGCCGTCGGTATGCAATTTTTATAGCTCGGGAAGTAACCTGTTACTCTACACGAATAATCATAAGAACGAGGTTTGTCGCACAACCTCCCGCTGTAATGATGATATCGATGACGGCTGGCTGCCGGATGTGACCCGTTACGGCTACCAGATCGCGAACTCGTCCGAACGGTTGCTGACTCCGCTCGTCAAGAAGGAAGGCAAACAGGTGCCGGCCACCTGGGAAGAAGCGCTGGAGGTAGTCCACCGGCGTTTCAGCGAAATCAGGGAGAAAAAAGGCGGGGTTTGTATCGGCGGGTTGGCCGCGCCAAACCTCGATAACGCTTCCCTGTATTGCTTCTCGAAGTTCCTTCGTACGGTTTTCAACTCCAATAATATCGATTTCCGACTCGATTATCGCATGTTGCCCGAACGGACCGAAAGCCTGTTCTCCGGGTTGTGCCGACGGTCGTTTAAGATAGCCGATCTGGATGATTCGGATGTGATCGTTGTTTTCGGTTCCGATCTGCTGCGGGAACACCCCAACGAATACTTACGCCTGCGCCGAGCTCGCAATTTCGGCCGACCACGTATCTACTCTCTCAACCCGTACTCGGTAAAATCGGCCGACGTGGCTGATGGCGAACTGGTCTACCGTCCGGGAACCGACGAGATTGTTATCAGTGGCATCTGTCTGGCGGCTATAGACGAAAACATCGTCGATAGCGATGTCGCGCAAAATCTAAAAGATAAGCTGGAGGTCTCTTCGCTTGAGGAGGCGGCCTCGATCTGTGGTGTAGCCGAGAGTGAGTTACGCCTGGTGGCCAGGGCTCTCTTTGAAGGACAGCGAGTGACCTTTATGATGGGAGAGCTTATCACTCAATCCGGAGCGCGGGAAGCGATTGCCGCCTCGGTAGTCAATCTCGACCTGCTGCTGGGTCTGAGTGACAAGGGGCAACTGGCGGTGCCGGCGCGGTATGCCAATTCATGCGGCGCCGAGCGTCTGGGATTGATTCCCGACCCGCCGGAAACGATAAAGAAAGAGCTGACATCTCAATGGGGTGCTTTCCCCGATTGCACACCTCATACTACCGACTCCATGCTGGTCCTGATGAAAAAGGAAGAAATCAACGGTCTTATCGTTATGGGCGCCGATCCCATGATGCTGTGCCCGGATCGTCAGTTTGTGAAAGAAGGCCTTGAGAAACTGGAGTTCCTGGTCGCCTGTGATCTCTTTGAAAATGAGACAACCGCCCTGGCCGATGTGGTCCTGCCCCTGACCAGTTGGATGGAGTCAGCCGGTGGCTACGTCAATCTGGAGGGCCGACTGCAGCGGGTCGGTGCGGCCATTCGACCGATTGGTCAGGCTCGACCGGGGTATGACATAATTAATATGCTCGCGGAAATATTCGGCAACGCTTTGTTTGAATCTACCGATGAAATGACTGGCGATATTGATCGACTGCTTGCCATCCGGCCGGATCCGGCCCGGCCCAAGGATTTCCAGCCGGTGAAACGTCCGCAGGAATCGGTCGGCGATGATTACCCGCTGCCCCTGTTTGTCATTGATGATCCGCACCACAGTGGCCACTGGAGCGAAAAGTCACCTCTGCTGGCTGCATTTTCCGGTGAGGCGTACGTTGAGATTTCAGCCGATCTGGCCGCTGAATTTGAGTTGAATGAGGGCGCTCCGGTGCGGGTTGAATCCGAGGTGGGCAAGATCATCGCTCCGGCCCGGATATCACCCTGGCTGGACTCCGAGGTGGTGTTGGTGCCGCGCAATTTCTCAGCCACACCGGTTACATCGTTGCTTATGCGCAAAAGACGACTGGACCTGGTGAAAATCAGCAAGGTGGACGAATAAGACCATGCTGGAAATAATTATTGTAGCTTCGATCAAGGTAGTGGTGGTAGTTGTGGCCGTTCTGACCGGCTGTGCCTATTCCACTTACATGGAAAGGAAAGTGGTCGCTTTCATGCAGCATCGGGTGGGACCGGCCTATGCCGGACCGCGTGGTCTGCTGCAACCGATAGCTGATGCCATCAAACTGATCTTCAAGGAAGATGTGGTGCCGAGTAACGTGGAACGGGTCATATTTGCCCTGGCACCGGCGATCTCGTTTGTTCCGGCCTTACTGACTTTTGCCGTGGTTCCCTTTGCAGCGGATACGGCGCTTTTTGGCCGTGAGATCAAGATGGTCATCTCCGATTTGAACATCGGTATTCTGTTTGTATTTGCGGTAACGTCGCTGGGCGTGTACGGCATTGTGCTGGCGGGGTGGTCCTCCGGTTCCAAGTATTCGCTGATGGGCGCCCTGCGCTCGTCGGCGCAGATGATCTCCTATGAAATTGGTTACGGTCTTTCCATTATTGGCGTCGTTCTGCTGGCCAACACGCTGTCGTTGCGGGAGCTGGTAGCACAACAGGCCACAGTGTTTGACTGGTTTGTTTTCAAGCAGCCGTTGGGATTCCTGTTGTATCTTACCTGCGCCATTGCCGAGACCAACCGTCTGCCGTTCGATATGCCGGAAGCGGAATCGGAACTGGTGGCGGGTTACCACACTGAATACTCGTCCATGCGATTCGCCACTTTCTTTATCGGTGAGTACGCCAACATGCTGGCCGTATCGGCCGTAGGCGCCACCCTGTTTTTCGGCGGGTGGCAGGGTCCCTGGCTGCCGTCTATAGTCTGGTTCGTTTTGAAAGTATTTTTGTTTATGTTTCTCTATATCTGGCTGCGCGGTACTCTTCCCCGGTTCCGCTATGATCAGTTGATGTCGTTTGGATGGAAGGTGTTGTTGCCGCTGGCCCTGCTTAATACTATGATTACGGCTGCATGGGTGATGTTGTGAACGTGAAATCCGGTAACTTAAAATGAAAGCTTTCATACAAGCACTGGGTAACGTGATCTTCAAGATGCCGCAGGGTTTCTATGTTACCTTAAAACACCTGTTTAAGAAGCCGGTGACGCTGGATTATCCGCGCCGCAGGAAACCGATGGCTCCGCGCTATCGCGGTCGGCACTACCTGGAACGCTATGACAACGGTGAGGAACGCTGTGTATGTTGTGGGCTTTGTGCCGCCGCTTGTCCGGCCGATGCCATCTACATGGAGCCGGAAGAGAACGAACGGGGTGAACGACGAGCACGGCTGTACGAGATCAACCTGCTGCGGTGTATTTTCTGCGGTTTCTGTGAGGAGGCCTGCCCGGAGGAGGCGATATTCCTGGGGCAGGAATATGAATTCTCCGACTTTGACCGGGACTCATTCATCTGGACCAGGGAGCAAATGCTGGTGCCGCATCCCCGACAGGACAACCCCTTCAAACGCATTTACCGGCGGGTACGCCGGGTGTACGGAATAACGGATAAAAGCCAATGAGTCTCGACACAGTAGTCTTTTTCGTATCCGCTATAGTGGCCGTATTCGGTGCCACCATGATGATCGCCCAGCGTAACCCGGTGGCTTCGGTGCTGTACCTGATTGTGTCATTAGTAGCCCAGGCTGTATTGTACGTGCAGTTGGGTTCGGTGTTTATGGGAGCGGTGTTGATCATTGTCTATGCCGGTGCCGTCCTGGTGTTGTTCCTGTTCGTTATCATGCTGCTTAACCTTCGGGGACGCGAAGACTTAAGTGATAATTCACCGCCGGTCAGTCGTTTCACCAAGTACCTGGTGGCGGCGCTACTGTTCGTGGAATTGTGGTTCGTGGTCAAGAGCGGTTTTTTCCCAGATGCCGGCGGCGGTGGCGTTATGGCGAAGTCGCCGGGTGCGTTTGGTTCGGTGGAGGAAATCGGCACTGTCTTGTTTACGCGATACTTGTATCCGTTTGAGTTGACATCGATTCTGATACTGGCGGCCATCGTGGGCGCCGTGGTCATAGCCAGGCAGGAACGTGATGACCGGGACGTTACTCCTCCGGCGGCGCCGGATTCACACGATGGGACAGGTGGTTGAGATGGTTCCGATTACCATGTATCTGGTGGTGGCGGCGATGCTTTTCGGTATCGGTACCCTGGGCGTGCTGATCTGCCGCAACATTATTGTGATGTTTATGTCGGTCGAGTTGATGCTTAACGCCGCCAACCTGGCCTTAATCGCCTTCTCGCGGGCGCTGAAGATAGCCGATGGTCATGCCATCGTTTTCCTGGTACTGGCGGTGGCCGCAGCCGAGGCCGCGGTGGGACTGGCTATGGTGATTACCCTTTACCGTAATCGTGAGACGGTCAACATCGACCGTTTCAACCTGTTGAAATGGTGAGGATATAGAGCGTGACAGCGGAGTATTCACAGTACCTGTTTTTGGTTCCTCTTTTCCCGTTCGTCGGATTTCTGATCAACGGTCTGCTGATAGGCAGGTTGCCGCGGCCGTTGATTACTTTTATCGGCTGTGCTTCGGTAGGTTTGTCTTTCATAATGTCGCTGGTGCTGTTTCTTGACCTGAAGGGGCTGCCGGTGGACGCTCGCTTCATAGAGCAGACCCTGTTCAGTTGGATCCCGGCCGGCTCATTGCATATCAACGTCGGCTTTCTGCTGGATCCGCTGTCGGCGGTTATGATTCTTGTTGTCAGTGGGGTCGGGTTCCTGATTCATATATACTCGGTCGGTTACATGCACAACGACGGCGGGTACGGGCGATATTTTACCTACCTCAATCTTTTCACTTTTGCCATGTTGACGCTGGTGCTGGCCGACAATTTCGTCCTCATGTTTGTCGGTTGGGAAGGGGTCGGACTCTGCTCCTACCTGTTGATCGGTTTCTGGTTTGAAAAGAAATCGGCATCCGATGCCGGCAAGAAAGCGTTCATCGTCAACCGCATCGGTGATTTCGGATTTCTGATCGGTATGTTCATTATATTCTGGCAGGTGGGTTCGCTGGAATTCCGTACAGTTATGGAAACGGCGCCGACGGTATTTATCGCCGGCGGGGCATTGATTACCACGACCTGTATCCTGCTGTTTGTGGGAGCGATCGGCAAATCGGCCCAGATTCCACTCTATGTCTGGTTGCCGGACGCCATGGAAGGACCGACACCGGTGTCGGCGCTGATCCATGCCGCCACCATGGTGACGGCGGGTGTATATATGGTGGCCCGGACAAATGTGCTGTACATGATGTCCCCGGATGCCTTGCTGGTGGTGGCAATTGTCGGTGGGGTGACGGCGTTGTTCGCTGCTTCCATCGGTCTGGCCCAGAACGACATCAAGCGGGTGCTGGCCTATTCCACGGTCAGCCAGTTGGGATATATGTTCCTGGCCTGTGGCGTGGCTTCATTCACGGCCGGCATTTTTCACCTGATGACCCACGCTTTTTTCAAGGCGCTGTTGTTCCTGGGCGCCGGGTCGGTTATTCACGCCATGTCCAATGAACAAGATATGCGCCGGATGGGCGGTTTGAAGAAATACCTTCCGGCGACCTACTGGCCGTTCCTGATGGCCACCCTGGCCATAGCGGGTATTCCGGGGTTCTCCGGCTTTTTCTCCAAGGATGAGATACTCTGGAAATCCTTTTCATCTCCGCACGGCCATCCCGTGTTCTGGGTGATCGGTTTTGTCACGGCCGGATTGACCGCGTTTTACATGTTCCGCCTGGTTTACCTTACATTCCACGGACGGGAACGGATGGACGAGAAAACCCGTTCGCATTTGCATGAATCACCCCTTTCGATGACAATCCCTCTGGGAGTGCTGGGCGTGCTGGCGGTGATCGGCGGGTGGGTTGGCCTGCCGCACGTGTTTGGGTTCGTGAACCGTTTTGAACTCTGGATGGAGCCGGTCATGTCCCATAACCGAACGGGAGACGGCGAACATGCCCTGGCAGCCGCCGCCGGTAACACCGGCGTGGAATTGACCCTGATGGCAGCCTCGGTGGTGCTGGTGTTGACGGCCATTATGATGGCTCGGCTGTTTTACCACAAACGACCGGAACTGGCTACTCACTGGCGACAAAAGCTGTCAGGCTTGCACCGGTTGTTGCTAAACAAGTATCACGTCGATGAGATATACGGCGCGGTCATTATCAGACCGGTCGTTTATGGCTCACTGTTCTTATGGAAAATAGTCGATGTGGTGATGATCGACGGTTTTCTCAATGGGCTGGCCCACGCCTACAGTGACAACTCACAGTTTGTGCGAAAAGCTCAGACCGGTCGAGTGCGTAGTTATGCTACCGCCTTTGTCCTGGGAGTGGTGGTGCTGGTGGCCTACATGGCTTTGAGGTGATGAGTGGAAGACAGGATTCTTACATTAGTGACGTTTTTCCCTGCGCTGGGAGCCATCCTGTTGCTGCTCGTGCCGCGTCACCGGCATGACAGTATCAAGTCGATCAGTCTGATTATCGCCTTTGTCACCATGCTGCTGTCGATTTGGCTATACGTCATGTTCGACCCGGTTGCCAACGGCATGCAGTTTGAAATCAACCTGCCCTGGGTGACATCGCTGGGGATTCATTACCACCTGGGCATAGACGGCATATCCCTGCTGCTGATAGTGCTGACCACGGTCCTGACGGTGCTGTGTATTCTGGCCTCGTGGAATTCGATCACCACCGGCGTCAAGGGGTACTTCGCATCAATGCTGCTGCTGCAAACCGGTATGATCGGAGTGTTCTGCTCCCTTGACCTGTTCTTGTTCTATGTCTTCTGGGAAGTGATGCTGGTCCCGATGTATTTCATTATCGGGGTCTGGGGCGGACCGCGCCGAATGTATGCCGCTATCAAGTTCGTTTTGTTTACCATGTTCGGCTCGTTGTTGATGCTGGTGGGCGTTTTGTATCTGCTGTTTGCCTACCACAGTTTTGCCGGCGAGTACTCGTTTGACCTGCTCAAGATGACGCAGATGCCTATCCCGGTCAGTGTGCAGTTGTGGCTCTTCGGAGCCTTCGCGCTGGCCTTTGCCATCAAGGTACCGCTTTTCCCGTTCCATACCTGGCTGCCCGATGCCCACGTGGAGGCGCCGACGGCCGGGTCGGTGATCCTGGCCGGTGTCCTGCTGAAGATGGGTACTTACGGCTTTATCCGTATCTGCCTGCCGATGTTTCCCGAGGCGACGTTAGCTTACCTGCCTTACATCTGCGTGCTGTCGGTGATCGCCATCATTTACGGCGCCCTGGTGGCGATGGTCCAGAAGGACGTCAAGTCACTGGTGGCTTTCTCGTCGGTGTCGCACATGGGATTTATCATGCTGGGGATGTTTGCCCTCAACCTGGAAGGCCTGGAAGGTTCGGTGTTGCAGATGATTAACCACGGTATTTCCACCGGCGCTCTGTTCCTGTTGGTGGGGATGATCTACGAGCGACGCCACACGCGCATGATTGCCGACTTCGGCGGCCTTGCCAAGGTGATGCCGACCTATGCGACGTTCTTTATGATTGTCACCCTGTCGTCTATAGGGTTGCCGTTCACCAACGGTTTTGTCGGTGAGTTTCTGATCCTGCTGGGAGTTTTCAAAGCCAACGCTGTGTACGGTATCATTGCCGCCAGCGGCGTGGTTTTTGCCGCCTGTTATATGTTGTGGATGTACCAGCGGGTGTTTTTCGGGAAGGTTACCCGGGAGGAAAACCGGCACCTGAAAGACCTGGACTGGCGCGAGAAGATAATCCTCATTCCGCTGGTCCTGTTGATATTCTTCATAGGCATCTACCCGCGTCCCCTGTTTGAGCGGATTGAGCCGGCTGCCCGACAGGTGCTCCAACAGGTCAGCCGGGCCAGTACCGTCCAGAGCGACGACGGTTTCCAATTATCCGAATCCCTGACGGTTGGGGATGCACCAGTGATTGAAATAACGGATCATGCGGAGGAAATATCCGATGAGTAACGTTACCATCTACACCAAGGATGGCTGCCCCTATTGCGAGGCGGCCAAAAAGCACTATACCGATGAAGGCATCGCCTTCACGGAAGTCAACATCAGCCGGACGCCCGATGCCAAAGACATGATTCTTGAGTTGACCAAAGGAGAGAGGATTGTCCCGGTCATCGTGGACCAGGATGAAGTAAAACTCGGATTCGGTGGTGGCTGAGGATTTTGAAATTGTGGCGGCGGTCGCCGCCTGAGTAGGTTATATGATTGACTGGACTTCAGCAGCGATAAGTTTTGACCTGATTTACCCGGAGATAGCCCTCCTGGCAACAGCCGCACTGGTACTTCTAATCGGCTGTGTGCGTCGGTTGCAACCGTTGTGTTTCGGCCTGTCGTTGTTGGGATTGCTTGTGTCTATGGCGCTGGCCGTTGCCCAGTGGGGACATCAGCAATCCGGGTTCTCCGGCATGGTTACCTGCGACAGCTTCGGGGTGGCCCTCAAAGTAATCTTTGCAGGCACTTCGGTGCTGGCGCTGCTGATCGCTCACCGCTTCCTTCACGCCAAGGGTATCGCCCGGCCGGAGTTTTACCCACTGCTGATGATCTCAACGGCGGGCATGATGATCATGGCCAACACCACCGACCTGATAGTCATGTTCCTCGGCCTGGAGATCATGTCGGTGCCGTTGTATGTGATGGCCGGATTCGCGCGGCGCTCACTGGAGTCCAACGAGGCCGGTATCAAGTATTTCATCATGGGTGCTTTCGCCAGCGCCTTCCTGCTGATGGGTATCGCTTTTGTTTTCGGAGCCTCCGGAACTACCGACCTGCGCCGATTGATCGCCGACTGTCACTTCATCGTCTCCAATTATCAACTCTACCTCTACCTGGGGGTGTCGCTGATTCTGGTTGGTTTCGGGTTCAAAGTGGCCGCCGTGCCATTCCATACCTGGGTGCCCGATGTCTACCAGGGCGCGCCGACACCGATGACGACCTTCTTCTCGGTGGGACCCAAAGCAGCTGGGTTTGCGGTGCTGTTGCGGATATTCGCCATCGGGTTTACAGAAATCGAAGCGCTGGGGACTGTCTTCTGGGTGCTGGCGGTGCTGACCATGACTGTCGGTAACATTATGGCGCTAAGGCAGGAAAACGTCAAACGGATGCTGGCCTATTCATCGATTGCTCACTCCGGTTACCTGCTGGTGGCGTTGGCGGTTGGGGGAGAGGATGCTATCTCGGCGGCGGTCTTTTACCTGGTGGCCTACGCCATGTTCAACCTGGGCGCTTTTGCGGTAGTCACTCTACTGGAGACGCGCTCCGGCTGCAAGTCTGATTTTACCGAACTCAACGGCCTCTCACGGGCTAACCCCTACCTGGCGGCGGTGCTGGCGCTGTTCATGTTTTCGCTGGCCGGGTTCCCGCCCACGGTCGGTTTTGTCGGCAAGTTCTATATCTTCTCGGCGGCTGTTAAGGCCGGTTATATCTGGTTGACAGTGATCGGTGTCATGAACTCGTTCTTGTCCGTCTACTACTACCTGCGCGTGATTAAGGCGAGCTACCTCGACCAGCCGGAGGGGGCATTCATATCGGTCAGATACTCACCGGCGATTTTACTGGCGCTGCTGATAACAGCTGTCGGCACACTCGGCCTGGGCTTCTTCCCGCAACGACTGCTGGAAATTTCGCAGTCGGCGCTGTTTGCATTTTTGTAGAATAGGGGAAGGTGGTAAGGCTTATATCGCGGGAGGTGAATTGAGAGATGAGTAGACTTAAGTTTATCCTGTACATCGTGCTTCGGGTCCTGGTCCATACTGTTACCCCGATACTGCTGCTGATTTGCGTTATGTTCCTATCCTGTTCGTTGAGATGGCGCACAGTTGCCTCTGTATTCAACAGTGAACACCACGTAGTGGCCAGGCTGCAGGCATCTTTCGCTATGACACCATACGTGCTTGGGATCTTCTTACTGAAATCAGGTCACGAGGCAGACGGAGAGCGAGAGTTGGTTCGCTTGATCAAACGGGCCTCAAAGGCTCAGATGTACATAGTCGACAATAACGTATTGTTCGCAGCTACCTATGACGTGAGCCCAGGTAATTTCGAGTGGTACTTCCTACTGAATCTCGATAAACCCCCTGGCAAGCTAAAACTGTGGGGTACCGACACACTCGCTGAGGTCCGGCAATCTGCCATTGACTCCAGCGATCAGTTTGTTGCAGCGGCATATGAAATTGAGGATTTCTCGGGATTGACGTTGATAAGAACGTCCTCTTTAACAGGGAAATCTGCTTCAGAGCGGATCTTTGTGCTTGGTGTTGATTCGCTAAGCTTGAGTTTTTCGGGTTCCACTAGTCTCTTACTTGACATACACTGGCAGGGTGGTAAGACTACCAGCGGCCTGTGCCTGGAACTGCCTGAGCCTCTCTGGGGCTCTATTGCAGTACCGTGTGAGGACACAATTGATGCCAAAGGAGCACGGGATTGAATCTGATCAGGCAGTGCAGGTCCCGAAGAGGGCGGGTGTGACTGAGGTCAGAATGAGAACAACTTTGTACATTATATTGCTTAGCAGCTTCCTGATCCCTGCGCCGAGGGCCGGAGACTGGGAAGTAGGGCCGACGTGGCTACGCCTCGACCAAGCTCGCGCCTATAAGGTGATCATAGCGGAAGATACTGCTTCTTGTTACTACGAGTACGATAGGAAATACTATTTCGTTCGTATGCTGCAAGGGGGTGGCCGCTGGGACCACGAGGTAATCGACAGCATCGTAGCCCGACAGATCCTTGCCTGTGATACCAACGCCTTTGTATGTACAACCATCGGGGATAGTCTCACACACCTGATAAGAGTGATACTGTCGCCTTCAGAGAAGCATGACACCTTGGTTTCCAAAGCTAACAGCGCTCCGGGTAACTGGTTACAGAACAAAGACATCCTCAACTTCTCAAACCCACACTCCACTCTCCTGAGGGCTTTTTGGGGGAACAAGGAAGAAAGCATAGCGGAGATCGTCAGGATGATGCCGGCTAACCGGTGGGAGGTCATACGCGTTCTGAAGGGTTGGCGCTGTGGGTTCATGTCACATGATTTCGCGCAGTTTCTGTTTGTTACCTTTGGGTCGGCCGACAGCTCCAATCTTGAGGCGGGCTTGATCCTTGTTTATGACATTGCTTCAGACTCCCTCATGATTCACCGGGAGTTGGGCACCGACAACATCAGTGCCAATAGGCGAAGTCGGTCGTCACCTCTGATTTGTCTGAAAGAGATTGATGGTGTTCGCAATATATGGTCACTTAACCCCGGAGGCGAGAGTCGGCAACTCACTTTTCTGGATTACCCTATGAGTGTACAGACGTTCTACTTCGAGCCGGATTACATGATGTATCAACCGGTCAATCTTTCGGATCCCGATGCACTTTATAACCAGCGCAGGGTGAAGGAATAGCAGTTGCAGTAGGTCATGCCGACTCGCGGCATGACAAAATGAATGTCAAGCCCCAAGTAGGCTTGACCTACCAGAACTGGACTTGTGGGATGATCGTCAGGTCACACCCCCGACTTCGTCGGTGGCAAGACCTGACGAAACTTTATTATGACCCAGCCTACTTGTTTGGGGTGGCGTAATCGATCTGCTGCTGCCCTTTCTGCCGGTTGCGCGGCGGTGGCTCCTGACGTATATTGCTCCTTCATAGAATGGAGCCAATGACAAATGGATGAACCGATTCACGTCAAAGCCGACATCATTCCCTACACTGCTGAATATTCCCGGGTGGTGCTGTCCTGGATCGATTCCGAGGAAACGTATCGCGACGTCTGCCGGGGGACGCAGTTTCCACCATCGGACGGCCTCATTGATTCCTGGCAGCGGGACGGGGTGACCTCCTACATACTGTTTACCTCGGGTAAGCTGGTTGCCTACGGCGAGCTGTGGGACAAGCCGCTGGAGATGGCGGTCGAGGCTGCCCACCTGATAGTAGCACCCTACCAGCGCTCACGCGGTTACGGAACCAAGATGCTGAATCTATTGTACGAGCGAGCCGCCGCCAGATCGAATGTCGCCAAAGTGATCATAAACTTTCTCAGCGGCGACGAGATCACCCTGGGCTGCTACCTTAAGGCGGGTTTTGAACTGGTCAGTACCGCGCAGCAAGTGGCCGGACTGAGAATGGAACGCCAGGTGAGGTAACCCGGTCGGCGCACAGACAGTTCGATCAATCGAGACAGAATATACTGTAACTGTTTATGTTAAGTGAGGATACATAAAGGAAAGGTTTAACGATGGGCGAATACAAGAATCTCATTGTGGAACAAAAAGACGTGGTGCTGGTGGTCACGATCAATCGGGAGAAGGCACTCAACGCACTCAACAAGGAGACGATTGCCGAACTGCAGCAATTGTTCAGTGAGCACTGGAGCGACAATGCTGTCGGTTGTGTCATTATCACCGGCGCCGGTAAGGCGTTTGTGGCCGGGGCCGACATAACGGAACTGGCCAAACTGGATATGCTGAACGGTACTGAGCTGTCGGCGCGCGGACAGTACCTGATGAAAACCATTCAGCATTTCCCTAAACCGGTAATTGCGGCGGTCAACGGTTTTGCGCTTGGCGGCGGTTGCGAACTGGCTATGGCCTGTGATATCCGCCTGGCATCAGATAAGGCCAAATTGGGCCAGCCGGAGGTTAGTCTGGGCGTCATTCCCGGTTACGGTGGCACCCAGCGGCTGTCGCGCCTGGTCGGACGCGGTAAGGCTATGCAGTTGATTTTGACCGGAGAGATGATCAACGCCGCCGAGGCACACCGCATCGGATTGGTCGACGAAGTTTATCCCCCTGATGAGTTGATGGACAAGGCTATGGAAATGGCTAAGCTGATCTGCTCGAAAGGTCCGGTAGCAGTTGCTGCGGCCAAGGAGTGTATTAACCGTGGGTTGGAGGCCGGTCTCTCGGTCGGGAGTGATCTGGAGAAGGTCTTCTTCGGGCAGACCTGCGGCACCAGTGACAAGAACGAAGGGATGACCGCCTTTCTGGAAAAACGTAAGGCGGAATTTACCGGTCGATAAAGTGAGACACCTATTCGGAGATTAACTATGACGACAATCACCAAGATACCACCGGCGCCAACCTGGGATCTCGAATCGATATTCCCCGGTGGCAGCAAGTCCCGGGAGTATGCGGAGTATCGCACGCGAGTAAAGGCAGGACTGAAAGAAGGCGCCGCCATGCTTGAAAACCTGCCGGAGACTCTTGACGAAGGATCGCGCCCGGACTGGACACAGTTCGTTCTTAAACTGCAATCGCTGTATGAGGACCTGGACCTGGTGATGGCGTTTGCCTATTGCCTGATGTCACAGGATGTCGAGGACGCCCTCGCGCGAGCGTTCGTAGGGGAAAGCGATGGTTATCACGCCGAGTGGAAGAAACTGCGAACCGGGCTTGAAGCTCGCTCCCTGAAAGTGAGCGACGATCAATGGCAGGCGCTGGTAACATCGCCGGAGTTGAAAGAAATAGCCTTCTACCTGAACGAACTGCGCGTGATTGCCCGCAGCAAGATGCCGATTGAGCAGGAGTCGCTGGCGCTGGAGCTGTCGGTCAACGGTTACCATGCCTGGAACCTTCTCTACACCAAGATGGCCGGCGACCTCAAGACTGACTTTGTAGAGAATGGCGAGACGACATCCCTGTCCATGGGGCAGTTGGCCACCAAGATGGCTCACCCTGATCGTGAGGTGCGTCGCCAGGCATTTACGAAGCTCAGTGAGAGTTGGGCTAAGATGGCTGATCTGGCCGCCATGGCGCTCAATTCCCAGGCCGGGTTCAGGTTGTCCCTGTACAATCGACGGGGATGGAAATCACCTCTGTACGAACCGTTGACGATGGCTCGCCTGCAGGAGAGTACTCTCAAGACCATGTGGCGGGTGGTAGCCCGGGAAACGCAAAGACTGAAACCATACATCGAAGCCAAGAAGAAGCTGCTGGGGATCGACAAGTTCAGTTGGTTCGACCAGTTTGCACCCTGTGGTAATATGGACCGCTTGTACAGCTTTGATGAGGCCGGCAAGTTCATAATAGAAAATATCAAACCGTTTTCGACCGACTTTGCTGATTTTGCATCCATGGCACTGGAGAAACGCTGGGTCGAGGCCGAGGACCGTTCCGGCAAGGCCGGTGGTGGTTACTGTTGCGGTTCCGGTCCCCGGAGGCAGAGTCGCATCTTTATGACTTACGCCGGGACGTTTGACAACCTGCTCACACTGGCCCACGAACTGGGCCACGCCTACCACAGCCGGGTGCTGAAAAACAAACCATTCTTTGCCACCGAATATCCGATGAACTTGGGCGAAACGGCTTCTATCTTTGCTGAAACACTGGTGGTCGATGCCGCCCTGGAGCAGGCGTCCGACGCACAGGAGAAGCTGATGCTGCTGGATCAGAAACTACAGGCTGCCTACACCATGTTTTGCGATCTGCACAGCCGGTTCTTGTTCGACAGCGCTTTTTACGCCGAACGGCAGAACGGAATTGTCCCCCGCGAACGCCTTACTGAAATAATGTTAGCCGCGCAAAAGGAAGCTTTTGCCGGGATGCTCGATGACTCCGGATATCATCCTCTATTCTGGTGCACCAAGCTGCATTTCTACGCGACTGACTCGCCTTTCTACAACTTCCCCTATACTTTTGGATTCCTGTTCTCCGGTGGCGTGTACGACCGCGCCCGCAAAATTGGTCCGGCGTTTGCCGACAAGTACCGGGCACTGCTGACCGATACCGGCAGTATGACCACCGAGGAAGTGGCGCAGAAGCACCTCGGTGTCGACCTGACCGAGGAAGCGTTCTGGTCGGACGCCGTCGGGCGGCAACTGGCGAAAGTGGATGCCTTTGTTAAACTGGCCAATAGCTGAGCCGACCACATGGATTCCGATGCTGACGGGGTGAAAAGCGGTTGCCGGCAGGGGAGACGTTGTCACTGTCCAAGCGGCACTCCTTTCGCGACATGAGTACGCGCGATTTTGACATCCGGCAACGAAAGGTGTATCTTATCAAAATGAGGCGACTGTGGTTCTGTCTGGTCCTATCCGGGGTAATATCCGTTCTGCTGATCGGCGGCTCCTGTGAGTCACCCAGCCCGAGCGCCCATCATGATGAGGAGTCACTGTTTGATTCGCGCAGTTTTGTCAGAGACTGCGATTACCAGGAATGCCGCATATTCGATCTGGCCGCTGATACCTTCTTCCAGCCCGGTGATTCAGTGATGGCTGTTCTCTTGTATGAGATGGCCAGGCCGTATGCGGGAGAAGCAGCGTGGCCCGCTTACCTGGCTGTCGACCCGCGAGACACCACCGCATTCCCATTGGAGAATCTCAGTTTCACCAATACCGCTAATACAGGTGTACGACCGATTGACCCGGCAATGTACATCTGTGTCAGCGACCCGCAGTCGAACCGGCATTACATTGTCTTTGACTCACAACACAACTCCAGTCGAGCATTGGGGGTTTTTATGCACGTTCGACGTGCCGATGGCAGCGTCTGTTCTGTGGGTGATATCAGCGGCGATACCCTGTTGCTGAAGTTGATGTACCATACGCGATTGATCCCTCAGTTCGAGACCTGGAATTTGATGTGGCGCAACTGCTACCGCATTCCGAGTGTCCCCTGGGAGGATGTTCAGATCAAGGTGTTTAGATGCCAGGCGGGAAGTGAAGGAAGCGACGTCTGCCTGGATTATCAGGATACACTGGGGGAGAGCCAATCCTACCTTGAAATACTTGGCCTCGACCAGTACAACACTGACAATCTGATGCTGCCCGATGGCAAATTCGACAACTCGCTCCCTGTTTTTGTCCCCGAATGGGAACTGCTGGTTTTTCCACATCGACAGCCGTTCGCATCCGATACGACCTACACTGACGCCAACGGCATTCGCACCATCGAGCTGGCCGTAAAAACTCCCGGGATATACGATTATTCGTCACCAGTAGAAAGGTTTCTGGCAAGTCGGTACTATATCGAGATTGCTGTTCGGGTTGGTAACTGAAGACCAGATCGCAACCCAAGCCTTCTGCGGTTACTCTCTACTACTTCTTTAAGAAAAAGACGTAACATGGTCTGAGTGCACATATTACGCAAAACACCACAAACCACCAGATACTGATGGTCACAATCTGCGGTATCAGCTTGACCAGGATCAGCATGACGCACATCGCCGCTCCCTGCACCAGTTTGACGTCAAAGATGTTGAGCTTCCTGACTCTCTCGTTGGCTAATTGGATTATGTCCATTGTCCGTTACCTCCAGTCTGGTGTGCTCATGGTCGGCCGCAGTTTAAGACGGTGTGTTGCCGGCCGTCATCTACAGCTTGCGAATCTTATCCAGCTTGTCGAGCAGTTCCCGTGCCTCACGCTGGGACAAACCGACTGATACCAGATCTTCGATTTTGTCGGTAACATTTTCCAGGTAAGGTCGCAGGGCTTTTAGTTCCGGTCCTGAAAAGAAGGCGGCGGAGAGGCTGTAGTCGACAAACGCCTCGTACGCCAGTGGACAGATATCCTTGACGATGTCGGCCATCACTTTGGCGTACTGCTGAATCTCCCACTGGGCGTGGGCGTCCAGGCGCAGGCGCAGGAAGTGGAACAGGTTGTGCAGGTCGATTTTCCAGTACCACTCGGTATACAAAGACAACGGTAGCCCGATCCGCGCCAACTCGCGGGCCAGACCGGTGTCGATCAGTTCCTGATAGTTTTCAAAAGCGTCGCTTTGCGACTTTTGCAGGTACTCGACTACTTTCTGCTTGAGTTCGTCGGGCACTTCTTCCTCGGAGCGGCCCTGTTTGTTGACGGTCGACTGGTAGCGGATATCATCCGGTTGGGGAACGTAGAATTCCTGTTTCATCACCGAATAGCGGCCGGAGTATTCGTTGACGTTGGCGGTGCGGTGGCGAATCCATTGCCGGGCGACGAAAATCGGCAGTTTGACATGGAACTTGAACTCGACCATCTCAAGCGGCGAGGTATGTCGGCGGCGCATGAGGTAGCGGATCAATCCCCGGTCTTCGGAGACTTTCTTGGTCCCTTCGCCATAGCTGACCCGCGCCGCCTGAACAATAGCGGCATCGTCACCCATATAGTCGACCAGCCGCACAAAGCCATGGTCGAGGACTTTGAATTCCCGGTCCAACAGCGTGTCAGCTTGTTTGTTGTTCATGTGAGCCACAAGATAACTCCAATAACTCAAAGAAGAAATATAGGGACTGGTCAAAGATCAAGCAATGCGTTTCTTAGACAAGAAGCTAGTCAGTTAGACCGAATGCTTGACTCCGGATATGTTTTGCAGTAGTTGGCCCAATCAGCCAGTCAAACCAAGCGCGGTGGACAGGTGGTAATTTATCAAAAGCCCTCCTCCTGAAAGCTGCCAGTACAATACAACTGTGACCCATTACCTGGCGCTGAACTTTCATGAACTCGTTGAGCGATTTCTCCGATATGTCCTCAAACGGAAGCAACATCGAACGGCCGACTGCTATCCTGCCAGGGTGCACGAACGCACTGAGCGATCGACGCTGGTTGTTCAGTTCGTCGACGGATTTAGCTGCAAGCCCAGATGGCTCAATAGAGAACCTCTCTCTGGCATAATTAGCATAAAACGATGGCTCCCGGCTTGACAAGTAACTGATTGGCTTTTCTTGGTCTCTCACGTAGCCACGGGTAGGGTTCGATTGAAGATTACGCCATTCTACGGAATGATCTGTGAAGAAGATGCACCATAGAACCAACTCTATTAGCTGGCGGAATTCGATGGTAGCAACTGATATCTGGCACATCGACGCAAGGAGCGGAATACGCTTGACAATTGCTCTTAGGCAAGAGATGGGGGGATGAACGTTTGGTCCTTGGATCTTGGAAAGGACTGAGTCGAAAGCCAAAGAGACCTTGAAGATACCGCGAAAGCTGCCTGACAGACCCATTCGTGTTACGGAAGTTGTGAGCCGCGACTGGGCTTCGCTTAGGTAATCGCTGGTCATGCGATGTATAGTCTTTGAGTGTGGTCTGATGCTGAGCATCACTGTGACTTTCTAATTACATCAAACCAGCCTTGTGTTTGCCTGTCCTGCCCTACAGAAAGTAAATCCAACGCTTTGTTCTTAACATCTGCCCCGGCAAGCATAATGTTTTTTAACAACTGCTTGGCCACTCTCTGCGTACTATCCTTGGCAGTTACTTTAAGAGGTAGACCTAATACTTTCGCTAGGTTTACAAGCGTGATCTTGGTGGGAAATTCCTTCTTATTTGTCAACCTACTGAGTATATATTCCTCAAATTGACGATCTGCAGACCCAAGAAGTTCATGCTGAGCTTCACGCTTTGAAACAACGGGCATGTCCCGACTTGTAATGACCACTTTTGTTTTCGGAAGCTCATAAGTAGATGTACGAAGATCCTTTGCCAATAGGGATAGAGCAGTTCTTAAATTGCCTGATAGGCCATGTAACTTGCAAGTAGCGAGCAGGTCCTTCGCACTGAACATCCCTAAGAAACGGTATAACTCACTTAGGATTTCATATCTAACATCTTTCATTGCATCTCCTGCTATACGTATGGTTACTTGTTACCCTCAATATAGGTAATTCGCTGTTTCATTTCTTTCGTTATACTTGCAATATCGGAAAGTAATTTCCCTCGGGCATATTTCGTTCTATACGCTGGAGTTTGGTCCTTGACAGCCCTAATGAAGGTATTTGAATATCTGAGCTTCGACGTGAAAACGTAGCTTTTTTCCCTAATAGCTCGAGTCGTGATTTCACTCATACATTCTGTTTCAACTTGCGAATTCCCGGTGACTTGAGTGAAGACTACTCCAAGCTCCTGCACTCTATGTGGGTCCTGACAGTTATCCCGAAAATATCCAAGTGTCTCGAGAAAATTAGCGAAGCCTAGAATGGCAAATCTATCCGGCCTAACGGGCACCATCACATAATCCGATGCCATCATGGCGATAGTCGTCAACACAGAGTCAGTTGGAGCACAATCAATGAGAATATAGTCGTAATTGTTCCGAAGGCTCTCGAGCACTTTTTCAAGTTTATACTCCATCTGCGCCGGATTTTTGACAACAAATCCGAGACGCAGTTCTGCAGGCAGCAGGTCAAAGCAATATCCCTGGGCGTGAGTGTGAATCCGTATGAGCCGCTGGTTCGGATGTATTTTTTTTCTTTTTCCTTTTGACGTAAGTTTCATAGAAGGCTGGTCAATCAAAATATCCGCAATAGTTCCATTGTCCCGGGAGTGTGTCACGAAGTCATTGTAATCCATCATGTACTGAGTAGTATTGAATTGGGGATCAAGGTCGATTAAAAGGATATTGCATGGTTCTTTTTCATGCAGATACCACGCAAGGTTCACAGCCAATGTGGTTTTACCCACGCCGCCTTTCATATTCAGAAGTGACATAGTTCTGGTCATACTTATAGCCTCTTTAATTGCCGCCAGTTTTGCCAGTTCAATGATAAGGCTGTTTCATTTCTCGGTCAAGCCGGTCTTTTCTCCACGCTCATCGAACTTTACGACCTCCACTGTTGAATGGGCAGCAGCTAGTGAGAAACCTCACCCCTCCATCTTCACGGCGGTGCCGCTGGCGGTGACCATCAGCATGTTGCCGCTGCCGGAGCCGATTGTCTCGTAATCGAGATCGACGGCAATCACGGCGTTGGCGCCCAACTCCTCAGCCTGCTGGCACATTTCCTCAATAGCCGTATCCTTGGCGGTGCGCAGTTCTTTTTCATAAGTGCCGGAGCGGCCGCCGACGATGTCAGTGATACTGGCAAAGATATCCTTGAAAATGTTGGCGCCCATAATGGCCTCGCCGCTGACCAGGCCGAAGTATTTGCTGATGCGGTGACCCTCGATGTTGGGAGTGGTAGTTACCAGCATGTTTTCCTCCATTTTTCCAATTGCATTTGCTGTCAGGCAGGGTCGCCTGATGGCACAGTGTTTGTTTTGCCATAATCGTGGCTTGCTGCTATAAAACAATTACTGTCGGTTGCGGTTGATATTCAAGTGGATATTGAGATCGTCAGGTATAAAAGGGGCTAATCCCTGTCAGGTTTGGTGTGATGGTTCGACTCCGCTCACCATGACCTGGTGATGAGTGTCACCATGACACTAAAGTCAAATTCAGGTTAATGTTAAAGGACAACCTTGTTTTCGCGCCTGATTTGCCTATCTTTCAAGGCTGTAACAGCAAACCGGGAAACTATGGCCGGCCTGACCGGTGGCGGTACCCCAACTGATGGCACCGTCGCTTTAAGGCCGTCGATTGCTAAGGAGTACGATATGACAGCCAAAGCTGCCTACGATGAACTCATCAAAAGCTGCCGGGAGATTTCACTGCTGGCTTCCACCGGCTCCGTCCTTTACTGGGACCAGCACACCTACATGCCGCCGGCCGGTACGCCGTTTCGGGCGGAGCAGATGGGACTGCTGGCCCGGATGACGCACGAGATGTTCACCGATCCGAAAATAAACGAACTGCTCTCAGAAGTAGAGCAGTCCGATCTGGACAAAACCGAGGATTCCCCCGAAGCGGCCAATATCCGGGAGTTACGCTACCAGTACGACAAAGCTACCAAGCTGCCCAAGGAACTGGTGGAAGAGATCACCAAAGTCACCAGCCTGGCCCAGTCGGAATGGGCCGCCGCCAGGAAGGACTCCGATTTCAAGAAATTCCTGCCCTGGATGGAGAAGGTTCTCAATCTGTCCCGCCGTAAGGCTGAAGCCTACGGTTACGAAGGTGAGCCTTACAATGCGCTGCTGGATGACTACGAACCGGGCGCGACTGTTGACGAAATCGTCGAGGTTTTCAAGAAACTGCGCAACGAACTGGTGACGCTGTTGGGCAAGATAAAGGATGCTCCGAAAAAGCCGGATGTCTCGATTGTCGAGCGGGAATACGATGTCAAATTGCAGCGAATCTTCGGCGAATCGGTGGCGGCGGCGATCGGGTTCGATTTCAAAGCCGGGCGGCTTGACATTACCACCCATCCGTTCTGCGATGGTGTCGGCCCCGGCGACACCCGTATCCTGACCCGCTACAACCCCAACCGACTCAACGACGCTCTGTTCGGCACCATGCATGAAGCCGGTCACGGCCTGTACGAAATGGGTCTGGATAAGAAAAACCACTTCGGTACGCCGATGGGTGAGTCGACCTCGCTGGGTATTCATGAGTCTCAATCCCGTATGTGGGAAAACCAGGTTGGCCGCTCCAAGGCATTCTGGAAGTATTTTTTCCCGCAGGCACAGCGACTGTTCCGCAATTCGCTTCAGGATGTCAAGCTGGATGATTTCTATGCCGCCATCAATGATGTGAAGCCATCATATATTCGTGTCGAGGCGGACGAGGCTACCTACAATCTGCATATTCTGCTGCGTTTCGAGCTGGAGCGGGCGCTCCTGACCGGTGACCTCAAGCCGGCCGATGCCGCCGGTGAGTGGAACAGCCGTTTCAAAAAATACTTCGGTATCGAGGTCGACAAGGACTCCAACGGCTGCCTGCAGGATGTTCACTGGTCGGCCGGGCTGGTCGGTTATTTCCCGACCTATACGCTGGGGAATCTGTATTCGGCGCAATTCTTTGCCAAGGTCAGGCAGGATATACCCGATCTGGACGAGCAGTTTGAGAACGGTCAGTTCGCTCCGCTGCTTAAGTGGTTGCGGAGTAATATCCACCAGCAGGGGCAGCGCTACCGAGCAGGCAAACTGTGTGAGAAGGTGACCGGAAAACCACTGGACCACCAGCCCCTGATCGACTACATGAACGCCAAATATGGTGAGATATACGGGTTTTAACCGGCCCCGCCGGTAATCGGTGTGCAATTCAGCCTGCGGACAGGGTGACCGATCCGCAGGTTGTTCTATGTTGACCGGTAATCTGAGGGAAATAATTTGTTTGACGCGGGTAGCGGCAGGATAGAAATTACCTGCAGAAAGTGCTATCGAGGTCTCTCGACATCACGTGTCCGAGAGGACTCTCTATTAAGAGGTGGCTGACAGTAGTATGAAGATAATTATCGTCGGCGGTGGCGTGGTCGGATATAGCCTGGCGGAACAGTTACTGAAGGATAAACACCACCTGTCTCTGGTTGAGCTCGACTCACATCTCTGTCGAACTATCGCCGAAAAACTGGACCTGCAGATTCTCAACGGTTCGGGTACCTCTCCGTCACTATTGGTGGAGGCCGGTCTGTCTAACGCCGACATGGTGCTGGCCGTAACGCCGAACGACCAGGTCAACACGGTGGTGTGTGCTATCGCCGCCCAGTACGATGTAAGCCAGCGCATAGCCCGGTTACGATCCCGGGAGTTCACCGAAACATCGAAGCTGGTAGACCTGCAGAAGCTCGGTATCACGTCGGTAATCCACCCGGAACAGGTGCTGGTGGAGCACATCCTTCAATATGTGCAAACCCCCCATGCCCTGGAATCGGCTGATTTCGAGCACGGCAAGATTCTCATGCGGGGCTATCGTATCACCGATAAGATGGAACTGGCTGGCAAGACACCCAGTGAGATTCGGCAGGAAATCACCCCGGACGTGGTCCTGTTTGCCGCTATTGTTCGTCAAGGTCGGGGGATGATACCCTATGGCGATACGGTCATTGAATCGGGAGACATACTCTACAGTCTGTTCCCACGCGAATCACGCGAACGTTTCCTGCGGCTGGTCGGTGTGGAAAAGAAAGACAGTCGCAAGATCATCATGACCGGTGATGCCTACGCCGCCCTGGAACTGGCCCGGGTGCTGGACAAGAGCGAACACCCGGTAACTTTTGTCCACCCTGACCTTCAGCAGGCGCAGACGGCAGCCAGCCTTTTCAATCGCGTCGAAGTACTCCATGGTGATTGCACCGAACCGGATCTGCTGGGCGAGCTGAATGTGGACACGGCCTCGTTTTTCATTGCCGCTTCCGAAGGCGCCGACTACAATATGCTTTCAGGACTGCTGGCCAAGGCCGAGGGAGCCCACGAGGTAATTGTTACCTCCACGGAATCACGTCACGACCGGTTATTTAAGTCTATCGGTATCGATCATGTGATCAACCCGCGCCTGACGACGGCCCGTGAGATATTAGAGATCATCAGCCGCGGTCACATTGGTGCCGTCGTCAAGTTTTCCAGTGTCGATATCGAGGCAGTGCGCTTCACGGTCGATCCTGACAGCCTGGTGGCGAATACCCGGGTGAAGGAGATCGCCGGCAAGTTGAAACGAAGGTCTATAATTGGCGTGATCGTTAGGGGTGACAGCATGATTCTGCCCGACGGCGAGACGATTATCGAGCCTGATGATCACGTCATAATGATTACCCACGACAAGAATCTGCCGACCGTATCCAGGCTCTTCAAACCACGTCGATCTTCCAGGCGAGGCTGACCAATGCACAAGACGGCGGTCGGGTATGCGATCGGGAAATTGATGCAGGTGATGGGGGCGACCCTGGTGGCTCCGCTGGGCATCGCCCTCTACGACAACTGGTCCCTGGAACTGTCTGAGTTATTGTCCTTACCCGATATAGTCGGTTTTGTGCTGGCTATCCTGGCATCCCTTTTCATCGGGACGTTGCTGGTGCTGATCTGTCGCGGGGGACGCAACTTGCAGGGGATTCGGGAGGGGTACGCGATTGTTACCATCGGCTGGTTTGCCCTGACCTTCCTGGCCTCCATACCCATGTTTCTGTATTTTGTCTCCCAGCGGGACAGCAGCGCCGCCGGCCTGATGCTTTCGTTTACCGATGCCTACTTCGAGATAATGTCGGGCTTCACGACCACCGGAGCTTCGATACTGAACGACATAGAGGCGCTGCCCCGGTCATTGCTGTTTCTTCGGTCTATGACTCACTGGCTGGGGGGGATGGGGATCATCACGCTGGCAATTGTGATTTTCCCGGCTATGGGTGTTTCCGGCTACCAGATGTTCCGCGGTGAGGTGCCGGGGCCGACGAAAGACCGATTACGGCCGCGGCTGGCTCAGACGGTTTCGATATTGTGGGGTGTCTATCTGTTGTTGTCGGCGGCTGAAACGGTCCTGCTGCTGGTCGGAGGCATGAACCTGTTCGATGCTGTCTGTCACACTTTTGCGACCATGGCCACCGGCGGTTTCTCGACCCGCAACGCCTCGATTGCCGCCTACAACTCGGATTTCATTCAATGGGTGATAATTGTCTTCATGTACTTTGCCGGAATCAATTTCCTCCTGCATTTTCGAGCGTTACGCGGTGATCTCCACTCACTGGTAAAGAACAAGGAATTCGCTTTCTACACCTCGGTGATTGTCATTACGATAGTCGTTATCACCTGCGTACTTTCGATCAACGGTCTGGCGCCCGAAGACGAGGCGGCAACACATTTCCGTGCCGAGACAATGACAACCGAGGAGTTTCACGCTCACTATACCGAACAAAGTTGGGAAATAGAGGGTTTCTACAACACGTTGCGCACCGCCTCTTTCCAGACGCTGGCCATTGTCACGACTACCGGTTTTGTGACGGCTGATTTTGACATGTGGCCGGATTTCCTTCGCTTTTTGCTGGTACTACTGATGTTCTTCGGCGGCTGCGCCGGTTCTACCGGCGGCGGCATAAAGATGATTCGGATAATGATCGTCGGTCGCGTGGCCTTTAACGAGTTGCGCAAACTGACCCAACCCCGCCTGGTAGCGCCGGTGAAGATCGGCGATCAGACTATCGATGACCCCCGTATCATAAACGTCGTTGCATTCTTCATTCTGTTCGTGGTGCTGTTCCTGGTGACGGCGCTACTGATGACCCTGTTTGTTCCCGACCTGACCACGGCCCTGGCCTGTTCAGCGGCGACGATTGCCAATATCGGCCCGGGACTGGCCGGAATCGGCGCCGTTGAGAACTACGGTTGGATTCCTGTCCCGGGCAAATGGATTCTGGTCTTTTCCATGCTCCTGGGACGGCTGGAGATATTCACGGTCCTGATTGTCCTGCGTCCGGCGGTCTGGCGGAAGTAGCCTCATTCGACTGCCCTGAATAACACCATGATTGTACGCGATTGCATTTTCATACCGGTAGCTCAGGTTGAAGGCCTAAAGGTGTCATCAAAAAGAATGTTCCGCTATCAATGACTGGTCGTATATGTTGTAGTAATATGATGGGATACTGATTCTATGCGCATTTTTTTGCCGGTCGTTTTCGTTGCGGTCGTCATCCTGGTGTTAGGTCTGGTGAGTTGTCTTCTGCTCTGGGGTCTGAACCGTCCCTGGTGGCGCCGCAAAATTATCCGTAGGGCTGCGATTGGTCTGCCGCTATCGGGAATAATTACAATCATTCTGTGGAGTGTGGGTGAATACACCGGCCAGAAATGGCTGGCTTTCGCTGCCGCTATAATCACCAACCTGGCAGTGGTTCTTCAACTCTGCCTGATTATTTCTCTGCCGTTTTCGGGATTGGTTCATCTGGTGCGCTGGGTATTCGGTCGGTTGTCTCCTGCGGATCAGGATAGTGACCAACCATTGAATGAGAAAAGGCGTCTGTTTTTGCAAACAGCGACGGTTGCAGTACCGCTGCTGTCGGTATCTGCCGGTGTCTCCGGGTTCACCGGGGCTTTTGCAGATGTGAGAGTTTATCTCCGGCCGCTTGTCATCGATACTTTTCCGAGTGATCTTTCCGGGTTGCGATTGTTACACCTGTCGGACCTGCACCTGGGGCGGTACGTTACCCTGAATGACCTGGCCGACATCCTTTCCCGGACCCAACCGATGTCGGTTGATCTGGTCTTACTGACCGGGGACGTTGCAGACGATCTACAGCTTCTGCCCGACGCGCTGGCTATGATTGAACAACTCAATCCGCCGCTGGGCGCCTTCGCCTGCCTGGGGAATCACGAGTATTACCGTGGTATTACCGCGGTGCGGCGAGCTTTCGATCACTCTTCTATCTCTTTGCTGGTGAACAGTTCGGTGAGAATTGCCGTCGGCACCCGGCACCTGCTGGTGGCCGGCCTGGATGATCCGCGCTCGATGGTTATCGGGGACACAACGTTCTTCGGTGAGACTCTACAGAAGACGATGCGAGAGTGTCTCGACGGTGAGCCGGTGCTGTTGATGAGTCACCGTCCCGACGTATTCGGCTATGCCGCCGAAGCCGATGTTAACCTGACCCTCGCCGGACATACTCATGGGGGACAGATCGGCCTGGGTAATCGTTCACTTTTTGAAATGTTGCAACTACAACGTTACCCGTGGGGGCATTATCAGCTTCAGCGCAGTCACCTCTACACGTCGTCGGGAGTCGGTCACTGGTTTCCGTTTCGGCTCGGCTGTCCCCGTGAGGCTCCGGTTATCGAACTACGTCGTTAGTTTTGACTATTAAAAAAAGTTGCCGGGAGTCACTTTTTATTCTTGCCAATATTTTCAAATAATGGTTTTTTTTTAGAGTTGACACAGCTTGAGACACTGATGAATCCGGGTGAGGGTGAGTTAGAGAATAAAAGAGACTTGAACCTTAATGTCGGAAGGAGCCACAGATGGCAGTTGCAAGGAAGAAGAAACCCGTTAGGAGAAAGACAGTCAAAAAGACTGTCGCCAAGCGGAAACCAGCTAAGAAGAAAGTCGTCAAGAAAGTGACCGCCAAGCGGAAACCGGCTAAGAAGACGGTCGCCAAGAAGAGAGTCATCAAGAAGACGGTCGCCAAGCGGAAACCGGCCAAGAGGAAAGTGGCCAAGAAGAAAACAAAATCCAAACGGAAACCGAATCCCGCTTTCATGCGGCCGATGACTTTGTCGCCGGATCTGGCGGCGGTGGTCGGAGACAAGCCGATACCGCGCACACAGGTGACTAAGAAGCTCTGGGACTACATCAAGAAGCACAAGCTTCAGGACAACAAGGATCGACGCATGATTAACGCCGACGACAAGCTCAAGAAGATCTTCGGCGGCAAGATGCAGGTCTCGATGTTTGAGATGACCAAGCTGATCTCGAAGCACATGAAATAGCGGCGATATCAGTATTGACAGTTGAAGCAGGCCGGTGGCTAACCGGCCTGCTTTTTTTGGGCGTGTTCTAGAACGTGGAAAGCCGAACGGTTCGAGTCATTTCGGTTGGCTTACCGGGAGGTTTTTGTATATTAGACTGATGTTGACAATGTCCCTGGATCAGTTGGTAATCCCAACGACCATGGTGATCTGATCAGAAGCTCGAAGATAATGGAGTAAGTCAGAGGTGTCGGTGATTTGTCCCTTCAGAGGTCTCAGGCCTGAGCCGCAATGGGCCGCACAGGTGGCTTCGCTGCCCTATGATGTTCTCAGCAGCGAGGAAGCCAGGGAACTTGTGCGCGGCAATCCCAACTCGTTCCTGAGAGTCAACAAACCGGAAGTCGATTTCCCCGGGGACATATCCGCCTATAATCAAGAGGTCTATCAGCGTGGCCGTGAGAACCTGCAGCGGCTGATTGATGACGGAATCATGTGTCACGACGATCAGCCCTGTCTGTATCTCTACCGGTTGACTATGAATGGGCACAGTCAGACCGGGCTGGTGGCTTTGGCGTCGGTGGCCGAGTACGAGGAAGGGCGGATCAAGAAACACGAACAGACGCGACCGGAAAAGGTCAGTGACCGCGCCGATCATATTCAGCACCTGCGGGCGCAGGTGGGTCCGGTGCTTTCCATATTTCACAACCGGCCGGCGATAAGAGCTGCCTTCGATACCGTAACAAGTGAACGTCCGATCTACGACTTCGTGAGCGAGGACAGTGTACGTCACCAAATGTGGGTGGTATCTTCGAAGACAACCATTGACCGGCTGGTGGATAATTTCGCCGAGTTGACGGAGATTTATATCGCCGACGGCCATCATCGGTCGGCAGCGGCCGCCGAGGTTACCCGGCGAATGCGAGCGACTAATCCGGACCACTCCGGACGAGAACCTTACAATTTCTTTCTCAACGTGATTTTCCCCCACGACGAACTGCAGATCCTGCCCTACAACCGGGTAGTGGCGAACCTCAACGATCTGACACCGGCACAATTGATCGAGAGAGTGGGAGGAAACTTCACGGTGGAAGCCGTCGCCGAGGCGGTGATCCCCGGGGTCTCCGGCAGTTTCGGTCTGTACTGTGACGGCCGATGGTACAAGCTTCTGACCAGGGAAGGGATTGTCGATAACAATGATCCCACGGGGTCAATCGACGCAGCTGTCCTGTCACGCTGCCTGCTGACACCGATTCTGGGTATCAAGGATATCCGGACCGATCCAAACATCAACTTTGTGGGTGGTATTCGCGGTGTTAAAGAACTGGTGCGGCTGGTTGATAGTGGTCGCTACGCCGCGGCTTTTTCTCTTTATCCTGTTTCAGTGGAGCAGTTGCTGAAGGTGGCCGATGTCGGCGAGGTTATGCCGCCCAAGTCAACCTGGTTTGAACCCAAGCTGCGCAGCGGTATGGTAGTTAATTTGCTAGATGAATAATATGAAAGGACAGTAGCTATGCTTATTCTGATTTCCGACGCTTTTGATCCCAGCCTGCCCGGGATTCTCTCCAAATACGGCGAAGTGACCGATGACAAGAGTCGCTTGCCGGAGACGGAAATTGTCCTGGTGCGCAGCAAGACAAAAGTGACCCGGGAGTATATCGACAATGCTCCGCGACTGAAAATGGTCCTGCGCGGCGGTGTGGGACTGGACAACGTTGACCGCAAGTATGCGTCCGAGAAAGGCATTATCGTGCAGAATACGGCCGAGGCTTCAACCACAGCAGTGGCGGAGCTGGCTTTCGCTCTTATGATCGGTCTGGCCAACCGGCTGAATCAGGCAGATGCTTCCATGCGCGAAGGGAAGTGGCTCAAGAAGGATCTCAAGCGGGTAGAGCTGTACGGAAAGACGCTGGGTATACTTGGACTGGGACGTATCGGTCTGGCCCTGGCCGCGCGGGCGAGAGCGTTTCAGATGCGGGTGCTCGGCTGGCACCCGGACGTCAACTTCACGGACTTTGCCGAAATTCGACCGACGTTGACGGAAGTCCTCAATGAATCGGATTTCCTGTCGCTGCATATGCCGCTGGTGGACAGCACCCGAGACATTATCAACCGGCAATCCCTGGCTGAGTTCAAGGACGGAGCCATTCTGATCAACACCGGTCGCGGTAGGCTCTGCGTTGAAGAGGACATTGTCGAAGCCCTCAGGAGCGGCAAACTGGCAGGCTACGCCACCGATGTGTGGTATTCCGATCCACCCAAGGATTCGCCTTTGATCGACGCTCCCAATTGCCTGTTCAGTCCGCATATTGGCGCCTCGTCAAAAGAGAATATGCTCCGTATCGGGGTAATCATTGAACGGCTGATCGGAGAGTATGTCGGCAACAAGTGACGGCATCCGGAATTATGAAAAAATGGCGGGCATAATATGCCCTTTGCGTGAGGTGACAGATGGCTGACAGAGTTTACAATTTCAATCCCGGCCCGGCCACCCTGCCCCTGGACGTTTTGCGTCAGGCGCAGAAAGAGCTGCTGGATTATCATTCAACGGGGATGTCGGTGATGGAAATATCGCACCGCTCACCGGAGTTCGATGAGATCAGCCTTAGTGCTGCGGCGCTGATAAGGGAGATTCTGGGGTTGACAGAACAGTTCCACGTCCTGTTTCTCGGCGGCGGAGCCTCGACACAGTTCGCGTTGACGCCTCTCAATTTCTTATCACCGGGCAAAACAGCAGCCTATGTCGACACCGGTACCTGGTCGGCCAAGGCCATCAAAGAGGCACGCGGTATCGGCAACGTGCAGGTGGTGTTCTCCTCTCAGGCGGAGGGCTACCGAAAGGTTCCCACTCCACGGGAGATCGATTGCCCGCCGGATGCGGCTTACCTGCACCTGACCTCCAATAACACTATCGTCGGCACCCAGTTTCACCAGTTCCCCGACCCACAAGGGGTTCCGCTGGTGTGCGACATGTCATCCGACATCGCCTCGCGTCGACTGGATTATAACCGCTTCTCGCTGATCTATGCCGGTGCCCAGAAAAACCTCGGCCCGGCGGGCGTCACGATCGTGATTATTCGTGATGACCTGCTGGCCAGGTGCGCGGAGAATCTGCCCAGTATGTTCAACTACCAGACCCATGCCAAAAAGAACTCAATGTACAACACGCCGCCGGCATTTCCCATTTACATGGTCAGGCTGGTGCTGGATTGGATTAAAAAGCAGGGCGGTTTGGCAGCGGTCGAGAAGATCAATATAGCCAAGAAGGATTGCCTCTATGCCATGATGGACGGGGATCCGGATTTCTTCCGTGGCACCGTAGAACCCGACAGCCGCAGTTGGATGAATATCACTATGCGGCTGCCTTCGGAGGAATTGGAGCAGAAACTTATCTCCGAAGCCAAAGCAGCGGGATTCGTCGGACTCAAAGGACACCGCAGTGTGGGTGGTGTCAGGGTTTCGATGTACAATGCCATGCCGCTTGAGGGAGTAGAGAAACTGGTGGCATTTATGAAGGCGTTCCGCAAGTCGAACTGAGCGACGCTACGTGCTGACCTGGTCTGGCACCGGCCAGACAGCCGTCAGAAATGGTCGATATAGGTCAGCCGTATTTCACGGGTGAAGGTGTCGGCATCGCGGCGGTTGAGAAACAGGTCCTTCAGCAGGGCTTCCAGTTCCAGATTCTCAGCAAACAGCCATTTGACGGACACATTGAAATAACCCCGGCCACGACCGGCGAATTCGTACTGAGTGCCGTCCGGCAGGGTGGAGCGATCATCGTTGAGGGCGGCATCCAGTTCAGCCAGCAGGGCCAGGTTGTACTTGAAGGTGGCATCAAAGCCGAGGAAGAAGTTAACGTCTTTCTCATGGTCAACGTCGTTCTCAAGTGAGTAGTTGACGCCGGCATGCCAGCCGGAAGTCCACTGGTAAAAGTAGAAACTTCTACTGGCGACGGCATAGAAACCGCGGGACTTGAAGGTGTAGCGGTCGAAATCCCGGTCCCAGGCTCCGCTGCCCTGGGAAGAAAAACCGACACTGACCGCCGGGAAATACTCCAGTTCGTCGATTACGCGGAATTTGAGATTAAACTCGATACGCGGGTTCCAGTTTGGGTCGCGGTTGGAGATGATGTCTTCGGCACCAAAGGCGATGCCCATCATCAGGCGGTTCGACAGCCCGATATCAGTAAAGCCCAGGGCGCCGCCGTTGGGATAAAAACGGACCGCGATACTGTAGTAGGCGCGCGGCAGAGTGCCGGCCGTCGGCATGTCCGCCAGCCAGCGGGGAGGAACATCATACAGACTACCCTGCGAATAGTCAGAAGGATCTTGAGCAGCGGCGCCGGCAGCCAGAATCACTGCTATGCCTGCCCATATACAGATTCTTAAAACCCGATTCACCATGACGCCTCCGCTTGAATCAGGTCGTGTTCCATACACGACACTGTTTAGCGACAGGATAGACGTGACTGGAACCGGAAGTCAACAAAAAGGTAATGCGGCAACCGGTCATACAATACGCTGCAGAAGTGGGCGCACGAGGACGTACGCCCACCACGGGATGCAACACTGTACGAAATCGCGATTCGCTAACTTCGCTTTGTCAATCCAGCTTAATCAGGTGTCGAAAGTGGTTGCTAATCATATCGGTAAGGGATGCGGTTTTCAGACGATGGGTGCGGCGGCCAACCAGCAGGTGCGAAACGCCGACGATCAGTTTCAGGGAACTGGAGATGAAGACCTCGTCGGCGCCCAGCAGACTGTCGACAGTACCGTCGCTTTCCTTGAGCGGCAGGTTCAGTTTCTTTGCCTCTTTCAGAACAAGCTTGCGCGTCACTCCCTCCAGACAACCGGCGCTCAGCGGCGGTGTATACAGCTTCCTTCGGTGTACCCAGTAAACATTGGCCGACGTCACCTCCGCCAGTTGGCCCTTCTCATTGAGCAGCATGGCATCATCACAGTGTTTCAGCCGGGCCTGATTCAAAGCGGCAGCGTGGATGGCATACGACAGCGTCTTTATCCGCCTAAAGACAGAGTGCTGATCGATGCGAAAATCGGAAACCCATAACCTGAACGGCTGGATTGGCATCTGGTGCGGGGAAGCGCTGAGGATTACCTGCGGTAGGCCCTGACGGCCGACCCAGCGGGCCGATTCGCCGCTGGTTATCGTCAGGCGTAGTTTGATGATGCGGTCGGGATGAGCGCGCGCTGTGCGTTGCATCCACCGCGTCAACCGGTCGGCCTTGACCGGGATCTTAAGTCCGATAATTTTAGCTCCACGGTAGAGACGACGCAGGTGCTCGTCGACGAAAATCATGCGGCCATCAATTGCCAGCAGCGTTTCAAACAGACCTTCCGCGTAAAGAAGAGCATTGTCGAAGACGGATATTCGGTCACGCCCGCGCCGCACAAGTCGCCCATTGATGGTGGTTACTACCTTGAGAGGTTTTTCCTTTGGTCGGGACGTCGGCATAGTCAATTACCTGTAACGGTGCTGTCCATTTCGTGTTGTAGTCTGACATCAAGCTAGGCGGTCGTTCGGTCTGATGTCAAGTCTGTTGATTGACATTTGCTCCCGGTATGCTATACTGGCCGGCATGGATGCGCTGAAGCTGGTAGTTGTCTTTGCACTTATCGTTTTGGCCCTGCGAAAAAGGGTCTCAGTAGCCGTGAGTCTTTTCGGTGCGGGAGTGGTAACGGCGCTTCTTTATGGGGTCAACCTGTCCGCCTTACTGGCCGGGTACTGGGAGTTGCTGAAATCGGAACGGTTCATCTCGCTGACTTCAGTAATAGTCTTGATTACTGCCCTGGGACAACTGCTCCAGGAACTGCACTTTCTGGACAAGCTTACCGATGCCTGCCGTGGGTTGCCGGGCGGCAATAAGACGGCCGTAGCCCTGCTGCCGCCGCTGGTGGGATTGATGCCGATGCCGGGAGGTTCTCTTTTGTCGGCGCCGTTGGTGGACAACGTCCTGGGACAAGGTGGTTATCCGGCCGAGTTCCGCACAGCCAGCAACTACTGGTTCCGTCATTTGGTCGAGTTCTTCTGGCCGATTTATCCGGGAATCATCCTGACCGAAGCCATCACCGGTATGCCCATTGGCTCGGTGGCTCTGATGCAGATGCCCATGAGTCTGGTTATGATTGCCCTGGGCATGTTTTTCTACATCCGTTACGTGGGCAATGACGGGCTTGGACACAGTGAACCGCTACGAGCTCTGGGCGGCATCCTGAAGACTATCTGGCCCATACCGCTGGCTATCGCTATTTATGGTATCCTCAGGATTGATCTGGCGCTGGCGGTACTGGCAGCTATAGTGGTGCTGATTCTGGTCAGTCGACCGTCATGGAAGAGTCTGCTGACGGCGGCGAAGAAGGGTCTGTCTTACAAGCTGATTTTTCTGATATTTGGAACACTCTCGTTCCAAACGGCGCTGGAGTTGTCGGGGGCTATCGGATCCATTCCCCGATTGTCTCTGCAGCTCAACCTGCCGGAAGAATTGGTGATTTTCCTGGTCTGTTTTGCCGCCGGCATCCTGACCGGCATGGTCGCCGCTTTTGTGGCCCTCGGTTATACTCTGCTGGCCGGGTTTCTCTACCAGCCTGAAATAGTCCCGGCCCATATTCTGCTGGCTTATCTTTCGGGATATCTGGGCATGATTCTTTCGCCCACTCACCTGTGCCTGATTCTCACAAACGAGTATTTCAACAGTGATCTGCTAAAGGTCTACCGTAAACTGGCATTGCCTGTTTTTCTCCTGGCTTTATTCGGTTTTCTACTGTATCTGTCACCCTGGCCTGATTTCTTCTTTCCCCTCTGAGCAGCCCCATAGCGGTTCCGCAGTCCCGTAGGGCGGATCCGTCTTCGAATCCGCCTTTCCATAAGGGGGGACAGGCTTCGCCTATGGCAGGTTTGAAGACAGACCTGCCCTAGAAGGCTGCCGGCTACTGTATCTGTCACCCTGGCCTGATCTGTTTTAGCTCCGGCAAGGAGCCGTTGGCACCGGTTAGCTCAGATGATTCATAAAATATATTGCAAGGTCATTATGGGGAGCGAAGCGATGTGGAAATCTCCTGGTGAAGAAACAGTTCTTAGAGATCGCCACACCCGCCTTCGGCGGGTTCGCGATGATGCAATGACAGATTGTTATGGAATTAGCTTGAGTTTACCCAATCTACCTTCTCACTACCCCCTTGTCAACAAAGAGCAGGCTGTCTATGCTAATTCAAAGTAGTAGGCGACGAACTCGAAGTCGTTGTCAGGGTTGTCAAAGTAGTCGATGTGGTCGGCACGGAATCCGTCGGCACTGACATTTGTTTCGCCGCGCCAAAGTCGCTCCGGTATCGAATCCCAGCGACATAGCTCCATAGCCACAATGCGGATCGTCCCACGCTTGATGAGACCGGCATCGTACACATCATAGTGTATGACCGGTTACATAGGATACACATTAGACCGGTTACATAGGTAACACTTTTTTTGATTCAGGGTCTTTGTTGTCATCATTGTTCTTCTTCTGTTTTCGTTTTCTTGGCAGGTGAATCAAGCGTTTCTCAAAGCCAT